>SFDX01000061.1 GCA_004557455.1 Akkermansia muciniphila | reverse complement strand
AAGACAACCTCCTTCTTGAATGCGGCCGTATGGTTGCGGCGTTTATGTATCTTACTCATGATGGTAACTTCGGTGTATTTTAGCCCATCAGACTGACTCAATCAAGCCTGTTTATTAAAGATGTCTTGAAATAGGCACCACCATACAACACATATCATCAACGGAAGCTGATGGTTATGGGCAGAGAGGGAGGCTCGGCATTCGGAAGGAGGGGCGTGACAGATGATGACGGGACCCAGGCACGAGTGCCGGCAGCGGTTTGAACATAGGACCACGAGGCGCGGACAGCCAATAGACGGATGGGTGTGGACGCCGGGAGAGAGATGATCTCCGAAGCCGAATCATCTGCCGCCGAACGCCCCGTGGTGGCCGTGGTGACATAGGCCGTGTCCGCCGGCGGAAGGAGGCGGAAATCCGGCACCTCGCGAGAGAGGTAATAGAGCCAATCCAGCGCACAGAGGAGAGAAGCGGCAAGCGCAAGCGCCGACACGGCATGAACCCAGGGCTTACGACGCCCGCGCATGGCCACCGACAGCACGATGCAGAAAGCCAAGATAGCCGTGAACACGATGGTGAGCATCCACAGCAGAGAAGGTGACAACCAAGTGAAGATACGATCAGCCGCGGAATCATTCCGGGCAAGCACAGCCCCCTCCTTCCGCTGAATGAACTCCAGGTTGGCACGCGCCTCGGCCAAGGAGGGATCTGCCTGCAAAGCCCGGGCATAGAACAGAGCAGCCTGTCCCGGTTCATTCAGACGATAGCAACAATTACCCGTATTGAACAGAGACGCAGGGTCCGTCTTATCCTGCAAAAGAGTCTTAGCCTGCGAGAACTGCCCCGCCTTGTATGCAGACTCCGCCGTATTCGCCTCCGCAGCAGAAGCCGGAGAGAACAGCACGAACAACAAAAGCAGCACCGCAAGGTGCGACATTACCCGACGCACTCGCTGCAACATACCGCTCCGCTCCTCGGCAGGCAACTCCACCCGCGCATCCGGACGGAAAGCCTCTGCATCCCGCCGCGCCAAGATAGCACGCAGAGCGTCATCCTGATGCTCCGCCGGTATATGCAACTCGATAAACGAACCGAGACCCTTGAGGAAATCCACCCCCTGCTCTGCTGCCGCCAGCTCACGCAATGCGCGCTCACGCCGACGCGCCGCAGCCCCCGCCCGGAAGCGAGCGCGGAGCGGACGAGCCACCAGAACCGCAGCGAGCCCAAGCGCCGGCAGATAAAGGAGATACCACAACCAACGCGGAAGAACATACAGCATGGCCCCCGCCTCCTCCTCGCTCAGGAAAGTCCCGTAGATATCCCGCATTTCCGCCACGGGCACCTTACCTGCCGGCAGCGGCTCTCGAGCCGAAAAATCCGCCCCCTGCAGCCCGGTCGTCCCCTCCGTCAGCTTCCATTTAAGCGGAATGGGGCGCGAATACGCCGTGTGGTACTCCTCATCTGCAGGATTAAAGAAAGGCAGACGGAAAGAAGGAATGCCGTCCACCTCCACCGTGGGACGCATAATCTGTGTAAAGGTCACACGCGTGACACGGCCGTCCGCATCACGGTCAACATTGCGGGAAGGCTTGCCGGAAAGCTTCCAGTTAGCCGCCTCCTCCGGTTGCGGGACGGAGAGATGCTCCAAATCCCCCTTACCGCTTACGATAACATCCACCTCGATGGCCTCATTCAGCGACAACTCCGTGGCGCGCGTACGCGTCGCGAGCGTGAACGAACCCACCGCATTATCAAAATCCTGCGGTTTATCCGCGGGGGGCAGAGGAAGAGACTTAAGCGTCACCGGCGGCATAGGCAACTTTCCTGCGGCACCGGCGTATACCGTGCACTTACCGACCACCTGCTGCGTACCCTCCTGCATGGGCGTGAGCAGAGCCGTGTAGTCGTAAGTATTCCACGCACGCCCACCCGAATTCGCCCGCCCGACACTACCGTCCAAGCCATCCCGCAGCAGAAGCCCGGGCCAAAGACGAACCTCCGAGCAGCGCACCCCCACCGACTCCAACTGCGGCGGGTACTGGCCGAGAATCCCCGCACCATCCGGCAAAAAGAGTTTATAACAAACCGCTTGCTGTTGATGCACATAGCCGTCTATGGCATCCGGCTGTGCCAACACACCGTAACGGAAAGGCTCATCATACCACACAATCTTGGCCGTAGAATACACCTTGAGGACAGGTGGCGTTATTTGCTTCTTCGTACCGTCGTTAAACTCCAGTTCAAAGGGCTCTATCTTGACATCGCCGGGGGCATCGGGAGTGATACGAACTGACAGGATACCGAGGCGACGGGGCATACCGCTCGTACTGTTCTCCAGAACCGTCTGAATCGGGCGTATCTCGTAACCGGCGTTCTGCACACGGAGACGCGTCGGCGCAACCATCCCGACACCCTGTGAAACGTCATCCAGCACATACAAAAACACCTGTTCCCCGGGTACGGCCAAGCCGGCCGACCAAGAAACCGAGGGTTCCGCAGAAACTCGTCCGGCCAAGAGGGCCAGACATGTTATAATGAGTACGATCAGTGGGCGCATCATAGTAATCAATAATCTTTCTTGGGTGGACGCGGACGGTAGGGGGCCATGATAGGAGACCCGGTCTCCTCATCCGCATGAATTTGGAGGGTGCTGAAAGCCCGCTGCTTCTCCTTATCAGCATCCTGATTCGGGTTGGCAGACTGTTGCTTGGGCTCGCGGGGTTCGGGCTGCTTTTGTTTGTCTTTTTGATCCTTCTTCTCTTGTTTATCCTGTTGGCCCTGTTTGTTTTTCGGGTCTTGTTTATCCTGCTGATCTTTTCGGTCCTTTTGATCCTGCTTATCCTGCTGATTCTCCCGGCCCTTCTGATCTTGCTTATCTTGATGATTCTCCCGGTCCTTTTGATCCTGCTTATCCTGCTGATCCTTTCGGTCCTTCTGATCTTGCTTATCTTGCTGATCCTTTCGGTCCTTCTGATCTTGCTTATCTTGCTGATTCTCTTGGTCCTTCTGATCCTGCTTATCTTGCTGATTCTCTTGGTCCTTCTGATCTTGCTTATCTTGCTGATTCTCTTGGTCCTTCTGATCTTGCTTATCCTGCTGATTCTCTTGGTCCTTCTGATCCTGCTTATCTTGCTGTTGCTTCTTCTCCTCCTGACGAAGGCGCTCGATCTCTTCTCCTCCTGACGAAGGCGCTCGATCTCCTTCTCCACCTTACGGAGCAGCTTCTCAACGGCACCCTTATTTCCGACGGCGGCAGAGCAATCAGCGTCCAACTTCAGTACATCGTCGTAGGCAGCTATGTTCTTTTTGAGGTCCGCACTCAGCTTGGTCAACTCATCCACCCCGGGGCGATGCTGCGACTGTTCGGGGTCCTGCTCATAAAGCTTGCGGAGGGTTTCAAACGACTGCTCGGTGTCAATGTTAGCCATACCGAGGCGGGCTGCGGCCTGCAAATGAGGATCATCGGAAAGCAGAGCCTTGGAGAACGACTCCTTTGCAGCAGCGGGGTCCTTTTGCTTCAGGGCCTGCTCATAATCCTGCACACGCTCCGGTTCCGCGGCATCCGTTACAGGCAACAGGCAAAGCAACGCAACGGCCGCAGCGACACGGCGCGGCAGGCGCCAATGAGACCCGACCACCATGCCGAGTAACAAAAGCAGCAAAGCGGGGACGGCGAAATACACAAAAACATCTTTGGGCACCCGATTCAGCGACACCTCCTCCTCGTGCTTCTTAAGATCCTCCGCCGCAACGCGTGCAAACTGCGAAATATCCGCCCCTGCCCCGGCAGCGAAATAGCGTCCCCCCGTCTCCTTGGCAAAACGGATCAGCGACTCCGCATTCAGTTTACTGATGACATGTTTACCGGAGGCATCACGCCATAAGCCGCCATCGGCAGAAGGGTCCGGAATCGGCGCTCCGCCCGGGGTACCGACACCCACGGTGATGACGTGCATGCCCTCCTTGAGGGCCTCCTTCGCGGCGGCATCATTCGAGTTGACCGTATCCTCACCGTCACTGAAAATAACGAGTGCATTACCACCGCCCGGGGCACTGCGGCGGAAGTTATCCAGCGCCCGGGTCAACACCAACCCGAAGTTTGTTCCCCCGTAACCGGCCCAACCGGTATCCACCCGCTGCAGGATGTCGCGCAGAGTGTTGTGATCGTAAGTCAGCGGCACAACCACATCCGCCTCGCCGGCAAACACAATCAGGCCGATTTTATCCCCCGGCAGCGCATCCAACAACTCCAAGGCCGCGGACCGAGCCTGCTCCAGGCGGCTCGGGCTCACATCATCCGTGGTCATGGAGCGAGAAACATCCAACGCTATGAACAAATTACGCCCCGAAGCATGGGCCGAGGCCTCCGAGAACCCCGCCACAGGCCGAGCCAAGGCCAAAATACCCAACACCAGCGCCCCCAGCACCGCCAGCATAGGCAGCACCTTCTGCCACGGCGCAGTATCCACCACCAGCTCCGGGTGCGCCGCAGACACCAGCGAACGCCACGCTGCCCCGCGGCGCACATGCAGCACAAATGCAGCAACCGCCAGCGCAAGAGGCAGAGCCAGAAAGAACAGGAAATAAGGATACAGAAAACTCATGATAACAGGCTACGGTGCAGGTTTCGGCAAAACAACATCAAACAAACAACCGAGAGCCAAGAGGAGGCAGGCTAGCCCGATGGGATAGGGGAACAGCTCCTCATAACTCTCCAGCACGCGGCGGGTGGCATCCGTCTTCTCCAGCTTATCGATTCGACTGAACGCCTTCTGAAGATTCTCACTGCTCCCGGCGCGGAAGAAGCGTCCGCCCGTCTCCTTGGCGATGTTACGCAGCGTCTTCTCATCGATGGGATCCACCTCCGCCGTAAACGCCGAGATACGCTCATCCACCCCGATAGCAATCGTGAAAATCTTGATTCCCATCTTCGCCGCCTGGCGCGCCGCTTCATCGGGCGAGATGCTGCCCATGTTATTCATACCATCCGTCACCAAGATTATCACCTTGGACTTCGTCTCCGGCCGCTCCTGAAGCCGCGTGGCAGCGGAAGCGATAGCCGTACCGATAGCCGTACCATCCTCGGAGATATAGCCCTCCCGCCCGCGACCGTTTGCAAGGCAGAACTGGTCGATGATGTGCTCCACCATCCCGGGTCGCAACTCACCGGAATCCGGATCCCTGCGCCCATGATCCAGGGTGAGCGGACAGCCCAGCTTGGCCTTGCCGGCGAAAGCCACCACCCCGATGCGGTCATTCGGGCGCCCCGCGACGAATTCCTTGATAACGTGCTGAGCCGCCGTCAGGCGCCGCACGGGCAGACGACGATTGCTGCGCAACAGCTCCTGCATGCGCCGCGAGCCGTAGTAAGAACGCAGCACATCCATATCCTCCTTCGCCGTGATGACAGACAAGGCCGCAGTCTTCTGTAAATCCCCCACCGGCAGGGTCATATCCCGCTGATTCATGGAATACGAGAGGTCGCAGGCAATCATGATGTCGATACCGCTCACCTTCTGCTCCTCAACGCGATTCTTCCACTGAGGCCGCGCCAAGGCCACCACGAAAGCCGCAGCCGCCAAGGCAAAACAAACAGGCCCCACCCGCCCTGCCAGCACCGACGGCCGATGCAGAAGCGGCTCGACAAAATGTGCGGTGGGATGCTGCACACAGGTAGCCGCCCCCCTGCGTCTGCGCAGAAGCAGGGCACCCAACACCGGCAGCAAAAGCCACAACACCCACGGCTGAGCAAAAACGAACTCCCGCGACAAATCGGACGGCGGAGCAGACGCAAGCATGTAAGCAAAGGGTATCATACGGAAACAGCCTCCTCTTCCTCCGGCAAATCTCGGCGAGCAGCCTCGATGTCCGCCACCAGCACCAGAGCTTCATCTATCAAACGGCGCGCCCGCACGGGAGAATCCTCCTGCTGCGGCGCATACTTCAACGCGGCCAAATCATCCAACAAACGCAGGGTGGTCAATCGGCACGACTCCGGCACCCCTGCCAGTGAATCCAACCGCCTCGAGAACTCCTCATGTGTCTCGAACAAAGCGGGATCCTGCGTCTCCCCCGCCAAAAAATTGCGTAGAATCAGCGAGATCCGCACCCCGCAGACCCCCAGGGGCGGCAACTCTGCGGCCAGGTCCTGCAAGAGAGCCACCGCCTGCTCCGCCGGAGACGGGAGCGGCGGCACGACCTCGGCCCGATGCCGGCGGCGCAGCCACCACACCACCGCAGCCAACACCAGCACCACCCCGGCAGCCACGCCCCCCCACAGCCAGTAATCGGGCTCCGCAAAAGCAGCGGCATCCGGCACCTGCTGCAGCTTGGGAATGCTGCTCACCAAATCCTGAACTTCTTGCTCCTCCATGGCACCTCAATGAGCGAAAAATCTGCTTCTCCGTGCAAACAAAGCACGCAGGTCCGGCATAAAATCCTCCCCCGTCATCAACCGAAGGGCATCCACACCCGATTGCGTGAACAGATGATCCCATGCCTCCAAATGCTCCCGCACCGCAGCGGCATGCAGGCGGCGCAAACGCGCATCCGAAAAATTACCGGTCAGCAATCCCCCCGTCTCTGCATTCTGTACATAAACGCGCCCCGCTGCGGGCAACTGCAACTCCGCAGCATCATTCACCCGCACGGGCACCAACTCATGACGGAAACTGAGGCGCCCCATCGCCTGCTTATCCGGTGCCATCAAAAAATCGCTCACCAAAAACACCATGGCAGGCTTCCGCTGACTCCGCAGCACGGCATTGGAGACCGCCTCCGCCGTATCATCCGGGCCATCCGCCGGAGCCGTGAGGATTTCATTGATGATACGCAGGCACTGGCGCATGCCCTTATCCGGGCGCAGATAGCGATTCGGCCGGCACCCGAAAAGCAGCAAGCCCACCTTATCCCCATTGCGGGCCGCACTGTAGGCCAAAACAGCGGCCAGCAGCGCGGCATACTCGCGCTTGGTATCCGCCTGCCCTGCCCCCGCGTAGTTCATGGAGGCACTCACATCCACGCACAACAGCAGCACCTGCTCACGCTCCTCGTGGAAACGCCGCACATAGGGCACCCCCGTGCGCGCATCGTCAAAATCCAAGCCCTGGCCACGAAAACCGGAGCGGTACTGCCCGGCAAAGGTGGCCGTTGCCAACTTGCGCGCCCGCATCTCGATACGGCGCACTTTCTGCATGATTTCCTGCGTGTTCATGGCAAGCAGCGAGCTTTACGGAACGGGGACCTTGGACAGAATGCGATCCACAATGGCATCCGCCGAAATGTTGGACGCCTCCGCCTCGTAGGAAAGCAGAATGCGGTGGCGCAGAATATCATGCGCCAGGTCCTTCACATCCTGCGGCGTCACAAAGGCGCGGCAGCGCGTGAACGCAAGAGCCTTCGCCGCCAGAGAGATGTTAATCGTAGCACGGGGCGACGCACCGGCACGCACCATACCCTCCAGCGATTTATCCAACGCAGCGGGATTGCGGGTAGCGCGCACCAGGTCAACGATGTAATTCTGCACCGCGGGATCGAGATAAATCTCGTTCATCAGGTCACGCGACGCATCGATCTGCTGCACGGTGACCACGGGAGAAGTGGACGGCGCCGCACCCGTGTGGCTCATCATCTGCAACACCTGCACCTCCTCCTCGCGGGTGGGATAATCCACGATAACCTTGAAGAGGAAACGGTCCAACTGCGCCTCCGGAAGCTGGTAAGTACCCTCCTGCTCAATCGGGTTCTGCGTCGCCAGCACCAGGAAGGGGTTCGGCAGCGGATAACTCGTCTCCCCCAGCGTCACCTGGCGCTCCTGCATGGCCTCCAGCAGAGCACTCTGCACCTTGGCCGGGGCACGGTTAATTTCATCTGCCAGCACCAGATTGGCAAACACGGGCCCCTTCTTGGCACTGAAGGCGCGCTCCTCCGGGTTGTAAATCATGGTACCGAGCAGGTCGGCAGGCAGCAAATCAGGCGTAAACTGAATGCGAGAGAAGGCCGCGTGCATGGTACCCGCCAGCGCCTTCACGGACATCGTCTTGGCCAAGCCGGGCACACCCTCCAGCAGCACATGCCCCTTGCACAGCAGGCTGAGGATCAGGCGGTTGATCAGCACGCGCTGCCCCACCACCACTTTGGCCATTTCTTGCTTAACCTCGCCCACCCAGCCGGAGGCGCGGGCGATCTTCTCACTGAGTTCCTGAGTATTCATATCAAAACTGCACACCCCGGGCCCGTCGCAGCGTTTTCCGCCGAACGGGCAAAGGGAATTACGGGATTAGACACCCCCGCAGGGGTTTGTGTTCAAAATCTGCATCTTCAGCGGTGAATAAGATCCGTGGTAACATCTGCGGTCTGAAAACGCACCAAGCGGGCCAAATCCGCCGGGGCCACCTCCACCTGTACACCGATGCGACCGCCGGAGAAAATGATGGTACCGAAACGCTCGGCGGAGGCGTCCAGCGTCGTGCGCAGGGCCTTCTTCATGCCGATGGGCGAACAGCCGCCGTGCACATAGCCGGTGAGGGGCAACAAATCCTTCTGCTTAAGCATCTCCAGGGACTTCTCGCCCACCGCCTTGGCCGCCTTCTTGAGGTCCAGCCCCGCGCCGACGGGGATGACAAAGACATAGTGCGCCGTACTCTTACCGGTGGTCACCAGGGTTTTGAAGACCTGCTCGGGATTCTGCCCCAGCTTCTCCGCCACCTCGGTGCCGGAGATGGCCCCCTCGCTTTCGTACTCGTAAGCCGTGTAGGGGATCTTCTTCTGCTCCAGCAGACGCATCACGTTTGTCTTTTCCGCCGCCTTCATGCGCTCAGTGTGCCGTATTCGCCGTCAACTGTCGGCAAGCCTTCACCGTGTTGGCCATCAGCATCGCGATGGTCATGGGCCCCACCCCGCCGGGAACGGGGGTAATGGCCGAGCAAAGATCCTGCACGCCGTCAAAGTCCACATCACCCACAATGCGGTAACCGCGCGGCCGAGTCGCATCCGCGATGCGGTTGATACCCACATCGATGACCACGGCCCCGGGCTTGATGAAATCCCGCGTCACCATGGCCGGTCGACCCACGGCCGCCACCAGGATGTCCGCCGTGCGGCACAGCCCCGGCAGGTCTGCCGTGCGGGAGTGCGCGACGGTCACCGTGGCGTTAGCCTTCTTGCCGAGCAGCAGATGCGCCATCGGCTTGCCGACAATCATGCTGCGGCCGATGACCACGGCGTGCTTGCCGGCGGTCTCCACCCCGGCGGACTTCAGCAGCTCCATGCAGCCCAGCGGCGTGCAGGGCACAAAACCGGTTTCATCCTCCAGCACCAGCTTGGCCACGTTCACGGGGTGGAAGCCGTCCACGTCCTTGCGCGGGTCGATGTTCAGAATAACCGCGCTCTCGTCGATGTGGCGCGGCGGCGGGCTCTGCACCAGAATGCCGTGCACCTCCGGGTCCGCATTCAGCCGATGAATCAGCGAAATAAGCTCCTCCTGCGTCGTCTCCTCCGGCAGCTCGTAATGGAACGAGCGCAGGCCCAGCTCCGCACAGGCCCTGACCTTCGAGCCGACACCCCCTGCTCCTTCAGCTCCTGAATCTGCGAAACGAGACCGGCGCGCACCTGTTGCGCCACCTCCTTGCCATTGATGAGAATCGGGTTCATGCTTTAGTTGTCTGAAATAATGGGTTCAAAATCCGGACGCCCGTGTGCCAGCTCGCTGCGCAGGCGGCGGCAGAAGTCCTCCTGCTGCTCGGGCGTCAAATCACGGGGAACATACACCGGCGCACCGATGCGGAAGGTCACCTTGCTGAAAGGCTTGGGGATGATGTACCCATCCCACGCGCTGTTCACCCGCCAGCAATGCGGCACATCCATCGAGACCGGCAGAATCGGCAGGCCGCTCATGGAAGCCAGACGCACCGCACCGGGCCGGAACTTGTAGCGGGGCCCCTTGGGACCGTCCGGGGTGATGCACATGGCGCAGCCGTCCTCCAGCTCGCGCACCATGTCCAGAAAGCCAGCCACTCCCCGCCGATGACTGGAACCGCGCACGGCCCGCATGCCGTAATCATTGGCCACGGCCTCGAGGATGGCCCCGTCCTTGCTGGCGCTCGTCAGCATGCTCATGGGCACCTTACCCTTCACCACACGGCGGTAGAAATGGCAGGGCATGAACGTGCGGTTATGCCACAGCACGATGATGACCGGACTGTTCCCGAGCAACTTCTCGGCCTCCGGAGAAACAAACACACGACGCATGCGCAGGGTGGCACAGACGGAGGCGATGATACACCACATCACATGCCCGAGGGGCCGGGACCACCACTGCGAACGTTTATCACTGCTCATGCCTCTCTCGTTCAGTTACTCTGCGGCCAAGGGGTACCGGACGACGGTGTGGCAAAGGGGTCATCCCCGAAAGGCGCCACACCCGAGGGAGCAGAGCCCCCGGACTGCGGGGCGGGCGTACTGTCGGATTCGTCACCGCGCAGGATGGCCTCCGCCTCCCGATGTTTCTCCGTAAAGTCCTTGGCAAACTGGTCGATATCGATGTCCATATCCGCCGGGCGACGCCCCGTGCGGTTGGCACGGGCCACACCGGCGCGCGCCTCCAACTCGGAGGAGTTATCGCAAGGCGAGTCCGCCGTGCCGCTCAGGGTGGTCACGACGCGGGAGAAGCTGCCGTCATCATCAAAGAGGGGGTCCGGCACACCGTCCGCATACTCCGTGCGCGTCAGGCGGGAAGGCAGGCCGTACTCGAGCGTACCGCTCAGCTTGCGCCCGTCCTCCGGGGCCAAGACGCGCAGCTCACCCTTCAGCGTCACCAAGCGGCGTTCCTCCATGTCGCCCTCCTGCAGGGTGAGCACGTTGGCTCCCTCCTGCTCGGACAAACGCACCACGCCGCGGAAGAGCTTGAGGCGCTGGAAATTCTTGCGGTTTTGCCGCTCCAAGTGCTCGGCAATCACCTCCATGGCCGGGAAGCCCTGCAGCTCCACCCCCTTCACCCGCACCATACCGCCGAAGACGGGATGATCCGTTGCAAAGGGCAGCTTAACGGTTCCGGCAGCATCGGCACCGGCCTGAGCCGCGCCCAGCGTGCGGGCCTGAAGGAAGGAGACGAACGCATCCCGCGTCAGGGCACCCAGACTCATGTTATCCGCATCGAACACAAAGGGACCCGCCAGCGCACCGCGCTCCGCGATTTCGCCGCTCACGGACAAACGGGACTCCGTCCCGGGGGCCGTGGAAGTCGGGTTATCGGTCGTACCGGTGAAGGAGAAAGACGGCACGGCGTAGTCGGAAATCAGCATCTTGCCCTCCGTCAACCGCACCGCAGGCCAGCCGCGCATTTGCAGCTTGCCGTCGTGCATCACCAAGGAGGTCGTATCCTGACGGGAGGGGACGGCGTACATATAACCGGCCACATCGGTCAGGGCAACGGGCGTGGCATCGCCATCCTTCCACGCCACATTCAGACGGCTGCACTCCACGCGGCCCATCTGCCACAGCCCCGCGGGATTCGCGCGGTCCAGATGCAGCAGACCGTCCCCCACGCGCAGCACGATGTCCGCAGACCCGATGGCCGTGCGCTCCGTACGCAGCACACCGGTAGCAAAGCTCAGCAGCCCCACATCGCCGTCCACCTTGCTCAGCACCACACTCTCCAGCATGGAAGTCTCCGGGAAACGCGCCTCCAGTCGGTCGACCGAGAAACCGGAGGCGGTCAGCTTCAGCCCGTCGCAGCGCAGCTCCGTGCAGCCCCACAGGCGCTTGAGCTCCTCCACCTTGCCGGCCAAGTACTCGTCCCCCGTCATCACCGTGATGCGGTAGGCAAAGAACGCCACGGTCAGCAGCAGCAGCACGAAGAAGGAAAACAGCGTCCACATCACCCCGCGGCGCGCGCGGCGTTTCTTCTCCTCGGCGGAGATCATCACGCGGCGCTTCTTCGTCACGCGTATCACCTTGGTACCATCCTCACGCACCACCACCTCGCGCTTTTTTTCCTGCGAGGGACGCTCCTCCGCCAGTTTACTGAGGATGCTGCGAACCTGTGACCGGTTATCGGTCTCATCGTCCGCATACTTATCGTTCTTGTCTCTCATATCTTGCTTGCATTAAATACCGTCCGTGAACTGCGAGGGACGAACCCCCGTGTTGATATCGCGACCCGTCGGATCAACCACGTCCACCTTGGCAAAAATCATCATCATCTTGCGGATATTGCTCTCACCCTCGGAGCGGAAGAGGCGGCCCACCAAGGGCAGGTCACCCAGCACGGGCACCTTATCCTCAAACTTCACGTTTCGGGCCTCCTGCAAACCGCCGAGCACCAGCACCGTACCGGGCACCAGCGATACCTCCGTGTTGGCAAAATAGCGTTTGAACACCGGCATGAGGATGTAGTTGGGGGTCAGCTCCACCTCGTTCACGGTCATGTTGCCGTCGGCGTCCTCAATCTGCTGCGGCTGCACCAACGGCGTGCCCCAGTTCACCAGACCCTCGAAGTCGTTGTAGGTAAAGGTCAGGGCGAGGTTCACCAAGGTGTTATCCGCATTCAGCTCCGCCTTGTGCACCTGCAACACCGGCCCGATACCGCCCACCGAGTCCTCCGACATACCGAAGCGCACGAAATCCGTGGGGTGCGCCGGGGTCACCATGGCCGTACCGCCGCTGTTATCATCGTAGTCGTCGTAGTAGTCATCATCGTCCTCCCGGTCCTCCTCATCGGCATCCGTAGTAGTGGAGGTCACAATCTGCGGGGAATCCCAGTTGGTGGGGTAGAAGAACTCGTGCACGTTGGCAAACACGATCTGCTCCTCCGAGCCGGCGCGGAACACCGTGCGCGGGTTGGAGAGCAAGTCACAGCCCTTCTTCTGGCTCAGACCGCGCATGATCACCCCGAGGTCCGCCGATTTCCACGCCGCGCGGAAGGAGAAGAAACCGGGGGCCTTGGTGGCAGCGTTCGCGTAGTACTTCTTAGCAGAACCGCTGGAGACCAAGCTGTCCAGGCTGTCACTGTTCATCAGGCGCACGTTGGAGCGCAGCCCCTCCGTCACACTCTGCCGCGGGAAGGGTCCCACATCCCGGCCGGAAGAAACACCGGCACCGATAACGGGCAACTGCGTCGTCGGGTCCAGCAGCTTGCCGCCGGTGGAATAAATCTCGTTGTTCAGAGCGGAGCTGAACATCCAGTCAAAGCCCAACTCCTCCAAATCCTCCTGGCTCACCTGGGCCATGATCACATTCAACACAATGAGCTTCTCCCCGTCCATCGGGGCACTCAGAAGCTCCTGAATCTCATCCAGGTTATACGCCGTGTTGCGCACATGAAGCTGGCGGGTGGAGGGCGAGTAACGGGCATACGAACCCTCCGGGAAGGCTACCTTCATCGCCTTGAGGGCCTTCACGGGATCAACGCGGCCCACACGCACCTTGCCGCCCTCATCATCCATGCCGTCGCTTTCCTCATCGGAGTCACCCGCATCCGCTCCGTCGAAGAAATGCGGGGGCACGGAGAATGTGCGGTCCACCAGCGGCCCGAAGTCACGGCCCGTGTAGGTAAGCTCCACGCCCACCTGCGTGTAGTAGTACTTCACCCCCAACTGGGAGCAAAGTATATCCAGCACATCCTTCACGGAGACATCGGACAGATCGAGGGTCACGCGGCGCTCCGCCAGGCTCTTGTAGGCCGGCGATGTCTGCAAGCCGAAGTTGGTCACCAGGTTAATCGAGCGCGCGGCGCGAATGCCGTTGCTCTCGAAGCGTGAAATCTGGTTTTGCAGGGCCGTCACCACCTCATCCAGGGAGGCCTCATCAAAGACAACATGCGGCATGACCATGCGCGAGATGGCATCCGCCACCCCGCTGTCGGCCGCGGACTCCGCCTCGCTGCCGGCA
>SFDX01000060.1 GCA_004557455.1 Akkermansia muciniphila | reverse complement strand
GGTACCTATATCTGAAGCTACGGGAATCCACCTGCAGGAGCTTTCACGAAGCGCTGGCTCCCGTGGGGTGGTCATAAAAACTGACGGAGTGCCCTTTTTTCTCTGCCTTCTTCATGTGTTTAAGGTCTATCTGCCTTTCCATGGGGATATTATACCACAATAATCTTAATACGCCAAGGTAATTATTTACCCTCACCTCTCGGCGGCCAAGGTATGTTCCCTTACTCCGCCGGGAGGTGGGAGTAGTCGAAGTCCACGATTTTTGCCACGATGTTGCGGGCGGAGTTTTCATCGCGGCGGCGGAGGGCCTGCAGCAGCTCCTCGTGCAGGCGGAGGGCGGCGGGGTCGTATTGGCGTTCGGCGAGGAGATCGGAGAACTGGCTGCGTAGGTAGTCGACAATAACGCGGTAGATGTGGCTGAGGAGGGGGTTACCCGCGGCGTCTGCGATGGCGATATGGAAGGCCATGTCGTCCTCGATGCCGCGCCCGGTGCGCTCGCCGCAGCGCGCCCAGGCCGCCTCGATGTCCGCCAGCTCCGCCGGGGTGCAGCGGCGGGCAGCCAGGGCTACCACGGCCTGCTCGATGGCCAGGCGAGCCTCCAGAATACGCGAGGGCACAGCCTCCTCGCACAGGCGATGCGTCAGCGCTGCGTCCAGCTTATCGGTAGCTGTTACATAAGTGCCGTCACCCGGCCGCACACAGAGCATGCCGGTGTGCACCAGCCCCTGCACGGCCTCGCGAACCGTGTTGTGCCCCACCTGAAAGAGACGCATCAGCTCCGGCTCGGCGGGGATGCGCTGCCCCACGGCCCACTCGCCATCGCGGATGAGGCTCTCCATGCTCTCCAGCACCTGACGCGAGAGCGATTTGCGGACCGGTTTACGGATGGGCACGGCAGGAAAACTTGTTATTCAATCACGCTCCACAGGCGACCGTTGCGCCCGGGGATCAGGCGGATATTCATTCCGAACGCCTCGTTCAGCAGGGGCTCGGTAAGCACCTCCTCCCGCGGTCCGTCGGCCAGGATCTCGCCCTCCCGCAGAATCATGCCGCGGGTGAACTCCGGCAGGATGTCCTCGATGCGTTGGGTGATGAATACCAGCGTCAGCTCCGGGCGCGCCGCCGCAAGCTCGGCGATGGTGCGCAGCAGAAACTCCCGCCCCGCGATGTCCAGAAACACGCTCGGCTCGTCCAGAATCATCAGCTCCGGGTTCGTCATCAGGGCACGCGCGATCAGCACCTTGACCTGCTCGCCGCTGCTCATCACCGACACGGGCCGCTCCATCAGATCGGTCGCGCGGAGAGACTCCATCAGCGAGGCGGCGCGGGTTTCCTCCTCCGCCGTCGGGGTACGGAACAGACCTATCGTTGCATCCGGACCGGAGAGCACCATCTCCCGCCCCGTCCAATCGCGGTCGCCCAACCAGCGGTGCATCAGCGGACTCACCCAAGCAATGTGCCGCCGCAGCTCCTGCAAGTTCACACCGCCGAAGCGCTTGCCCAGCACCTCCACCGTGGCACCGAAGATCGGCCAAGCATAGCCCAGCAGCATGCGCACCAGGGTGGTCTTACCGGCCCCGTTGGCACCGAGAATAAAATAACGCCCGCCGCGTTCCACCTGCCAGCGAATGTCCTTCAACACCCGGCGGCCGGAGAGATAAACCGTGGCATTCTCAATATGGATAACAGATGGCATGGCGATAGAAAAGCCCCGCCCGGAGGCTTGAGTCCATCCGGGCGGGGGATGAATCAAAGCAATTTACTTACGCTCGAAGAGGGCGCGGATCTTCTTGCCCACGATCTCCACGGGGTGATCGGCCAGAGCGGCGCGCTTAGCCTGCAGGTTCGGGGCACCGGCAGCGGCCTCCGCCAGCCAGTCCTTGGCGAACTGGCCGGACTCGATGCGCTTGAGGCTCTCCTTCATCTTGGCCTTCACCTCCGGGCCGAGAATCTGCGGGCCGTTGTAGTACTCACCGAACTCGGCGGTGTTAGAGATGACGGAGTTCATGCGCTGGATGCCGCCGGCGTAGATCAGGTCCACGATCAGCTTGGCCTCGTGCACGCACTCAAAGTAGGCCATCTCGTGCGGATAACCGGCCTCAATCAGCGTCTCGAAACCATACTTCATCAGGTCGACCAGACCGCCGCAGAGCACGTTCTGCTCGCCGAACAGATCCTCGTAGGTCTCCTGGGCCATGGTGCACTCCAGCACGCCGCCGCGGGTCAAACCCTCCGCCTTGGCGATGGCCAGGGCGATCTCGCGGGCTTGGCCGCTCGGGTTTTGGAACACGGCGATGAGCCCCGGGCAACCGAAGCCCTCCTCGAACACGCGGCGCACCTCCGTGCCCGGGCCCTTGGGGGCCACCATGATCACGTCCACATCCGCCGGCGGCTCAATCGTCTTGAACACGTAAGCGAAGCCGTGGGAGCAGCACAGCGTCTTGCCGACCTTCATCGCGGGCTTGATCTGCGTGGCATACACCTCGCCGTGCTTCTCGTCCGGCAGCAGCAGGTGCACGATGTCGGCCTTCTCGGCAGCCTCGGCCACGGGCATCACCTCGAAGCCGTCCTGCACCGCAGCGTCCCAGCTCTTGCCGGGGCGCAGACCGATGATCACATGCACACCGCTGTCGCGCATGCAAAGCGCCTGGGCACGGCCCTGCGCACCATAGCCGATGACGGCCACCGTCTTTCCGTTCAGGAGGCTTACATCGCCGTCCTTATCATGGAGAATATTCATGGTTGTAATAATGAAGTGAAAGATGCAGACATCCCATGTTCGGATGTCTGGGGACAGCATAGCACGCTCTGTGCGGGAATCAAGTCAAATAATGAAGTATGACAAAAGAAATGAGACTTGCGGCGCGTGCGCGGGTGTGGTAAGCTGGTGCAGGGTCACAGAGAGGGAGGCCCGAACGGCAGCAGATGAGCCCGCGATACAAAGCAACGGAGGAAGACCCCGCACCCGAGCACCGGGGACGGGGGCGCCGCTATGCGCAACCGCAGGCCGCACCGAGACCGCGCCTGCAACCTGCGCGCCCCGAGCCCGAGCCCTACCCGGAGGAGGAAACGTCCCCGCCGAGGGATGAGTACACCGCCCCGCGCCGAGCACCGGAGCCGGCAGCCCCGCCGCCGCGGCCCGAGGAACCCCGGCGGGAGGAGCCGCCCCGCCCCGCGCCAACGCCCCCTCCCGTCCCTCAGGCAGAGCCGGCCCCGCTGCCGGGTTCGTGGCGGGAATTTGCGCAGAGCATCAAACCCGCGGAGGACAACCCACTGCAGGAGGTCATTCGGCCGCCGAAGAAAGGCACAACCCTGTGGCGCGGCGTGTGGCTGTTCTGCACCTTCCCCTTCCGCTTCATCTACTTCGTCACGCGTACCCTGCCGAAGGTCATCCTGTGGCCGCTACGTTTCATCCTCAGTTTTGCCTTTGTCGGTCTTTTTGCGATGGTCCTCGTAGGCATCATCTACGGCATCAAGGCCGGGCGGTACGACATCACGCAGATTCACCGCATGCCGGAACGCAGCATCGTGCTGGACCGCCGGGGCGAGGAGGTGGGTACGCTGCACGGAGAGAACCGCCGCAGCATCACGAACCTGTATGCCGAAGTGCCGAGTTATTTTATCGACGCACTCATCCTGCAGGAGGACCGCTCCTTCTTTACCCACGGCGGTGTAGATTTTCGCGGTGTGATGCGCGCGGTGGGGCAGGTGTTCAAACACCACCGCACCACGCAGGGGGCTTCCACCCTCACCATGCAGCTGGCCAAGACCACCTACAACCACCGCCACCGCAACTTTGATGCGAAGCTTACGGAGATGGCCCTCGCGCGGCGTATCGAGTCCACTTTTGACAAGCAGACCATTCTCACCTGCTACATCAACCGCATTTTCTGGGGACATACCTTCATGGGGCTCAAGCAGGCGGCCTCCGGGTATTTTAATAAAACGCCCATGCAGCTGACCCTGGGGGAGGCGGCCATGCTTGCCGGTATCATCTGCAGCCCGAATGTCTTTTCTCCCTATCATGACCACCACGCCGCCGTGGTGCAGCGCGACAAGGTGCTGAACCTCATGTTCGAGTACGGCAAAATCAGCAAGAATCAACTGGAGGCCGCGCTCGCAGAGCCGCTCGTGACCAACAAACCGGAGCCGCGCGGTACGGATAATTACGCTCTGGATCTCATCCGCAGCGAGGTGGACCACATCCTCGATATGCTGGAGAAAAATAACCGGGGCATCAAAGAGGAGACGGTCTATGCCGGCGGACTGCGGGTACAGACTACCCTGGACCTGGACCTGCAGGACGGAGTGATGCAGGAGCTCGACACGCGCCTGACGGCCATGTTCGAGAACAACCGCAAGTACCCGCACCAGACGCGCGCGCAGTT
>SFDX01000007.1 GCA_004557455.1 Akkermansia muciniphila | reverse complement strand
GGTACCTATATCTGAAGCTACGGGAATCCACCTGCAGGAGCTTTCACGAAGCGCTGGCTCCCGTGGGGTGGTCATAAAAACTGACGGAGTGCCCTTTTTAAATGGCTTTGATGAGTTTGCTTGTTTCTGATTCATACGCGAAAGGATCTGGGAATAGATTGATACAGAAACTCAATCCTGTGATATTGTTTCAATACCCAAGGTCGGTCCGAGTCCCCAAACCGCCTTTCTATTACCTATATTTTCTGGATCTTTGGTTAATCTTTCAGATGTAATTATATGCAGAGGATCCCGAGGAGCAGCGGGATAAGGAGCTTTCAGATGGATGTGCTTAATACCCAAAGAAGCCTGTCTCCTTATCTCACCGGCACGAGCTATCTCGTATGGCTTGTACTGTATTCCCTCGACCAAGGCAGGAACAATAAATGCAAACATACCATACATAATTAAGAAGATTCCGACCGAGTATGCCGCCCATTTACTTAGCCGACTCCACAATAAGAGAGCTCCGCATATAGCAAGGAAACAGGAAGGAAGAAAGGAATAGTGAGAAGGTATGCAACCACCCAGATAAGATAAAGCCATCACACACGAGACAGTCATCCATAGCACAGGCTCCTTTACGGAAGAGCAAAATCGAGAACGATTGAACAACGCAAGCAGGAGAACTGTAACTACCACGAATGTAGCCGTAAGGGAAACGGCATTCCAAAAAAAATCAAGAAGATACGGAACGAAAAAGATACGCAGATGAAAGGGGACATCAATTAGATTCGCAGGAATTGACCCCGTATTAAGCCGGCATACCTTACTCCAATCAAGATGATAAACATATTGCAGCAGCTCATCGTATGGAAGCTTATACAAAATGGTGTGTTCGCCGGCTCTTCCGGCTGCTGCACCTGAGCCGAACAGCAATGCAGCACCAATAATGAACCCGGCTATCCCCCAGCGTGCTGAATACGACATAGGGAGTCTGCGTACAAGATAATACGCACCCCATACCAAAAGCAAAGGGAGAACCGTAGCTGTGAAACATTCAGTTCCCCAGCCACTTATAATACCCAAAGATAGAGCAAACCCGCCATTCAGAAAAGGATATTTTTCACCGAATGTCTCCCTATTCGTTGTAAAGATAGAGAGAAAAAAGACAGACCATACGCTTGGCCACAGGTAAGTAATATGCGCAAAATAGCACGTGTAGTTCCTCCATACCGGATCCGTTGACACCCCGATAAGGGATAGAACTATGCACAACCAATAAAAGACAATACCCGAAGAAGAAGCCATAGGTAGTTTCATTCGTATCGCCCGTTTTACGGCAAAAGGAAAAACAACCACGAACGCTGGAGTAAGCAGCCAGAATTGCCAACGACTGGGTGAAAGCGACCACCACACACCGATTTGCTCTCCAATCCTCCCCACCCAACCGAAATATCTCCAGAGGGCATCGTGAAATTTAACACTGAAGGACTGTTGAGACATCATCTGCAGCCACCAGCTATCGCCGGAGAGCCACGTGCAGTAAAGGAGCCCGGATATCATCGCATAGGCTAATACAATTGATATCGAAATTAAAAAGATATACAACCTACGAGAGGCGTAGTGCTGCATTGTATCTCCGGATGATACAATGTTAGATGAACACCGCAGATAGGAGCACCAAAGGAACACCCCCGCAAGTACTATGGCTACGGCAAGCGATATGAACCACGAGAGAGGAGCCCGTTCAAGGAACGTGTTAATATAATAGCTTGCTAAAAACATCATAAGACGCGGTAAATACTCTGATTAATCTGTTAACCTCGCGTGCAGTTCTTCCAAGAATTCGGGGATGCCTTGGCGGTTTTGGGCGGAGATGGGGATGATTTCTGCCTTGGGGAAGCGTTGGCGGAGGGTGGGGAGGTTTTCGAGGGCGGTGGGGTCGTCCATTTTGTTGGCAATGATGAGCCAGGGACGTTCCGCAAGCTCCTCGGAGTAGAGCTTGATTTCCTTGCGGAGGGATTGGATGGCCTCGATGGGGTCGTGCTCCAGCCCGGTCATGTCCACCACGAAGAGGAGGATGCGGCAGCGCATGATGTGGCGGAGGAACTCGTGGCCGAGGCCTCGGTTTTGGGAGGCGCCGTCGATGATGCCCGGGATGTCGGCGACCACGGCCCGGGAGAAGTCCGGGAACTCCAGGGTGCCGACGATGGGTTGAAGTGTGGTGAAAGGGTAGGCCGCGATCTTGGGCGTAGCGTTCGAGATTGCGGAGAGCAGGGTGCTTTTACCGGCATTCGGATAACCTACCAAGCCGGCGTCGGCGATGCGGCGCAGCTCCAAGAAGAAGACCCCGGATTCCGCCTCGGTGCCCGTCTCGAACTTGAGAGGCGCCTGGTCCGTCGCGGTGCGGAAGTGCCAGTTACCGCGGCCGCCCTTGCCCCCTTGGCAGAGCACAAAGCGATCCCCCGGTTGGGTCAGATCCGCCACCTGTTCCACCTCGATACCCTCGCCCTCACGCTCCAGCCAAGTAGCCTCCTGCATGGTAGCAGCATTACTGCGGTAGACAATCGTCCCCGGCGGCACCTTCGCCGTCACGGAGCGCCCATCGCGCCCGTGCTTGCGGGCGTGCATACCCGGCATGCCATCGGTAGCGATGAGCTTGGGATCGTAAAAGAACGCGCGCAGGTCATTCACACCGGTGCTAACCTCCAGCACCACACTGCCACCGTCCCCGCCGTCACCTCCATCAGGACCCCCGCGAGGCACAAATTTCTCCCTGCGGAAACTGGCGAGCCCATTGCCGCCCTTTCCTGCCTTGGCAAAGATCCTGATGTTGTCAACGAACATGCCCCTGACAGTATAGGAAAACGAATGAAATGTCAAGACCAAAAGCACAACGAGGGCGGTGACACCCCCGAAAAGCATGCCGAAGCCCGTAAAAGAGCTTGCAAGAACGGGCAGATTTTGCTATGCTTGGGGCAGCGATATGACCCCCAAACACATTGTAGCCGTCATTGATTATGGCTCGCAGTACACGCAGTTGATCGTACGGCGTGTGCGCGAGCTGGGATACCTTGCCAAGCTGTACGCCTTGGAAGATTTGCATGAAATCGAGCAACCCGGCGCCATCATCCTTTCCGGTGGACCCAAGAGCACCTCGGACCCGGATGCCCCCGACATCGACTTCGAATGGTTGAAGAGCTTCGGCGTACCCGTCTTGGGCGTCTGCTACGGCATGCAGCTGCTGAACCTCAAGACAGGCGGCACCGTGCGCAAGAGCAACAAACGCGAGTACGGCCCCGCCCAGCTCATTCCCGGGGAACTCACCGGGTTATACGCCGGCATGTCCGCCTCCTCGCAGGTATGGATGAGCCACTCCGACACCGTGGACCACCTGGCCGAAGGTTGCCGTGTCATCGCACGCAACAGCGAAGGCGTCCCCGTCTCCCTGCAATGGGGCGAGACCATGTTCGGCATCCAATTCCACCCGGAGGTAACCCATTCGCACGAAGGCCGCACCATCCTCCGCAACTTCCTTTCCTACGCCAAGGAGCTCGCCCCCTTCGACATCGGCGACTTCAAGCGCGAGCTTATCGAGGACATCCGCGCCAAGGTCGGGGACAAGCAGGTCGTCTGCGGTGTTTCAGGCGGCGTGGACAGCACGGTACTGGCCGTTCTGCTGCATGAAGCCGGCGTGAACGTGCGCTGCATTTTCGTGGATAACGGCCTGCTGCGCAAGGACGAGGCCCGCGAGGTGGAAGCCAACTTCGCCCGCATGGGCATCACCATCGAGACCGTGGACGCCTCCGCCCGCTTCCTGGAAGCCCTCAAAGGCGAAACCGCCCCGGAGAAAAAACGCCGCATCATCGGCAGCCTGTTCATCGATGTGTTCTGGGACGCCGTCGGCGATGCCGAAATGTTGGCACAGGGCACCCTCTATCCGGATGTGATCGAGAGCGCATCCAACGCCAAGAGCAAGGCCTCCGTCATCAAGACGCACCACAACCGCGTGGAGCGCGTGCTGGAGCTGCAGGCCCAGGGCAAGGTCATCGAGCCGCTCGCCTTCCTCTTCAAGGACGAAGTCCGCGAACTGGGAGCCAGCATGGGCATCGCGCACGACATCCTGTGGCGCCACCCCTTCCCCGGCCCCGGCTTAGCCGTGCGCTGCCCCGGCGAGGTGACCAAAGAACGCCTCGATATTATCCGCGACTGCGACGCCATTTTCATCGGCACGCTCCGCAAGTGGCAGTGGTATGATAAATGCTGGCAGGCCTACGCGGGCCTCATCCCCGTCAAGACCGTCGGCGTGAAGGGCGATGAGCGCTCCTACGAGTTCGCCACCAACCTCCGCGCCATCATCTCGGAGGACGCCATGACGGCCGACTGGGTGCAGCTTCCCTACGACCTACTGCGCGAGGCTTCCAACCGCATTCTCAACGAGGTGAAGGGCATCAACCGCGTGCTGTACGACGTCAGCACCAAGCCCCCGGCCTCCATTGAGTGGGAGTAAACTCCACCATGCGCGGAATGCCCCGCCACGGGTATTCCGATCTGCCTGTTTTTGTTCATGAAGATTCTGTCTACCGCGCTTCTCTCCCTGCTCGCCTCGCTCACCGTGCAGGCGGCTGTTACTGTATCCACGACCACCGGGCATGTTTACGATGTCGGGAAGGGTTTCTACAGCACGGATGAAAATGTCACCGACAAGTCAGATAGGGAACTGTGTTGGGCGGCGGCGGCATCGAACCTCATCCAGCACTGGCAGGATTACTACTATGGCAAACATGACGATGGCAAAACTCCTCCCAACGGACTGAATGGCAACAATTACACCTCCCCGACCGGGACGCAGTATCTTGCCGTATTCGATGCTTTCCGCAACAATTGGACGGACGCCTCGGGTTTGGCGAGTAACGGCTTTCAGTGGTGGTTCTTGGGGAAGGATAAAGTCGCCGCCGATGCCAGCGGCAATCTGGAGGAAAATGCCGATTCAGCCGGGTATTATCAGGGGATATTCACAGGCACGACCACCTGTTATGTGCAGCAAGA
This sequence comes from Akkermansia muciniphila, assembly GCA_004557455.1. GTDB lineage: Bacteria > Verrucomicrobiota > Verrucomicrobiia > Verrucomicrobiales > Akkermansiaceae > Akkermansia > Akkermansia muciniphila_D. The sequence continues at coordinate 100,598 of SFDX01000007.1, read as the reverse complement.
TCTATTGTCCGCAGCCGACCGCGAAGGACATCCCCAAGAGGAATGTTTCAGGCAGACCATGGATGCGGCACTCGGGAATGCCGGGCAGGGCGTTTCACTGGGAATCTATATAGCTGACGAGAAGGGGAAAATCAGTTCGGGCCATGCCATCACCTGTTGGGGATATGAGACGGATGCTGACGGAAAACTGTCTGCTATCTACGTTACAGATTCCGATGATCGCTACTACGGTGCTACTAAGGTACAGGTAGAAGTTGACGCGGATGGCTTCCTCATGCTGAACAGTTATGATTTGGCCTCCTATAATTTCAATCGAGATGCCGGGTACTTCATCGGGCTGATGGAGTACATCGATACTCCGGAAAGCATTGCTCAACAATCAGCCGACTTGCCGTCCTCCATTACGAACGGTGTAGTGAGCAGCAATACTCGTCTGACGGAGGCTTATTCCGGCACCGGCTTGAGTGTGGCCAAGGAGGTGATCTTCAGCAGCACGGTGGGCAGCAGCACGACGGACGGCAGCACTGAGGTCAGCATCACCCTCACGGCCCCGGCGGAGGGCAACACAGGGGCGGGGTTCATCGTAGAGGCGGGAGGTATGGCCTCGCTGAACGACCTTACCACCCTGTCGGCGATCGGTTTTGCCGGCGCGGGAATGGAGCTGAAGGGATATACCTATGTCACCGGCGCAACAGACGTTAAGGCTGAGGACAATGAGGACTGCGGCATCTTTAACACGGCCTATCTGGAGCTTCTGAACTGCACCGCTGTCAGCGTTACGGGTAATATCCAAACGGACGATAACCCCGACAACGAGGTTCTGGGCGGCGGTATTGCCAACCACCGCACCCTCAGCATGATAGACTGTGGCACCGTCACCCTGTCCGACAACACCGCCACGGGAGCAATTTCGGCAGGCGGCGGTATGCTTTCGCTCGCGGCTGTTGTCGAGAAGAACGAGGAGGTCATCGTAACAAAGAACACAGTCAACGGCACTGAGCTTGCCCTGGGCGGTGGTTTGTACCACTTTTACATCAACTCGATTTCGAATAACGAGAGCGTGACGATTACGAAAAACGCGGTTTCCGTTCAAGAGTCGGCTGCCGAGAATGAGGATTTGATTCTGCAAGCCATCGGTGGAGGCCTGGTTCAGGGAGCGTACAGCACGGATGACCCCCAAACCGTCCTCGAAGAAAACGGCACACTGACTATCAGCAACAACACCGCCACAGCCACCGGAACCGGCGGATCGAAGGCCTCCGAGATTGATGCGCTGGGCGGCGGCTTGGCCGTGCTGTCCTCGAAGAATCATCCGTCCGTCGTTTCTATCATCGGCAATACGAGCGTGAAGATCAATAACAACACCGTAACCGCCACGGCTGAGCAGGGCGATGCCCTTGCCTTCGGCGGCGGTGCCTTTGTCGGCAGCAATTCCTCGCTCATCATTCAGGGCAGCGAGGAACATCCGCAGAGTGTTGAGATAGCGAACAACACCGCCTCTGCCACCTACTCCGGCGGCGGGGCCATCTACTCAAAGGGCAAGGTGGATATCTCCGGAAACACCTCCGTGTCCATCACCGGCAACCGGGCAAACGGCGGCAGTGCCGTGTACAATGCAGGAGATTTCAGTCTCTCCGGCAATGGTGAAGTCAAGGTTTCCGGTAATCAATCAGGAGGCAACGGCGCAGTTTACAACGGCAAGGACTCCACCATGGAGATTGCATGGAACGACAGCGTTACTTTTTCCGAAAATACTTTTAAGGTGTCGTTTTCAGAAGGAGCAACCATCTCCGGTTCGGACTTCGACATTGTGAACAGCGGCAATCTGTACCTGGCCGCCGATGAGGGCAAGAACATCACCCTCGGTTCTTCGGGGCTGTACAGCGCCGGCACCACCTACCTGGGCTGTGATACCGAGGGCAAGACCGGCGCCGGCACGCTGGTCGTTCAGAAGTCGGATACTGTCACATCCGTCTTCACCCCGGCGCAGGTTGCGGGCAGCAGCAAACTCGTTTACTGCTCTGTCTCCTATAACTCCATCACAGCTCTAGCCGATGCAGAGGATGCCCTCGCCCCCACCGCGCAGGGAATGACCGTCACCTATTCCGGCACGGATGCCTACTCCATCAAGGGCATGGCATTGCAGGATTTCGCCTATGTGGCCGAGGGCGGCGCCGACTTGGCGCTCACGGACACACAGGTGGATTCAGGCTGCTCCTTCAGCGTCGGCAGCGGCACGATCACGCTCAATAATGTTGAGGTTCTCTGGACGATTCCGGAGGGATACACCACCGGGCTGACCTACACCCTGGATCTGTCCACCCTTTTCCACTGCACCGTAGTGGGTGATTTATCCATCACTCTGCCGGGGGCGAATACGGACGACCTGTTCAACGCAGGCTACCGCTACATCAACATCAACTTCGGAGCAGCCGACGTCAGCTCGCTGGGCTCTGTATCGGTGAACAACCTCAAGATTGTCAGCGGAAGCGGCAGCACCTCCGTCTATTATATTCCGGAGCCCGCGACAAGCCTGCTGACCCTCCTGGCGCTGGCACTGCCGGCCCTCCGCCGCAGGCGGCGCTGACCCCCGCACGCTGCGGTAGGAGGCAGGAGACACAAAAGAACCCTCCCGCGAGGGAGAGGGCTCTTTGATTTGTCACAGACTGTTCGGGAAGGCTTAAGCCTCCTCCGGAGCAACATTGACGCGGCGGCCTTCGCGGTCGAAGAACACGCGGCCGTCGACGAGGGAGAAAATCGTGTAGTCACGGCCCATACCGACACCCTTACCGGGGTGGAACTTGGTGCCGCGCTGGCGGACGATGATGTTACCGGCGATGACGGACTGGCCGCCGAACTTCTTAACGCCGAGACGCTTGCTGCGGGAATCGCGCCCGTTACGGACGGAACCTTGACCTTTTTTATGTGCCATAGCGAGATAAAAGCGGTTTAATGGTGATGATGATGAAGAATCAGGCGTTGATAGCGGTTACCTCCACCTTGGTAAGAGCGGCGCGGAAGCCGATCTTCTTGTGGAAACCCTTGCGGCGCTTGAACTTGAAGGCTACGCCCTTGGGGCCGCGAGCCTCTGCATCCAGCACCTTGGCCGTCACCGTAGCACCGGCTACCGTCGGGGTACCCACCTTGACCGTGTCGCCGTCCTCAACCAAGAGCACCTGATCGAAGGTGGCCTCGCCGTCATTCTCCAGCCCGCTGATGCGATCCACGGTGAGGACGTCCCCCACCGTCACGCGGTATTGCTTGCTGCCCGTTGTAATTACTGCGTATGCCATGATTTTTTGATTTTTTGTGTTGCACCCGCACGTGCGGGCTGGCACATTATAGTCATGCCGAGTCTTTTGGCAAGTAAAATTTTGCAAAATCATGACAAAAATCGAAAAAATTTTTCAAAACGGCCCCATTTCGGTCCATGGGGAGGGAGAAATGGTAACTCTGGGCGAGCGCTTGGCCGGAGCGCTGAGCGGGGGAGAAGTCATCGGCCTGGTGGGGGAACTGGGAGCAGGCAAGACGCACCTAGTGCAGGGCATTCTGCGCGGCCTGGGAGCCGGGCAAGCCGGCGCGAGCCCCACCTTCTCCCTGGTGCATGAGCACAACGACGGCAGGCTGCCGGTGGCGCACTTCGACTTCTACCGCATGCGCGACCCGCAGGAAGCGACGGGCCTGGGCTGGGAAGAGTACTTGGCAGGGGGTGCCGTGCTGCTGGTGGAGTGGGCAGACCGCTTCGACGGGGTTCTGATGCCCCCGGAGACGCTTTGGCTGGTGCTGGAACACACCGGCCCCGACACGAGGCTGGTCTCTGCGGCGGGTGAGTAGGCCGCCTTCCGTCTGTCATAACGCCCGAAAGACGCATTTTACGCTTGCATCCGCCCGCACATGTGGTAAAACAAGACATATCACCCCGCGCGTTGCGGGAAATCAACTCAATTCTTACCGATTGTAACCATGGATATTCAAGTAGCAGTCCTCTGCGACTACGCCGCCGATTATCAGGGCAAGCTCTGCGTGCAGGGTGCCTTTGATACGTTGTTTGCCCGCCAGTTCCCGGTGGCTCACCCCGCCTGCGCACTTGCGCTGCGCCTCTGCCTCACCCCCGAGGATGCCGGTGACCACAAGCTCGGCATCTCCATCGTGGACGAGGACGGTGTGGCTCTGGACAAGGAGCGCATGCCCATCGTGGGTGATCTGAAGGTGGGTCTGCCCGAGGGCGCTTCCTTCCTTACCCGCAACCTGATCATGAACTTCCAGGGCCTCCGCTTCGAGAAGTCCGGCAACTACAGCGTGGACGTAACCTTCGACGGCGAGCTCGTTGCCCGCACGCCGCTGCGCCTCGTTCTGGTACAGCAGGACGCTCAGGCCTGAGCCTGCCCGCTCATCTCATCCGGCCGTCCGTGCCCCCAGCGGGTACGGACGGTTTTCCATTCCCCCTGCAGTGCAGAAAATGCCACGCAGGAGGCTTGACAAAACGGCTGCCGGGCGTATCATATCCCTCGTGAAGAAGCGCATACCATTGTTGACATTGCCGACCGAGGATTTTGCCGAGATGATGCACATGAACAGCCGCCGCCTGATTTCCGTGCTGCGGCAGGCGGTACTGGCCCCGGATCGCGCCGCGCGCTTCTCACCCCGTCCCCCTGCCAATCATGATGCGTACCTGGTTCGCCATTTCTCATCCCGCATCTCCATTTCCCTCTACACAGAGGGCGTCGAGACATTCCGCTGCGAGTTTGTCCCCCCGACCGAGTAAGGCTGCCTCTGCAGGCTGACTTCGCACGACAAAGAAACCGCCGGAACTACTCCCGACAAACAAGGTCCGAATACCGTTGCTACCTCTCGGTCCTGGCGGGGTTTTCCGGCCTTGCCTCCGGGGAGTCCCGACGGCAGAGAGACTATGCCACAGAGCGGCGGAGGGGTCAAGCCTAAAATGAAGAATCGTGGGCAGAGCGGGGTGTTTTTCCTGTCATATGCCGGCAAACGGGGCTGCTGCCGGTCTTTAGGCTTGCCAGACGGGGCGATATGGGAGATACTGGGGGAAAAGCCATGAAGATACTGCGACGCAACCTCAGCCTGATGCTGGCCCTGCGCTACCTGAACCCCCTGCGCACGATGTTTTCCATCATCACCCTCATTTGTCTGGCAGGGGTGGCGCTGGGTGTAGCGGTACTCATCGTAGTCATGTCGGTCATGCAGGGCTTGCAGAGCGAGATCGAGAGCCGCGTACTGGCCTTCGAGCCGCATTACAGAATACAATCCGTCTACGTGGCACCGGATGGGAGCATGTCCGCCGATTACATCACCCGCATTCCGCTGACGGAGCAGGCCGAGGAGGACGAGAGCAGCGAGGCCCCACCCGTGCAGGAGGTACAGATCACGGAAGAGACCGAGACCGCCACCGACAGCGAGGAGCCGCTCGCCACCGAGGCTACCGATGAAAAGGAGTGGCTGAACCCGGACGAAGTCATGGCCGCCCTGCGCAAGGTGGACGGCGTAACGGCCGTGTACCCCGATTTATCCGGCGATGCCTTTGCCCAATTCGGCGGGCGGAATGCCCCCGTGCAGTTCATCGCCGTGCAGCCGCACAATAACGCCCAATTCTCTTGCCTCTACCCGATGGTGCGCGCGAGCATTCTGGATGCGGACCCCAAGCTGAAGCAGCAGGTGGAGGAAGGCAAGGTCAGCGCCGTAGACGCCTTCTTCGGGGACGGCGCGAATGCCGAATGCGTGGTCTCCACCAACGTGGCGCGCCAGTTGGGCCTGCGCGTGGGGGATGACCTGACCATCACCCCGCTGGGCAATGTGCGACAAATCGCCGACATCTACGCCAAGACCCAGAAACCCCTGCAAACGCACGAAAACAAGGAATTCACGGAGGCCGTCGCCCATCTTAGGGACGGCCTGCAGGAGGACGAAGAAGGCTGCACGGCTCCGGCGGCAGAGAAACTGGAGCGACTGGCCGAGTTGCTGGATACCTTCATGACTCCGGAGGCCTCCAAGAACCTGCGACAGAGCGAGGAAGAAATCATCGACAACCTGAGCACGGTGGTGTCCACGGCCCTGCACGCACGCCCCCTTACCCCGAAGGCACAGGAGCAATGGAAGGAACTGGCCCCGCGCTTGGCCGATGTCTTTGCCAAACTACCGTTGCCCCGGCAAACCCCTCAGACACGCGCCCTAGCAACTGAGCTGCCGCACCTAACGGACGGCGCGGAGCCCTCGGCAGAGGGCTGCCTCTTCCTGCCCACCGGGGCCCTGCGCGTGCTGCAACAAGAGCTGGGCACCTTGGGCAGCACCACCGACCCGGCGGATCAAAGAACGGTGCAGGAGGGCTTGGCCTTCGCCGATCGCCTGTTGCAGCGCCCCCTCCTGACCCGCGAGCAGAGCACCCTTTGGGAGCAGACAGCCAAGGAACTGGCTGCCCTGGACCGCGAACGCGAGGACGGCAAAGCCCTGCGCGGCATTAACGAAATGGTCATGCCCACAGACCTGCGTGTCGTGGCCGTTTACCAGCCGCCGGAGAACATGCCCGGCCCGGGGGTATACCTGCCCATGGAGCTTGCCCAGCAGGCCATGGGGCTGACCAACGGCGAGATTCAGCAACTGTGTGTCCGCGTGCGGGATGCCAACAACCCCGGCGACATCGAGCAACGCATGGCCGCCGCCCTGCCCAAGCTCCACAGCTCCTCCACGGGGCCGCTGTGCGACTGGTTGGTCACGCCCTGGACCAAGAGTTTCGAGAGCTGGTACAAGCTCATTGCCAACGAGCGCATCATGATGAACTTCGTGCTCTCCATCATTTCCCTGATCGCCAGCTTCTGCATCATGGCGGTGATGTTTGCCGTCTCGGTGCAGCGCCGGCGGGAGATTGCCGTGCTGCAGGCCCTGGGGGCCACCCCGCGCAAGATTATGGGCATCTTTGCCTGGCAGGGGGTGATTATCGGCATCCTCGGAGCAGTGCTGGGTGTTTTGCTGGCGCTGTTGGTACTCCATTACCGCTTGGAGATACAGTCCGCCCTGGCCGGTATCGGCATGGACCCCTTCCCCATCGAGGCGCACGGCACCAAGCTGCCGGCAGTCTATGACCCGGTTATGTTTACCAACCAAGCCCTGCGCGCCTTCATCATGGTCACGATTGCGGCTATCATCCCTGCCTTCATCATCTCCCGCCGCGATCCGGCTAAAGCTCTCCGTTCTTGAGATATGGATATTTATTGGATTAAAGACGACCGCCGCTGCGGCCCCGCCACTGTCCCCGATGTCATTGCCCTGGTGCAGATGGGCGACCTGACCCCTGATACCCCCGGCTGGCACCGCGGCTGCCAGGGGTGGGCCCCGCTGCGCACCCTACCGGCCTTGCAGGATTTTCTCAATACCCCGGAGGATAACAAGGAACCCGAGGAGACGCAGGACGGCCTCGGGACTGCGGAGGACGGCCTGCCCCCCATCCCCCGAGCGGAGAATGCGGCGGAGGCGCCCGGTCAGGAGGGCGAGCCCGAGCTGCCGAAGGACGCGCGGCGTGTGTATCTTCCGCGCCCCTGGCGCCGCCTGCTGGCCCGTCTGGTGGATATGTCCCTGTATGCGGTCGTACTGCTAGGTGTTCTGCGCCTGTTCCGCGTCCCCTACGATGCGGTACTCACCCCCGGGCACCCGTTCTTCTGGCTCCCCTTCGTCTTCATCGAGTCCTATCTGATTTCGCAGGGCGGAAGTACCCCGGGCAAAACGCTGATGGGAATCCGTGTGCTCTGCCTGGGTAACGGCGCATGCCCGAACTTCCGGCGGGCTTTCCTCCGCAGCCTTCTGGTATTCCTGTTCGGCATGGGTCTGTGCATGCCGCCCCTGTCGCTCATCATGCCGCTGGTGGCCTTGTTTTCGGTGCGGGCCCGCGGCATCACGCTGTGGGATGCACGCAGCAACACCCTCCCGGTGGAGGAGCAGAAGGCCCCCTTCGATCGCTGTTTGCTGGCGGTCGGGCTGTGCTTTACCTCGTCCTTCCTGATCGGGCTGGCCGTGCAGCCGTGGATACCCGCCATGATGGCGCAGATGCAGCGGGAGAACCCTGCCATGGCGGATACGCTGCGCAAGTGGATTCCGCAACAGCAAGAGGGAACCGAGACGGCCCCCGCCGAGCAGCCGACCCCCGCCCCGGAAGAAAAGCCGCAGGAGGCCCCCAAGGCGCCCTAGTGGCTCGTCTTCTCAGCGCCCCAGCACCATGCCGGGGCGTATTCTGTGGCCGGCGAAGAAACTCTCCGCATTCATCTTGCGCCGCCCCGGTATTTGAAGGGAGGTAATGCGCACCGCGCCGCCTCTGGGGCCGCCGCAGGCAATCAGGAGTCCGTCGGCACCGGCTTCCAGCACCGTCCCCGGCTCTGCCGTCGGGTCCGTTCCCGCAAAAACATCCACGGGGGGGAAAATCTTCAGCTCCCTGCTCTGCCCCGTGCGCACGGAGACGTAGCTTGTCACCGTCCCCGGCCAGGAGTGGTAGGCGCGGATCTTGCGCGCTACCTGAAAGGCCGGCAGGGTCCAGTCGATGCGCCCGTCCGCCCGCACTAGTTTTTTGCAGTAGGTAGCCAGGCTGTCCTCCTGCGGCCGACGCGTTGCCGTGCCGGCTGCCAGGGCGGCGATGGCCTCCAGCAAGGCCTCCGGGGCCAAGCGAGCCAGATCGTCGTGCAGAGTCTCGGCCGTTTCGCGCCCCAGAAGGGGTATTCTGCGCGTGCAGATGATGTCGCCTGCATCCATCTTTTTAACAATGTGCATGATGGTGATTCCGGTCTCGCCGTCACCGGCTTCGATAGCAGCTTGTATACATGCCGCACCCCGGTGGCGGGGCAGCAGTGAAGCATGCGCATTGATACAGGCCAGCTTGGGGATGTCGATCACCTCCTGCGAGAGCAACTGCCCATAGGCCATCACCACGAACAAGTCCGGCTCCAGTGCGCGCAGCTGCGCCACAGACTCGGCCGTACTGACCTTTTCCGGCTGAAAAACGGGGATTCCTCGCTCCGCGGCACACACTTTGATTCTCGGCGGCTTGGTTTCGTAATGCCGACCGACGGGGCGATCCGGTTGGGTCACCAGCGCAACCACCTGACCGGTTTCCGCCAGGGCTGTGAACGCGGGAAGAGCTATATCCCCCGTGGCCATCATGACAATTCGCATGCCTTATTTATGCCACAAATATGCCCACTGTCAAGCCCTTTATACCGCAGGGGGCTTTTTTCTTGCGGTTTCAGCCTATTCGGCCCCTTGCAATTTTTTTAGAGAAAATTTTGAATGATTCCGCAGCTTGAACAGTCTAAACACCATAGACCATATAAGTCTATACAAAACCATAACATCACACATATCATGACCCAGCGTAATATCACCCGCTATACCTACGAAACCACCTCGTTCCAGGGCTGGAGGCTCAGCATCTGCCGCAGGTGGAACCAGTTCACCAAGTATTTCTCGGATCGCCAATACGGCAGCGAGGAGGCAGCCCTGCAGGCGGCACTGGACATGCGCGAGCGCATCTATGCCGCCCTCAAGGAGACCCCGGATGACCCGCGCGGCGTGTTCGAGCGCTTCCAGAACGGCATACACCCCGCAAGGCAGGCAGAGCGTCAGTTAGCGGAATAACCCCGCTGCGGCTGCATACACGTTTCGGGAGGCAGGGGAATCCCCCTGCCTCCCGGCGTCTTCAATTTCGTGCGTAAAGCACAACTCACTCAGCAACAGAATCTGCAGGGGCCGGAGCGGCCTCGGGCGCAGGGGCGGGAGCCTCTTCCGGAGCGGGGGCACCCTCCGGGGCACCGGGGCGGCCATGCTTGCCGGCGCGGGGGCCACGATCGCCGCGCTGACCGTGCGCCTTCTTCACCGCCTCGTGCGCAGCCTTGCGCTCCTCCTCAGAGAGCTGACCGTCCTTGTCGGTGTCGAACTTCTCGATGAAAGCCTTGCGCTGCTCCGGGGAGAAACGGGGACCGGGACGGCCCTCAGCATTACCGGGGCGACCCTCCGGACGACCCTCGGCACCCTCCGGACGCGGCCCGCGGGGGCCCTTGTCGCCACGCTCACCGCGCTGACCGTGCGCCTTCTTCATCGCCTCGTGCGCAGCCTTGCGCTCCTCCTCGGAGAGCTTGCCGTCCTTGTCGGCGTCAAACTTCTCGATGAAAGCCTTGCGCTGCTCTGGGGAGAAACGGGGACCGGGGCGGCTGGGTTGTTGCTGCTCACAGGCAGAGGTCCCGCAGGGGGCCGGGGTCTGCTCCTCGTTGGCCATTGCCGGCAGCATCAGCGCGGCAGCCAGGGTCATGATGATTGTCTTATTCATATTGAAATGAAAGGTGGAATTGTTTTTCTGACGAAGGAGGCCGACCGTGGCCCGCCCTCACCCATAAGAACGCAATCCCCTGCTTTTTTCTACACCCTTTCCGTAAAAAAAGCCCGTAATCCGCACTTGAAAAAAACGCCGAGCTGTGCTATGGTGCCTCCCGCATGTTGGGATTAGCAGACATCGCGGCCCAAGCCGCCCAAAACGCACCGAGTCTCTGGCAAAACCTGTGGGACGGCTCCTGGAGCTCCGCCACCCCCTGGGGCGGTATCCTTGCCGGCCTCGCCCTCTTTTGGCGCCTTCAGCGCTTCCTGCGCAACCTCATCTCCACGGTCTTCATGCTCTGCGTCATCTACCTCACCGTCAAACTCGGCATGGGCATCGACCTCATGGAAAAACTGAAAGACATGCTGGGGAATTGAAAGGTCCCGCGCCCCGCCGGGGTTATTTGCTCGGCTTCTCGGCGTCCAGCATGTCCGGTGTAATGCGGAAGGCGGCGCCGCAGCGGGGGCAGTTGGCGAGGATATAGCCTTGCTCGGCGAGTAGGTCCTCGAAGTTGCTGCGCAGCGAGCGGATGGTGGGGAGTAGGCGGTCAACAGAGCAACCGCAGTGGAAGCGGAAGCGGCGTGTTTCCAGTTGCTTGGTTTCCTCGTGCTCCGCGAGGGCTGCGACCTCCTCCGCCGTGAGGGAGGCGAGCCAGGCTTCATCTGCACCCGGCTCTGCGGTGAGGAGGGCAAAGGAATCGCCGGCAAGGGCGAAAGCACGGGCACTGCGCTGCTCGCTTTGGGCATAGTACTGCTCGATCCATGAGGCCGGGGAGGTACCGGAAAGGGTAATGACGGAGGTCTGCGGGTCGCGTCCCTCCACCAAGTTCTGCGCGTAGAGGGTATTCTGCTGCGGGAGCTTGAGCCCCTCGGTAAAGGAACGACCCACGACCTCCTCCGTCAGCGAGGAACCGCAGACGAAGAAGCCCGCCTTCAGGGGCTCGCGCAGGTTGAGGGTCCAGGCGTGGTGCTCCTTCCACGGACGGGAAACGAGGTGAAGGGTGAAGAAAGCAAGCATCTGCTTGAGGATAGCGGCCTCCTCCTCTGCCGGCCGGAGGGCATGCTGCATCAGGTGCAGGTAGTAGTCCACAAATACCGGCGAGAAATCCCCGCGCAACAGCAGGCAATTACGCTTACGCACAAAAACGGATTCGATGGTGGCGAACTCTGCCACCGGCTCATCATCGGCAATGGGTTCGGTGCTATTGGTCATACTCTCTCCTTGTCTGCCCCGATTGTAACGCGGCGCGGCTGCCGGCGCAAGCCTAAAGTGTGCCCTGCGGCAAAGGGGCATCAGCAGATTATGAAGAGGGCCTTGTAGAGCAGCCTTCGCTCCTGCATCAACGCCTCGAAAAAGTCGTAAAACTCATTGACACCGTCACCCCCGAGTCGCATGCGGAAACCACGAAGCGCCTCCGCCGTCGGCAGGGTGGCGAGGTCGATAATCCCAACAAAGTACAGCAGGCTCCTCCTGTCCGCCACCTCCGACACGACCGTGTCAACATCGTAGTCGTAGACGCGCTGCACAATCATCATCTTAAACATGCGGACGGCCTCCTCGTAGGGCAACTCCATGTTACAGCGAGCACACAGTTCCGTCACCTTCGCACGAAACTTCGCCCCGGAGAGCGCGCCCAGGAGCGCCCGGAAGCGGCCTTCGACGCGACGACGGAATTTTTTATCCTTACCGAACAGAGGATCGACGGCTGTGGAGCTCTTCTTTGACATGCACCCATTCTACGCGACAGCCGCCCGCCGGTCAAGACAAAATCCCGCCCGGAGAAATATCGACGGGGGCGCATATTAGGCTTTACCCTCGGGGTGGCGTGTGGTAGACTTTTCGGCATGGGCGAGACCTTTATAAGCAAAATGGCATCCCGCTTGGGGATGGATGAGAAGTATCTGGTACCGTACGGTGTGGACCGCGCGAAAGTACGCCTGCAGGCGGCTGCTGCCAGCAGCAAACGCGGCAAACTGATTCTGGTGAGCGCACTGACCCCGACCCCGGCGGGCGAGGGCAAGACAACGGTATCCATCGGCCTGGCACAGGGTCTGCAGGCCATCGGCAAGAAGTCCGCACTGGCCCTGCGCGAGCCCTCCATGGGCCCGGTGTTCGGGCGCAAGGGCGGCGCGACGGGCGGCGGCGCCTCCAGCATCACCCCCGGTGAGGTGATCAATCTGTGCTTCAACGGCGATTTCCCGGCCATCACGGCGGCTAACAACCTGCTCTCCGCCGTCATTGACAACGCCCTGCACTTCCGCACCACGCGCCTGGACCAGAACAAGGTGACCTGGAAGCGCGTGATGGACATGAACGACCGCTCCCTGCGCAACATCATCGTGGGCCTGAACAAGCAGGGCGTGCCCCGCGAGGAGGGCTTCAACATCACCCCCGCCTCCGAGATTATGGCCTGCTTCTGCTTGGCCGAGGACGTGGAGGACCTGCGCCGACGCATCAACAACATCGTCATCGGCTTTACCGCTGACAACGAAGCCGTGTACGCCCGCGAGCTGGGTGTGACGGATGCTCTGCTGGCCATTCTGCGCGATGCCATCATGCCCAACTTGGTGCAGAGCTTGGAGGGGGTGCCGGCCTTCGTGCACGGCGGCCCCTTCGCGAACATCGCGCACGGTTGTAACTCCGTTATCGCCACCAAGATGGCCCTGGCCTACAGCGACTACACGGTCACGGAGGCAGGCTTCGCCTTCGACTTGGGTGCCGAGAAGTTCCTGGACATCAAGTGCCGCCAAGCCGGCTTGGCCCCGGATGCCATCGTGATCGTGGCCACCATCCGCGCCCTCAAGATGCACGGCGGCGTGGACAAGAAGGAGCTGGACCCGCCCAACACCGAGGCCGTGAAGCGCGGGCTCGCCAACCTGGAGGCCCACATCGCCTCGGCCAAGCGTTACAACCGCCCCATCACGGTGACCATCAACCTGTTTGAGGCCCTCGACACGCCGGAGGAAATTGAGGCGGTGAAGGCCGTGTGCGCGGCGAACGGCGTGAACTGCGCCGTGGCCAACGTCTTCGGGCGCGGCGGTGAGGGTGCCCGCGAGCTGGCCGAGACCGTTGTGAAGTCCATGGAGGCCCCCGTGCCGCCCTTCAAGTGCCTGTACGAGCTGGACATCCCCGTGGAGGAGCGCATGCGCACCATCGCGCAGCAGATTTACGGTGCGGATGACATCGTGGTGACCCCCGCGGCCCGCAAGAAACTGGCCCTGATGGAGAACAACGGACTGACGGCCCTGCCAATCTGCATGGCCAAGACGCAGAATTCCCTCTCCGACAACGATAAGTTGGTGGGGCGTCCCAAGGGCTTCAAGATTACGGTGCGCGACTTCGAGATCGCGAACGGAGCCGGCTTCCTGGTGGCCCTCACGGGGGACATCCTCCGCATGCCTGCCCTGCCGAAGGTTCCCTCCGCCTGCGCGATTCGCGTGGATGCCGAGGGGAACATCACCGGCATGAAGGGCTGATACCCCATGCTCCCCGATGCCCCCGGCCCATATGCGGCGGGGGCATCGGCGGGACCGTTGCAAGCCCATGGAAATGACTCTTCGTTGGTGTGTCGCGCCTCTTGCGGCGCTCGCCGCTGCATCATGCAGCAGTGTGCAGCAGCAAGCCGTCGGTGACTTGGCTCCGGAGGAAGCCCCCGGGGTGCTACTGGTGCAGAGTGCCTGTGGTTTCTCCTACTACCGCTGCCTGAAACACCCCTGCAACGTCAGCTGGGAGCTCTACAGCTTTAACAAAGCACACACAGGCCGCTACCACGGAGGGGGCAAGTATACGCCCGTGGACCTCAGTTACAGAAAAACAGGGCGGGACACCGGGACGGTGCGCGTACAGGACGGCGAACACGTGCTGCAATTTGACTTGACCTTTGACGCCGCCACCTCCGGCACAGCCACCGGAATCTGGTACAAAAACGGCGAGCCCCATCCCTTCCGAGGCGTGACCTTCGTCTTCTCGAACAGCATCAGGCTGCTGTAAACCTGAGTTAGCTTAATTCTGCGGCGGCGCCGTGGACGGCACAGGCGCGGGTTCCTCTGCCTGCTCGCGGGGTGTTTGGCCGTTATCATGCCTCAGGACGGAGCGCATATTCATGTGATCCGTGTCGAGATATTCGCGACTGCTGACAATACGGGGCTGCTTGAAGCGGTCGTTTCTGCTGCTGATGTAGCCGCTCTCGTTCACCGTGCCGTATTGACTCTCCCGCGTGGGGTAGCGGGAATCCGTACCGGATGCCGCCACCCCCTCCCCCGCCCAGCGGCGATCGCTGTCCCGATAATCGTTATGCGCAATACCGCGCGACCGGTTCATAAAGTCCGGGCGCATATCGGTGGAAAAAGCTCCGTTGGTTGAGGTAGCGTAACGCTTATCCGAGCCGAAACTCTTGGAGGCCTCACCGTAGCGGCCCGTGGCAAAGCTGCGGCTCCCCTCGAAACGCTTGCTGAACTGGCCCGCCGTCTCCCGATCGGCTGCTTTGTCAAAATAGCGCTGGAAACTGCTGACCTTGGAGGAAGTGGAGACGGGCACGCCGTCCGCGTTTTTGCGCGTCCGGACCGTTGCGTCGTAATTGCGGGTGAAACGATCCTCCAGGCTCATCTGCCGCGGCCCGTGCAGGACATTGCTCACGGCATTTCCCCCGGCATCATAGACGGTCCGCTCCGGCGTGCAGGCCGGCAGCAGCAAGAGAAAAAGAGGCAAAAGGCGCTTATTCATGGCGGCACATCATTACAAGCGGCGCCCGCTGCGGCAGCCGGACATCAGCAGATAGGACTTTACCGAGGCTTGGTCGGACACATCGAAGGCGGTGTCCCCCCGATCATCGCGCGCATTGATATCCGCGCCCGCCTGCAAGAGCTGTTGCGCATGCTCGGGGCTGCGGGCATAAAAAAGCGGCGTGCGCCCCAACCTGTCCCGGGCATTGACATCAGCCCCCGCCTGCAACAGAAGAGGCAGTACGGAAGGCGTGGCCACGTGGATGGGCAGCTTTCCCTCGTCGTTCGGCGTGTAGATGTTGGCCCCACGGTTCAGCAACAGGCTGACGAGCTCAACCTGACTGCCCGCAGGTGCCTCCATGGCGGCCATCAACGAAGAATCTCCGGCGGTATCCGCCGAGGCTCCGGCATCCAACAAGGCCTGCACCCGCGCGATGTCACCGTTGCGAAGGGCCTGACACAGCGGCGAATGCCCCGAGCGCGTAGCATGTGTGTCGGGGTTGGCCCCACCCTGTACCAGAAGCGGCACCAGATCCGCACGGGGGTTCTCCGCCAGGGCACTGCCGGCCTCTACCACGCCGTTGCGAATGATGTTGCCCTCCGGTCGCGCCCCGCGCTGTAACAGGGCCTGCACCACCGCCGCGCTGCGGGCTTCCGCCAGCAGGGTGGTTCCGTAGTGCATCATTTGACAGTTGCTGATGTCGGCGACATCTTCCGCCGTCCGTACGGCGGGCTTAGTCACCTCCCGAAAATTCGGGGGGCAAGTGCACGCAGCCGACAGAAGGGCGAGTACGAGCGTCAGTTTCTTCATCACGTTGTAAGTATACGCTGCCGGCAGCGGTGTGTCAAGCCGTCTTTTTCAGGAACGGCGTACTCGGACCAATCCCCCGTTCCAAGCCGTAATCGTAGCGGCTTCCCCCTCCCGCAGGTCGGCGGTGCAGGCAGGATCGATGGGGAACAATTCGTCATCAACCGACAGGGCGAACGAGTTACCCGCGTGTTGAACGATACCCGTGCGCCCGATGGCGGCTTCTTTCAGCTCCGGCGGTGCCCCGCGGGTGAGGTATTTCAGCAGGAATGAACGGGCAATGACGCGGCATTCGAAAACATACAGCCAAACCCCGAGGGCGTAGAGCAGCAGAAACACAAGCCCCGTCCACGGCAGCCCGATGCCCGTAAGTGCCGCCAGGGTCTGCGTGCCCCACAGGGAGAAAACCGCCAACGAAATATAGGCTAAGAACGAGGTGTCGATGAAGAGATCCAGCAGCATCAGAACCAACGAGACCGCAAGCAACCACTCCGGCAGGGCGGCTGCTTGCAGAGCGCTAAAGTCCGGGAGGGCGCTCATGGCTTGTGGGGGGCAGCGGCGGCCACCACCGGAGTGCCGGCCGGCAGGTAAACCTGGGCCGCAGGGTTGGCCGTAATGGTTGCGTAGCTGTCCAGCATCTGGCGGTTGAGCAGAATCTTGGCAGCGGCCTCCGCGCCCACAACCGCGGTGAGGGTCTCCAGATATTCCTTCTCGGCCTGCGCGCTGATGAGCAGGGCCTCGCGCTGCGCATTGGCCATCGTCAGCAGGGCCTTGCTCTTGCCCTCGGCATCCAACACGGCGGCGCGGCTGCTGCGCTCCGCTGCCATCTGCGCCAACATCGCCTGCTTGGTGGATTCATCGCAGTGGATGTCCTGAATCTCCACGGAGGCAATGACAACACCCCAGCGCGTGGCGGTGGCCATCACGGCCTTCTGCACTCGCTGCGACAGCTCCGTGCGGTTGGAGGATAACTCGTCCAGCGTCATGGTGCCGATCTGCGCCCGCAGTTCGTTGAGCGAGCACTCCCGGAGGGACTCATGCAGCTTGTCCACGTCGAACACAGCCTTCCGGGCATCCACAATACGCCAGCGGATGATACTGTTGACCTGCACATTGACGTTATCCCTGGTGATGTAGGGGCGCTTCTGTGTGTCCATCACCTGCTCGGAGAGCTCGATGAAACAACCCATCCCCAGCGGATTTTCCTTGTAGGTCTCCGTCCAGTGGTTGAACTCCCGCACATCGTGCAGCTTGTCCAAAAACGGTATCAGAATATGCCACCCCGCTCCCTTGACGGAAACAGGTTTCCCGAAGCGCATGATGATGACGCAGTGATTTTGCGGAACAGTATAGAAGAACATGGTGCTCAATGGGTTGGTGTTGCCGATATTCTATCCCCGCCCGCCCTCGGAGTCAAGGGGGAAACATGTATGCTGACAGATTACAGCGGTGCGGAACGGGATAATGCTTGAAATGTCGCGTCCGATATGCTAGACTGCGGCAGGGAGTAAGGACATGATCCGCAGTTTCAGAATAAAGAACTTCAAGTCGCTGGACATATCTGCACCGCTGCAATTCGGCAAGGGATTGAATGTGCTTATCGGCTTGAACGGAAGCGGCAAATCAACGCTTCTGCAAGCCTTGTCATTTGTATCCTCGCTGGGTCTCTACGGCGGCTGCGGCGCATGGCTTGACCGCCGTGGGTGGGTTGACAAGGACTTGACCTGCGCCCTGCGTTTTCCCGGGATTACGGTGCGTCGTTCCGTTATCGAATTTGAGATGAGTGCGGGACAGGCGGAGGATATATTTGACTGGTCGGGTATATATAACACCCAGAGCCGCCGCTGCACGGAGGAGGAGCTCCGCGGGCATTCCCCGGAAATGAGCCTCAGCGTCAAGAACGGTCGACTGACGGGAAAGGGTATCCTTCTGCCGGACAACATGCTCAAGCTCCTCGTGTATGAAGGCTCCGTGCTTTCTGCCCTCAAACTGCCGGCAATTCAAGCGGCACAGCAGGCGCTATTCTCCTGCTATTCGTTGGAGCTACTCTCGCCGCATTTGATGCGCGGTCGCATTCGCCGGGCCATCAGCACGGGAGTGGGCGGCGGAGGTGAACAGATCGCCCATTATTTGAAACATATTTCGCCGGAAAAACGCCAACGCCTGGAGGACATCATGCGCCGTTTCTACCCCGGCTACGAGTCGTACGCCGTCTCAACCATGCGCGGCGGTGCCCTCCGCTTCTCCGTGCAGGAGAAATTCGCCGAAGGGGGCTCATTGAGCTCGGATGCCAAACAAATCTGCGACGGCATGCTGCGCGTGCTGGCCATCACTGCCCAATCCCTGGAATGCGAGGGGAAGACTCTCTTGATCGATGAGCCGGAGGATGGCATCAACCCCGAGTTGCTGGAGCGTTTGGTGGCCTACCTGAGGGATGAGGCCCCATGCCAAACCATCATTACCACACACCAGCCCCTCGTACTCAGTTGTCTGACAGATGACGAGGCGCGACAGGGTGTGTACCTCGTCACTAAAAACGACAGGGGCAGCAGCGACTGCGTCCGCTTCTTCGACCTACCGACACCCCGCGACATGCTCAAGAGCTATTACCCGGGTGAGGTGATGCTACGGTGTAATTTGGAGGAGGTTTCGCGCGAAGCCCGATAATTCCCGACGGTTATGGTATCCCTTAATCTTTGCGGAGAAGGCTCGGCAGACTTCGGCTCGGAGGGCGGCAACAATGAGGGGCCTCTGACGGTCCTCGTGCGAAAGCTCTACGAAGAACACACGGGAAGTGAGTTACCCGGGGGAGTAGTTCATCCATTGAAGATGACTAACCTGCGAACACGAGAGAAAGCTACCGAGCGTATCGGCAGGAGCATGAGCTATGCCCCTCGCTCCATCTCGCCATTGACGGAGAAGGCGGCGCTGTTTGCCACCACATATCTGTCAGGGCCTGACGCTTTCGGCATCTTCCATTCGGATGTCGATTTCACGCACTCATCTCCCTGTTCACCCGATAAACGGTGGCAATGCGTCTACGAGGCCATCAACAAGGGGCTATCCCGAGGCGGTGCCGGCTCGAGGTCCTGTGCCATGGTGCCGATGCCGAGGACAGAGGCTTGGCTGTTGCACATGGCTCCGGAATGCAAGCGGAGCGCTGCTTCGCTGGAGAAGAGCTCGGGAAATGATGCTTCCCCTGCTGCCCTGAAAAAAGAGTTCAATCAATTAGGGTATAAGCCGGACTCCCACCGCCACACAAGGGGAAAGAGTTTTTCCGAACTGGTAGAAAACAATTACAACCGAAAAAAGATGCAGGAGCTGCGTTCGTATAAGCAGTTTGAAGAGGACTTTATCCCCCTGATGGACAGTATCCGTTCCCTCCTCTAAATCCGCAGAGCTTCGATCCAGGCGCCGACGGATTGGAAGCGGGCGCGGGGGTCGGGGGAGATGGCGCGGTCGATGGAAGCCAGGATGCGGGGGTGGTAGAGGCTGCGGAGGCGGGGATTACCCTCCAGGGGCTCGACGGTGTCGTAGAGCTCACGCTGGCGGGAGGAGGGGAGGCATTGGAGGGTGAGCAGATAATAGAGACTGGCACCGAGGGCGTAGAGGTCAGTCATCGGGCCGAGGCGTCCGCCGGAAGAAACCTGCTCCGGCGGGGTGAAACCGGGGGACTCCACGTAGCCGTCATCGGAGAGGACACCCTGCTCATGCGCAGCCCCGAAGTCAATGAGCACGGGAAGCCCCTCCTCGGTGATGAGAATGTTATCCGGCTTGATGTCACAGTGCAGGAGCCGCTTATCATGGATATAATCCAAGGCATCGAGAAGGCGCACCATGAGCGCGAAGAAAGCCTCCTGCGGAATGGTGAGCCCGTGGTGGGCATAGTCCTGCACCAAGCGGGCTGCAGAGGGGCCGTCGATGTACTCCGTAACGTAATAAACCGTGTTATTCGCACTGAAATACGAGAAAACGCGTGCTATACCCGGGTGAGCGAGCGATGCGAGGAGGCGAGCCTCGCGCAGGAAGTTGCGCAGGGCCCAATCAAAGGAATCGCGGCGCCCCTCATCCACAAGGGCCACGAGCGGCGAGCCTGCCCGGCGGAGGCAGGCGGAGGCGGGGAAGTTCTCCTTAATCACTACCGGGCGACACAGCATGGGGTCCTCTGCCAGGTAGGTGATACCGAAACCGCCGGAGCCGAGGGTACGGCGCAGGCGGAAGCCATGCAACATACTCCCCGGCGGGAGCGCGTAGGCCGCGGACGTCGTTGCTGCGGAGTCCGCACTGCGACGCGTGGCAGCGGTGGTCATGGCAGACGGCTCGTCCATAAATCAGTTGCTCTGCTCCTGAATCGCGCGGATATTTTGCACGCAGGTAAGGTAATCCAAGCTGCCGTCCTGCAGGGTCGGGATCGACCGAGCACCGAGGATACGATGCGGAACCCAGTTCAGGCTGAATCCCTCGTTGCGCAGGGCATAACGCAGGGCTATGATCTCGTTCTGGGTAATCACCTTGTGCTGGGGGAGGGTCGAGATAAGGAAAATGAGGTCCGGGCGGTCCGCCCCCATCTCCAACCCGACAATGGCCAGGCTGCGGCGCGACTCCATCCGGTCAATGTTAAAGATGCGGTACAAGGCATCCTCCAAATCGGCATGGGAGATAAGCTCACCGTTGACGCGGGAGAAACGGCACTTGCGCCCCAGGATGACCAGCGAGCCATCCGGCGCAAAACGCGCGATATCATCGGTGCAGAACCACGCACCGGTGCGCGGCGCCTGCCCCGAATAGCCCCGGCATATATTTGCCCCGCGCAGGTGAAGCAGGCCCGGAGCCCCGGCGGGGGTAGGCTTGGTACCCTCGGCGTCCTCGGTAATGCGCGCGGACATCCCCGGCAGCAGCATCCCCGCACTGCCCGGGCAGCCACAGCGCGTTACCCCCTGCCCCTCGGCTGGAGGCGGCGTGGGCATGCAGCAGGAGATGAGTGAGGTGCTCTCCGCCATGCTGTAGGCGGGCAGCAGCATGGTCTTGTAGCTCTGCGCCGCCTGACGCAGAAGGTCCGGCGACAGGGTCTCGCCCTCCACCAAGAAACGCGAGATACCGGCCCCGGCGGTGCCGTTCTTCTGCTTCATGAGGTTGAGAGCAAAACCGGGATGAGACAGAGAGAGAGATGTATGATATTCCGCAGCCAGCTCACCGAGGCGCTCGTACATGGTGTAGGAGGTGTAGGTGACCATATCATAGCCGCAGAGCAAGGGCAGCAGCAGCCCGGTATGCAGGCCCGCGGGGGTGTACAGGGGCTGGCCGGCCAGCACCCTCGCGCCCTCCGGCAGGCCCAAGCGTGCGTGCATCTGCATGGCCGCAGCCAGCACCATGCGGTGTGTGTGCGGCACGGCAAGCGGCGGCGCAAAAGCACCACCGGTGAACATGAGCAAGGCTTCGTCGTCCGCCCCGGGGGTCTTGTGGCCTAGGGATTTGAGGATACGCTCCGGGTTCAGGGCCCGTCTGCTGCTCAGGAAACGGCTGAGCGAGGACCGGCGCGCGTTCAGGATCTCATCCACGAACAGGAGATCACGCCCGTACGGCCAAGGGAAATCCCGGTGCATATTCGGGAAGCGCTGCTCCGTCAGGAAGCGGGAGATACGGGCCACCGAACAGGTGCGGCGGAATTGCTCCGCCCCGGCGCGGTAATTGATATTAACAGGTGAAATCCCGGCCAGCAGACAGGCCAGGTTGGCGATGGTTGCAGGCTTACCGGGGGGAAGAATGATGCCGAGGCGGCGAGTGCTGACACACTTACGCAGGTACTCGGCCAGGGTCAGGGCCAAGCGCAGCACTTCGTCATAGCGCATGCGGCTGTCGTCAACGCCATCGATGATGCAGGCCTCCGGCCGGCGGCAGATGGCTCGCACCAGCTGCTCGGTCAGGTCTGCGCGGTCAATCAGAGGATGCGCTGACAAATAGTCCGCATCGGCCTCCATCCAAGCCCGGCGCAGACGCTCGGCAAGCTGCGGCCCGGCGGTCAGGGGGCGGCAGAAGCGCAGGCGCACCATATCATGCGGGGCCTCGGCAGTCCAACCGCCTGCAATACTGTTATTGAACATCCCGACATACAGCGGCACGACATTCACGGCCATCTCATCCATGAAATTGAGTACCTCGGCGGGAATATCGGTCAACACCCCCCCCGCTTGGGCTGTTCTGCCGGGCAGCAGCACCACATGGCGCCCCTGCTCCAGCAGAAGGCGGATGCTGTAGGCCGCGCTCTCCTGCCGGGAGTCCGGCCTCTGCCGCAGATGCGTACCGATCGCCCCCCGCTCTCTCAGGTAGCTGCCCACCTCTCGGCTCGGCGGCATCGCCCGGTCAATCACCCAAGCAATCTTATTCCGCCCGCCCAACGCCGTTTCAATAGCTGCCAAAACCTCAAGATCAACGCGATTCGGCACAACCCACGCAGGTTGCGCACTGACATACTCCAGGCCTTCGACAGCTATTTCACTCATCCCGCGCCCATTGTAGCACCCACCCCCAAGGCACAGGTTATTATTGCTTTCTGTAACCAAATGCGGTAATATCCCGGTAACCACCTCAATCAAACCCATCCTCAATGCCAAATAACACTACAGAAAAGCCTGCCTCTCCGCGACGGCGGCGGGCATTCCGGCACCTCACCGACTCGGAACGTCGGTTCATCGAGACCCGGTATAAAAAAAGAGTTTCCATGCGTGAAATAGCGCGCCGCCTCAACGTATCCCACAGCACCGGCTCCCGTGAAATCAAGAGGGGCATGGTCACTCACATCGACTCCGAGCACAGGGAGTTCCGGACCTACTCAGCCGACTTTGCCTCCGAACGGCACGCGGAGAACATGACGGCTAAGGGCCCGAATCTCAAGATTGGTTGCGACCATGCATTGGTAGCAAAGTTCAAGGAGCTCACTCCCGCTCGAGATTTGACGGAGGCTGTCCTCCGCCGGGGGCGACACAGCGCTCCGGATTGAGAAAAACCTCCTCACGCCTCCGATTGCAATTTGCCCCGGGGCAGCGCGGAAAGGGCTTGACCGCGGGCGGGGAGTACGCTACACTGGGCGCATGGCCGTAGATTACCATGGAGAACAGGTGCTGGTGGTGCCTCGTGAGGCATTTGAGGCTGTCGGAGCTTTCAACGGGGTGCGCATGAACCCGCAGGATTACCTCGCGGCCTTTCTGCGTCCGGGGGTGGCGCGCTACATGGATCGCGCGCAGGCGGAGGAGAATCCACAGTTCAAGCAGCTGATTGCCTATGCTATCTTTACCCATGCGGGGCGCGTGCTGGCCTACACCCGCACGGCCAAGGGCAATGAGACACGCCTGCACGATAAGATGTCCGTGGGCATCGGCGGGCACATCAACCCGGTGGATGGTCTGGCGGACAGCGTGGAGACCTATCTGGCCGGGGTGGAGCGTGAGATACGGGAGGAGATCTCCTTCTCCGGCACGGCGCAGCAGCGGCTGTACGCCGTCATCAACGACGACACGAACAGCGTGGGCTCCGTGCACCTGGGGATTGTGCACCGCTTCGAGCTGGACAGCGAGGAGGTGGCACCGAACGAGAAGGCCTTGGCTCAATTAGCTTTCCGCAGCCCGGCGGAGCTGAACGGCCCCCTGCGCGAGCGCTTGGAGTCCTGGTCGGCCATCTGCGTGCAGGCCCTGGTGCAGGAGGGGTGAAGCAAACCCGCTGCGGGCACGATGGCAGCGCAGCGGGGAAGATACGGCGGCGGGGGCGTTCAGTCCCGGCACATCTCGCGGCGCAGGCGCGCCACTTCTTCTGTCTTTCCCAGGTAGCAACCCAAGGCAAAGCCGAACTCAGCCGCGGCGCAGGGGCCCTTGCCGGTGATGATGTTGCCGTCCGTACAGGTGGGCTCTTGGCACACTGTGGCGGAGGCCAAATCCGCCTGCACGGAGGGGTAGCAGGTCACGCGACGCCCCTTGATCACACCGGCGGCCTCCAGGGCCAAAGGCGCGGCGCAGATGGCGGCTACGGGCTTGCCTGCGGCGTTCATCTCGCGCACGATTTTCAGCACAGCCGGGGTGTCCCGCAGGGTCCAAGAGGCGGGACCGCCGGGCAGAATCACACCGCTGAAGCAGGCGGTATCCACATCCACCAGCAGCATGTCGGCCCGCATGGTGATGCCGTGCGCGCCCTCCACGTTGCGGCTCTGCAGGCCCGCCGTCGTGACGGGGATGCCCAAGCGGCGCAGAATGTCCACAGGGGCGGTAAACTCCATCTCCTCGAAACCGGGGCACATGATGACCAAGAGGGGATCGGTGCTCGCGGTCTCCGGCGTCGGTTCCGTTGTCGGGGTGGTCATGGTGCTCAGGCGTTGGGAGTGGAAGTGAGGGCGGCGATGATGGCGGAGCCCATCTCGGCGGTGGAAACGCGCTTCTCACCGGCGGCACCGGTGGCCAAGTCTGCCGTGCGGTAACCGGCGGCAATGGCAGAGCGGACAGCGGCCTCGATGGCATCGGCAGCGGCGGTCTCTCGGCAGGTGTAGCGCAGCAGCATGGCCAGGGAGAGAATCTGCGCGATGGGGTTGGCAATGCCCTTGCCCGCGATGTCCGGGGCAGAGCCGCCGGAGGGCTCATACAGGCCGAAGGTGGTGCCGCCGTTGCAGCAGAGGGAGGCGCTGGGCAGTACACCGATGGAGCCGCAGACCATGGCCATCTCGTCCGTCAGAATGTCGCCGAAGGTGTTTTCCGTCACAAACACATCGAACTGCTTCGGGTTTTTCACCAGCTGCATGGCAGCGTTGTCCACGTACATATGCGTCAGCTCCACATCGGGGTACTCGCGGGCGATCTCGTTCATCACCTCGCGCCACATGACGGAGGAGCTGAGCACGTTCGCCTTGTCCACACTGCACAGGCGCTTGCTGCGTCCGCGGGCGGCGGCAAAAGCCACATGGGCAATGCGCTCCACCTCTGCGCGTTTGTAGACCATGGTATCCAGTGCGATGGTCTCGCCGTCCCGCTCGCCGTAGAACTTGGGCTGCCCGAAGTACATGCCGCCGGTGAGCTCGCGCACGCAGAGCATGTCGAAGCCGCCGACGATAACGGAGGGCTTGAGGGGCGAGGCCTCTACCAGCTCCGGCAGGCAAAGGCCGGGGCGCAGGTTGGCATACAGGGAGAAGTGCTTGCGCAGCGGCAGCAGGGCCCCGCGCTCCGGTCGCTCGTCCGGGGGCAGGGTGTCCCACTTGGGGCCGCCCACGGAGCCGAAGAGAATGGCGTCCGCTGCCTCACAGGCCGCCAGGGTCGCCTCCGGCAGGGCCTTGCCGCAGGCGTCAATGCCCGCTCCACCCACGGGACAGGCCGTCCGCTCGGTCTTGAAGTTAAAACGTGCCTCGGCGGCATCCAGGACGCGCAGGGCCTCGTGCATCACCTCCGGGCCGATCCCGTCGCCCGCCAATACTGCTATTCTGTAGGTGTTCATCGTTCGGGGGCAGCATACTCTCCTTTGCTCCGTTTGTCAAGCATTCAGAAAGTCTATAACCGCGGCAAAATGTCGCATGCCAAGCGCGGCAGTTTGTCGCCCTGATGCGGCAAAATGTCGCTATTACAAGCCGTCAAAAGCCGAAAACCCTTGAAAATACACGCATTCCGGAGTTGGCACGGTCTTTGCAAGAATAGGGGTAACGAAGCCTGCAAGAACGCAGGGAAACTACAAAAAAACGAAAGGAAACATATCATGAGCAAAATTCTCGGAATCGACTTAGGAACGACCAATTCCTGCATGGCTGTGATGGAAGGCGGCCAGGCCACCGTGCTGGAGAACAGCGAGGGCGCCCGCACCACCCCGTCCATCGTGGCTTTCACCAAGAACGGCGAGCGCATCGTCGGCCAAGCGGCCAAGCGCCAGGCGGTCACCAACCCGCGCAACACCGTTTTCTCTGCCAAGCGTCTCATCGGCCGCAAGTACAGCGAGCTGACGGAGGAGGACAAGAAGGTGCCGTACACGATTGTGGCGGCGGCCAACGGCGATGCCCACATTCAGGTAGAGGTGGGCGGCGAGACGAAGGTCTACTCCCCGCAGGAGATCAGCGCCATGGTGCTGGCCAAGCTGAAGGCTGACGCCGAGGCCAAGCTGGGCGAGACCATCACGGAGGCCGTCATCACCGTGCCGGCTTACTTCAACGATGCCCAGCGTAACGCCACCAAGGCTGCCGGCGAGATCGCGGGCCTCAAGGTGCGCCGTATCATCAACGAGCCGACGGCTGCGGCCCTGGCTTACGGCTTGGACAAGAAGAGCAACGAGCAGATCGCCGTGTACGACCTCGGCGGCGGTACCTTCGATATTTCCGTGCTGGAGATCGGCGACGGTGTGTTCGAGGTGAAGGCCTCCGACGGTGATACGCATTTGGGCGGTGATGACTGGGACAACGCCATCATCAACTACATCCTGGCGGAGTTCAAGTCCCGCGAGGGCATGGACATCTCCAAGCAGACGGATGCCCTGCAGCGCATCAAGGAGGAGGCGGAGAAGGCCAAGATCGCCCTCTCCTCCACCCAGAGCTACGACATCTCCCTGCCTTTCATCACGATGGACGCCACCGGCCCGAAGCACATCCAGATGACGCTGACCCGCAGCAAGCTGGAGCAGCTGACGGAGAACCTGCTGGAGCGGACCGCCGGCCCGGTGAAGAGCTGCATCTCCGCAGCCGGTCTCTCCACCAGCGATATCAATGAGCTGGTGCTCGTGGGCGGCATGACCCGTATGCCCGCCGTGCAGGAGATGGCCAAGCGCCTCGCCGGCAAGGAGCCGCACAAGGGTGTGAACCCGGATGAGGTGGTGGCCGTGGGCGCTGCCATTCAGGGCGGTGTGCTCATGGGTGATGTGAACGATGTGCTCCTGCTGGACGTGACGCCGCTCACCCTCTCCATCGAGACCATGGGCAGCATCGCTACCCCGATGATCGACCGCAACACGACCATCCCGGTGCGCAAGAGCCAGACCTTCTCCACCGCTGCGGATAACCAGCCGGCCGTGGACATCCGCATCTGCCAGGGCGAGCGCAAGATGTTCAACGACAACAAGCTGCTCGGCAACTTCAAGCTGGACGGCATCGAGCCCGCTCCGCGCGGCGTGCCGCAGATTGAGGTGACCTTCGACATCGATGCCAACGGTATCCTCAAGGTGACGGCCAAGGACAAGAAGAGCGGCAAGGAGCAGAACATCTCCATCCAGGGCTCTTCCGGCCTCTCCAAGGAGGAAATCGAGCGCGCCAAGAAGGACGCCGAGGCGCACGCCGAGGAGGACCGCCGCAAGGCCGAGGAGATCGAGACCATCAACAAGGCGGATTCCCTCGCTCACAACGTGGAGCGCCAGATCAAGGAGATGGGCGACAAGGCACCCAAGCAGATCACCGAGCCCATCGAGGAGAAGGTGAAGGCCCTCAAGGCCGCTGCCGAGGCGCGCAATGCCGCTGAGTGCAAGACGCTCACTACCGAGCTGGAGCACATGCTGGGCGAGCTCAGCAAGGCTGCCGAGCAGGCCGCCGGTGCCCAACAGTCCTACGCCGGTGAGGCAGATGCCTCTTCCTCCGGCCCCCGCCAGGCCAAGGGTAAGGTGGTGGATGCCGAGGTGGTGGATGACGACAAGTAACCCCCTACCCCCCCCGGGTGTCAACCCGCCCGGGGGGATCTTCCCGAAACTTTTTTAACCAAAAACAGAC
This sequence comes from Akkermansia muciniphila, assembly GCA_004557455.1. GTDB lineage: Bacteria > Verrucomicrobiota > Verrucomicrobiia > Verrucomicrobiales > Akkermansiaceae > Akkermansia > Akkermansia muciniphila_D. The sequence goes on along the minus strand of SFDX01000007.1, from coordinate 72,999 downwards.
AATACCATGATCAAACCCATCGGACAACGTGTGCTCGTAGAGCGAGTCGAAGCAGAAACCAAAACAGCCGGCGGCCTGTTCCTGCCGGACACCGCTAAGGAGAAACCCCAGGAGGCCATCGTGCGTGCCCTCGGCACCGGCGGCACGGACAAGGACGGCAACAAGATCGTCTTCAACGTGGCTGTCAATGACAAGGTGCTCATCACCAAGTACGGCGGCACGGAGGTGACCTACAACGGCACCACCTACGTCATCCTCAGCGAGAACGACATCCTGGCCGTGATCGACTGATCCCACCCGCAACATCCAACATCTTAAAATAAACAGACATATTATGGCTAAGAAGCTTGAATTCGAAGAGAATGCACGCCAGGCTCTGCTGAACGGCGTGACCAAGATCGCCAAGGCCGTGAAGAGCACGCTCGGGCCTGCCGGTCGCAATGTCGTCATCGACAAGAAGTTCGGTTCCCCCAACATCACCAAGGACGGCGTGACCGTCGCTAAGGAGGTGGAGCTGGAGGACCCGTATGAGAACATGGGCGCCCAGCTGGTGCGCGAGGTGTCCAGCAAGACGAACGATGTGGCCGGTGACGGCACCACCACCGCCACCGTGCTGGCAGAGAGCATCTACCGCGAGGGCCTGCGCAACGTGACGGCCGGTGCCAACCCCATCTCACTGCAGCGCGGTATCAATAAGGCCGCTGCCGCTATCGTGGAGGAGCTCAAGAAGATCTCCAAGCCCGTCGATTCCTCCAAGGAGATCGCTCAGGTCGCTACCGTGTCCGCTAACTGGGACGCCGAGATCGGTAACATCATCGCCGAGGCCATGGACAAGGTGGGCAAGGACGGCACCATCACCGTGGAGGAGGCCAAGGGCATCGACACCAGCCTGGACGTGGTGGAGGGTATGCAGTTCGACAAGGGCTACCTCTCTCCCTACTTCGTAACGAATGCGGAGACCATGGAGGCTGTGCTGGAGAACCCCTACATCCTCGTCTTCGAGAAGAAGATCTCCAACCTCAAGGATTTCCTCCCCGTGCTGGAGAAGGTGGCCAAGACCGGCAAGCACTTCCTCATCATTGCCGAGGATATCGAGGGTGAGGCTCTCGCCGCCCTCGTGGTCAACCGCCTGCGCGGCGCGCTGAACGTCTGCGCGGTGAAGGCTCCGGGCTTCGGCGACCGCCGTAAGGCGATGCTGCAGGATATCGCCATCCTCACCGGTGCCCAGTGCATCTCCGAGGACCTCGGTCTCAAGCTGGAGAATGTGGACATCGACATGCTCGGGCAGGCCAAGCGCGTTGTCGTCACCAAGGACACCACCGTCATCATCGAGGGTGCCGGTAAGTCCGCTGACATCACGGCCCGCGTTTCCCAGATCCGCAAGCAGATTGCAGACAGCACCAGCGACTACGACAAGGAGAAGCTGCAGGAGCGTCTCGCTAAGCTCGCCGGCGGTGTGGCCGTCATCAAGGTCGGTGCCGCTACGGAGACCGAGATGAAGGAGAAGAAGGACCGCGTGGACGATGCTCTGCACGCCACCCGCGCTGCCGTGGAGGAGGGTATCGTGCCCGGCGGCGGTGTCGCCTTCATCCGCGCCCAGAAGGCCGTCTGCGGCCTGAACCTCACGGGCGATGAGAAGACCGGTGCCGCGATCGTCTACCGCGCGGTGGAGGCTCCTCTCCGCCAGTTGGTCACCAACGCCGGCCGCGAGGCTGCTCTCATCGTGGAGAAGGTCAAGGGCCTGGAGTCCGCTACCATGGGCTACAATGTGGTGACGGATTCCTACGAGGACCTGCTCGCCAGCGGTGTGGTGGATCCCACCAAGGTGGCTCGCACGGCCCTGCAAAATGCGGCCTCCATCTCCGGTCTCATGCTCACGACCGAGTGCCTCATCACCGACGTGCCGGAGAAGAAGTGCTCCTGCGGCCACGGCGGCGGCGCAGACGCCGGTATGGGTGGCATGGGCGGTATGGGCGGCATGATGTAAGCCCCGCACACACCTCAACTTTCAGCGCGGTCCCTCCCCGGGGCCGCGCTTTTGCATACCCTCGGACGATGAGAGACTTCACTCCGCTGTACCACCCGGAGGCGAGAACTTTTGGACATCTGATTCGGTGAACTCGATGCCTTTGTCTTCAAGCTCCCGCCTCAGCGCATCTGCCTCTGCCGTCTTTCCATTGCGATACAGCTGTTGCAGCCGCCGTATCTCGTCGGTTTCAGAAACCTCAGGGACGGGGTTTACATCGAAGATAAGCCCCAAGGCCTCGGCAGACGAGCGGGCATAAGGGCTGTCGGGTGGCGAAAAGGCGAGACACCGGCCCTCCTCATCCTCGGTCAGGATGCGAATCTTCAAGCGCCGCTCGTTGCAGCCCCACAGCATTCGATATGCGCGTTTTGGCATTCGTCTTGAATGTCCGCTCGCGGCTCCATTCGATTGCCCGATTACAGACCTCGCCGCTGCACTTGATCACCGCATCTCCCGGTGCGGGTGCCATGCCGCCCCCCAACTGCCGGATGAGTCGGTGGTCATCCTCATCGATACCCGTCCCGACCCCGGGGTAGGCGCTGATGCTGCTGATGAAATGCGAACATGCCACCGCCAGGGCCTGCATGACCGCAGATTTGCCCCCTCCGTTCGGCGCCGTCAATGCTGTGATGGATTCATCGAAGGTAATATCCAAGGTCTCGAACATGCGAAAATTCGTGAGTTCAAGTGCGTTGACCCGGAAGCTGGAGTATGTGTACTGCATGTTCTGTCCGCTCCCTATTGTAGCATCCCATGGTGTCAAGTAGTAATTCTTCCTGCCGTCAACGTACTCAGCACAGTGCGTTCAGAAGGAGAAAGCGCCACCGTGGCAGTTGGAGTTGAGAGATGAAGGACTGCGGAATGAAAGGGATTTCGGGAAGGGCGGCGGTATGCGTGTCTCGGGGCGGGAAGTGTGCCGCGGGGGTGATAGGTCCTGGGTGATGGAGGTCTTTTCTCTCTTGCCGGAGGTGATCTTCTCAGATTGCGTAACAACAGAAAGGCCGATCGCTGATGACCAACGACCGACCTGATTCTGCAAATTATCAAAAATGTCAGGGGGCAGCACCTTCTGTGACTTTCAGTTTCTCAAAGCTTACGTAATTCCGCCCGTTATCATTAACAAGATAATACAGCTGATTAATCTTCGGATTTAAATTAACCTCGCCCTTGGCAGGATCTCCCGTATACACAAAATTCTGCAGACCGGAGGTGGCATTAAATCGGAAGAGTCCCTCAATCTCCTCATCAGGATTCAGAAAGTCCTTATACTTTACATTAGTATCCGACCATCCATAAATGAGGAAACTATGCGGGGAAACCTCCTCAAACTCATCAATCTTAACCTGATATACCGTTCCTCCGTCGACGGTCAATTCACACGAGATCGAGTCCGTACCCGGATTCTTGAAACATAAGATCACATCATGCCGAGCTTCGTCCGCTCCGATCACGTTGCCATGCAACTCAATACTCGCTGTCCGCTCTGTAACCAAGGGAGTCGAGGAACTTTTAGGGTAACCTTCGGCTACGGTGCTACCACCGCCACACCCAAGCAGAAACAGCCCGCACAAACCCGACAGAAGGAAAACAGCAACCTTTCTCATGAGCCAAGGAAATCAGTATGATGCCGTGATAATCTCGTAATTCACATTCGTCCCTACCGAATCCTGAGCAGTACCCGTCGCCCCCAAACCAAAGCCCAAGGTCGCATGGGGTGACATAGAAATAACCGTATCAGGAGCGGTGAAAGGGAGCGTGTTGTCCACCTCTGTCTCAGAGAGACCGTAGAGATGCACCATCATACGAGCGGGTTTATTGTCCTGGAAAACAATGGTATAATCTGCATACCCGGTTTCACTTCCCTGTGTAGAACCATAGGGAGCATAATTGATGAGCACCGTATTGGCCGTAACCTGGTTCTCCTGAATCTCCGCGGATGTGAACTGACCTCTGCCCACGACTTCCACATTGCTATCCCCTGCGCCCTTGTAGAGGATGGAGAAATTACCATTCACGAAGGGAGCGAGCCACTCAGATAGATTTCGATTGCTGCTTCCGCCACCGCCGCCGCAGGAGGAGAGAGCCAACGCCCCTGCGAAGCAGGAGCACAACACCAAAAAGAGCTTCTTTTTCATAAAAATGAAGTTGACGTTTGCCTTACTCAACTTGCGGACATTGTAGCGGAATGAGCGGCTAAGTCAAGGAAAAAAATCAGAATTCGGGGATGAGGGGCAAAAAAATCGGTCGGGGCCTCAATTTTCCGGGGCAAAGAGGGCGGGGAAGTCAATCCAGCGGGAGAGGATACCGAGGATGAGGCCGACAACGAGGACCCAGAAGACAAGTTTGGTGAACCAGTAGACCAGGGAGGCGAGGAAAATGGACCACCGCTCCCGCAAGCCGGGAGGGTTGGCGGCGTAGTAGGCGGCGCGGCACTCCGGCGAGCAGAAGCCCAAGGCCTTGCAGACGCCCGGGTAGGTGCTGCCCTCCAGCGTGACGGAGAAATCGAAACCCTTACCGCAGCGGCGGCAGTCGTGGTGCTCCCAATCGGTAATCTTCTTCATGACAGCGGCATTTGCTGAACGGCCTCGGCGCAGCGGCGTCCATCGAGAGCGGCGGAAACGATACCGCCCGCAAAGCCCGCCCCCTCGCCGCAGGGGAAGAGCCCCGCGAGCTGCGGGTGCTGCAGGGTAGCGGCATCGCGCGGGATGCGCACGGGCGAGCTGGTACGCGTCTCGCAGCCGATGAGCAGGGCATCCTCGCCCGCGAAGCCGCGCAGCTTGCGGTCAAAGAACACCAGCCCCTCCCGCATGCGCGTGCACACACTCGGCGGCAGCAGCGCATTGAGATCCCAAGGCGTGATGCCGGGGTGATAGCTCGTGACAGGCAGACTCGCGGACACCCGGCCGGCCAGGAAATCCTGCACCCGCTGAGCCGGCGCCCGCATCATGCCCCCGCCCGCCTGCGAGGTCGCCACCTCCAGTGCCTTCTGGTAAGCGATACCGGACAGTGCCCCGTGCTCCCGCAGGAAGGCATCCGTGTCCTCCGGCTCCACCGTCACCACGAAACCCGAGTTCGAGAAAGGCGAATTTCGGCGCGAAAGCGACATACCGTTGACCACCACCTCATCATTCTCCGTAGCAGCCGGCACAATGAAACCACCCGGGCACATGCAGAACGAATGCACCCCCCGCCCCTCGATGGACGTCGCCAGCGTATAACGCGCCGCCGGCAGCCCCTCCGGACGCGGAGCACCGGCCCGCAGGTGGTACTGCACCGCATCGATGAGCGCCTGCGGGTGCTCGATACGCACCCCCACTGCGAACGGCTTGCGCTCCAGCAGCAACCCCATATCCCGCAGCATGCGGTAGACATCACGCGCGCTGTGCCCCGTCGCCAGAATCACCGCGCAGCCCGTGTACTCCGTACCGTCTGCCGTCCGCACCCCGCAAGCCCGCGTGCCGCCCCGCTCCGTCAGCAGCGCCACCACCCGCGAGCGGAAATGCACCTCGCCCCCCGCGTTGATGATACTCGTGCGTATGGCCTTGATGATATTCGGCAGCTTGTTAGAACCAACATGCGGGTGCGCATCCGTCAGGATGGCAGGATCCGCCCCATGTGCCACGAAAGTCTCATACACCTCCGCCACGGGCCCGCGCTTGGTAGCGCGCGTGTACAGCTTACCGTCCGAGAAAGTACCGGCCCCGCCCTCCCCGAAGCAATAGTTCGAATCCTCCACCACAAAACCGCGGCAGTTAACGGGCTGCAGGTCAAAACGCCGCGCCGAGACATCCTTACCGCGCTCCAGCACGATGGGACGCATCCCCAGCTCCAGGCAACGCAGTGCCGCGAACAAACCGCCGGGCCCACTGCCCACGATGATGACCCGACGCGCCCCCTCCCCCACCGGCGCATAATGCCGCACGGGCAGCTCCTGCGGCGGCAGCGGCTCATCCACCGCCACCAGCAGGCGCAGCTGCTTGCAGATGGGACGCCGCCGCGCATCAATACTCTCCTTCAGCAGACGCATCCCCTGCACGCGCGCAGGCGATATCTGCAAGGCATTCGCCACCTCCTTACGCTGAGCATCCTCCCGCAGAGCACGGGGCAGCGGCATGTGTATGTCCACCTCGGTTATCATGATTCATCCAAGCACTGGGTCATCTCCACAGCAGGACGGCACATCCCCGTGCAGCCCACCGGCACCGCCGGCACACCCGCCACCGTGGTATGCGGCGGCACATCCGCCAACACCACCGAGGAAGCCGCCACACGAGCGCACTCGCCTATTTCCACCCGCCCGAGCACCTTGGCCCCCGCGCCGATGAGAACCCCGCTGCGGACAATGGGGTGGCGCGCGCCTCCCTTCTCCTTACCCGTACCGCCCAGCGTCACCTCATGGAAGAGAGAGACATCGTTCTCCACAATCGCCGTCTCACCCACCACAAAACCCGCCCCGTGGTCCAGCAAAATGCCGCAACCGATGCGCGCGGCGGGGTGAATATCGATACTGAACACCTCACTGCCCGCGCTCTGGAAATACAGCGCCAGCAGATGCCGCCCCTGCTGCCAGAGCACATGGGCAATGCGGTAGGTGGCCAGAGCGTGAAAACCCTTGAAGAAAAGCAGCGGCTCCAGCGCGCTGTGGCAGGCGGCATCGCGCTCCACAATGGCCTGCAGATCCGCCGCCATGCACTCCACCACGCCCGGGTTACTGCGCAGGATGGTGCGGAAGAGCGGCTCCAGGTCATCCCGCCCCATATCCCGGCGGGAGAGCTTGCGCGCCAGGCGCACCGCCACGGCATTGGTGAGCGAATGGCGGCTGAGCACCACATCATCCAACAACCCGTCCATCTTCGGCTCCTGCTCCACGGCCTGTTGGGCAGCGGCGTAAATATCCTGCCACACGCTCTCCGCCATACCGGGGCGGCGGGGTTCCATGTATTCCGGGCGTAGTTCCATAGGCTCAGTCCGCGCAGCAATCGCGCAGCATTTCATCCAGCCGCCAGGTCATCTCGGCCAAAGCCTCCCGGGCGGGGCTGTCCGGCAGCAGCCACAGCACCTCGCGGGCCTCCTCGTTGCGCTGCAGTCCCTCCTCCACGGAGCAGCGGATGGCCTCGCGGAAGGCCTCTGTGCCGCGCAGGGCGGCGTAGTCAATGGCCTCGTGCTTCTCCAGGCGGCGGCGTACATCCGCTGCCACATCCTCGCAGCTGCTTTCCATCAGGAAGAAGACGGGCAGGGTCAGCTTGCCCTTCTCGGCGTCCGTGCCCAGAGTCTTGCCGGCGGCGGTGTCATCGCCCGTCAGGTCCAAGCAATCGTCGTAAATTTGGTAAGAGATACCGAGCAGGGTGCCCATGCGTTGCAGGTTTTCCACCATCTCGTCATCCAGCCCCTGCAGGTAAGCCGCGCCGGCCATGGCAGCGGCAAAGAGGGTGGCGGTCTTCTTGCGGATCAGCTCGTAATAATCCGCTCGGGACATCTCGATGTCCCACAGGCGGGTTGACTGCTCCACCTCGCCCTGGCAGAGGTCGCGGACGGCTTGGGCCATGCGGCGCACAAAGCGGGCATCGCCGATCTCCGCGCCCATCACCATGGCTTGGGAGAGCATGGTATCCCCCAGCAGAACGGCGAGCTCGTTGCCCCAGAGGGCATTCGGGGTGGGGTTGTCCCGCCGCGTGTCCGCCTTGTCCAGCACGTCATCATGGATAAGGGAGGCCATGTGAATCATCTCCATGATGGCAGCGAAAGTGATGTGCTCATCCTTCACCCCGCCGGTGGCGGCGGCGGTCAGCAGCACCAAGCCCGGGCGGATCATCTTGCCGCGGCCCTTGCAGATTTGCTCCATGTAGCGGCGGGTGTGGGGCTCATAATCCGCTGCCTGTGCCGCAATACAGGCACGCACCCGCTCCAGCTCATGCTTAACAATCTTGATATGAGCCTTGCGGTTGCGCAGTTTACTGAAGAAGGGAAAACTCATGACGAAGGTGGGGCACGCACGCTGCACGGGCGCGGCGGCGATTGTACCAGAACGCGCCGCGCTTTGCAATGCTTAATTGCGCCTGCCCGACTCTTTTTCGCATGCGCGGGCGTATTCCAGAAGCAAGCGTGCCAAATCTGCCGCCGCCGTCTTCGTATCCTGCACGGAATGGTCGCTGAGCACGGTTGTCTCCGTCCCCCAATTCAGGTGAGAGGAATAATAAGGCACCACGCCGTCGCTGCTGCGCGCGAGCTGTCCCCCCGGCGGGCATCGCTTCACACCGATGACGGAGTGGGTGCGAGCGGGGCGCACGCGCAGGGGCGCCAAACCGCGGATGGAGTAGCTGCTAGGCGAGAGCTGGCCCACGCTGGTGAACCAGTCCGTCAGCTGAGAGGGATTGGCCAGCACGGAGTCCTGCTGCAGGGTCACGAGGTCAACCGCCGCGCTCAGCAGGTTGGTGGGCAGCTCCACCAGGCGCGTCAGGAAGGCGACGATGCGGTAGCTTGCCAGCGGGGCTCCCCGGTGCGGGGTGGCCATGTACACCACCATGCCGGCCTGCACGGGGCGGAAGAAGAATTGCTGCCGGAAGGCCTCGCGGCGGGGGTTGTCGAAGGGTTCGTCGATGTAGCGGGCCTGCAGCATCTCGGGGGCGGGGCGCAGGTTATCCGGCAGGCTGCGGAGTATGTCCCAAGGGTTTTCGCACTGGCTGTAGTGGGTGATTAGGCCGCCCATGGAGTGGCCGACAACGACCATGCGGTCCCAGTTGCGGTTCTTACGCTCGGGGTCCAGCACCTCGCGGGCGTTCGCCAAGGCCTTGCGGTATTCCGCCGCCGTTACCACCCAGGAGATGCCGGTGGGGTAGTTGAAGTACCAGAATTGGTAGGTGTCGCGGATCTCCTTGACGGTCATCAGGCGGTTCACGAGCTTATCCCAGGTGCCGGCGCTGGACATGAGGCCGTGCGTGAGAATAACGGGGATTTTGCGCGGGTTGTATTCCTCCGCACTGCTCAGCCCCTCCAGAGGGCGCAGGGCCTGCGGGCGTAGCATGCCCAGCCAGCGGTTATCTTTCACTCGCGTGAGTCCCCAGTACACCTCCAGCGGGGCGGAGAAGTCGGCGGCAAGTTGATAGCGCAGGCGCCCGACGGGGTAGGTATCCTGCCGCAGTCGGCGGAGGAAGACGAGCTCCGGGCGGGTGCTGCCCCGGGGGAAGTCCAGAACGGCGGTCATGGTGCTCACCGTTCCCTTGGCGCTGAAGTGTACCTTGGCCTGCGGGCCGAGGTTCCTGAGGCGGTCCCAAGGCACCACGCCCACCACGGGGACGCCGAGGCCGGGTTCGTGGTAGTGCTCGGTCGGGTCTTCCATGGGTACGTCGGCGGCGGGGACGATGTCCTCATACAGCTCTTTGGTACTGTAGCGGTGCGTACCGGGCATGTCGGCGTAGCGCACGGTGACGGCCTGCAGCAAAGGCGCCTGCTCCGGGTGCAACTTGCCGGCGCTCACCCGCAGAGCCTGGTGACGCATGGCGCGCAACAGATCCAACAGCGCACGGTTATAGGACGCCATAACCTTCCCGCGCTCCTCGGGGCTCAGGTTCGGCCGCCGCAGCTCTGCCCACTGCCCGCGCATCTCCTCCACCAGCACAGCCGCACCCTCCCCACGCGCCGATACCGGAGTAAAAGCCGGCGGCAGCAGCGGCCGCGGCGTGCACCCGCCTATCAAAACACAGAGTATGCAGAGAATAACCAAAGGGGTTCTATTCGCCTTCATCTCTGCTATTGTACAGCTTCTCCCACCCAATGCAAGCCTATTTTATGTCCTCCGCCCGCCGAGATGACAGCAACGGGGAGGCACAAACCACGGATGACAAGAATCAGAGAGGGAAGTATGCAGCGCTTCGGGAAGACTTCACACCACCAGGGCAGTCGGAACCGAGAATGCCTGACCGCGGAATAAAAGGCATTTCGGGAGAGTCGGTAGTATGCATGGCTTGGTTCAGACTGCATGGCGCCGGGGGCAGAAGGCACCTTAGTTATTTTGATAATTTCAAAGCTGCCTACAATGAACTTGCTCCGATGTCTTGCCCGGGAGCAGCATGATATACAGCTTCCGAAAATTCCTTTCACTCCGGGTCCCTACCCCTCTCGGGTTCTACTATCACGGCGGCGTGAAGTCTTGCGCGCTCCCGGGCAGGGCGGGAGCGCGCGTGGCACACACCTCGGGGGGCGAGTTATTTGAGGTTCTCGCGGAGGAAGCTCTCTATCTTATCGAAGGGTATTTTGTCCATTCGGTAGTAGAGGTCCGTGTGGCTGGCACCGGGGACGATGTGGAGCTCGCGGTGCGAGGGGGGCAGCAGGGAATAGGCGGTCTCCGAGAAGTAACGGGAGTGTGCCTTCTCGCCGTGCACCAGCAGAACGGGGGTGCGGATCTCGCCCGCGTAGGCCAGAATCGGGGTGTTGATGAGCGAGAGCACGGAGGTCTTCGTCCAGCCGCCGGTGGAGTTCAGCGAGCGGGGGTGGAAGCCGCGCGGGGTCTTGTAGTAGTCAAAGTAATCTTTGACAAACTGAGGGGCATCGGCCGGCAGAGTGGTACCGAAAGGCACCTCGCGCTCGGGGCTGCCGCGGCGGGCATCTGCGGTGCGGATGGCATTCAGGGTTTCCTTTTTCTGCTGCCGTGCCGCCGCGCTGTCCTCGGCATCGTTGTACCCGTTGGCAGAGACGCGGTGCATATCATACATCGTGGACGTCACGGTGGCCTTGATGCGCGTGTCGATCGCCGCCGCGTTGAGGGCGAAGCCGCCCCAGCCGCAGATTCCAACAATGCCGATGCGCTCGGGATCTACCCCGGGGTGCAGGGATAGAAAATCCACCGCTGCGCTGAAATCCTCCGTGTTGATGTCCGCCGAGGCCACAAATCGTGCCGCACCACCGCTCTCGCCCGTGAAGGACGGATCGAAGGCGAGAGCCACGAAACCGCGCCGCGCCAGCTCCTGCGCGTAGAGTCCGGAGACCTGCTCCTTGACGGCTCCGAAGGGCCCGCTGAGCGCCACGGCGGCGCGGGGCTTGCCCGCATCGAAGTCGGTCGGCAGGTACAAATGCCCGACCAGCTCAATGCCGAAGCGGTTGGTAAAACGAACCTCACCGACACGCACATCGGGGTTCACGGTAAAGACACGAGTGTCATTCTTAATCGGGGTCATGGTTTGATTTGGGGTTGCGCCCTGCACGCTCATGAATCCGAGCATAACCGGGCAGATGAGTTTGAGTATTTTGTTCATGGTTGGTTATTTGATGGGTCAGGGATTCTTATTTCAACAGGCCGTACTCCGCCTCATCCACCGGCTCCAACCACTCGGTCGAAGCGTTCTCCGCCGGCACGGCAATGGCCACGTGCGTGAACCAGCTGTCCGCCGCCGCACCATGCCAATGCTTCACTCCGGGGCGGATGTTGACGACATCCCCCGGCTTGAGCTCCTGCGCGGGTTTGCCCCACTCGCAGTACCAGCCGCGCCCCGAGACCACCATGAGGATTTGGCCGCCGCCCCGGTGAATGTGCCAGTTGTTGCGGCAGCCGGGCTCGAAGGTCACGTTCGCGATGCCGACCCCCTCCGTATTCAGCCGATTGAGGTAGCTCGCTCCGCTGAAGTAGGCCGCATAGGCCGAATTCTCCTCGCCGAAGCCGAAGAGGACATTCTCCGCCTTCGTGCGCGAGGCAATCTGCAGGATGGCACCCACCTGCGCATCCGTCAGGCCGTTGTGTTTGCCGATGGCAATGTGGCTCTTCAGCTGCCCTTCCACGCCGTCGCGCACGGCCAGCATGGCGATGGTCGCCATCTCACGAGTCCGCCAGCTCACGTTATCCCGGGCGAAAATGTCGCCGAAGAGGTGCGCCTTGAGGTACTCATCGATGGCCGGGGCGAAGTCAAACAGCTTCCCCTCCACTCTGCGGCCGACCAGCTCGGTTTGGTTGTCCGCCCCGAAGACGCGGGAATCTCCCTCGGGCCTCGGCCCCGGTTCGCGGCCTACGGTGTCGCGGTTTCCGCGTTCCTCCACGGTCTGCATCAGGGTTTGCAGCGCATTCAACGCGCGGGGGAAGCCGCAGTACGCGTAGACCTGCACTAGGATTTCCCGGAACTCGTTGACCGTGACACCGCACTCGAAGCCGCAGATGACGGCCTGCCGAAGCCCGGCCTGATTTCCGCTCGCAGCGTACGCCGCCGCTGCCGTCAGGGCCTGCTCCCCGGGGGTGAGGGCCTCTTGTGTCGTTGCATGCTCGTTCATGATGGGCATCTTGTTGTTTGTTGTTTCCGCCTGCGCACTCATGAAGCCGAGAGCGGCCAGGCAAGTGAGTGTGATGAAGTGGCTCATTTCCTACATGGTAGGCCCTAAAGTCACTTTAGGGCAAGAACTTTTTTCCTTTTTCTGAAAAAAACTTGCCATAGGCCGCTGCTTCCTCTATGATGAGGGCATGCAAGAGGAGAGCATCAGCATTGCCCGGGCAGCTCAGGCCACCGGTTTTTCCGTCCCCACGCTGCGTTTTTATGAGCAGGAAGGCATCATCCCGCCCGTGCCGCGCGACGCCGCCGGTAACCGCTGCTACGGCAAGGCAGAGCTGAACCGCTGCTTCACCATCCGCTGCCTGCGCAACGCCGGCTTGGAGCTGCCGGAGATGAAGCACTACTTCGAGCTGGTCGAGGAAGGTGAGTCCACCGTGCCCGAACGCCGCGAGCTGCTCCTCCGCACGGCCGAGCGTCTCAGCCGCCAAAAAGAGGAGCTTGAGCGCAGCCTCCGCTTCCTCGACCGCAAGATTGAGTACTACAACGCCATCGAGCAATCCGCCACCCGAGGCACCCCGGACCCGGTCTATCAATTCGATGCCATCAACAGCATTTTCCTCGCCCGCCAAGAAGGATGTTCTGAAGGAGACTGCGTACCGCCGGGCCGGTAGGCAGCCGGGAAGGAGCTGACCGCGGAATTAAGGGAATTTCAGGAAGGTTTGGGGCGGGCTTAGCTCAGTGCAGACTGCATGCCGCCGCAGTAGTAGCTTCCGAAAATTCCTTGCATTCCGCGGTCAGAAATCACTCGGTTTCTACCAAATCAGCGGTCGGCAGTCTTCAGGAGAACTCGCCCAGGAAACCGCTTTCGTCTACGTAGTACTTCTCCGGAAGAGTGTAGGGTTTCGCCAGGCTCTGCCCCGTGATAACGGTTGAGCCGTCCGAGCTCTTATCCACACAGAAGCAGGGGAGCAAGAGACCGCGTGTACGCGGGCGCGCGCCGAGCTGCACCGTGCCGTCCGACATCTTGAAAACGCTGCTGCGCATGCTCATGGATAACACGATGCCGGCAGAGGTCGCCATGCAGGGACGCCAGCGCATATTCGGCGCAGCGAGATCCGGGCCCAAGCTGAAATCGAAGAAAGGAATCTGGCGCGGCGGGAAGACCTTGATCAGCAAAGAACGCATATGCACCCCTCCCACCATCTGCGAGATACAGGGGTCGATGCTGCGGGAGTCATCTGTGATGATATGCACAGGCGTTTGCGTCAGGATGGGCCAGAGCACACCGAGCACGAACTCATGCGACTCCCCGTGGCCGACGGTGGTGAGCATATGGTGGCCCTCCTTGAGCGTATTCGTGCGGCGGATTTGGCAGGCATTCAGCCAACTGCGGTGCAGGGAAATAATGTTCTCCGTGCCTGTTATCAAGGACTTGAGCCACGGCATGGCCTCCGCGGGGCACTTGGGAGAGGGCTGGCGTGAAATCAGCGCCGCCGCAATCTGAATGCCGGACAGCGTGCCACCGCTGCAATGCACGAGTGGCTTGCTACCCATGCGCTCCAGCAGCAGAAGCAACGCCTCTCGGCTGCCACCGTCCGACACCTCCAAGCAGTCCGCTGCCAAGCTGCGGAAGGTGCGCACGATGCCCTCCGCTTCAAAGGACGCCGGCGAAATGGGACGCCCGATAGCCACCGTGAACGAATAAGGAACACTCTTGGGCATCTTGGCAAAGAATCGGCTGCGTGAGAATGAGAAAATACTGCCCCACAGGCCATCCATATAGAGCGGAATAATCGGCACCTGTGCCCGGCGCGCGATCTGCTCGATGCCCCTGCGGATGGGGATGAGACAGCCGCTGCGGGTCAGCTGCCCCTCCGGGAAGACGCAGATAAGCTCCCCGTTGGCGAGCCCCTCCGCAGCGTTGCTGATGGCCTCGCGGGGATTCTTGGAGGAAATGGGCAGAGCATTGAAAATTTCTAACACCCAGCTGATGAGACGCGAAGCCATGAACTCCTCCGCCACCACGAAGCGCACGGGTCGCGGGCAGACCATGGTGATGAAAAGGGCATCGGCATAGGTAACATGGTTCGCAACCAAGAGGGCACCCCCGCGGTCCGGCAGGTACTCCGGGTTCAACGTGCGGGGTCTGTACACAAGACGCATGCACCATATGCCCACCATGCGGATGAATTCCTGCGGGATGAGACGCAGGGAGGTGACCATGATGAACACGCTGAGAAGGAAGAGCACGAAAAACTGATTCTGCGGGCTCGCGCCGTACTCATGCATCACCCACATCAGCCCCACGGCCACCAGGCCCATCACGTTGTCGATGAGGTTGCCCGCCGCGATGATGTTGCCACGGTTAGCGGGGTCGCAATGATCCTGAAGGAAGGCATTGAGCGGCACCAGATAGGCCGCACCGAAGGCGCCGGTGAAGGCCAAGAAGATGTTACTCATGTAGGTATTCACGTCCAGGCACACCAGCATGAAGGTGCAGATCGTAATGCCTATGGCTCCGAAGGGAATGAGCCCCAGCTCGTTCTTACCCTTGCAGAGCTGTGAGGCTATGGCCCCGCCCGTCAGCACACCGCCCGTCAGCCAGGCCATCAGGATACCGCACTGCAAACTGAAGTCGCACTCGGGATTCGCCTCCTGGAGTTGTTTGGCAATCTGAATGATGATGAGGAAAAGGGAACCGGCGAGGCACCAGAAGTAGGAGATACCCAGCTCACTGAGGCGCAGCAGGCGGTCCTTCCAGAGGTACTTGACCTGCACGAAATGCTCGTAAAAGAGGCTCCAACTGAAGGGACGCGGCTGCTTGGCGGGGTAACGGGGAACTAGGAAAGATGCCGCAGAAACGATACCCGCCAGAATCAGGAACACCCAGGTCGGCAGCTTTACCGCGCTCCACCCTGCCTCCTCCACGGCATCGGGCAGCTCGTTATATACATCCAACAAATAGCTGAACCAGAAGAAGACGCCGATTTGAGCAATCAGAAGCACGCCGACCATACTCATCTCGACAATACCGGAGCCGTAGCCGATGTACTTGGAGCCCAGCAAGTCCTTCACGATGCCCTTCTTGGCCGGACTTAGGATAGTGGCCTGTGTAGCAAATACCGCAAACCACAGAATCGCCGCCGTCATATCATGCTGGTAGAAGCAGAAAAGCATGCAGCTCATCACCACGATCTGCGCCAGACTCATCACCTGGATGATGCGCGTCTTGCAAAAGCAGTCCGCCAGCCACCCCACGAGCGGGGAGAAAAGGATGTACGGTAACACGAAAATGGCACCCAGCGTATACTCCAGCGTGCTGCCAGCCGCACCCCACAACCACACCCCCAGGGGAATCAGCAGAAACTGCACCGCCTTCTCATTAAAGGCATTCTGCGCCTGCACCGCCACCAGCGTCCAGAACCCCCGCCACTCCTTCCGGCTGGGCTCCTTGTAGTGCATATCATCCTCCCCCCCCTCAAAAGGAACGGGAGGACACGGCTCCCCTGCCGCCGGCACGCTTGTTTCGTCTATTTCTGCCATAGTATGCCCACATTATCGCACAATCCACCGTAATGGCAAGACTTATTTTGCTTCCGAGGGAAAATGTGGCTCTATATTCAGGAAAGTAATCTCCGGGCGGCAGAATGTACGGAGGGGGAGGATGCTGGTGCCGAGGCCGCGGGTGGTGTAAATGGGCAGGCCGTTGTAGCGGTGGAGGCCGCGGGTGAGGACGGGTGGGGTGACGGAGTCCGGGAGCTTGATGGCCTTGCCGCCGGGCAGGCAGAGTTGGCCGCCGTGGGTGTGTCCGCAGACGGCCAGAAAGGCACCGCTCGGGGCGAAGAGGGCGCCGTAGGGGGTGTGACTCAGGAAAAGGAGCGGCGTGCCGGGGCGTTTCTCCGCAATGGGGCCGGTGGTGGGGAAGGTGTACATGCAGCGCACCCCGGCCACATCCAGCTCCGTGCCGCCCGGGCGGATCGTGATGCGCCTCCCTTCCGCCAAGGGGATGCCGAGCCGGGCGAACATCGCTCGCACCTCGGCCTCGCCGTAATAGTAATCGTGGTTACCCAGCACCGCCACGCAGGGCAGGCTTGTCAGCGGCCGCAGATGCTCCTCCAACTCGTCAGCCGACATACTCGACTCCGCGTTGTGCCCGTTGAAATAGTCCCCCGCCAGCAAAACCGCATCCGGCTTGGCCGCCAGCACCCGGCGCACGATCTCATCCATGTAGTCCCCATCCCCCGGGCGCGCGTGCAAATCCGCCAGCAGAGCCAAGCATACCCCCCTGCCCTGCCACTCCTCACACGAGATGGGAACATGCGTCTCCTCAATGTACTCGCGCTCCCACCACGCATACA
Organism: Akkermansia muciniphila; assembly: GCA_004557455.1. Lineage (GTDB taxonomy): Bacteria > Verrucomicrobiota > Verrucomicrobiia > Verrucomicrobiales > Akkermansiaceae > Akkermansia > Akkermansia muciniphila_D. The sequence continues at coordinate 56,368 of SFDX01000007.1, read as the reverse complement.
AGAGCACCGCGAGCAGCAGCAACCCATAGATGAACCAACGCAGCCTCATTGCAACAGCCCCTGCAAGATGATGTCACTCCCGCAATCCACCACCTGCTTGTCGACCAAGCGCAGCTCCCTCGGCAGGAAATCCCCCCCCGCCACGGTATCGCACCCGCCGCTCACATAAGGCGTGATGTTCTGCACCCACTCCTGCACCATCCCCTGCTCCAGGAAACGCCGCAGGAGCCTCGGGCCGCACTCCAGCATCAACTGAACCACCCCATGCTCCCGATACAACCGCTCAAGCAGCTCCCCGAGCCGGACGACCCCGGAGAACACCAAGGTGCGCTCCCGGTGCTCATCCGTCAGCAGGCAGCAGTCGGCGGGTATCCCCTGCCCTGTCAGCACCACGCGCAGGGGCTGTTTCTTCTCCGGAGGGATGGGCAGGTGCGGGTTGCGGATCGTCAGGCGCGGGTTGTCCGTGCGCACGGTGTGTCCGCCGACCAAGATGGCATCACTGCGCAGGCGGAGGTCGTGCGCGTACCGCAGACTCTCCTCGTTGCTCAACCAAGCCGAGCCGCGGCGGGTCATGTTGCCGTCCAGGGTTGTGGCCAGCTTAGCGACTACCCAGGGACGCCCATGCTCCATGGCGTAGGCCCAGGGACGCAGCAGAATCCCGCAGGCGGCTGCTTCAAGCCCGGCATGCACCTCAATCCCGGCAGCCCGCAGAAGGGCATCTGCGCGGCCCCTGTGGCGGGCATTCGGATCCACGCAGGCGTAGAACACCCGGCGGATGCCTGCCTCGATGATGGCATCCGTGCAGGCCGGGGTGCGGCCTACCGTGGAGCAGGGCTCCAGCGTGACGTAGAGGTCTGCCCCAAGCGGCGACTCCCCACGCTCGCGGGCGTCGGCCAAGGCCATGCGCTCAGCGTGCGGCCTGCCGGCCTCGTGGTGGTACCCCCTGCCGATGATGCGCCCCTCCCGCACGAGAACGGCCCCGACCGGGGGATTCGGGGAGGTGGTGCCGAATCCCTTGTAGCCCTCGGCCAGGGCCTCACGCATCCATGCTGCTTGTTCTGCTGTGGTGTCCATGATGGATAGTAAGGTAATTAAATTTAAACTTCATCATCATCTGCTCTGTGAATAAGTGAATAAGCCACGTAAGTGCTTGATTCTCAACGATTCAACCATTGAATATGTCGTGAATAAGATTGGGGACATATAAGACAGAATGTGCACATTTCAGTCATCGACAAGTTATTCACCGTTTACTCACCTCATTATTGACAAATGATGTGGATAACATGGCTTAATCGTTGAGTATCAATGGCTTAGGAAATCGACAAAGAAATAGAACGGCGCGATGACCGGCAGGAGAGCATTGGCCGCAAGAGTCGCCGGAGCATCCACGAGAACGAGATCCGCCGTACCCAAAACAGAGCCTGCCATCGAGGGGGTGGAGGGCTTGCCCAGGTTCACGAAAACTGCCCCACTCTCCCCTGCTGACTCGGCCCGAACGGCCCCCGCCGGATGCACCCTACCCCGCGCCTCCTCCGACGTGTAGTAGCGCTTGAAACGCTCCATCTCGCCGACCAGATCACCGATGTGCACATAGCCATCCTCCCGCTGCATCACCGCTGCGGTGCCCTCAGAGACCGGGATATAGATCGGCTCCTCCGACAGAGGACCGGCTTCACTGACGATGGGCGGACGCGTGTTACCCGTGAAAGTCTCATCTCGGATGATAGGATAATCTAACTTCGTGTTGACCTCGCGCGCCTTCAGGCACCAATCATTCCCGACCCGATAGAGACGGTCGCGCTCCAGCTTACCCATCGGTGTCGTTGAGCCGATCTGCTCCACATTCTTGTGCGTCTGCACATAGACACAGGAAGGCATCAACAGAACCCCCAGAGATAACAAGAAAAGACTTCTCTTCATGAAACGGAAGCTAGCAAAAAAAAAGCGGTATGTCAAGAGTAACTCCTGACATACCGCAGAAAAGCCCCCTACCCTGCTTTGGGCTTTGTTTCACGTTCCACGTGGAACATCAGCGCCTGCGTTTCCTCGGCTTCCGTTTTTCCGGCTTTGGCTTATTCTTAGCCTCGATTTCCTCCGGGCTGAGGTAGTAATCCTTCTCCATGGGAGCGGAACGTGTCGGAATGAGCGGCGGCCGCAGATGGGTGGGCGGCGTGTTCAGCTCCCGGAAAAGCTCGAGAGCCTCCTTCTCTGTTCCGGGAACGACGAAGCCCTGCGTGAGCGCCACAGCGAGCTTGCATGCCTGCGGACTGCGCTGCACCTCTGCATCGGGATTCACACAGAGAGCCAACTCTCGGTCGGCCTGCTTACCCTTCTCCGCCGCAGCGAGGTAGAGACGATAGGCCTCCTCGTGTTCATTGCGGGATGCACTGCGGCGAGCACGCAGGCAATCCTCCGCCAGCTCACGGAAGAGCCGGCAGGTATTATCCGGAATGTACTCTCCCTGCTCCTTCGGCATGGCTGCCTTGAGGGCAGCAGAGATTTCATTGATGCTCGGCGTCTCCTGTCTTCCCAGCAGCACACGGAGCGGGAGGGTTCGTGCCTCCCAGTTTTCGTAGAAGAGAGGATGCTTCCGGATGAGTTGACGCACGGCGAGAGAATCTCGGTCCTTCCCGGCGCACCAGAGAGTGGTCGCCTTGTAGAGCAGAATACTGAGGGCTTCCCTGCCCTGTGGCTCGCAAAGAGCCAGCTCCTCCGTGAGCTTCTCCGCTGCCGGGAGGAACTCTCCCGCACGGAACAAAAGGTGGGCATGCAGATGCAGCAGGCGCGGATGCCCCGGGAATAACTCCGCTGCCGCCTTGGCCGCCGCCCGTGCCGTCTCCGTAGGAGGCTCTGCCCATTCCTCTGCCAGCGCACGCAGGAAGCACACAGGCATGGACTCCGGATGCGCGGCGTACAAAGCATCCGCCTCGCTCAGGGCAGCCTCCTGCTGTCCGGGGGAGTAATGCTTCAGCAGGGTCATCCAGCAGCGTGCATGAAGATCCGCGCGGTATTTCGCGCAATGCGCCTCCAGCAGACGGAGCGCCTCAGCGGACTCATCGTTGGTCAAGGCGAGAAAGACATTCAGGTACAGCAACTCCATCGGTGTCGCTCGAATGCTCGGAAGAAGCGCCTCCAGAGCACCTCGCAAAGCTCGCGATTTTTCCGTGATACCATTCTCGCGCTCCGCCAGCATGGCCGCTGCGTAGGCCACTGCACACTCCGGGTCTTCCCGAATGACTCGGTCGAACTGCTCCGCTGCTCGCTCATGGCAACCCAAGAAAAGCTCCGTCATCCCGGCGTTCAGTGCCTCCGCTGCAGCCGGATTTTGTGTCGATGCCGTAATAGACATCTGCTGTGCCCCCGCGAAGGAGACACAGCAGATAAGCCCGATGACCGGGAATTGTTCCATGTGGAACATAGTCAAATTTGGTTAAGGGATTACATACGCTCAACCATTTCGATACCGAGCAAGCCCATACCTTGTTTCAGCACACGGGCGGTGAGCTCGCAAAGAATCAGACGGCTGCTGCGCACCTCGCCCTCGCTGCGAAGAACCGGGCAGGCTTCGTAGAAGCTGTGGAAGGCGCGTGCCAGGTCATAGAGGTAAGCGGCCAGAATGTTCGGGCGGCAGTCATCCAACGTAGCGGGCACAGTCTCGGAATAGCGCACCAGCATGCGCGCGAGGTGGATTTCTGCGTCCTCGGTCAGCTGCACCTTTGCCGCCTGCGCCTCATCGGCATCAACCTTGCGGAAGATGGAACGCACACGCACATAGCTGTTCTGCAGGTAAGGCGCGGTGTCCCCGGAGAGAGACAGCATTTTATCCCAGTCGAAGATGTAGTCACTGAGACGATTCTGGGAAAGCTCCGCGAACTTGATGGCACCGATGCCGACAGCCTTCGCGATGTGCGCTTTCTCCTCCTCCGGCAGGCTCGGGTTCTTCTCCTCAATGACTTTGGCGGCGCGAGAGACAGCCTCATCGATGACGTCCTGCAAGCTGACGGTGTCCCCGGAGCGCGTTTTGAACGGCCGGCGATCCTTTCCGAGAATCGAGCCGAATGCCACATGACGGAAGTCGCCGCTCACGCCGCGCATGCGTTCGATGTCGAAGATCTGCTTGAAGTGCTTATCCTGCGGCGCACCCACCACATACCAAATAGAGTCGGCATGGAAGTTCGCGATGCGATAATCCAGCGTCGCCAGGTCGGTGGTTGCATAGAGGAAACCGCCGTCCGCCTTGCGGATGATGGCAGGCACGGGCACCCAGCTTCCGTCGCGCTGCACCAGGAAGGGATCGTTCTGCGGATTGTGGAAACCATCGGAGAAGATGCAGACCGCCCCCTCACTCTCACGGGCAATACCCTTGGCCAGCAGATCCTCAACCAAGGGACCGAGCGCATCGTTGTAGGCACTCTCGCCCAGCCAGTAATCAAACCTGATGTCGAGTTGGTCGTAGATCTTCTCCAGCCCCACCTTCGTGACGGCGATACACTTCTTCCAAATTTCCAGGTTCTCACTGTCGCCGCTCTGCAGCTTCACGAGCTCCTCCTTGCAGACGGGCAGCAGGGCAGGGTCCTCTTTGCAGCGAGCGTTCACCTCCTTGTAGACCGAGAGCAGGGCCTCAATCGGATCGCTCTCCAAGTCCTCCTGCTTCAGGATGTTCTTCCACCCCCACAGAATCATACCGAACTGCGTGCCCCAGTCGCCGATGTGATTGTCCGTGATGACCCTGTGGCCCATGAAGCGCGCCAAGCGGCCCAGTGTATCTCCTATGATGGTGGAGCGGATGTGACCCACGTGCATCGGCTTTGCCACATTCGGGGCAGAGAAATCGATGACCAGGGACTTAGGCTGAGCTGCCACCGGTACCCCCAAGCGATCATCCGTCAGCATGCTTTCCGCACGCTCGGCATAGTAGCTCGGCTTGATGCGGAAATTGATGAAACCAGGACCCGCAATCTCGGCAGTCGCCACGGCGGATTCGCCCAAGGTCTCCACCACCTTGCCGGCCAGCTCGCGCGGGTTTTTGCGGGCTTGCTTGGCCAGCACCATGGCTGCGTTGCTCTGGTAATCCCCGAAGCGCAGGTCTTGGGACGCCGTGACACTCGGTGTAAAATTCTCCGGTAGGTCGGCACCCAGTACACCCTTGAGTGCCGCCGCCAATTGCTCGCTCAGTATGGACGGTATCGTCATTTGGTCATTATTATACCCTGATACCCCCGTTTTGTCAATCCTCTGTGTGCAGAATGCCTATGTTCCATGTGGAACATTCTCTAAGTCGTTGAGTATCAACGACTTACAAACATTTAGACCTTTCTTCTTTTTTTGCTTGCCATAGGCCCCGGAATGTGGTATACCTATTGTCAGCTGCTGTGTTCGTGACTTTTATGGACTAAAGGCTCGGACCGTTGTTGTAAAACAAGGGGCTAATGTATCGGGTAAGATGTTCCGTCCCACCGAGGATACCTCAGACGACCCGAACTCTGCACCCACCAGTAAAAATCGGGGACGTAGTTCTCGCTCCATGGACGGCACAGCGGCTCTCTTTGTCGGTAGGGCAGGGGGCTAATCTTCGAAAGCCCGTCGCCCGACGGAATGGAGGAAGCTCTCCTCCTCCAGCATTTTCTCCACCGAGGTACCTTTGCGCAGGGCCGTACTGCCTGCAATAAGCAGCCGCCCCATCTCGTGGGCCCACTCTTTGAGATTGGTGAGAGCCACTCCTTCAGACGTGTAGGCATCCTTCTCGTAGAAACGCGGATTGCGGTGATTATGGTCCTTGAAAGCCATCAGCAGCTTGTTGGTTCTCCCGTCGCGCGCGGTAGCCTCCACCACAATTCTGCCGGTCGTGAGATGCTCCACAATGTTACCTGTCCCCGGCACGGGACTGAAGAAACTGCCGATAGCACCCAGCCAACGCGCTGCCGAATGCTGAGGGGTGAAGGAAACGACTGCGAGCTTGATGCACAGAGTAGCCCCCTGAGGTTTGGGAGTGATCGTCCATCGGCAGTTCATCTCTTTGTTAATCGTAGCCAAGGCATTCGTGATACTCTCCTGCATGTACTCTTCCATTTTCTTCTGCAACAGGGCGGCTGCCTCAGGCTCATCGGCTTGAATACGGCTCACATCCAGCGGTGCGATGTAAACGGTACCCCGCTTAACGTTGCCGTAGCGAGAGGGGTCGCCCTCCAGCCAAAAACCGGAGGCACTCACCTTGGCAGAGCGGCGAAGCTGCACATCATACAGACCGGTTTCGGATTGCAGGTTAGTGCAGTGGGAAAGGAGACAGGCGGCAGCCAGGGCCGGGAGGAGTATCCGTATCGTGCGCATAACGCCATTACAATAAAGCAAAGCGGGGCGGGATGCAAGCCCAAAATAGGGCGCGGGGTAAAATCAGTGGTGGCATGTGGTGCAGGCCGTGGAGGCTTTCTCCTCCCGGTGGCACTGCAGGCAGGCGTCCATGGTAAAGCCGGCGGACTCCCCCGGGGTGGGGTGGCAGCGCGCGCAGTCCTGCCCGGCGAGCACCGTGTGGGCGCGGTGGTGAAAATGCACATGAGCGGGCAGGGGGGCCGTCCGCACCCAACGCAGAGGCTCCCCCGTGTAGGCAGGATGGTCCGGGTTGGCCGCCGCCTGCACGGGCAGCAAGCGCGGGTCCTCCGCCAGCAGATGCAGGTGGCAATCCAGGCAGCTCCCCGCGGAAGGCAGACCGGCCCCGGCAGCGCGCTCGGCATCCGTGTGACAATGCAGGCAGGGTATACCCGCCGTCTCCGCATGCGTGGTGTGCGAGAAAGGAACCGGCTGCACAGGCGCGTGGCGGTGCAAGCGGTAAGCCGCTGCATACAGCACACCCAGTGCTGCAAGCGCCACAGAGCAACCCCAAATGGTATGCACTTTACTCATCACCCTTGAAAAAAAGAGCGCGCTCGGACGTACATCCAAGCGCGCTAAAGCAGTGTAAGGAGTTTTACCTCCCCTCGCTTGCTTACTTCTTAGCCTTGACGGGAGCAACCGGCTGGGGCTCCGGGGTGGTCGGCTGGGGCTGCTGCTGCTGCTGGCAGGAAACCAGAGCGGCGGCCGTAAGAGCGAGAATAGCGATGGTCTTCATATTATCTTGCTTACTTTTTAGGTTAATGACCTTCCGCCAACCCGGAATAGATTGGTGAGGTCGCGAATGAGTATACACCAAATTACGCCGACGTCAAGTCTAAAATGCGTGTTTAGGAAAAAAAATTCAGGAAGAGTAAAAAAATTTGTCTTTGAAAGCAAAAATTGCGCTTTTCACTCGGGGTAGAATATGCAACAATAGGGCAAATGAACGGAACAACCATTGCAGCGCGTGCGACACCGGACGGGGTAGGGGCCTTAGCCATCCTGCGCCTCAGCGGTCCGCAGGCCCATGATGTGGCGTCCGCCGCCCTGGGCGGCAAGCCCTTGCAGCCCCGCCTTGCGACTTTTGCCCGGGTGCGGGCGGAGGACGGCAGCGTGCTGGACGAGGTGGTGGTCACCTACTTTGCGGCCCCCGCCAGTTTTACGGGTGAGGATGTGGTCGAGATCTCCTGCCACGGCGGCATCCTCGTCACGGAGCGCGTGCTGGAGCGCCTCTTCGCCTGCGGGGCTGTTCCGGCGGAGCCCGGCGAGTTCTCCCGCCGCGCCTTCGAGAACGGCAAGCTCGACCTCACCCGGGCGGAGGCCATTATGGACATCATCCATGCCGGGAGCGACCTCGCCCTGCGCGCGGCTCAGCACCAGTTGCAGGGCGCCATCGCCGACAGGGTGCAGGTCGCGCTGGATGGCTTGATTGACGTTGCGGCCCATGTGACCGCCTACATTGACTTTCCGGAGGAGGACATCCCCCCCGCCACGGTGGAGAGCCTGAGCGGGCAACTGCAGGCCGCGGAGGAGCAGGTGAATGCGCTGTTGGCTACGGCGGAGGGCGGGCGTTTGCTCCGCGAGGGGGTGCGTACGGTCATCGTCGGTGCCCCGAATGTGGGCAAATCCAGCCTGCTGAACATGCTGCTGGGTTACGACCGCGCCATCGTCAGCGACCGCGCCGGCACCACGCGCGACACCATCGAGGCCCCCCTCAGCCTCGGCGGTCTCTGCCTGCGCCTCATCGACACAGCGGGGCTGCACAGCAGTGAGGACAGCTTGGAGCAATGCGGCATGGAGCGCAGCCGCCGGGCACTCGCCGCCGCCGACCTGGTGCTGGAGGTAGCGGATGTGTCGCAGCCGCCGGTGCCCCTTCCGCCCCCGCCGCCCGGGGCGCATTGCCTGCTTGTGCTCAACAAGGCGGATCTGCCGGAGCACCCCGCCTGGGCGGGCAAGCCCGGCATCCGCATTTCCTGCGCGCAGGGCAGGGGGCGGGAGGACCTCGGGCGAGCCATCCGCAGCCTCTTCCTGCGCAGCTTGGGGGAGGCCGACACCGTGGCTGCCGTCAACACACGCCACCGCTTCGCCCTGCAACAGGCCGTCGAGGCCCTCCGCCGCGCTCGGGCAGGATTGTTCGCGGGGGAGAGTCCGGATCTCATTGACATCGACCTGCATGAGGCGCTGGATGCCCTCGGCAGCATCACCGGACGGGTGGATACGGAGGACATCTTGGACCGCGTGTTTTCGACCTTCTGCCTGGGCAAGTAGCGCAAAAGGGTAGGGGGCAAGGACCGTATCAGCCCTTGCCCCCTTGTGTCAGAGTCGTCTGCGGTTTATTCCGCCGGCAGCAGCCCCTGCGATTGCAGCAGCGCGTCCGGATTCGGGTCGCGGCCCATGAAGTCGCGGTACACCTCATCCGCGGGCTTGCTGTCGCCCTTGGAGAGCACCGCCTCGCGGTAGGCAGCACCGGTGGCGGCATTCATCACGCCCTCCTTCTTGAAGCGCGTAAAGGCGTCCGCAGCCAGCACCTCGGCCCACTTGTAGGAGTAGTAACCGCCGGCATAGCCGCCGTTGATGCAGTGCGTCAGGTTGCGCATGATGGAGTGGGAGTCCACGGTCATCGGGATGCGCCAGGGACGCAGCAGCTCGCTCGTCGCAGCGTCCAAGTCTTTGCCCGCAAAGCTCGCGGCGTAGTTGGTGTGCATCTCCAGGTCCAGCTTGGCCAGGCAAAGCTGCCCCATGTTGTCCGTAGCAGGCATAAAGTAGCGGGCGGCCAGCATCTTGCGCATCAGCTCCTCCGGCAGGGCCTCGCCGCTCTCGTAGTGCTTGGCGATGAGCTTCAGGCCCTCGGGCTCCCAGGTCCAGTTCTCGTTCAGCTGGCTGGGCAGCTCCACGAAGTCCCAGGCTACATGCGTGCCCATGTGGCTCAGCACCTTGGAGTCGGCCAGCATGCAGTGCATCATGTGCCCGAACTCGTGGAAGATGGTCTCCACATCGTAGTGGGTCAGCAGGGCGGGCTTGTCCGCCGTGGGGGCGGTCAGGTTACCGCAGAGGGTAGCCAGGTGCGGCTCGTGCGGCTTGTTCTCGGTAGCGGGGGTGCCGTAGCGCATGCTCATCACCCAGGCACCGGCGCGCTTGCTGGCGCGGGGGTACAGGTCTGTGTAGAAGGAGCCGAGGTGCGCGCCGGTCTTGTTATCCACCACCTTGTAGAGCTTCACCTGCGGGTGCCACACCTCGATCTTGCCCTCGGGGCAGGTCTCGCCGGGTTGCAGGCAAATGGTGGGCAGCTCGGTGTAGGTCACATCATACAGGTGGGAGAAGATGCGGAACATGCCGTCAATCACCTGCTCCATGGGCAGGTAGGGGCGCAGGGTCTCGGGGTCGAAGTCGTAGAGTTCCTTCGCCATCTTGCGGGAGTAGAAGAAGCGGTCCCAGGGGTTCAGCTTCGTGACGGTCTCTCCCTTGCAGCGGGAAACGAAGGCCAGGAAGTCGGCGCATTCTTTGTCGAAGGCGGGTTTCAGGCGCTGCATCATGCCGTCCACAAAGGCCACGGCGTTGGCGGAGTTGCGCACCATGCGGCGGGCGGTCATCAGGTCGCAGTAGTTGCCGAAGCCCAGCAGCTCGGCGAGCTCTTGGCGCAGCACCATGATGCGGGCCACGATGTCCGCCGTGTCGGTCTCACCGCCGCAGCCGATGCGGTCGCGGGCCTCCCACACCTTGCGGCGGGTGGCTTCCACGGTGCAGTCGCGCAGTACATCGCCGCAGGAGGAGAAGTCCAGGGTGATGAGCCACTGCGGGTTCTCTTTGCTGCCGTAGCCGGCGGCCAGGGCTGCCCCGGCGGCGCGCTCCAGCCAGGAGTCGCTCAGGCCGGCGAGTTCGGTCTTGTCGGTCACCACCCATTTCCAAGCGTTGGTGGAGTCGAGCACTCGCTTGGAGAAGTCATGCCGCAGCATGGTCATCTCTTTCTGGATCTCCATCTTGCGGGCCTTCTTGTCGGCGGGCAGGTCGGCACCGCTGTCGCGGAATCCGTCTACCACCTGCTGTACAAAGCGTTGGTGCTCGGCGTCCAGTTGCTTCACCCAGGGTTGGGCGGCGGCGTTCTTGACCACGTTCCACAGCTGCTCGTTGGAGGTCACGCCGGAGCTGAACTCGGTGAGTTCCGGCAGCAGGGTCTCCTGTGCCTCGCGCAGGGCAGGGCTGTCCATTACGGAGCCCAGGTGGGCCAGCAGGCTCTCCGCGCGGTCCAGGTCTTCGCCCATCATCTCGTAGGCGGCAAAGACGTTCTCGTAGGTCGCTTCCTCGGGCTTTACGCGGCAGATGGCTTCCAGGGCGGCCTTCGCTTTGCCTAGGGCCAGGCGTACATCCACCACGCCGCGCTCGGGGGTCAACTGTGACCAAGCGGGGTACATGGCGGTGCTCAGGTACGGATGCTGCTGCACCTGTGCCGGCGCACCCGCTGCTGCTTCCTCGGCCTGCAGGGCCGGCATCATGGCCAGTCCGCATGCCATTGCTATCAGTAGCTTCTTGGTTTTCATATGCTACCCTTTCCTACGCGCGCCCGCGCCCGATTCTTTCATTCAATTCGCCCTCGGGCCCGCCGATGACGCAGAAAGGGCGCGCTTCATTCCACCTCGGAGAAGTCGAAGTTGCGGGAGGCGTGGGGCAGGGGGGCGCGGTGCCGGGAGTCCCAGAGCAGCAGCAGCATCGCGCCCAGAATGAGGATGCGGATGGTGATGTCCTGCGGGTAGTTGACTACATCGTGCTCCGCCCCGAAGCAGTTGCAGGACAGCGACAGCCCCCGCGCCCAAGCCTGAATGTAGAGGATAACGAAGACGGAGGTCATGATGACGGCCCAGACCGTCGCCCCGCGGTACTCCAGGCGAAAAATCAGGCAGACCGCCACGATGATTTCCATCGCTATCCCCGTACACGCCAGGGGCATGGAGAAGATCTCCGGCAATATATTGCTGCGCGTCAGAAACTCCGCTGTCGTGCCCAAATCCGTCACCTTCGCTATGCCCGTGTACAGAAAGAAAATCCCCATGGAAATCCGGAGGATAAACAGCATGCTGCGTACAATGGCGGGAATCTCTTTCATGCGCCTATTGTAGCGCACAAAGACCCCCTCCGCAAGGCTTTTTCCATCCCCGCCCCGCTGAGAGATGACCCAACTGACGAGCCATGCAGAGGGAGTAGGAGAGGCTTCAGACCGCTGATTTGGTAGAGAGCGAGTAGTTTCTGACCGCGGAATGAAAGGAATTTTCGGAGACTGATCGGTCTTCGGAACTTCGATAAGACTTCAGAGCAAACTCATAGTAGGCAGCTTTGAATTTTTGGAAGCTACTACTGCGGCGGCATGCAGTCTGCACTGAGCTGAGCATGCCCCAAACCTTCCTGAAATTCCCTTAATTCCGCGTCGACACTCTTGGTTCCTCTTACTGCGGAGGTGTGAAGTCCGGTACGGCTTCGGCGCGGCGGCGGAAGTTGCGGTAGCCCCAATCATCGGCGTTTCTCATGTCGACCAGTTCGTTGCGGTCTCGGAAGAGGCGCGAGGCAATGCGCTGGTCTATTTGCTCGTTGATGTCCTGCGGGGTGAGCATGCCGGCGAACAGGGTCCATTTGCTGCGGCGATGCTCGAAAAGTTCGAACAGCTTGGCTACGAGCAAACGGGCACGTTTGTCACCGGTCGGGTATCCTGCCCCGAAGTCATCCAACAGCAGCACGGGCGCACGACCTAGCCTCGCGATAACATCTCCGTCGCCTGTTAGGATAGCATCCTGAAGATTCGGCCAACTGCGCAGCACGGCACGTACACCGACCTTGCGGAGCAGGTAATGTGCCAAGCGCGCCAGGTGCGATTTACCGGAACCGGACTTGCCGAAAAGGGTCAGCCAACGCGGCGACCCGGCATCAGCGATAGCATCCCGAACCCAGAGCTCCACCCTGCCGTGAGCCTGCCGCACGCAGTCAGCCACATCATGCAGGCAGAAGGCACCGGGGAAAGGTGGCAGGGAGGGCGGCGGCTCCGGGGCTTCCGCCGTTTGTTCCCGGTCGCGTTCGATGAGGTCGAGTTTGGCCATCATGCGGTTAAAGATGGCTTCGATTTCCTCCTTGCAGGAGAGCTGTTGCGGGTTACACTTCATAACAGGTTTCATAGTTGCGATCTCGGCGGACGGGAAGGGAGGGATCCATGCGGTGCCGGCGTTCATCGATGCGGCTGTCGACATCGCGTTTCATCAGGGCGGTGCGTTCGTTGGCAACACGTTCGCGCTGCTCCTGGTCCCGCTGTTTGTCGGCGTTGATGTTGGACCAAGTCATGATGTAGTGCTGAGCCGCGGCCTCCCAATCGCGGACCCCGATGCCGCGGGCATCTCGCCAGCCGCGGCATTGCATGGTAACCAGAAATTTGCCGGCTACCTTGTCGATTTCCTCCGGCGGGACGCAGGGATAGGGCCGTCGGCTCATCACCTCCACAATCGCCTCAAGAGAGGGTTCATCCGCCCCCGCAGCATGCCCCTCACCGTCGGGCAGCGGTGCGGAATAGGTGCTCCCGGCTTCATCCGGGGCGGTGAATGCGGGGACTTCCGATGCAGCGGGATACAAGGCCAAGGCATTCGGCAAGTCCTGCTTCTCCGGCTCGGGGGCGGGCACGGATTTAGGCTTGCGTCCCCTCCCGGAGCCCTTGGCCGCAGGCTTAGCGGCGGGCTTCTGCGCCCCCGCTGCCGCCTTCTTTCGGGCGACGCACAGCTCCTTGCGCCTGGCATTCTCCGCGCGCTGCCTGGCGGTGTCACCGCTGTGTTTATCGAACTCCAGGGCCACCAGACACCCCTCCTCATCCAATGCCGCCCAACCTATTTCCATCAACCCCTTGGCCCCGCCGCGCATGCCCAATTCCTCATCCAGCTCCTCGGGCGTCAGGTGCGTGTGGCCGTCGAGCGTCTGCTCGTCCACCCAGCACAGCCATGCGATGGCGTAGCCGATGGCCGCGAAGTGGTTCTTGCAGTTGAGGTATTTGCGGAGCCTGCGTACCCGCGCACTGCGCACCAGCGCATTTCGTACTTTGATCCAGTTTGCCATGAATGTGAGATGTCTTGCGTCCGTTCCCCGCCGGTTCGGCCCCGTGCCGACCTGACGCGTGTCCCGCCACGTCCCCTACATTGTATCGGCCGTGCATCACCGGTACAACCCCTTGCAGGGGATGGCTGCAAGCATTTTTTGCCTCGCAGGCAAGGGCGATGAAACAATCCTTTTCCCCTCAAAAAAACGGATCGCGGGCGCAGCGCGCACGCGCCTGAAGGTGTGTGTGTTTAAAGAAAAGATCTTTTCTCTTCTTTTCTTTTCTATTCAGGTAACGCTTTTTCATTACCGAAACGCTACCGGCGCCGGGGATAGAAGAAAGCGAAAAGATACAGACCGCAGAACGAAGGGAGGCTATAGGAAATGGATGGGTGTGCTCGGCTCGGCGCAGACTGCATGCTGCCGCAGTAGTAGTTTCCTTGATATTTTGAAGCTACCTACTATGAATTTGCTTTGAAGTCTTATCGAAGTTCCGAAGACCGATCAGTCTCCGAAAATTCCTTTCATTCCGCGGTCAGTCTCATCTCGCTCTCTACAATCCCTGCGCTGTGAAGTCCCTCATTCCGTGAGCCGGGCGGCGATAGCAGCGGGATCAGTGATGCGGAGCAGAGGGCGGTAATCGCAGGCACGCCCTGCGCGGCCGGAGTTACCGGGCAGGCCGAAGGAGAGCGGGCGGTCCCGCAGCAGCAGGTCGGCGCCGGCCGTATCATCAAGCTGCCACCACAGCTCGCGGATGCGGCGGGGGCCGTTCAGCAGTAGACGGCGCGCCTCGGCGGCGGGCATTACGGGTTCACGCACGGGGGGCTCGGCGGGGATGCAGCATTTGCGCCCCAGCCAAATGCCGCGGCGAGGGTTGCGCAGGGCCTCGGCAGCGCGTTGCAGAAAGTCCCGGTCAGCCGACTCAAGCAGCACGCAGTAGCGCTCATCCTGTTGGTAAAAACGGCGCGTCACCACCGTGGGCAGGGGCGCCCCGTTCACGGCGCGGGTACCCAGGACGGTGTGGAAATCGCAGAGCGGGGCGCGTGACGGGCCGTCTCCCCGGGCCGCACAGTGCATGCGCGCCGCGCGAAACCCGGCGATGATACGCGCCTCATCCTCGCTCCCCTTGTCGGCCCCGGCAGCGGCGCACACCATGCCGCAAATCGCGCTCATGGACGGCGCAGACCCGGCGCCGCGTTCCTGAAACAGGCTGTCCGTACCCCAAGCCTGCAGCGGGGCGGCGATGTGCAGGAGGAGGGCGTACATCATGTGTCGAGCGGCGCAGTCAGAGACTCCGTGAAAGCGGCGGCATCCATATCAGGTAACTCGGCTGTTACCTCCGCCCTCAGATTCCAGGTTTTCTGCATCTGCCGGAAGAAACTCCGCAAGCGTTCGCGGCTCGGGGCGGCAAAACCTCTCTCCGGCAGCACGGGGTTCTCAAAAGCAGCGGCAAGCTGCACGGGGCACCCGCTCCGGCGGTGTAGTCCCAAGGCGTAGTCGGGCAGGCAGGCGGCGCACATCGACCCGCGGCGGGCCTGCGGTGCCGCGCGCAGGGCAGAGTCGACGAAGGCGCGGAGCAGCAGCCGCAGAGTCTCCGCATCCGGCTGCCCTAGGTTCTCGCGCAGTTGGTCCACATTCAACCCCACATAGCGGTAGTAACAGGCAGAGCAGAACTCCAGCATGCCTCCGCCGCCGGCTCCCGCTCCCGTGGGTAACAGGTCATCCGCGGTCGTAAAATAGTCTAACTCCGGCTCGCAGAGGTGGGTTGAAAGGGCATGGGTATACATCGCGGCGGCCTCGGTGGAGAGCTCGGGGGCGGAGGTAACCATGCGCCCGAAGAGCGCGATGTCTGCCGCATCGCAGAGCAGGTGCCCGCGCGGCAGGGCCTCCGCCGCAGCCTTGGCCAGTTCGGCCGGGGTGGCCTTGGGTTTCTCCTCGCGCCGGGCCAAGGCGGTCTGTACCATCAGCTGCGCCTCGGCGGGGGAGAGGTAGACGGGAGCGGCGGCGGTGGGTTCGCTTTTGCGGGCATCCACCTTGCACCAAATACCCGCCAGAGCCGCGGCGAGGGCCTCCGCGCCGGCGGCTCCGCGGGCTTGCAGCAGGCCCAGCAGGTAGCCGGGCAGCAGGCGGGTGCGTATGCCGCAGCCGTGCTCCGGGGCCAGCTCGCGGAAGAGGCGGCGCTGGCTGCGTTTCATGCACTGGGAGGAGATGCGAGCGCGGCGCACGCCGCCGTAGTAGGCGCTTTTCGCCGCCCCCAGGTCGTCGCGGTTCGGACAGCAGACGGGGTAACTTTGCAACAGGTGCAGTTCGAGGAGTTCCATGTGTTATGAGGGAGGAGAGAGAGGGGTGAGAAGCATGAGGCCGAAGCCGAAGCTCTTGGCGCTGCCGAACCCATGCTCCCGGGCGCGGCGGAAGGTCTCGGGGTCGCGCACGCTCAGGCTGCCGCAGAATTGCACGGAGTGGTGCAGGGCCGGGGCGCAGCCGGGTTTGCAGAAGGGCAGGGGGGCTTCCGGGACGGCGCGTACATCCTCCCCGGGCAGGAAGCCGCCCTGCTCGCCCTTGCGCCGCAGCCAGCGGAGGAGCTCGTCGGCGCCGGTCAGGGGCAGGCGGCGTCCGTGGGGCTCGGGGCTGCGTTTGGTGGGGTTGGCGCGCAGGCAGAAGCGGTAGTCGCGGGCCCGGTGAAAGTCAGGGGGTACGGCCGCGCAGCACAGCCTGTCCTGCGGTAAATCGTCGGGGCACTGCGGCGGCAGCGGGGAGAGCATGCAGAGGCGCGCGCCGCCGGGGGCGTAGTCCGCGCGGTACAGAAAGCGCCGTTTTCCCATGCCGGGGAAGAAGCGCCACACCAGGCGGTGCAGGGCATAGGCGTCCCGGGGCAGGAGTCGGGCGGCTTCGGCCTCATGCAGCATGTATGTTGACAGATACACGGGGGCACTCCTTTCCGGTGCGGGATGCGTCGCAAAGCTCGATGTAGAGCTCGCGGTAGTTGACGGGGATGATGCTGTGCCGCAGGGCAGAGATGAGCGCGGGCATCTGCGCGGCCAAGCCTGCGGGGCCGGAGGCGGCGAACTGCCGCAGGCGGGTGGCCGTCTGCGCGGGGTGACTGCGCCCGGCAAGGGCCAGGCGGCGATAGGTAGCGGAGGGGCCGTAGCCGGGGCGCTCGGTGTGGTAGGGGTGCAGGGCAAAGAGGGCGGCGACCAGCTCGGCGGCGGAGTCCCCTGCGCCGCAGTCGTGCAGCAGGCGCAGCCCGGGTTTGCGGCCCGTGCGGTCGAGCAGGGTGCGCAGGGCCGCGAGCTGTTGCGGGTCGCGGCGCAGGCGGAGCAGGTGGGCCACCAGGGCGGCGGGATCCGTGGGGTAGGGGGGCGTGGCTGCCGGCGTAGCTGCCGGAGAGACGGGGGCCTCGGGTAGCAGGCGGGCGGCCTGTCGGGCAGCACATCGGGCGCGGGGGCCGGCGTGTGGGCAGACGCACGATAAGGCGCGGTGAGAGCAGAGGGTCAGGATGTCCCGAACTTCCTCCCGGTCGGCGCGGAGGAGGTCGGGCAGGGCGTGTTGCACCTCGCTGCGGAAGCGCAGGGCAGCTTCCCGTCGCAGGGCGGCCGCGCGTCGGGGCTCGGCGCAGACGTCCTCGGCGTAGCGTTCGGCGGCCTCGGCGGTTCGGGCCTCGAGGGCATCGGCAGCGGTGGTCAGGGTGCGGATGCTCTCCGCTGCCGCCTCGGGAGGTACCCCGGCGGGCAGGGGCAGGCGTACCTCGCGCGTGCCGAGCACCTTGGCGCGGTCTGTCATCAGGCAACCCATCCACAGCGCGGTGCCGGGGGGAAGCTCCTGCCCGCTCAGGCTCGCAAGGGCAGCGGGGGCGCAGCGCCACAGGGGCAGATGCGGCGCGGTGCCGATGGGCCTGCCGTTGGCCGTGACCATGCTCGGTTCGGGGGACGGCTCGCTGCCGTAGTCCAAGCCGCGGGCCAGGATGCAGCGGTCGCCCGCCAAGCGCACCGCGCGGCAGAGGGGAACCAGGCGTCCGCACAGCGTGCCGGTGGCATTCAGCAGGGCGGCGCTGTCCCGGGGGCTCTGCGGCATCTGCTCCCACACGGGGCGGCCGAGGGGCAGGGGGCTTTGCCGCAGGGTGCTCAGGCTCAGGAGGAGGGTGTCGCTCAGATTGCGGCCGAGCAGCAGGGCGTGCAGGGCGCTCCCCGCAGCGCAGGGACCGGCGGGGCAGGCATCCGGTGTTTTCCGTGCCGTGGGTTCCCCGGCCCACAGGGCGGTCCCGATGGTGCCGCAGGGGGCAAAGTTCTGCAGGGTAAGCAGGTGCAGGGCCGCCTGCGCGGGGCTTACCTGCGCCCGCGCGGCGTCGTTCTCGAAGAGGCTGCTCGAGTTGCCTGCCGTCCCCGCCGGGGCCAGCTTGCGCAGCTCCACCCGAGCCTCGCCTTCCAGCCCCGGCAGTTGCAGAAAGGCCCCGCCGGCTCCCTCCGCATACAGCTCAAACGCTCCTTCCCACTTCCGCAGATACGCCGCCGCGTTCTCAATCCCTCCCGCCGCCAGCGTGATACATTGCAGCAGCCGCATCAGCGCAATGCGCTCATGCGGCTGCACGGCCAAATCCCGAATCTCTTCAGCCTTCGCAAAAATCTCCCCCAAGCCCTGCAACCTTACGTCCCCGCGCGGCCCCATACAGGGTATCCACGCGTCCCTCACCGGGTTGAAGTGCATGGGCTGTGAATGTTACTTCGCTTGTGACTCTACGGACGTAACATATGTCTCTATGAAGTGGCATGTCTGACCCCAGTTAGAGTTTGTCATAGCATCCTCTGACCCAACAGCAGAGAAGAGTAGAGCATCTCCGATGCTATCAACCGTGATCCGGCCTGTCGTAGGATCACCGGAATAGGTCAAATCGGTTCCGGCTGTTGGGAAGGCAATTGCAACTGCACCATCTTCTCCGGATCCGGTGACATTGCTGATACCAATGTTTGACTGCACCGCCTGCGCTCTCCATGCACTCATGGAGGCAACTTTGAGCTGGGGATTTTGGACTTCTATATGGTGTGTGCCATTCTGAACAGTCTCCGTGATCGTTATGGGAGACTCAAAATTTCTGTAGGCTCCGCTTGCATATATAGTAACATATACTGTTGTTTGTGAAGTCTGGCCTGATATAATTGCTTCATCATAAACATATGAGGCCGTAAGTAATCCACCGGAATAGAATTTAACAACACCACCTGTGGGACACCCAAACAGAAAATTGGTATTAAATTCTGCCGGTTGTTTATTTCCGGTAGAGGCGGTGGAATTGTTTCCACCCCCGCCTCCACATGACATCAGAGTGGAAGCGACAAGAAGTAGTGAAAGAAAATGAATTTTCATGGGTCTGTCCAAATTATTGACGGATAATAACAAACTGTCGAGAATTGTAGGCACTCTTAACTTCCTCCCCTTGATTGTAGGAGAAAATTTGATAGCCACATTGCATATAGTTAAAATCGAAGGTGAGTCTACTTACTGTGAGTAGTGTATTGCCTGCAGTGGTTCCGCCCATTTGTCCGCCTAATGCTAAAAGCAGGGCATATGTTGCATGAGAATCAGATCCAACCCAGTATCTGTTGTCACCTGCTTCGATATCCGGATCATCCGGGTGTCCAGCTCCTCCACCTGGCTCGGTCGGGTTAAAATCATCACCGCCTCCAATGATTACACTGCCACCTTGATCGGTGATATTGAGGAGCGCGGTCCGGTTCGATGGGTTGTATCGATAGTAGACGAGAACGGGCATAGCCTCTCCGTCGTTGATTGATACATAGGCATTGACCATTTCGCCGCCGCTGTCAATGTCTCCTTGCTCCCAGCCTTGGAGCCTGTTGTCTCCTCCTTGAGGAGCGTATAACTTCACCTTGGAACTACCGCCCATGATGATGAGGGCCTTGCGTCCCGATAGGAAGTCATAGTTGGTGACGATGCCGTTTTCCGTTTCGTTCCCTCCTCCGCCGCCGCAGGCGCTGAAGGTGAACACAACGGCAACCGCTGCGAGGAAGAGTGAGAGTAATCTTGTCTTCATGATGTTGTGAGTGAGAATGTGAAAAGGAAGAAGCTGATGCCGGGTCGGCACTCGCTCTCTACGGGAGGTAGTCTACATCTTTTTGTAAGATGAAAGCGTCATCTTTTCATGCAATTCCTTGGCAGTCAAGGCTTTAGACACTCTTTCATTTGACCGCAGTTCATTTTTTCGTAGACATGGGAACAAAAAAATGCCAGAATTTTACACAGAAAACGCACTTTGTGCTTGCATCATCTTACAAAAACCTGAAGACCATGAACAACGGAAAAATCCTCAAAGGGCTGGAATTGAGCCGCACGGACGCGGAGCGGCTGGTAGCGGAATGCGCGGAAGAAATCGGCGGCGCGGGCCTGCCGCGGGCAGAGCTGATGGGCCGCATACGGAGCGTCCTGCGCCTGGGGGCGGAGGCCATACGCGCACGGGAGCGGACGGTGAGTGTTCGCGAGGCCGCAGAAGCCGCCCTGGCCGCGCGGCAGGGACTGCGCCCCGTCACCATGCGGGATCTGCGCTACTACACCCGCCGCCTCTGCGCGGACGCCGCCCTGGCAGAGCGACCCCTGCGCGCCGTCCGTGCCCCGGAATGCCGCGCCTACCTGGAGCGCACCTACGGCCACAGCCGCAGTGCCTACCGCAAGGCCCGCAGCGTGTTGCACACCGTCTTTGCCTACGGCTACCGGCACGAATGGTGCGACTCCAACCCCGTGGACCGCGTCGAGGTACCCAAGGTGCAGGAGCAGGAGATACGCCCGCTGAGCTTGGCCGAGGCCGAGCGCCTGCTGAGCGTCGCCCGGCGCCCGGAGCACGCGGCCATGCGCCTCTCGCTGCATCTCATGCTCTTCTGCGGCATCCGCCCCACGGAGGTGCAGCGACTCAACCCGCAAACGGACATCGACCCGCAGGGGCGCCGCGTCCTCATCCGCCCGCAGACCAGCAAAACCGGCGGCGGCCGCGCCGTCCCCCTGCGCGCGGGCACCCACCTGCTCCCCCTCTGCATCCCGCGCAACTGGAAACGCCGCTGGCAAGCCCTCCGCCGCGCCGCCGGTTTCTCCCACTGGGTCCCGGACGTCCTGCGACACACCTTCGCCACCTACCACGCCTGCACCTTCCGGAACCTCCCCGCCCTCCAGTGCGAGATGGGCCACAGCAGCACCTCCCTTCTCCGCACCCGATATGTCAACTCAACCGCCGTCTCCCCCCGCGACGCACGCCGCTTCTGGGCCACAAAGTAACACCCCCTCTCTCTATTATAGATAGTGCGTGTTTAACCACCGGACTATAGGGAGCAAGTTCGGGATAGAGTTGTTTCATCATTACCGGGATGCAGCATCCGAATTGCATTCTTTCCGCTAATTGTGGCGCCGGCCCCGCTGCGGATGGCATGGTGTAACTGTGTCTTCAGAAAAACGAGCCGCTGATTCCCTATTCGGTGCTTAAGACCCTATCTCGCCCCTCTCGTTGAGCTTGACTTCCCAATAACCGTTTCTCCTGCCGTTTCGGCGTTCAATGAACCCCTTTTGGGTCAGGTGAACAGTCATGGACTTGACTGTTCTTTCTGATTTACCGAGGTGGACAGCGATTTCCTTTTGTGTTGCTTTGGGATCCTTCCGCAGCAAATTCAGCAGGGCTAGTTCCTCCAAAGTGCAATTCAAAGTGCAAAAATTGCACTTTGGGCTGAGTTCCGGGGAGGGATTATGTAACGAAGCGGGGTCGGACACAAGCATGGTGCGGTTGAGGAGCTCATTGTGCTCGGAGAGGATCAGTTTACGGAAGAAAGCCTCCAGGAATTCCGTGGCAGCATGGACGCCCTTGGGCAGGTTCTTGTAGTTAGCGCGAACCAAGGCATTGCGGAAATACCGCGAATGCCGGGCAAAGGCGTCGTTTTGAATATCGAAGCCGAACGAGCGCAGGTATTTGATGGTGAAAACAGCCGTTGTGCGAGTATTACCCTCCCCGAAGGGATGGATTTGCCAGATACCGGAAATAAACCGGGCGATGTGCGGAACAGCCTCGCTGATATTCAAATTCCCGTAGTTGAAATTCCTCTCCGTCTCGAAATCGTAATCGAGGGTCTCGCGAATGATACCCGCAGCGGTATAGAGAACCGAGTCCCCTCGCAGCACCCATTCCTTCTTGCTGATATTGTGATTCCTGATTTTTCCGGCAAAGGGATAGATATTCTCGAAAAGACGGCGGTGAATGTTAATATACTCAACGGGCGAGAAGGTGAAGGCCTGCTCCGAAAGGATCTCCGCGATACGTGCCGAGACCCTATCGGCCTCCTCAGTTCGGTCCTCCTTCGTTACACGAACAGCCTTAGATTGATAATAACTATCAATCATCTGATTAGCCTCCCGGATGGTGATAGCACCCTCGATGTGCTGACGGGCCGTTTGCAGCAAGTACTCGGAAGGCTTCAGGTTATCCACCGCCTGCAAGCCGATGGCCGTCCGCCAGGCATAGCACTTCTCCCGCATCTCCGGCTCACCCGGTTGCGTGTATGCCTCAAAATCATCCGGAGCGTTCTCAGCGGGTTCCTTCATGCGCCTGCATCATACACCGCTGCGGCGGATATGTCAAGCCTGCCGTGCGGTGGCGAGCATGAGCTTGATACGGTTCTCGCGGTTGACGGAGGAGGAAGAAGCGTCGTAGTCGAGAGCGAGGATATTGGCGTGCGGGGCGACCTTGCGAACGCGGTTAATCATGCCGCGCCCCACGATATGATTCGGGAGACAGCCGAAGGGTTGCACGCAGATGATATTCGGGTAACCGTGGTTGGCGAGCTCGAGCATCTCGGCCGTGAGGAGCCAGCCCTCGCCCATGTTGTTACCGAGACCGACGATACCGGCGACCGAGGCACGAAGCTCCGCGTAGGAAGCAGGGAGGGGAAAGCCCGCCGAGGCGATGGCGGCACGCAGCAGTTTCTCCTGCCGCCCGAGGACCCACATGGCGAAACTGTTGGAAAGAAGGCTCTTCAGCCTGCCGCCGTAGAGGCGGAAATCAACCACATAGGTATCTACACAATAGAAAAGAAAGTGAAGAATACCCGGCACCATACACTCGCAGTTCTGCTCGGCGAGAAAAGCCTCCAGGTTATCATTGCCGAGCGCAGAATACTTGATGTAGACCTCCCCCACGATACCGACCTTCACCGTAGGACGTCCGGGGTCGACAGGCAGGGCTGCGAAGTCCTGCATGATCTGCGGGAGCAGGCGGCGCATGGTCCTGCGCTTGTGAGCCTTACCCTCCGCATAGAGCTGCTCAAGACGCTGCAGCCAACTCTCCGCCAGGGCATCCGTGCTGCCGGGAGTGAGCTCGCGAGGGCGTTGTTTGTTAGCGGCAAACATCATGGCATCCCCGTACACCATAGCCGCGAGCGCGTTACGCAGCATGTGCAGATCGATGCGGAAGCCCGGATTCTCCTCCATGCCCTGCACATTCAGACTGATGACCGGCACATGCCCGAACCCCGCCGTGCGCAGCGCCCGCCTCAGCAGGTAGATGTAATTAGAAGCCCGACAGCCGCCCGCGGTCTGCGAGATGATAACCGCCACATGATCCGTATCGAACCCACCGTGCTCCAGCGCATGGATGACCTGCCCTACGACCAAGAGAGCGGGGTAGCAAATATCATTATGCACATAGCGCAGACCCGTCTCCACCACGGCCTGCCCCGTGTTGCGCAGCAGCTCCGCCCGGTAGCCGCACTGCATGAACGCCGCCCGCAGCAAGCGCCAATGCAGGGGCAGCATGGCAGGCATGAGGATGGTATGCGTGTGCTTCATCGCCTCCGTAAAAACGGGCGGTGCGGGGGAGTTATCCGGTACGGATGTTGAGCAGACAGACATGGCGAATTAATGCAGAGGCTCCCGAATGCCGGCGGCAGCGAAGAGACTGCGCAGGCGTATCTTAGCCGCCCCCGGGTTGTCAATATCATCTATCTTGATTTGAGTATACAGACGCCCGGCATTTTCCAGCAAGCGCCGGCACTCATCCGCCGTGATGGCATCGCAGCCGCAGCCGAAACTCACCAACTGCACGAACTCCGTATCTGCGTGTCGACACACATACCGAGCAGCAGCATATAACCGCGCATGGTAAGACCACTGATTGAGCACCTGCAAATCCGCCGCACCCGCAGCGAGATGCGCCACGGCATCCTCCGTCACCACTGCCGCCCCGAGCCCGGTGATCAGGCGGTCGATACCGTGATTGATCCGCGGGTCGATGTGGTAGGGCCGCCCCGCCAACACGACAATATGCTTCCCGAGCCGGCGGGCCTGCTGCAGGATGTCCGCCCCCGCATCTCGCACCGCCTGCGCGTAAGCATTCTGCGCCGCATAGGCTGCCGCCACCGCCGCCTTGACATCCCGCCGCCGGATCTGCGGAAAATGCGGCCCGAACATCGCCGTCAGCCGATCCGTCAGCAGCCCCCGATCCTCCAGGCCCAGGTAAGTGAAGTGGCAACAGAGACTCGCCAGCTCCGGTACATTGGCCGCCAGCACCTCCGGATAATACGCCACCACGGGGCAGTTGTAGCAATTATCCGCGCCCTCCTCCCGCACGTTGTAAGTCATGCAGGGGTAGAAGATATGCCGCAGCCCCCGAGACGCCAGCCAACGCACCTGCCCATGCATCATCTTGGCAGGGAAGCACACCGTGTCATCCGGAATCGAATTCTGCCCCAGCCGGAACACGCCCCGGTCGTCCGCGGGCCCTGTAACCACCCGAAACCCGAGGGCGGTCAGCAGGCATTGCCAGAAAGGCAGCAGCTCGTAGATATTCAGCCCCATGGGAATGCCGATTGGCCCGAGCGGGGCATCATCCCCCCGGCGCGGCAGCTCGGCGAGCATGCGCAGCTTGCGGCGGCACAGGTTCAGCTCATCCGCCGGCGCCGCATGGGTAACGGGCCGCTCACAGCGATTGCCGCTGATGTAGTTGTTACCGTTTCCGAAGCTGTTAACAGTAAGACGGCAACGATTCGTGCAGCGACCGCAGACCGCACTGCGCGTACTGTGGCGGAAAGCCTGCAACTCCTCCTCCCCCGCGGGAGGCGGTGTGTTCGGCTGCTGCCGGAACTGCTCCCGCGCATAGAGCGCAGCCCCGAAGGCCCCCATGATGCCCGCGATGTTCGGGCGAATCACCTGCAAGCGCATCTCCTGCTCAAAGGCCCGCAGCACGCAGTCATTCAGGAAGGTGCCGCCCTGTACGACAATATGTTTACCGAGGTCATCCGGCCCCGTGGGACGAATCACCTTATAGAGCGCGTTCTTGATGATACTGCGTGACAGACCCGCGCTGATGTCCGCCACACAGGCACCATCCCTCTGCGCCTGCTTCACGCTGCTGTTCATGAACACCGTGCAGCGGCTCCCCAGCTCCACGGGCGCCTCTGCCTGCAGACCCAGCTGCGCGAATTCCTCCACCGTGTAGCCAAGCTGCTCCGCAAAGGTTTGCAGAAAGCTGCCGCAGCCGCTGGAGCATGCCTCATTCAGGAAGATATTGTCAATGGCCCCGTTCCGGATGCGCATGCACTTAATATCCTGCCCGCCGATATCGAGAATGAAATCCACATTCGGCAGAAAATGCCGAGCCCCCGTGAAGTGCGCCACCGTCTCCACCACCCCGAAAGGAATGCGGAAGGCGTGGCGTATCAGTTCCTCCCCGTACCCCGTGGCCGCCCCTGCGCGCAGTCGGCACTGCGGGTAGCGCGTGTACAGGCGCAGCAAATAATCCCGCACGGCGGGGATGGGGTTGCCGCGGTTGCTCTCGTAGAAAGAATCCAACAAATGCCCCTCTGCATCAATGAGGGCAATCTTGATGGTGGTGCTGCCGGAATCAATGCCGATGAACGCCTCGCGAGCCTGCCCGGGGGTGCCGAGCGGCACGGCGTGCGCCGCATGGCGGGCGCGGAATGCCTCGTACTCCCCGTCATTGCGGAAGAGGGGGTAGGGGCAGGCATTGCCCCGCGCGGGGACCCGCCGAACCCGCGCGGCCAGATCTGCCGGCCGCACGGCGCGGTTCGCATACAGCGCACAGCCGATGGCTACATAGTACAGACTGTTCGGAGGACAGATCCCCTGCACGTGTAATTTATCATCGAAACATTTGCGCAGACAACTCTGGAAGGTGAGCGGCCCGCCTAGGTACAGCACCTTGCCGCTGATGGTCCGGCCCCGCGCCAGCGAGGCAATGGCTTGGTCCGCCACGGAAGAGAAAACAGCCGCCGCCAGGTCCTCTCGCGCGGCTCCCTGGTTCAGCAGGGGCTGTATATCGCTTTTGGCAAATACGCCGCAGCGGCTCGCGATGGTGTAGGTGGTGGTTGACCGCGCGGCCAAGGCATCCAGCTCCTCCGGTTGAGCGTTCAGAAGCCCCGCCATGCGGTCGATGAAGGCACCCGTACCTCCTGCGCAGCTATCATTCATCCGTGCGTCGAAATGAGGCCCGGGGAAGAGCATCTTCGCGTCCTCGCCGCCCAGCTCGATGACGGCGTCCGTGCCCGGATTCAGGGTCTCGGTGGCTATCTTTTCCGCATATACCTCCTGCACGAAGGGGAGGTCGCAGGCCTCTGCAATGCCGATGCCCGCACTGCCGCTCACCGCCAGCAGCACTTCCTCCGCCTCGGGGAATTCTGCGCACAGTTCATCCAACATATCCGCAACGGTCTCCCGCACCAGGCTGCGGTGGCGGCGGTAGCGCGTGTGGAGCATCTCGCCCCCCTCGCCCGGCACGGCCACCTTCACGGTGGTGCTGCCGACGTCGAGTCCCACGCGCAAAGGGGCATTCGCTGCCCGCCCTGCCGAGTTGTCGGTTATCTCTGCATTCATGATGAACTTCCGAAAGCGCGACGCGCTGCTGCGGGCATTGTAGCATCCCCTCCGCGCCGAGTCAAGCAGCATGTTCGGCATGGTGCAGACGCAATGGATGCTTGACAGCGCGGCGGGACTGTGCTACGCTGCCCCCACTATGAAGAACATTCTCATCGTTTCCGGGCACGTGGATCTGAATGATTCCGTGGCTAATAAAGAAATCCTCAGCGTTTTGGAGAAGAAGCTCCCCGGGGCAACCTTCGATTACCTGGACCGCCTCTACCCCGACTTCCGCATCGACACAGCGGCAGAGCAGCAGAAGCTCGTGGCGGCCGATGTCATCGTACTGCAGTTCCCCATGTTCTGGTTCTCCATGCCCTCCCTGCTGGAGCGCTGGATGGAGTGCACCTTCCTGCACGGCTTTGCCCACGGCAGCACGGGTGACAAACTGCGCGGCAAGAAGCTGGTGATCTCCTACACCACGGGGGCGCCGGCGGAGGCCTTCACGAAGGAGGCTATGGGCTGCACGGCGGAGGACATCTTCCTGCCGGTTCGCTTGGCCTGCGGTTTCACGGGTATGGAATACGCGGGTGCCGTGGCCACCGGCGGTGTCTCCTACCACATGCGCAGCGGCAACGGCGCTACGGACCAAATCCGCGCCAAGGCAGACGACCACGCCGAGCGCCTTCTGGCTCTGCTGGCCACCCTGTAAGCGCCCGCTCCGTCTCTCTTCCTGCTGCGTCTCCGTTCCCCGCGGGGGCGCAGCCGGTGTTTATTGAACGCCGACACATTCGGGGGTCTTATCCATCCGCCCAGCCTCTTATGTGGTTTCTGTTCATGCAGTCGGTGCCCCTCGAGCTTCCTCTCCCATGGGGCGTTACCTTCCCGAGCTTGCTTCGTGCCCGCCCCACGGGCACTCACCCTTGCAGGGCAAACCCTGATGGGTTTGGCTAATCAGCCTTACAGCCGTCGGCTGCTTTGTTCTTCAGGTTTGAGTTACCGCATCTTCACGGTACCTTGTGGACCTTCTCCACAGTTCGCATATCGGCGTCGGTCGTACCGGGATGCCGCAGCTAATGAGCGGATGATGAGAGCTATCAGCCCCCTCTCCCGGACCGGGGTTGCCCTACGGAACAGTCCATTTCAACTACCGAACGGGCTCCGGGAACTTCCTCTTGAGCGAGGTTGAAAAGGACGAGCTGCTGTCTAAGGATCCAGGGGTTGCCCCGTATGTACGGCCCTACTATAGTGCTCAGGATTATCTGCACCTCATCCCGGCGGAGAAAGAGGCGGAGCGCTGGTGCCTGTGGCTCAAGGATATGCCCTTGTCAGAGATGATCAAGTATCCCTTCGTCATGGATCGTGTGCAGAAGGTGCGGGAGATGCGGGCTGCCAGCAAGGCGGCATCCACAAGGGAGTACGCCAACAAGGCCCATCTGTTCAGGCAAATTGCCCAAGACAAGGATGTCCCTTGCTTATTGGTCCCAAGGGTTTCATCCGAGCGGCGCAGTTATGTTCCCATCGGCTTCTTGAAGGCCGGGTGCATCGTGTCAGATGCCGCATTCTTGGTACCGGATGCTACCCTGTACGATTTTGCCATCATCACCTCGCGCATGCACATGGCTTGGCTCAAGGTTGTGTGCGGAAGGCTGGAAATGCGATACCGCTACACACGGGATATGTGCTACAATACATTCTACTGGCCGGAGGCAGCAACAGAGCAACAGAAGGAGAAAATTGAGGCAGAAGCCAGCACGGTACTGGAAATCCGGGACCGGTACAAAGATTGCAGCTTGGCCACCTTATACAACCCGGAGACCATGCCCTATGAACTGCTCCAAGCCCACCGCAAGCTGGACAGCGCCGTCGAGAAAGCCTACGGCCGCAAGTTCACGGACGACGCCGAGCGCGTCGCCTTCCTCTTCGAGAAGTACAGCGAACTCATACAGCCCAAACCGCAGTAACCCCCACCCCGTCCACCGCACAGCCGCGACAAAAGGCACCTTACCGAAAAAAACTTGACTTTTTTCAAAAATGTCTTGACTTTTCCCAAGGTATCTCCCATAATGGGGGCACGTAAGCCGCTTCGCATAGTTCGAAGCTCCCCGCTCAGGTGCGTCCGGGCGGGGCTTTTACTCTCTGCATTTTTCGCATCATGGAACAGGTTGCATTCTTTGTTGATGGCTTCAATTTTTACCATGCCATCAATAATCTTTCTAGGAAAGATTCCTCGAAGAATTTTCTGAAATGGGTAGATCTCAGAAGCCTCTTCGGCTTTTTCATAGATAGGCATCATCAGGAAATTGCGGACATATATTTCTTTACAGCGCGCCCCACTCACATTTCAAACCGGCAAGTCTTAATACGTTACGATGCCCTTATTAAAGCATACGAGCACCTCGGCATCAAAGTTGTAAAGGGTAAGTTTAAGGAGAAGTCTACCTATTGTCCCCTTTGCAAAAGAAGCTTCACAGCACATGAGGAGAAACAATCGGATGTGAATCTGTGTCTCTACATGCTTCAGTGTGCTGTCGAACGCAAGTACGATCGTCTGTTTCTCGTATCTCGAGACAGTGACATGGCACCGGCTGCTTCGATGATTAAAAGAATGAAGCTGACCAATCTCTCTTTGCTGACACCTCCTGAAATGCAACCCTCCCAAGAAATCTCCAAGATTATCGGCAAAGGTGGACGTATCAAGGCAACTCACTTGGCTAAGTCTTTACTTGCAGAGTGCTACAGAGACAAAGACGGCAATGTAATCGTTACCCGCCCCTCAAAATATACGCCACCTACTCGTTGACAATATCCGTTCTAAAAAAGGGCCTACGACAGCACAAACGCAGTGCCCTTCATCCGTGGGCCCAATCTTCCGGTGAATGCGGACCGAACAGAGAAAAAGAGGAGTACAGGCTATTGACAAGTAATGTCGGTGGGCTATACTGTTTGCGCGAACTTATGACAACGCTTGAGATCATAGAAGCCATGGATGAACAGTCCTACGCGGAGATTTCTTGTCTTCTCAGTCATGGAAATGCCACCTTACAGAGCGGGGGCATCCTGACGGAGAAGGATTTTGATGCGCTTCTGGATATTGTCCTCAGTACAGAACTCGGGGAGGACTGAGTTATGGCGGGCTTGTCTTCATTGGCGGAGGCGTTCCGTAACAAGGAGACTTCTCACCGCCGAGGCAGTAGAGAGCGAGAAAGACTGACCGCGGAATGAAAGGAATTTTCGGAGACTGATTGGCCTTCGGAGCTTAGGCAAGACTTCCGAGCAGATCCGTAGTAGGTGGGCCTCAGAATTTCGTCAAAAAAAACGGGGGCCTACCACCCCGGCGGCAGGAAGTCTGAAGCAAGCCAAGCATGCCGCAAACTCTCCCAAAATTCCTTTTATTCCGCGGTCATCAACCATCTCCCTGCTACAGCCTCTGCGGTGGGAAGTCTCGCCCGGGCTTCGCACGGCTTTGCATCCTTCCCTTCCTCTGCGGTCAGCTTCCTTTGAGTGTTCCTTGTAAGGCTATCGGTGTTGATGGAAGGTTCCTGAATGAAAACACATCCGCCTCTCTTCCGGCTGCGTCTCCGTTCCTCGCGGGGGCGCAGCCGCATTTGCTGCTTGCCATGGGGGCGGAAACGG
Source organism: Akkermansia muciniphila (assembly GCA_004557455.1). Taxonomy (GTDB): domain Bacteria; phylum Verrucomicrobiota; class Verrucomicrobiia; order Verrucomicrobiales; family Akkermansiaceae; genus Akkermansia; species Akkermansia muciniphila_D. The sequence continues at coordinate 26,455 of SFDX01000007.1, read as the reverse complement.
TGTAGAATGTTCGGTGACGATGGCTAAGGACAAAGTGAAGCAGAATGCGGCAGAGAATACTCCCGAGGGCCCCGGCGGCGGGGAGCCGCAGCGTCAGGCGGTGATTTTTCTGGGCGCGGGGGCCTGCGCGATGATGGTGGCGGAGCAGCCCCCGGCCGGGCCGCTGCGAGTGCTGGATGTCCTTTCGCGCCCCATTGAGCTGGCGCACGATGTTTTCAGCACGAATAAGGTCTCCCGCGAAACGATGGACCGATGCGTGCAGGTGATGCGGGGCTATAAAGAGCTATTGACTGAATACGGCAGCGGCGGGGACCCCGTGCCGGTGCGTTTGCTGGCAACGAATGTGTTGACGGATGTCACGAACATGGATGCCTTCGTGAATCGTCTGCAAACTGCCTGCGGGTTGCACCTGGAGGTGATGGACGATGGAGAAATGACGCGTCTGCTCTACCAAAATATGCAGACCATGCTGCAAAGCCACCCCGAGCTGGAGAAAAAGCGGCTGGCCGTACTGCACGTTGGCCCGGGTAACACGCGCCTGCTGCTCTTCGAGCGTGGGCGTCTTGCCTACTACGCCAGCTACCGCATGGGCGCGCACCGCACCGGCGAGGCCATCATCGCCTCCGATGCGGGCGGGTCGGACAGCGAGTGCTCGCTCATCCGCGAGCATGTGCGCGGCGTGATGGAACAGCTGCGCCACGATGCTGCCGACGCCCTGGCCGATGTGCCCGACGCGCTGGTGATTTTCGGACCGGATTTCCACTGCATCTCTTCTCCCCTCATCGTCGGCGATACCATCACGGCGGAGGGCCTAACCCGTTTGGTGGATGAGATAGCCGATACCCCCTACAACAGCCGCATGGAGCGCTATGAAGAGGACTATGTGGGTGTGGTGGCTCTGCTGCCCACAGCTGTTATTTATCAGGCCGTGGTCAGTGAGTTCTCGCCGCGCAGTATTTTCATCGCCAAGGAGGAGTACACCCATGCCTTCCTGCGCAGTCTGCTGAATAACGGCAACAACGACAGCGCGCTGGAGGAGGAGATGCTGCACTTCTCCATGCTGCAGGCGAGCCGCTACAAGGTGGACCGCGCGCACAGCCAACAGGTGCGCAGACTCTGCACGGCATTGTTTGATAATCTGCAGGACTTGCACGGACTGGGGCACCACGACCGTCTGCTGCTGAAGGTAGCTGCCATCCTGCACGAGGTCGGTACCTATATCAGCCCTAAAAAACACCACCACCACAGCCAGTATATCATCCTGAACTCCGAGATCTTCGGACTCTCTCGCCACGACGTGGAGATCGTGGGCCTGCTGGCGCGCTATCATCGCCACTCCACCCCCTCCGCGCAGGACCGGCATTATGCCGAGCTGGACCTGCAGGACCGCCTGCGCGTGCAGAAACTGGCTGCCCTCCTGCGCGTGGCCGATGCCCTAGAGCGCGCCCATGCCCATCGTATCACCAACTTCACCGTGCGCTACAAACCCCGCCGCTTGGAACTCCTCGTCCCCGGCGTGCGCGACCTCACCATCGAGAACCTCGCCCTGCGCTCCAAGGCCGACCTTTTCACGGAAATCTTCGGCTACGATATCCAACTGCTCCCCGCAGAATAGCCCTCAACGCAGCATCGAGCCCCGGCTCCGCCACCGTACTTCCGCTCCCCGCCTCAACGTCGCGGGGAAAATGCTTGCCAAAGGCCCTCGCGTGGTGTATGATGAAGGCACAGCCGCAGAATCCATGACAGCATCCGTTCCCAGCAGCGAGGAAGCCCTCGAACGCCTTAAGCGCGTGTACTTCAACGACCCCGGCCGCGAGGTAGAGTTCCGCGCCGGAGAACTTGTGATGACCCAAGGTGTGGAAAACCGCCGCATCTACCTCGTGAAAGAGGGGGCACTGGTGGCCTACCGCCGCGAAGCCGCCGCCGGTGTGGAGTCCCTGCCGGAGGACAGCACGGGGCGCAGCTATGAGGTGTTCCGCAGCGGGCCGGGTTCCTTTGTGGGGGTGCACGCCTTCTTCTCCGGCACCTTCTGCAGCAACACGGACGTGGTGGCCGTGGAGCCGACGCGGTTGGCCTATGTAGATGACACGACACCGATTATCGACGAGGCGGGGCAGGGCGACTTCCTGCACCAGTTCGTGCCGGTTCTTATTCACGAGCTCTTCGTGCGCAACAGCCGCATCTACGCCCGCGCCACGGAGAAAGAAGAGGCCCTGCGCATGCTCAGCCGCGCCGAGATGTCTGCTACCCTGGCACAGTTGACCGCCGGTATTGCCCATGAGCTGAACAATGCCGTGGGTGTGATCACCAGCCGCATGCAGTTTGTGGCCGAGCAGCTCACCTACTGCCTCGCGGAGGAGAATCCGCTCAATTCCAAGCTCTTCACCTTGGGTTATGTGGATAAAAGCCACCTTTCCGCGGCGGAGCTCCGCAACCTCTCCCGCCGCTATGAGCGCGAGCTCGGCATCTGCCAGGCGGCCGCCAAGGTGCTGGCGCACCTGGCACCGAACCAGGAGGAGCTGAAGCGTTACGACAAGAAGTTTTTACGTAACATCGACCGCTGCTATCGCTTTTGGGAGCTCGGTCACGACCTGCGGGATATGCAGATGGCGGCCAAGCATGCCGCCGGCATTGTGAAGGGTGTGAAACGCCTGGGCCGCGCCTCCACCGAGCGTGAGCCTGGGGTTGATGTGGCCGATACGGTGCAGGACGCCGTCAATCTGTTAGCCAACATGCTCAAGCGCGTGACCCTGCGGACGGAGCTTGCCCCCCTCCCGGGGATCACGGCGGACTCCACCGAGCTGGTGCAGGTGTGGACCAACATCATCAAGAACGCCTGCGATGCCATGCAGCAGGCTGTCACGCCGCAGCCGACGGTTACCATCACGGCCGATGTGTACCACGCCGAGGGTATCACCCTGCTGCCGGAAGATTATATCCGTGTCTCCATCTCCAACAACGGCCCTGAGATTCCGCCGGAAATACGCGAGAAAATTTTCCAACCCAACTTCACGACCAAGAAGCAGGGGCTGGACTTCGGGCTCGGGCTCGGGTTGGCCATTGTGCGCCGCGTAGTAGACAGCTACGCCGGCACGATTGCCCTGGAGAGCAAGGAGGGCGAGACGACCTTCACCATCTGCCTGCCCGTCAATCCTCTGTTACAACCTCAACCTGTTGAATCAACATGAAAAAACATATACTGATGCTGCTCGCGGGGGCTTGCTGTGCCTCCGCCGCCACCCCCGCCGCAACCACTGCCGCTACAACGAAGGAGGATTGGACGGACGCCGTCAAGAAGGCCTTGGTGGTGTATGAGAACAAGGACGGTGTGCTGCAGAAGGTGCGCCTCGCTTGGGTCGAGATGTTCCAGATGTCCGCAGTGCAACCCTCCGGCGGAAACGGCGCCCACCTGAATGCCGGCGCAAGCCCCGTGAATCAGGAGTTCCGCCGCAGTTACCTGGGTGTGAACCTGGACTTCTCCACCGGAACGAAATTCCACACCTGGGTGCGCCCCGGCGGCCTGCCCGTGCGCGAGACCTACTCGAGCGGCCGCACGAAGAAGAACTATTCGTACTTCAGCTTCTATGACATTTATGTGAGCCAGACCATCCCCGGCGTGGATGGCCTCACGCTTACCGTGGGTAAGATGGGCACCAAGCTCACGACGGATTACATCACCTCCAGCTCCAAGATCCGCTGCATTGAGCGCTCTCTGCTCAGCAATCAGTTTGCGCAGGATTCCAACTGGGGCGTTGACCTTACCTGGAAGCCGAACAAGGACACGCAGGTGTTCGGTCAGTGGATGCTCAACGACCGAGCGTCGGCCTCCAAGAACATGAAGAACTCGGATGTTTACCGTGATGGACGCGGTTTCAAGGGTGAGTTCGGGTATGAGGATAAGTGCTTTGCCATTGTGGGCGCTTCTCACCGCTTTAACAAGACCGAGGACGGCTACATGGAGGTGTCCGGGCAGTACATGCACGACTTCAACAACGCCTACGGCAACCGCCGCGCGAAGGGTGCTAACTGCTACGGCATGGGCTTTCAGGATGCGGTGTCCTTGGGCTTCGATTACAAGAAGGGGCGTCTGACGGTTATCAATAACGTGGTGGCTGCGTTCCGTCCGCTGGGCGCGCCGGATAAGGGCTCCAAGAACATCGGCCTGCAGATTCAGCCCATCTGGGAGGTGAACAAGCATGTGGATGCCGTCTTCCGCTACACGGGGATGGAGGGAAGCAATGCCGTGCGCATCGCCGGGGATCGTTTCATCTGCACGCAGACGACGACCCCGACTTGGGTGAGCCACCTGCATGCGTTCTACTTCGGGGCGAATATCTATGCCTCTGCCAAGAACAAGGATGCCCTCAAGTTCATGGTGGGCGCGGAGTATACCAATGCTCACAAGGACGGCAAGGCAGCCTTCTCCGGCTGGGCTTTCCAGTCCTCCGTGCGCTGGAGCTTCTGATTCCGCGCATCGACTCCCGATAGCATCTCATGGCGGCACAGTCAGCAAACAGTCCGATGATGGAGCAGTACCTGCGGATGAAGCAGGGGCTGCCGGAGGATGTGTGGCTTTTCTTCCGCATCGGTGATTTCTATGAGATGTTTTTCGAGGACGCCGTGGAGTGCGCCGCCGCGCTGGGGTTGACGCTGACGAAGCGCCAGAGTATCCCCATGTGCGGCGTGCCGCACCACGCGGCGGAGGCATACATCGGGCAGATTGTGAAGCTCGGTAAGCGCGTAGCCATTGCGGACCAGATGACCGTGCCGGTGCCGGGTAAGCTGGTGGAGCGCGAGATTACGCGTATCATATCCGCCGGTACCTTGGCGGATATGTCGCTGCTGGATGCGGGGGAGCATAATTACATTGTTGCCTGTTATCACGACAAAAAGACCTGGGGTCTCGCGTGCGCGGACCACACCACGGGCGAGTTCACGGTGGCGGACTACGGCAAGCTCGAGGAACTGGCCGAAGAGGTGGGACGCATTCACCCCAGTGAATTGTTGGTGAGCGATGAGCAGAAGGAGGACTTCCCGGGGCTGCCCGTTACGCAGTATTACGATGGCTACACCTTCCTGCCCGGGATGGCCGAGACCTCGCTGGAGAGTCACTTCCGGGTGCATTCGCTGGAGGGATTCGGCTGTGCGCATCTCACCTGCGCGCTGGGGGCTGCGGCGGCTATTCTGCATTATCTGAAGCACCAGCTGCGCCGCAAGACGGACCACCTGCGCCGGCTTTCTCTGCGTCCCACGGCGAACGCGGTGTTGATTGATACCGCGAGCCGCCGCAACCTCGACCTGACGGAGGCCCGGGGTGGTTTCAAGAATACTCTGCTCGGCACGCTGGATAACACGGCCACGCCCATGGGGGCGCGCAAGCTGCGGGATTGGATTCTGCACCCGATCTGCGATTTGTCGGCCCTCACGCTGCGGCAGGAGACGATCGCGGCTTTCCTCAGTGAGCCGTTCTTGATGGGCAAGCTGCGGGATTCTCTCAAGGGGGTGCGGGATTTGGAGCGCCTGAGTGCTCGGCTGTCGCAGGGGGCGGGAAATGCGCGGGATTTGTTGGCTCTGGGTACATCCCTGCAGCGGTTGCCGGATGTGTTGCAGGATCTGCGGGTGCTGGAGCCGCGCTTCCCTCTGTTCTCGCCGCTCATCGAGCGCATCGGGGAGTTCGCGGAGCTGTCGTCGCTGTTAGAGTCTGCCATGGCAGATGAGCCACCCGTGACCGTGAAGGAGGGCGGGATGATTCGCGATGGTTTCGACGCGAAGTTGGATGAACTGCGAGCGGCTTCCCGGGATGGCAAGAGTTGGTTGGCGCAGCTCGAGGCGCGGGAGAGGGAGGAGACGGGGATCGATTCGCTGAAGATTCGCTATAATAATGTTTTCGGTTACTACATCGAGGTGACGCGGGCGAACTACTCGAAGGTGCCGACCGACCGTTATGTGCGCAAGCAAACGCTGGCCAATGCCGAGCGTTTCGTGACGGAGGAGCTGAAACGGATGGAGGGTACCATTCTGGGGGCCGATGAGCGTGCGCGTCAGTTGGAGTATGAGATTTTCTGCCGTCTGCGCGATGAGGTGGGGCAGTACATCGATTCCATTCAGAACAGTGCGGATGCCTTGGCGGAGGTGGATGTGTTGCTCTGTTTGGCGGAGCAGGCGCGGCAGCATCGATATTGTCGTCCCGTGTTGGATGACAGCCGTGTGTTGCATATCGTCAACGGCCGCCACCCTGTTATCGAGCAGGTGCAGACGGATTCCGCCTTTGTGCCGAATGATACGGAGATGGATGCGGAGGAGAATCGGGTGCTCATCCTGACGGGGCCGAATATGGCGGGTAAGAGTACCTATATTCGCCAGGTGGCGCTCATCACGCTCATGGCGCAGATCGGGTCCTATGTGCCGGCGGATTCGGCTCACATCGGGCTGGTGGATCGCATTTTCTGCCGCGTGGGGGCCAGCGATGACATCGCGCGCGGGCAGTCTACGTTCATGGTGGAGATGAGTGAGACGGCGCTCATTCTGAATAACGCGACGCAGCGGTCGCTGGTGATTCTCGATGAAATCGGGCGCGGCACGGCTACCTTTGACGGTTTGTCGATTGCCTGGGCGGTGGCGGAGCATCTGCACGATGTAATCGGGGCGCGGACGATGTTTGCTACGCATTACCACGAGATGGTCGATTTGCAGCACACGCATCCGGCGGTGTCGAATTGGCATGTGGAGGTGCGGGAGTGGCAGGATGAGATTGTCTTCCTGCGCAAGGTGCTGCCCGGACCGGCTGATAAGTCCTATGGTATTCAGGTAGCGCGCTTGGCGGGGTTGCCGCCGGTGATTATCGACCGTGCCAAGCAGATTCTGACGCATCTGGAGATGAGTGCTGCATCCCGCGAGCCGGGGGAGGTGCGGCGCAGGCGGGCGCGTTCTTCCGGTTTGCCGGCTTCGGAGCGGGCGGATACGGGGCAGCTCGATATGTTTGATCTGTTGGATTCCTAGCCGTGCTATGTATACCGGTCTGTTTGACATTTTCTCGATAGGTATCGGGCCTTCCAGTTCGCACACCATGGGGCCGATGCGGGCGGCGGCGCGTTTTGTCCGTGAGCTGCGGGAATCGGGGGTGCTGGCGGGTACCTCGCGGGTCTGTGTGGAGCTTTTCGGGTCGCTGGCGCTGACGGGTGAGGGGCATTGCACGCCGCAGGCTATTGTCTACGGGCTGATGGGGCTGGATGCGGAGACCATGGACCCGCAGCAGGATGCGGCGGGGCTGGCGGAGGGGCGTTTGTGTCTGGGCGGGGAACACGAGGTGGATTTTGTCCGTAAGCGGGATGTTTTGTTGCGGCGTGGTGTTTTTCTGCCGGGGCACGCGAATGGTATGCGCATGCAGGCCCTGGGGGCGGGCGGTGAGCCGCTGCATACGGCGGTATATTATTCCGTGGGCGGCGGAACGGTGTTGCGGGAGGATGAGCTCGGGCAGTGCGGGCCTGCCGCCGTGCGGGTGCCCTACGAGTTCGGGAATTGCCGTCAATTGATGGATCTCTGCGAGAAACACGGTTTGAGTGTGGCGCAGCTTGTGCTGCTCAATGAGCTGAGTTTGCATGCCGAGGAGGAAATCGACGCGCGTCTCGATCGCATTCTGCGGGTGATGGATGAGGCGGTGGAGCGGGGGCTTGCCTCGCCGGGGGTGCTCCCGGGGCCGCTGCATTTGCCGCGTCGTGCGCCGTCCATTTTGGCGGATCTGGAGCAGCGTTTTCGCTCTAACGCGGAGGATGCGCTTACCATCATCGACTGGATCAATCTGTGGGCTTTCGCTGTTTCCGAGGAGAATGCGGCGGGTGGGCGAGTGGTGACGGCGCCGACCATGGGCAGCGCGGGGGTCATTCCGGCGGTGCTGCGTTACTTCTCGCGCTACGGGTATCGGGAGGCAGGGGTCCCCTGCCGTGAGGGGCAGTTGAGTTTTCTGCTGACGGCTTCGGCTATTTGTTGCCTCTACCGCACGAATGCCTCCATTTCCGGCGCCGAGGTAGGCTGCCAGGGGGAGGTGGGGGTCGCGTGTTCCATGGCGGCGGCGGGCCTGGTGGCAGCCATGGGCGGCAGCAATGCCTGCGTGGAGAATGCGGCGGAAATCGCGATGGAACACAACCTCGGGCTCACCTGCGACCCGATTTGCGGGCTGGTTCAAGTGCCGTGCATCGAGCGCAATGCCATCGGTGCCGTCAAGGCCGTGAACGCCGCCCGTCTCGCTCTCCGTGGCGGTGGTTCTCATTTCGTCAGCTTGGACAGCGTGATTGCGGCCATGGACGAAACCGGCCGCGCCCTTTCCTCTCGCTTCCGAGAGACCTCCCTCGGGGGCTTGGCGAAGAATGCCTTTACCTGCTGAAATCGCACATGGGCTTCCTTTTTTTCGCCTGCCGTGCATTATATCTTGACAGAAGACCGCTTTTTCTGGTAAATTCGCCCTGTTGCAGCACACAACATTGCTTTTTATATGAAGTTAGCTCTCGATGCCATGGGTGGCGATGATGCGCCCCAAATCAATGTCGATGGAGCTGTGCTTGCTCTCAGCAAGCTGAGCTCGTTGGAAAAATTGTATCTAGTCGGCAATGAGGCGGAGTTAAAGAAGCGATGTGAGGCAGCGGGTATTGCTCGGGATGCGCGGCTGGAGATTGTCCATGCCTCTGAGGTGGTGGAGATGGATGAAAGCGGGCTGGATGTGTTGCGCAAGAAGAAGGACTCCTCCATGGGCGTGTCTGTCAACTTGGTGAAGGACGGTACGGCGGATGCGGTGGTGTCCGCCGGCAACACGGGAGCTGCCGTGGCGGCCAGCACCTTCGGCCTGCGCCGCCTGCCGGGCATTAAGAGCGCGGGGATCGTCTCGCCCCTGCCGAGTGTGCATGGTTATGTTCTTGTGACAGATACGGGTGCCAACCCGGATCCCGCCGGGCCTCGTCTGCTGGTCGGCTACGCGGTGATGGCTGCGCTGATGGCGCGCTATATTTATAATCGCCCGCAGCCCAAGGTGGCGGTCATGAGTAACGGTACGGAGGATTGCAAGGGCAGCAAGTTCTCCAAGGAAACCTTCCGCGCGCTGCAGGAGTTAGCGGAGCACAATCTGCTCCCCTTCAACTTCGCCGGCAACTGCGAGGGCCACGACCTGCTGGAAACCGACTTGGATGTGGCTGTGACGGACGGTTTTACCGGTAACATTCTCCTGAAGAGTGTGGAGGCTACGGCCAAGGCTTTTGCCCACTGGCTCAAGGCCGGTATCAAGGCCGACTTCATGGCCATGCTCGGTGCGCTCGCCATGCGTCGTGTCTTCCGCCGCATCTCCGAAAAACTCAGTGCCGACAGCATCGGCGGCTGCCCCCTCATGGGTGTCAACGGCGTCTCCATCATCGCCCACGGCTCCGCCACCGGTGTCGCCATCCTCAACGCCATGCGCATGGCCGAGGGCATGTGCCGCAACAGTGTCAACGACCGCATCGTCGACACCATGGGCGCCATCAACGCCTACTGGAACCACGACAGCGAGGGGTAATGCCCCTGACAATGAAATGGTATCACACACCTACATCTCGCGCCTGCGCCTGGTAAATTTCAAGCTCTACAAGAAAGCTGAGCTGGAGTTACACCCGCGTTTGTGCCTTTTCTTGGGAGATAACGGTGCGGGCAAATCGAGCATTCTTGATGCCATTTCTCTCGCTGTTTCCAGGATTTTTCCGCTCTGCCATTACGCTCCCGCATTGACCGGCCTTCCCTATCATTTGGGTAATGTCACCTGCAGCATCGAGGAATTTCGCGGAAGAAGCCGGTTGAAATATGCCGAGATCAGCGGCGTAGACTGTACTCACCGTGAGTAGGCGATACTTTGCTCTACGGCGCTGCGCCAGCGGTTGCTCAGGGAATGTAGGCCGCTGTTCCGGATGCAGGCGCGGAAGTCCGCCTCCATGGCTGCGGCCGCTTCGTCTAGGGATTTATTCAACTCCTCCTCCAGTTTGCCGGCCGGGTCGGTGATGGTGGGGCGATCAGCAAGCGTATTATTGCAGTATACAGGGACGCAATGAAAATGGCTACCATGGCTAAAGCCTTGCGTATGGAGCTCTGGGGCTGGAATGGGGAGAGCGTGGGTAGGTTAGAGATTGAGGATAAATCCACCACGAATTGATGACCTCTCATACCGCCACCTCCCCGGGGGCTATTCCTCGGGGCGGTGGGTGGTGGTGCGGACGGAGGTGGAGTGGATGGAGGGGAGGATGAACTTGTGGAGCTCGACGGTGGCGGAGAGGGCACCGAATTCGCGGGTGCAGGCGGTGGCTAGGCGGTGTGCGAGGGTTTCGAGGAGGATGGAGGGGGTGGATTCGGCGAGGTGGCGGAGTCGACGGGAGAGGGCGTCGTAGTCGATGGTGAGGGGTAGGGCGTCGCCGAGGGTGGAGAAGGGGTTGGGAGGAGTGAGGCGGACGTTGAGGAGGAGGCGCTGGGGGGTGGCGCGTTCCTCGGCCGGGACGCCGATGTGGCAGGAGAGCTCCATGCCGTTGATGCAGATGGAGTCGTCGGTACGTCGGGGGGCGGCGGAGGCGCGGCGGAGGAGGTTCTGCAGGGTGCGGAGGTCGGGAACGATGAGATCCGGTTCGGCCTCGGCGAGTTGAGCGGCGCTGTTGTAACCGGTCAGTACCGCGACGGAGGTGATGCCGGCGCAGTGAGCGGCATGAATATCATGCTGCATGTCACCGATAAACGCCGTTTCCTCCGGGTTGAGTGCATGCCGGTGCATAAGCCCGGTTATATAAGTATCCTTGTGACGGATACCCGAATGAACGTGCTCGAAAAAGGAGAGCACCCCCAGCTCCTTCGCCTGGAGCAGGAAGGCAGGCGGGTCCATGCTCGTGAGCACGAAGCAACGAATACCCCGCGCAGCACAGAAGCGGAGAAAGGCCGCGGCGTGCGGCAAAAGTGACACCTTCGTCGCCGAGCGATCGAAAGCGCGGCGATAGTGCATCTCCAGCTCCTCCAGCGGCACCCCCGGCGTCTTGCGCGCGTAGTAGGCAGGGTAAGGAAGCTGAAATTCCGCCCGGAACGATGCCTTATCCAACGGGGGGATGCCGTAGTGAGACAACACATAATTGGTAGCCTCAATCGTCAGGGCCAAGTCATCGCACAGCGTGCCGGACCAATCGAAAATCAGGTTACGGAACATCGGAGACTACTTTTTGTTATCCGTTGTGCGGAGATTCGGACGGGCCGAGCCGCGGAGCGTTGCCCCTCCCGCAGCGCGGGAGCGAGTCGCCACACTGCGCGTACGGAGTCGCCGCTCGTACTTCTGCACCGCCTTCTTGAGCGCGGGATTAACAAAAGGATTATCCTTGCCGAAACGAGCCCAGGGACCGCCCGGAACGAGCGAGAAATCCACGAAACGCCAATGAACCTTCGCCGTGCCTCCCTTGATGCCGAGATAATCACGAACCGCAGGCGAAATGTCAATGCCCGCGCAATCATTCGCACGATTCCTCGGGCGCTCCCCGCCGAACACATACTGCCAATCATCCACACAGAAAGGCCCCACATCCTCCCACTGCGCGAAACAATAGCGCCCGTTATACCATATCTGCACCCAAGTGCCGCGGCAGACGGACTCATACTTCCCCTCCTTATCCCGACGATACCAAGGGATCACCTTCTCCGCCTCCGGTCGCGGGCCACCCTGCTGAATATCGTTGTAGGGCAGGGCGACATAGAACGGATTGAGCCGCGGCGTAAACGCTTTCGGTGCATAGGTCTTCGGGTCTCGGTTAGCGGGATTCGGATCATCGAAACCGCCGTAATTATCATCCCACATACTGTCCCAGCTGCTCGCTGTATTCGGTGTGGGGTTATTTTGTGATGCAAGCTCACCGATAAAGAAATAAGTCGCCGTGATATCGAAATGCCACGGATAGGCCCCTGCGCGGGGCGGGTACTTCATTTTCTTGGGGTCCGGGAAGTTACTGCGCGCACTTTGGTCACGCTCCGCCGGAATGGGACCGTTGCGTACGGAAGCCGCCACCAGGCTGTCATCCAGATGCTTCCGCCGCGAATCCGACTTGATGCTGGTAACAAGGCGATTTTCACGCTGCACATGCTCCGGAGTCAAGGCTGAGCGCACCGGTGCGGCCCCCGAGCCGAATGTACTCAGGGAAAAAACAACAAGGGCGAGTAAGGATGATGCGAACTTCATGCAATAAACTACCAATTGTGGATGACACTCGGGACGGCATTCGGCAACTTATCCGGAGCATCCAGCGTGTAATGCAGGCCACGGCTCTCCTGACGGCGGATGGCACAATCAACAATCAACGAAGCCGTCAGCGCCAAGTTACGCAGGTCGATGATTTCCGGCGTGACGCGATAGCCCCAATAGTACTCGTGAATCTCGCGATTGATGTTACGCAGACGCGTTGCGGCACGCTGCAAGCGGTGATTCGTGCGCACGATGCTCACATAATCGGTCATCGTCCGCCGCACCTCGTCCCAGCAGTGGTACAAAATAGCCAAGTCATCGCGCTCCGCCTTGGCACCGTGCACCCACTCCGGGATGGGATAGGACTCCATCTTGTGCGCCAGCGGCAGACCGCGCAGCATGGTAGCCAAGGCACGCTTGGTAATCACAACGCACTCCAGCAGCGAATTACTCGCCAGACGGTTCGCCCCGTGCAGCCCCGTGCAGCCGCTCTCACCCGCAACAAACAGACCGCGCAGCGATGACTGCCCGTTAGTGTCCGTCTGTACGCCGCCGCATTGATAATGCGCGGACGGAACCACGGGGATCATATCCTTCTCCGCATCGACCCCGTAACTCTTGCAGGTCTCATAAATATACGGGAAGCGCTCCGCCATGAACCCCTTGGGTTTGTGCGTCATATCCAGATACATGCAAGGACTGCCCGTGCGCAGGATTTCACTGTTAATCGCGCGAGCCACAATATCACGCGGAGCGAGGCTCTTCCGCGGATCATACTTCTGCATGAACTCCTTGCCGTCCGGCCCCTTGAGGATACCGCCCTCCCCGCGAACGGCCTCGGAAATCAGGAAGGTAAGCCCCTCGCGGTCATTGCTCTTCGGGTTGAAGAAAGTTGTGGGGTGGAACTGCACGAACTCCATGTTGGAAATGTTAGCACCGGCGCGCCAAGCCATCGCGATGCCGTCGCCCGTCGCTGTCGGCGGGTTCGTGGTATACATATATACGCGCCCCGTGCCGCCCGTGGCCAGCAGCACCCGGTCACTGCGGAAGATGTCCACCTCCCCCGTTGCGGGATTCAGTACATAGGCCCCCAGCACCCTATCCTCCGTCACGCAGCCCAGCTTGGCCGTCGTGATCAGGTCGATGGCAATGCGGTGGTCCAGCAGAGTGATGTTGGGGTGTTTTTGCGCGCAATGCAGCAATTTGGTGCTGATCTCCAGCCCCGTCGTGTCCTTCGCGTGCAAGATGCGCCGCTTACCGTGGCCGCCCTCGCGCCCCAGCTCGAACTCTCCGTCCGCCTCGGTATCAAAATCGACCCCCCACTGCAGCAGTTCGGCGATGGCCTCCGGTGCTTCCTCCACAATCGTGCGAACAGCCGCCTCATCGCAGAGCCCCGCACCGGCATCCAAGGTGTCGGCTATATGTTCCTCGAACGTGTCATTTTTATCCATCACCGCAGCGATGCCACCCTGCGCCTTCGCAGAACTCGAGATGAGCGGGTCGCTCTTGCAGAGGACGATCACCTTACCATGCTCGGCAGCGCGCAGGGCAAAGCTCAACCCGGCAACGCCACTGCCTATGACCAAAAAATCTGATGTAATCATGACGGAATACCTCGCGTTGCGGCATTTTAGCACCACTCGCACGCCTTGTCACGCTCAATATCCGCCACATACCCCCTTTTTTGCGAAAAAATCGCCATACAACGCTCAAAACCCCGATTGCCCGGGAGCAATCGGGGCTGAAAAACACCGGAATACGGACCTACTTACGGGATGATTTCGACCCCGCGTCAACCTTGTTCATCTCAATGAACCCGGAACTGGCGAGCCAGTGATCCTTGCAGTGGTTGATGAGGCGCACCTCCACCTTGGCTCCCTTCTTCACCGCCGGCACCTTAAAGGTCGCCGAGCGCACATTGGCATTGGGGTCCTCCGAGGACTTAGCGACCTCCCTGCCGTCAATGAAGAGCCGGAAATCCCGGGCCTCCATCGCGTTATCAATGGTCGGCACCAGCTTGAACTCGTAAGTCCCCGCGCCCTTAATGGACTTCGTCACATCCACATGCCAAGCCGTGGGACGCTTGCGCGCGTAACGGCTATCATAGAACATGCTCGTGATGATGCACGGGGTTGCTTTGTCCCAGTAATCCGCATATGCCGCCGCGCCGATGCCGTACTGCGACTTCGGATCCAGCTTAGCAATATCACGGTAATACTGCACCAAGGGCCGGTAATCCTTGCTTGCCCAGTCACCCGGCTGCGAGCCCAACTTCTCCCGCATCACATAAGCGCGACCCGCCATCCACTGCTGTCGGCGCTCACCCTCGAGCTCCTTGTGAGCCAAGGCACGGTCCACATACGCTAAAGCCTCGTTGAAGCGACGATCTTGCCCGCTCAGTCCCCCTTGGTCACCGCCGTTGAGGATGAGGTTAATCTGCCGATACATCCCGAGGTGGTCGATGGTGTACATCGCCCGCATACCCGTGGTGTCATCCGGGTCATTGCGGTTGATAATCTCCACCAAACGACGCTGTCGGTGGACGTCCTGCTGCGGCATGAGCGCCAAGGCCTTACCGGCAAGCTCCGCGGCGGACTTGTTGCCACCGGTGTCCGCCTCCGCAGCCTTCTTCAGAAACTCCGCAAACTTCGGAATGTCAGCAGACAGCTTCTTCACCTGCTCAGCCAACTTCTCCGCATTCAGCGTCGTGTCGCGATCCACGGAGGCAAAGAAATCACCCTGCGGGGTATACAGCAGCGCACAGGGAAGGTTATACATGTGCACCCCCGTCTTTTCCGCTCGCTTTTCGGCGGGGATGGTGGGCAATTCGTCATATTGGGATACAACAACCCCCGGCAGTTTCGAGCTCAACCCCTCCCAGCCGGAATAGGCCTTCTTTACGGCATCCGGGGCCTGCTCGGAGAAATACCAGACGGCCAGCAGGGGTTTGCCTGCCTCCTTGGCTGTTGCGCGGGCCTGCTCAATATCCGGCAGCTTCGGCGCGGCGCCGGCGGGCAGTACCGCACACGCCAGGGCCATGGCAATCAATATATGTTTCATGCTGAAATCGGTTTACTTTTCTTTATCCTTTCTGTAGACAACGAAGTGCGAGATATGCGCGAAGTTGTTGCCTGCGGAATTATCAAAGGTAATCTTGACGTGGCGCGCACGGGTATTCTCCGGGAACACCACTGTCCACTCCTTCGGCATGTCCTCGGTGGAGGCCTTGGGCATCCAGGTGGCACCGTCCTCGCTTGTGTACACGGTTGCCTTGCGCATGCGTTCCTCGGCTCCGTTCGTCTTGCGAATCACGCAGCCGGAGAGCAGGTAGTTACCATCCAACTGAGCCACGAACTCCGGCGCCTTCTCGGACGCTGTGTGCGTCTGGCCGCCCTTTTCGGTCAGCACGTCCAGGTGGGTCCAAGGCTTATCCCATTGGGAGGTAGAGGAGCAGCGCAGCAGACCGTTGGGCGGCACGGGCTTGCCCGTGAGTTCAGCGGGGCGGGAGATGCGCGGGGCATCCGCCGGCGGGCAAACCTTCTTGGCTGCAGCGCACAGGGCCTTGTACGCTTGGGGAGAACGCGCCGCCTCGGCAGCCATCAGGGCCTTGCTGTAGGCCTCCTTCATCTTATTCTTGCGTTCCTCCGCCTGCTCGGGCGTCATGGAAGCCGTCTTCACATCGCTTTGCGCAGCCCGTGCAAAGGCGCGCCCGAAAGCCTCCGTCTTCCCCTGCTCCACATAGGCGGCCACGGCCCACTCCAGCACCTGGCCGAAGGTCACGCCGCCGCCGCGCAGGTGCGCCTTGAGCAGGTTGGTCAGGTAGTCCTCCTTGGCGGCATCGCCCTTCAACGTCGCCGCCTGGCTCTTCAGCATGTCCCCGCAGCCCACGGCCCAAGACGAACGCGTGAGGGCGATGAGTCCGTGCAACTTGGTGTACAGCTTCACGCGCTGGGTATCCGTCATCTGTTCGATCATGGGCTTCAGGTCATCCATCATGTCGGCCGCCGCAAAGCCGTGTACTCCGTAATAACGACCTTTTTTGTACGAGTCGAGCGCCTTCATGAGGTACTCGTAGCAGTCATTTGCATTCAGACCCTTCTCCAGCATCAAGCGGTGTAGCTCCTTGCGGAAGAAGGGGTGCATCGGGCTGTCCTTCAACACGGATTTCCAAGCCAGAATCGCCTTATCCTTGTCGCCCGCAGCCTCCAGCGCACGCGCTTTCCAAGACTTCCGGTACGCTTCGGCCACAGCATCGTCCTCGCCGAATACGTCCTCCATCAGCATGTAGGAGGTGGGGGCCTTGCCGCCCAGAATGGAGTTCTGCAAATCGCCGTCCGGGCCGCCGAACCCGCCCTGCCACATACCGCGCTTGGGCCGCACGCCGTAGGCGCAGTGCGAGGGCTGCCCCACACAATAGGCCGGGATGCCGTGCGCCATGGCGGCGAAGCATCCCAAGTGAGACATGGAGCCGCAGACGCCGCCGTTCAGCTGGGTGGTCTCTGCCTTGCTCTCGAAGCTGAAGGGCATCAGGAATTCACCGGATTGCACGTTGTCACCGAACTTGGAGGGGTCCGTATAGACAGCAGCATCATGGGCGATGAAATAGCGGTCCCAAGGCAGGTTCAGGTGCTTGCTGCACCACTCGAGGGAGGCATCATCCCAGTCCTGCCACACGTTACAGACTACAAATCGCAGCTCCCAGGCCTTGAGGTTGCGGAAGCCCGGTTGCAGCGCCCCCTTGGCCTGCTGTTTCATGAAGAAATTGTAGCGCCACACGGGATTGTAGAGTGCCGGATCCAGCTTGCGGACGTTGGAATCCTGCATGGTCTCGCCGCCGCCCCAGCAGGAGGCGAGGGCTACGGCCAGCGGCTTGTTGGTCACCACTCCATCGTTGTCCTTCCAGATGTCGTGCAGCACCTTCACCCCCCAGTGGGTGTGGTAGGGCACCAAACCGCAGCTCAGGTAGATCTCCTGCCAAGCCTCGTTCATCAAAAACTCCTTCAGGAAAGCCTTGTGACTCGGATCCTCGGCAGCAAAGGTCTTCAGCACCTCGGGCGAGCTTACACGCAGCACCTCCAGCACCTTGCTCATGCGCCCGTATTCCGGCGATTTCAGGTCGCTGATACCCTTCAGCTCATTCAGCGTTGCCTGGTACGCGGCATCATAGTTGCCGGACTCTACGGCGGACTGCACAAGCTCCGGCAGGGCGGGCAGCTTCTCCTTTTTCGGCTGTTTTTTTGCTACCTTCCGCGCCGAGGAGGGTTGCTTCCCACTTTCCTTATCGCCGCAGGAGGAGAGCAGCCCCGGGGCAAGAAGCCCCATGGCCAGCACACCCAATGCGACGTTTCTGCTGCGTTCGAACATATTCCACTCTATTTACCACCTTCGGGGGGAGGTGTCAAGCAGAAAGGTGGCAACAACGCGCAAATTCTGCATGGCATAATTAAGTTGTTCTTTGCAAGCCTAAATGCACCATATGACGTGATCAGATGATGCAGGCGCATTTTTTATTGGACATGCGGGGCGGGGTATGGTATAAGAAGGGGACAGCGGGCGGAGTGCTTGCTTGTGTCATACGCCGTTTTTTTTGCAGAAAAAGTCGCGGATTGTTGCGGGTGTGGGCCTTTTCATCTGCGGAAGAGGGTGTGTGGCTGCACACTGCCCTGAACTTTTACAAATAGAGTACCATGAACAAAAAACTATTGATGACAGCTTTGGCTGCGGTGGGGATAGGGTCCCTGCCGAGCGGGGCGGGAGAATTCAGCGTCCACCCTTCGGGGTCGGAGGTGGTGGTGAGGTTCCCGGAGCCCGTGGTCAGCAAGGCCATTGCGGACCGCCGATACCGGAGCAGCGATGACAAGGGGCCGCTGAGCGATGCCGACCTCGGTCTGGATCTGTTTACCGTGACAGGGGATCCCGAGCACCGCCCCCTTGTGCGCTGGGTTGACCAGAACCGCCTGAGCATCAGCTTCCCGGAGGGGACGGACAGCGAGACGGAGTACACCCTGCGCTTTAAGCCGGGGACGACCTACCTGGGTGGGGCACCCATCAAGCAGCAGGACATACGCTTCCGCCAGGGTCCGTCGCGCTTGCAGCTGCGTCCGCTGAACGCTGCCGTGCCCTCCGTGCTGGTGAGCCCGGTGGACTTCCGCAGTGCGCAGAGCCGCAGCTTTTCCACCGCGAGCGGGCTGGAGTACAGCTTTGTACCGGTGACGCGGGTGATGCGCCGCGAGGTGAAGGGTACGCCGATTCCCGCGAAGGTGGAGCCCGCGCGCCTGAAGCACGGGGTGAATGATACCCGCCTGGAGCTGATGCAGGAGCAGAAGGTAGATTTTGCTGCCCTGAACGCGGAGAGTGAGTTGCCCGGCGCCGTGTTGCTGACGCCTGCCAAGGCCCTGGAGAAAGGGGTAACATACCGCATCTGCGCTAAGGGGAAGTCGGGTGAGCACCGCTGGCGCACGGCCGAGCAGGATCACATGTACCCCGCCGAGCTGAGCACGGAGCTATTCCAGAGCTTCGGGATAACGGAAGAGGGCACGCCGGAGATGTTCCTGCACATCGCTTTCTCCGAACCCATGGACAGCCGGAAACTCAGGGAGTTGTTCGGCAGCATCGAGTTTACATGCGCCGGAGCCACGGCGCAGAGCTCTGAGGACGGGGTGAGCAAGACGCTGAACACGAACGACGGCAACATTACTTTCTCCCTTGTTGAGCCTAAGGAGGAGGAAAAGCCGCAACAGAATAACCGAGAGGGTGTTGCCTATGAGCCGCCGCATCAAACAAACCACCTGACCGTGAAGGTGACAGGCAAGGCGGATAACAAGCAGGTGGATGTGACGGTGAAGGCCGGTACGGCCTCGGTGTTGGGCTTTGCCACGGCGAGCAACCATGTGCACCGGGTGATTCTCAGCCCCGCCATGCCGGAGATCTCGCTTGTGAACAGCGACATGGTGCGCCTGTACCCGGGCGGGCCGCACAAACTGCGCTTGAAGGATTCGATCAATGTGGCCGGGTTGGAGGCAACGGCGTATCGGGTGGATGCCGACGACTTTGTAACCTCGCGTGAAACCATTCTCAACTATGTTCGGAGGAACAACGATATGGAGGTGTATAACGCTGCCTACACTCGTGCCCTGCTCAAGAAGCGCGAGGCCGCCGGAATGCAAATCTCCCCGGAGATGCGCAAGAACTACATGCGCGTGGAGAAGGACACCGAGTACGCTAAGCTGCGCCGCACCTTTGAGAAGGTGCTGAAGAGGGCGCAGGCCTATGCCCCCGTGGCTGTGCCCGTGGCGGAGAACCCGCAGGACGGCCTGTGCCGCATCTCCCGCGATCTGCAGGTGGATTTGGATGCCGCCGCGGGGGGTAACCTGAAGCCCGGGTTCTACATCCTCAAGCTGCAGCCCACCCTCTCTCAACCCGCCGTGCAGTTGCTGGGTGAACTGGGCCTGCCGCAGCAGCCGGAGCCCTTCTATGCGCTTGTCAACGTGAGTGACTTGATAGGCGTCTGCGGACAACGCGCCGGGGTCGCCTTGGTGTGCTCTGCCACCACCGGCAAACCGCTGGCAGAGGGCGCCGTTACACGGTATATCGCCGAGGAATACTCCGGTCGCTACGGCTACGCGACGCCGGAGTTGTTGGATAGCTCCGCTGTTAAAGACGGCTTGGCCGAGCTGCCGGCAATACCCCAAAAGAAACGCGGTAGAATCTACACGCTGCTGCAGTGTGGTGAGGATGCCGCATTGGCGGCGGACAGGGAGGAGACTTATTACCACCGCCGCAACTCCGAAGAGATAGAAAATGCGATTTACATGCAATCCGATCGTGACCTGTACCGTCCCGGTGACACGGTGCACTTCTACGGCTTGGTACGCAGAACGGAGGATGGGGTGTTACACATCGCTGCCGATGGGTCTATCGCCAAGCTGGAGGTGGAGCGCCCGAACGGTGAGCAGCTGTTGCAGCGTGATGTGCCCGTGGATGAATTCGGTACCTTCTCCTTTGAATTCGAGTTGCCCAAGGGCGAGGAGGATGTGACGGGTGATTACGATGTGACATTCTCGGCCGGCGACTCGACGATCTGCGAGGAGGTATCCGCCGAGGTCTTCCGCCGCGACTCTATGGAGGCGGAGACGGGCCTGACCGTGCAGCGGATAGCCCCCGGGGAGAGCACCTACACCATCCGCGCCAAGGACCTCAGCGGTGTGGCTATCGGCAATGCCCGTGCCTTCCTCACCATCAACTCCGATGTTAAACTGAACATCCCCGGTGCCAAGGATGTCACGGGACAGGAGGGGAACAGCCCCGAGGACGGCATGGTGTACATCCGCCTGCCGCAGCGAAGTGAGAATCAGTACAGCTACACCCTGACGGCCCCGCTGAATCAAGCCGGGGAACTGGACCTGAAGTTCACTCCGCTGGCGGAGCAGCCGCACAACGGTCACACCGTCAGCTTCGGTGCCGAGCTGCGGAATGACCGCGAGGAGGTGCTGCGCCTGCAGTCCAGGAGTGAGCACTTCTACTCCGCTGACTTCCGGGCGGAGGTGAGCATGCGGAACCCCGGCGGCGTGCGTCCGCTGAACCTCGACGCACAGCAGAAGTCCGCGCTGAGCCTCAGCCTGCGCTCCGTGGAGGAACAGGCTACCCGCCGCGAGCAGAAGGTCCATGTGAAGGTGACGGGTACGGAGACCACGACGGAATATCTGCCCAACGGCTTCAGCTTCACCACCGGCAAGGACGCCGTTCTGTTGGAGCAGGACGTGACGGCGACGGTATTCGGCACCAAGGACAGGGATGCCGAGCCGACGGTGATTGATCTGCCGGACAAACAGAACTTCAGCGACCTGCGTGTGGAGCTTACCGGTACGGATGCCGCCGGGCGTGCCATGCGTTTGGAGCAGAGTCTGCACCCCATGTGGCGCTACTATCGCGAGCCGGAGGAGAAGCTCCCCGAGCCGGAAATTACCGAGCTGACCTACACGGGTGAGACCTCTGCCGCGCGTCCCGGGACGCAACGGGATTTGGCAGCCGTGGAGCGCGGGGTGAGTGCGAAGCTGCTGATTCGCGCAGCCGGCCCGGCCTTCCTGGTGCGCAACGGTGGGAGCGGAATGAAAGTGGAGCCCCGAGAGTTTGCCGAGGGTGAGACCACGGTGGACATGCCGCTGGAGCTCGCCGATGAGGGGGATGTGTCCCTCATGGTGGTGCAGCCCCTCAAGGATGCTTCCGGATTCTACACCGGCTTTGAGTCGGGCAGAGCCTCTGTAAACGTGCCCCGCCTGAGCAAGACCCTGGGCTTGCAGCTTTCCCTGCCGGGTAACTCGGTGCTGCCGGGGGCGGATGTGCATGTGGAGGGTCTTGTCTGCGCGCCGGATGGTGCGCCTATCTCGGCTGAGGTGATGCTGTATGCCGTGGACAAGGGGATGCTGAGCGTGAGCGGGAGCAGCACGAAAGCTCCGGATCTGGTCAGGCACTTCTATCCCAACCCCTACAGGGCCTCTTTCGACATGCCTTATTACCGTCCTCAGCCCTACATGGCGGTGCGTGCGACCGAGGGTACACTCTCGGCGCCCGCGGTGATGCCGAATGTGTGGATGGGACAGTTGGTGTCCAACCCGGATATCACTTATATGCTGTCTCCGGGGCGCCCCGGTTCCGGTGGCCGGCTCGTCACCGGTGGAGTGTATCGGAAGAGTGCAAGGATGCTCGGGGGTGTTGCGAATTATGCCATGGCGGTGTCCGATGATTGCGACGAGGCGATGATGGAGTGTGCGCCTGCGCCGGCGGCACCCTGCGTAGCCCCTGCATGTGCGAAAGCTTCAAGAGTGGCAGAGGAGGAGGATGAGGGTGTAGCGTACGAATGCGACGACTCTGAGGATGAAGAAAGCGAGGCTATCGAGGAAGGGACTCCCGCTCCCAAGCCGCGTCTGCGCACGAACTTCGAGCCGGTCGCGGTGTGGAAGGCATGGGTGAAGACGGATGCCGATGGGCATTTTGCCGTGGACTTCAAGGTGCCGGATACGCTGACGACTTACAGCGTGTTTGCCTGCGCGGCTGATGTCAGCGGTGCGTGCTTCGGTTCGCAGACCGGGGAGTTGCTCGTCAATCGTCCCGTGATGCTCACGCCGGGTACCCCGCTCTTCATGAGTGTGGGCGACACCCTGCGGCTTCCCGTGACCATTGCTAACAACACCGAGGAGGAGGCTACTTGGCGCGTGACGCTGGAGGGCTGCGACACACCGCAGGAAATCCGCTTGGCTCCCGGTGTGGCCGGCACGGTGTACTTTGACTACACCGCTGCTGCGGAGGGCGAGACGAAGCTCAACTGGGTGGCCGAGGGCAAGCCGGGGCAGGATGCCGTGCAGGGCAGCTTCAATGTGCGCTTCCCCGCGCCGCTGCTCAAGGAGGCTCACCGTCTGGTGCTGGAGGACGGCAAGTCGCTGGATGCGGTGTCGCTCATCGCGCCGGAGCTCGTGGGTACCCCGCGGGCGGAGATGGAGGTGGTATTCTCGGCGAACCCGCTGCTGCACCTAGCCGGCTGTGCGGATTACGCGCTGGGCTATCCCTATGGTTGCACGGAGCAGACGGCTACCGGGCTGCTGCCTTGGCTGCTCTATGACCGCTTGGCTCCCTTCTGTCCCAAGCTGGCGGAGACACCGCAGCAGAAGGTGGCCGAGGTGGTGAACGATGCCGTCAAGCGGCTGGCGGAACGTCAGCGTCCGGATGGCGGGCTCAGTTACTGGGGCGATGGTCGGGAGTCTTGCTTCTGGGCCTCGGCTCATGCAGCCATGGTGCTGACCATGGCGAAGGAGCAGGGCTACACGCTTCCGGAGGGGCTGATGCCGGGCCTCCGCAGCTACCTGAAGAAGGAGTATGAGCGGCTGACCGCCCTGGAGCAGAAGAAGAAGTACCTGTGGAGCACGTCGACGCTCTATGCCCTCGGTCGCGCGCTGGGGGATAGGGACATCATGCTGCGTGCGCTGTCGCGGAAGGGGGATGAGGCGGATTGGTTCTGCAGCTCGGTGCAGCCGGAGCTGCGAATCCTCCGCGCCCTGCTCACGGAGCCGGCGAAGCGCCACGAGGCGTTCCTGCTGTGGATGCGCAGCCACGGGCATGACTACCGCCACAACACGACCTGGCAGAGCGGTTGGGCGATGATCGCGCTCTATGAGTATGTGCAGAGTATGCCGAAGGATGCCGGTTCTGCCTCGCTCGCCCTGCCGGACGGGTCGGTGGTGACGCTGAATAACGGCGCGACGTCCTTCCGCTTCTCCGGTACGCTCCGCGAGGTGAAGGCTGCCTACAAGGTCGCTTCGGGTACGGCTTATGCTACCGTTAAGGTGAAGGCCACGCCGGAGAAGTCGGACTACCCCGGCGTGACGGAGAAGGGGCTGCAGATCACGCGCCTGTACGAGAAGAAGGATGCGGACGGCGTCTGGCGTCCCGCCACTTCCTATCAAGTCGGCGATGTGGTGCGCGTCACTCTCACCTGCGCCAAGGTGGCGGACGAGCTTCGTTATTTCGTGCTGGAGGACTACCTGCCCTCCTGCATGGAGGCCATCAACCCGAACGTGCCCTCCCAAGCCGCCGGCCTCGAGTGGTCTCCCTGGAGCTTCTGGTTCGATCACCGCGAGTTCCTCCCGGACCGCGTCCGCGGCTTCTGCACCAAGTGGGGCGGTCGCGACCTCCTGAACATGCGCTACTACGCCCGCGTCAAACGCGCCGGCACCTCCATGGCCCCCCCGGCCGAGGCCCAGCTCATGTACGAACCCCAGACCTACGGCCTCTCGCCCAATACGCGCATCGAATCCCACTAACACCCCAACCCCTACCCACCCCGCGCCCGCTGTCGCCCCCACGCTACAGCGGGCGCTTTTGTCTGTAGCCTTCCGGAAATGGGAGAAGCTTTTACGGGAGTGCGGGCATCCCAAGGAGCACGTCCGAGAGCGGAAAATCCGACAATATACACAACTACCCCGTTCGG
The DNA here is from genome assembly GCA_004557455.1 of Akkermansia muciniphila. Taxonomy (GTDB): domain Bacteria; phylum Verrucomicrobiota; class Verrucomicrobiia; order Verrucomicrobiales; family Akkermansiaceae; genus Akkermansia; species Akkermansia muciniphila_D. The sequence continues at coordinate 2,261 of SFDX01000007.1, read as the reverse complement.
CGGGGGCGGGGTGTTCAGGCGGTTGCTTTCGGCAGGAAGAAGTTACGCTGGGTGGGGGAGATGGGGAGGCCGGCGGTTTGCATGACGAAGAGCATTTCTTCCCAGAGGCGTCGGCGTTCGGGGAGGTTGAAGGTGCGGAGGAGGTAGCTGGGGTGGTGTGCAACGACGACGGGGATGTCGTTGAAGGACCAATGGCGCGAGAGGAAGGAGGAGAGGGGGAGGTCTGCATGGCCCAGGATGCCGCGGGCAGCGATGACGCCGAGTGCGACGATCACCTTGGGCCGCACGAGGTTGATTTCCGTCTCGAGGATGGGGAGGTTAAAGGCAATCTCACGCGCCGTGGGGGGGCGGGTTTGGGTGGTCTGGTTCTGCTGAAGGGGGCGGAACTTGACCAGGAGAGTGAGGTAGATGGCCTCTCGGGTGAGCCCCATGGCGCGCAGCATGGCATCCAGTTTATCCCCGGCTGCGGATCGGAAGGGAGTGGCAGTCGCTTCATCCTCGTAGCTCGGGTACTCCCCCACAAACATGATATCCGCATTTCGGTTTCCGCAACCCGGCACGGGGGTGCGGCGCAGTGTGCCGAGCGTTTGAATGGGCCGCCAGGAAGGAAGCATCGCCTCGAAACTCTGCCAGCGCTGCTCGGGGGTATCGCCCGGGGGACGGAAGAAGGGGATAAGCTCCTCCTCACCCTCGGCGTCATCTGTCGCCTTGGTGCTGCGCTCCTCGAGGAGCGAAAGAAGCGGGCCGGGCTTCCCGGGAGCCTCGGGGACCTTGTCCGGTCGGGGCGCTGCATCGGCGGGTGCGGCAGCAGGGGCGGGGGCCTCCTCCCCCGGTCGAGCGGCGCGACGGTTGGCCTTGGCAGCCAGCATCCATCGGCGCAGGATGCCGCGTGCCTCGTCATCCACCTGCACATACGCGGTACCCTGCTCTTGCAGGGCACGGAGGTATTCGGTAACTAGGTGGAGAGTATTCATGCGCTGCCCCTATGGTAGCAGAAGGCCGCCGCCGGGTCAAGCACAGAGGCTGACAGAGGCCCTCGGCAGCAGTGTCACGGCACCTCCTCGGCCACCGGATCCTCCCCGTCGATGTCCGGCGTTTCATCCGGGTCCACCGCTATGTCGTCCTCATCTGCGGCAGAGTATGCACTGTGCGCCGTGCAGAGCCCGGTGTGCTTGGCGGGGTCCGCCAGCGGCTCGGAATAAGCCGTCCCCGCGTGTTCGCACCCTGTGTGCGCCAAGAGCCCGGACTTACGGCAGAGGCGCATACCCGACCCGCGCACGGTCGCCGGCGTGGTGCGGATCTCCCCCATTCTATAACCCCGCGCCGCAGCACGCTGCATGGCCCCCACCCACAGAGGCAGCGCCACCGTGCCGCCGTAAGCGCGGTCCGCAATGGTAGCAGGGCGGTCGAAACCTACCCAAACCGCTGCCGTCAGGTCTGAGGTAAAACCGCAGAACCAAGCATTCTTATAGCTGTTCGTCGTACCCGTCTTCCCGCCGCAGGGGGCAGTGAACCCAAGGCGCTGCATGCTGCCCGCCGTGCCGCCGGGCTTCGTAATCTGTTGCAAGATAGCCGAAGTACGCACAGCCGTGTTCCGAGAAAATACGCGCCTGTGCTCCGGCTGATTCTTCCAGAGGACATGCCCCTCCGCATCGGTGATACTCTCGATGATAAACGGCGTAGGCCGCACCCCACCGTTGGCAAAAATGGTAAACGCCCCCGCCACCTCTAGGGGCGAGGCCTCCCAAGTGCCCAGGTAGATGGTAGGCCCTTTGGGCCGCGTGGCCAGCGGAAAACCCGCCATGAGTCCGTAGGTAGCCACATTGCTGAGCCCGGCGCGGTTACCCACCCGCACTGTCATGGTGTTGCGGCTCTTGAGCAGTCCCCAGCCCTCGCCGGGTTGAATCCTGTCATCGGATACAAGCGTATTCTCCGTTCCCCCGCGCTCGAAGAAGGAGGAGTAGACGAATGGCTTGAAGATGGACCCCACCTGGCGCCGACTCTGCACCGCACGATTCAGCGGCGACTCCCCGCTGTCGCGTCCGCCGACCACCGCCAGCAGAGCTCCCGTTGCGTTATCCAGAATAACACAGGCTGCCTGTAGGTAGCGCGGACGCAGCTTCTCCGCCTCCTCCGGAGGGAGGGTGGCTCGCTGTGCCTGAAACTGCGCGCGCGTCTGGTGCGGGTACTTGCGGTTGTTCTCGAACATGGCCGTCAGGCGCGTGTCGAGCTCCTGCATCACTCCGTCCTGCAGGTCCAGG
>SFDX01000006.1 GCA_004557455.1 Akkermansia muciniphila | reverse complement strand
CCTCAACCGGGGAGCTCCCGCACGAGGCAGCAGCAAACTGAAGGAGCAGGTCGTTGCGCATATGAAAAAAAGAAGCCAGGATCCGACAACGGTGGCCAAACTATTCCAGCATCCGAAGGTGGCGTATGCCGCTGACGACAATCATTCATTGCCGAAGTAATATTTTGTTCATAATTGCACAGACTTCATTTGAATAGTTAAATGCCCCAACCGGCACGAAAACATCTGATGTGATGCGAGATAATATTACGATGAGTGAATAGGTTTCAGTTTGTAACGAGTCCTTCTGCGTTGCCGAAAATTGTAAACGTGAGAGGGAACACGTTTCATTATTGCACTTCTCTCACATACGTCAAGCATTTTCTACGCGAAACTACAAAAAAACTGATTTCATCCCTTAGTTTCCCTTTTTGACATACACCGATTGCACATGTCACCTTCTTCATCCTGCTGCTTTTGCACGCAAAATCGCATTACCTACGGCGACTGTACCCGCGTCATCACATCGTTGGAAATTGAACGCGACTCCAAGAATGGGGATACCGCCGTCATTACATGCGAGCTGGATGAAGAATTCAGTGCCGCCGTCCTTCCGGCCTTAGGCTCGTCCACTAACCTGTTGCCGGGTGTCCTCTTATCCAAGGCTACAGCTACTTCGGCAGAGGGCGGGCTCACCCAACTCAAACTCACCTTCACTACGCCGTCTCAAGAGGAGGGAGAGACTGATGCCGCTGATGAGGCCGAGGATGGCTCCGAAAACGATCAATCTGCTGCGGAGGCTGCCGCCGATAATAAATACGGCTACAAGTGCTCGCTAGAGGTCTCTCTCACCGATGAGCCGCTGCTCTGCCACCCCAAGTTTGCCGGTACTTCCGGTGCCTTGCTGGAATACGTCAAGGCCTTCATGGACGGTGCTCGGGTGTGGGAGAAGGTCCCTGTTGTTGACAATGCCGGTAAGCCGCAGAAAGATAAAGACGGCCTGCCGATAACTCAAACACTTGGCTCTCTCCTTAAGGGTGGCGGCAAACTCGTGGAGCTTGTTAAGCGCGGCATCACTTCCTACAAGGCACCCACCGCTACCTTCTCGGAGTCCTATGTTTCCCGCAGTGGTGCAGTGGATACAAGCGCTGTCGGTAAAATCGGCACTCCGGGGCGAGCGCCTTCTTTTGCGGGCCGTAACTGGCTCCTGCTCACACGTAATTCCTCTCTCAATGATGATGGTAAAACCTACACGGTCTCTTCGGTATGGATGCTCTCGGGCGTTGGTGGATGGGATGCCGATCTCTATGCTTAATCCTATTGTTGCGCATGGACACCACACCCATTTTCCCGGACCCTGTGCGCGAGGGTGATGTACTCTCCGCCGATTGGTTGAATCGCTCTCTGGACTGCCTCAAGGCTCTTGCAAAGTCCGGTGCCTCTTCCTCTTCTTCCGCCTCTTCCTCCATCCGCTACACCGCAGGCCCCGGTAGAGATACCAAGGCGCGCCCTTATAATGAGGAGGATATGCCCACGTTTATTCACCGGGATTTCGAGTTGCGCATCCTGCGTAGAGACGATGCCGCAGATCCTCTACCTCCTCTTGTACAGGTTCACGATGGCCGTGTCTTGGACTACCGGGGGGCTTGTGTACATCTGGTGTCGGAGGGCTCGGGCTGCACTCCGGATTGCTGGGTGGATGTGGCACCCTTGCCGACGGAGGGGGAGCTTTCTGTCTATCTGCTCATCTCTCGTACTGCTACTGGGGCCGTATCAGGGTTGCGTATCTCAACCGTTCCGGAGGCGGATGTTCCCCCCGACCCGGTTCTGCCGGAATCTGTTTCCTCCGGGGCTGAGGCTCTCTCCTGCATCTCTGTCGGTAAAGTCAGCTCAGCCGTCATCAATGATTTGCGCCGTTTCTACATCGAGCAGTCTCACATCGGTCCCGTTGCGTTGCAGGCTCCGGAGGTCGCTCGTCTCGCTTCGAACTCATCGGCTCTCTCGCTTTTTCGTAACCGCATCCACAATACCTTTTTTTTCAAGGGGCTGCGGGCAGAGGAGGGGATTTCTCTCTCGGATGGAACGGAGGCTATCTCGTGCAGTCTTGTCCCTGCTTCTTCGGGTACGCTTGGTGGTATCCGGGGGGTGCAGGTGGAGTATTTGCCTGCGGAGGGCAGCTATGCTTCTAACCTTTCTAATTTTCTGCGGGATGGCGTGCTCTACCTGTCTATCCCGACCATTGCCGGCGGAGGTAACGAGGGGAGTAAGAGCGGTGAAAGCGGTAACACCGGCGGGGGGGATTCTACAGGCTGCTCTTGTCCCTCCTATGAGTTCGATACTACCTACTTCACACTCGAGGCGCGGAATGCCTCTACCTTCGTTTCGCTGAACACTGCGGCTATCGAAGGACTCGTGCAGGAGTGCGCACAGGAAATAGCCGTGGAGGTGAACGTTTCCGGCTTGCTGGAGCAGACGGCTTTCGGCTCTCTGCGTGTCTCTACCGGAGGCGGTGGATCTCTTGATAATCTTCAGGCAAACTCCGTTGTCTCTTACTGATTTCATCGTTTTCCCATGGCTGACTCGACCTTCATAACGCTGAATCGGGATGCTCTCAAACATGTAGTCCGTCAGGCTCTTCTGCGGGCTGTCGCTTCCTCTCTCAATTCCAATGTGTCTCACTCCAACCGGGATGCAATCTATTCCCCTTCTCGCTGGTGGGTGGATTCCGAGTACACGGTGCGCCACTCGCTCTCCACCTCCGGTTCGGCTTCTTTCTCACCGTCTTCCGCAACCCTCACCATCAATCTGGATTATCGTGTCATTACCATCTGAGGTCAATCTCTCGGCTCATTCTTTCGTCTTCTCTGTCAACCCGGGGCGCATGAGCATGCTGCGGCGTGCTTTTCGAGAGCGTGGTCTGTCTCTGCCTGTCCCGGTGCCACCCATCGTTCTTCCTACACCGACTCGCGCGGGGGAGCCTCGGGCTTATTCCGCTTTGGCTCTTAATTTCATCGAGGTTCTCTTGGGTGCTTATCGTGCAGGCTTGCCCTATGTCGTGCTTTTTGAGGATGATGCCTTCCCATGTCTCAACCCCGCAGATCGCTTGTCCGATCTCTTGCGCCAACACCCGCTGCCACCCGATTGTGGCATATTGTGTCTTGGGGATATGAATGGGGCCAGCAAGGTTCGCGGTTCCCAAACTCTTCTTCTGCGGGATTGCGCTCCCGTTTACACTCCGCTTGTACCGGCGCGGGCAGAAAACAAGGGAAGTCACGCTTTGCTGGTGTTTCGTCACGCTTTCCTTCCTTTCGTCCAAGCCATCGTGGAAAATGGGGTGACGGATCTGGCAGTCTCTCGTATTTGCCGCTATTCCCCCCTGCGGGCCTACGGTCTCTTTCGCATGCCGCTCTTCCTGCAACAGCTTTCCCCGAGCTCTTTCCGTTCCCCGGAGCTCTTCGCGGATAGAGGGGCCACTTGTGCCGCGCCGGAGCTCTTCCCGCCCTGCCGATTCCTCACGCAGTTTTCGCTCGATCAGCCGGTGCATCGTTTTTTCATCTTTTCCAATGCTCCCGGTAAGAACCTGTCGTCTTTCTTTCCGGGGGAAGATGATGTGGCTGTGTTGCTCAATAGGGCGGTGGATGAGCCCGCTCTGCCTCGCTCCTGCCGCCGCATTCTTCTGTGCCGCCGCAATGCAGCCGCCCTGCCGAACTCTTCCTCCGCTTGGTTCCTTCCTGCAGGGCAGGAGTTGGCTCTCTCTTCGGCGTGGGAGGATTTCCTCCTACCTCAGGATTCCGATTTAGCTGCCGAGCGCCCTTGGTTCAAAGCCTACCGCGCTTCCGGGTTTATCCCTAGCACGGGCTGGATTGCTTATCACCTCCTCCGTCAGGATTTCCCACAGGCAGAAATCGTCCTCGTGGATTTTGAGCCGGGCGGGGAGAACGGTTGCTACAAGTGGCCCCGCCATAATTGGCAACAGGAAGAGCTGGATTACGCCTCTGCCTCTGTTACGAGGTTGCGACTGCGTCCCTGATGCTCAGAAAAAAGTTCGACAAAAGTCATAACGGCTACCCTGTACCTCAGTTACGAGGATTTCTTGCCTTGAGGGGGCTTCAGAACAAAATTGGCTACAAGCCTATCCGCACTTATTCGTTTGTTATCCGATCAAGTATCATAATTTTTTGAAAATAAATGAAGAAAAAGCTGGACTTTTTGTGCCCTGTATGCTATACTTTAACCGTAAACAGAATAATAAACGCCAATGACTAACGAGAAAATAATGAATCTTCTGAAGGAGCACGAGGAGCGCAAGGCCAGCAGCAATCCTTTCACCGATGAAGAATATGCTGAAGCTGATGCCGAGGACAAAGCCAAGATGGATGACTACGCAGAGTTCTGCGCATACTTGGACGAGCGCGAGGCTATGGACGAGGAGGAGCTGGACGAGGAGGGCTATTTCATTGATTAAGCCCAAAGTGAAGGCTAAGGTCTTCGTTTTTGACACGCTCGTCCTGTGCATGCTTTCCATCTCAATCAATCCGGAGAAGTCTCCTGCCTCTCTCCTTTTCAATGGCTCTAGGCTCTCCGGGCTCAAACTCAAGCGGGGGGCTTACCTCTCGCTCGCGGTTACCATCCTCGGCGTTTCATCTGCTTCTTTCCTTCGTTTCGGTATCAAACCTGCTTCCTCCTACGAGTCTTCGCTGCTCGCCTATGCAGAGGCAGATGCCGGGGTAGATACCGGGGCCGGTACTCTCTTCTCTCTTCCACTTACTGTCTCTTCCGCCTTGCTGGACGCCGCCTTGGGTGTCGGCTCCGGTCGTTCCGAGCTCGATTCCTTGTCCTGCATGGCAGAGTTCTCTTGGCAGCAGGGGGATTCCCTCAACGGCCTGTCAGAGACTCTTCCTGTCTGTATCGTTAATGATGTCCTGCGCGATTCTACCGCCGACACGTCTCCTCCCGCTGCTTCTTATCCCTCAGCGGATGCTATAGCAACCAAGAGCTGGACTCTCGCCCTGCGTGCTGCCGCCGGTCAGTTCGGTCTCGTCTCACTGGCTTCGGATGAGACCCTCCCACAGGATGCAGATGCCGTGGCCGTTGTTCAGTCCGATGCCGGGGCTCTGGTCATCCCTCCTGCTTCGTTCTCGCAGCGCGGGGGCGTTCGTTTGGGGACAGAGCGCCTCATCTCCGGTTCCGGAGTCCTTCCCGTAGGTGAGACTACCGCCGGCCGTCTTGCCGTCAGCGCGGCAGGCATCACGGCCTACGCCCTCGCTCAGGAGGCCGGTTTTGATGGCTCTCAGGAGGAATGGCTTGCCTCGCTCAAGGGGGAGCCCGGTGAAAAAGGCGAGAAGGGTGATCCCGCAGACCCCATCACCATCGATGATTCGCCCATGGAAAACAGCACGAATGCACTCTCCTCCGGTGCTGCCTTCTCTGCCCTCGCAGGCAAAGCCTCTGTCGAACAGCTCGCAGACCACGCTGCACTCACCGCTTCCTCAACCACACCGGGGCACGTCCTCCTCTCATCAGACACCCCTATTTCCGGTCTTCATGCGGACGTTGCCCTCGACTCGGACTCTCAACTCGTCGTCCCCATGGCCTCACTCTCTCTCATGGGTTGCGTCAAGAAATCCTCCGCCAATGGAAACTCTCTCTCCGTTATCGGCGTCAACAACTCCGGCCAAATGGTCCTCAACGTCCGCACAGATCATTCAGGATTCGAGGTCTCCGGTAACGCGCTCTACATCCAAACCTCCACCTCCACTCATCCGGATGCTTCTGCCGACTCTACCGCTCCTGTCGCCACGAATTCCGCCGGTAAACTCTGCGTCCCGCCCGCTACCACTACCCTAGCCGGCGGCGTCATTCTTGCCTCCTCCATAGACGACAACCGCCCTTCTGCGGTCCTCTCTGCGTCATCCGTCGCAGAGCAACTCGTCTCAAAGGCAGATGCCGATGAGCTCTCTGCTCATACAGCAGACACATCCCTCCACCTTTCGATCACAGAACGCACCGATCTTCTCGAACTGCTCGCCAGAAAAGACGAAATCCTCGCCCTTCTTTCCTGACCTCTCACTCCCCCCCTATTTATGGATACCAACGGCTTCATCACATCCTCCGGCCTCCTCGCCGTCGCTTGGCTCCCCGGACTGGAGAGCTGGGTCCAACTCGCTGCCTCCGCTTCCGGTATCTCTCTGCTTGTCTGGCAGGTCTGCTATCTCCATCGGCAACTCCAGCGCGAACGCGAAGATCATCGCCGACTTATCCAAACCCTGATCCAAACCTTTAACCCTCCCGGGACTCCGAGGGACAATACAATCCGCCCCAAGACTACGAACTCACTACATAAGTGAAAAGCAGGGGGAGACTGGGTGAGTTAGGTGTCCTGTATCTTTAGTTCGTGAGGTTAGTCAAGCTCACGTCCTGATTTCCCTCCAAAGTAGGCACATGCAAAAGGTATCGTCGTTAGTCCGCCCAACAAACACATGAGCATATCCGCCTGTGCATCCCATGGATCACCCTGCCATCCAATGTACCCTTCAGCCGTCATATTATCAACGTACGTGACTACAAACCACTCGAATATCTCATACGATGCGGCTACGCCCATCATGCCCATTATGGAGATTGTGCAGAGCAACCATTTTGGTGCGTGGAGTTTTAAGAAGAAAGCATTGAAAACAGGAAAAGCCAGCAGACCACACACATAATGACCTATCCGGTCAGAACAGTTCCGCTGTAATCCCAAATACTCACTCAGCACGTCTCCGATGGGAACATGGGCAAAACCATAATGCCCACCCACGGTTTGCATAATCGCAGCTACAAAAATTATGAAATATGACATGTCCCTTAATACAAACCCTTTACAATACAGGACAATCACTGGTGCTAAGCAAACCCATACAGTTGCGTTTTCTAGCAACCATGTACTGTAAAAGGTGGGGCTGAATGCGTAATAGACGCACCCAGCCCAGTAAACAAGCATTTATTCAGAAAAAAACGCAAATAATCCCTATTTTTCTACCTAGGTTATTCAGTATCAACGGTTTAGGTTTCCTAACCCCATCAAGGACCCTCTAAGCGGCGGCGTTTGTTTTATAACGGGCACCGCCGCTTTAGTGCCCGCAATCCCTATGACCATCGGTTTTACGACAGCTCCGGATGATTGTCCGTGTTAGTACAATAAGCAGCTTCGAAATTACGAATAACAGTGATTTCAAGCCCATTTTCGGTCTCGGCCACTCGCTTCCACTCGTACTTTTCCGAACCCCATTAAGACCTCTCAGTGGGGTTCACTGTGTGTGTTCAGAAGGTCGAATGAAGGCTGAATAGGAGCCGCATGCTGGTTTTCCTGCGAAATTCTCGCTTTTTTTACCCTTCGCGCGCCTCTTTTTGTGTTTGTCGTTCTCCTTGGTGTAAGTTCGACCCTCACCGCCAATTCCTTCGGAACCCCGAGAAGAAGGCCTTATTACACGCGTCTACAGCATTTCATATGCAGAGTCAAGCGCAAAATAGGATTTTTTTGAAAAATCACCGAATTTCCGAAATTAACCCTTCTGCCCCCTCTACTCCCCATTTTAGAATGAACTTGTTGTAAGTCGTTGCGTATCAACGGTTTGCATGGGGTGTGCATTGCAAATGCACACGGCAAACCCGGGGGTGGTGGTAGAAAAAGTGAGGGGAAGTACAGAATTTCGCTTGACAGGGGAGGGGGGCGGGCATAGAATGGGGGCAGATATGATACTTCTTGCGCAGAACGGGACAGCGACCGAGGGCTTGGGCCTTTGGTGGTGGCGCGTTTGTTGACAGGAAGCATCTACGGCAGCCTGCGCTACGGCGCGGCATTTTCCCTGCGTTCATGCTTCCGAGCCATGAGCGCATTTTTTATGCACTGATTTTACGAAAAGAGTATGCAAGATACCGAAAAGACAGAGAAGGGAGCCCGCCGGGGGTACTACGGCGAGTACGGCGGCCGCTATGTACCGGAGGCCCTGATTCCGCCGCTGACGGAGTTGGAGGAAGCGATGGCGCGCATCATGCCGAGCCGGGAGTACCGGGAGCGGCTGCACGAGCTGCTGGTGAACTATTGCGGGCGGCCGACCCCGGTGACGCACTGCGGCAACCTGAGTCGCGAGCTGGGCTTTGAGCTGTACCTGAAGCGCGAGGACCTGCTGCACACGGGCGCGCACAAGATCAACAACGCGCTCGGACAGGCCCTGCTTGCCAAGATGATGGGCAAGACCCACGTGATCGCCGAGACCGGCGCGGGCCAGCACGGGGTCGCCACGGCTACGGCAGCGGCCCTCTTCGGCCTGAAATGCACCGTCTTCATGGGAGCCAAGGACGTCGAGCGCCAGCAGCCGAACGTGCAGCGCATGAAGCTGCTGGGCACGCAGGTGGTCGCCGTGGAAAACGGATCCTGCACGCTCAAGGACGCCATCAACGCCGCCCTGCGCTACTGGACCTCCCACCAAGGCGACACCCTGTACGTCTTCGGCACGGCAGCGGGCCCGCATCCCTTCCCCCTGCTGGTACGCGAGCTGCAGAAAGTCATCGGCACCGAAGCCCGCGCCCAGATGCAGGAACGGCTCGGGCGGCTGCCTGATTACGTGGTAGCCTGCGTGGGCGGCGGCTCGAACGCCATCGGCATGCTCTACCCCTTTGTGGACGCCGAGCAGGTGAAGCTGGTGGGCGTGGAAGCAGGCGGCACGGGCGAACCCGGCTGTGCGAACTCCGCCGCCATCAACCTAGGCCGCCCCGGGGTACTGCACGGCGAGTACACCATGCTGCTGCAGGACGCCGATGGACAGATCGAGGAATCCTCCTCCGTCTCCGCCGGGCTGGACTACCCCGGCGTGGGTCCGGAGCACGTCTACCTGCACTCCATCGGCCGCGTGCACTACGGCATCGCCTATGATGCCGAAGCCCTCGCCGCCTTCCGGCGTCTGGCAGCGGCGGAGGGCATCATCCCCGCGCTGGAGTCCTCACACGCCCTCGCCTGGGTCTTCTCGCACGCGGCGGAGATACCCGCCGGCAGCACCGTCCTGGTGAACCTCTCCGGCCGGGGCGACAAAGACCTGGCCCACGCCCTTCAATACATCAAGCTCTGATTCGACCTATGTACGACATGCAAGAAACCATACGCCGCGCGAACGCCGCAGGCCGCACCGCCGTCATCCCCTTCATCACCGCCGGATTCCCCGAGCCGGAGAGCTTTTGGGAGAAACTGGCCGAGATCGATGCCTGCGGGGTGGACATCATCGAGGTAGGCATACCCTTCTCCGACCCCGTGGCAGACGGCCCCGTCATCGAGGAATGCAGCCGCCGCGCTTTGGAAGCCGGAGTGACCCTGCGCCGGGTGCTGGAAGGCTTGCGCGCCCGCCGGGGACAACTGCGCGCCGACATCGTGCTGATGGGCTACACCAACCCCTTCCTGCAATACGGACTGGACCGCCTGGGAGCGGACGCCGCCGAAGCCGGGGTGCGCGGGTTGATCGTGCCCGATCTGCCCTTGGAAGAAGCCGCTCCCTACCGCGAGGCCCTGCAGGCGCACGGCCTGTGCCTCATCACCCTGGTGGCACCGAACACGAGCCTTGAGCGCATGCAGCTTTATGCGCAGGAAGCCCGGGGCTATGTGTATGTGGTCTCCCTGCTGGGCACCACGGGCTCCGGGGCAGGGGCCGCCGACACCGTAGCCGAAACTCTGCGCCGCGCCCGCCGCGCCTTCTCCCTGCCGCTGGCACTGGGCTTCGGCCTCTGCCGCCCGGAGCAACTGACCGAACTGCCCGCCGACGCCCGACCGGATGCTGCCGTCATCGGCACGGCCCTGCTGCGCCACCTGCAGGCCGGCAAGCCCGCAGCGGAATTCCTGGGCCCCTGGGTGGCGGGTTAATCCTTCCCCTCCGGCGGCGTTTCCCCCTGCTCGTGCAGGGAACGCAGGTAAGCCATACGCTCCCCGATGCGCCGCTCCAGCCCATTGCCGGTGGGGTGGTAATAGACCCGCCCCTCCGGCAGGTAGGCCTGCGGCACATAGTGGTCCTCCCCGTGGTCGTGGGCGTATCGGTAGGTGGTCTCCTCCTCCGTGGCCCCGCGCAGGCGCGCCAGCTTCTTGCGAGTAGGCGTGGCCAAGTGGTCCGGCACGGCCAGGGTCTTGCCCTGCTGCACATCCTGCAAGGCGGCGTTGATGCCCATGTAGGCCGAGTTACTCTTGGGCGCGGTGGCCACGTACACCGTGGCGTGGGCCAGGGGAATGCGCGCCTCCGGCATGCCGACCATCTCCGCCGCCCTCGCGGCATCCAACGCCACCCGCAGCGCATTGGAGTCCGCCAGCCCGACGTCCTCGCTGGCACAGATGACAATGCGGCGGGCGATGAAACGAATATCCTCACCGGCGTGCAGCATGGTGGCCAGCCAGTAGAGAGCGGCATCCGGATCGCTGCCGCGCATGGACTTGATGAACGCAGAGATGGTATCGTAGTGCGCATCGCCCACGCGGTCGTACTTAACCGCCTTTTGTTGGATGCTCTCCTCCGCCTCCGCCAAGGTGATATGCGGCGAACCGTCCGGCCCCGGCGGGGTAGAGAGCACAGCGACCTCCAGCGCGGTAAGAGCCTTGCGCACATCGCCGTCAGCCTTGGCCGCCAGGTGCTGCAGGGCATCCTCATCCACCACGGGATGCAAATTCCCCAAGCCGCGTTGGGTATCAGCTATCGCGCGGCGGAGCAGGGCAGCCGTGTCCTCCTGCTCCACAGGCTGCAGCGGGAAGATCTGCGAGCGCGAGAGCATGGCGGAATTGATGGCGAAAAAGGGATTCTCCGTGGTGGCTCCGATGAAACGCACCGTGCCGTGCTCCAGGTGCGGCAGCAGCACATCCTGCTGCGCCTTGTTAAAGCGGTGCAGCTCATCGACGAAAAGGATGGTACGCTGGCGGTGCAGGGCCCAGCGGGTGCGTGCCTGGGCGATCTTGTCCTGCATCTCGCTTTTGTTGGATTGCACCCCATTGAGCATCACGAAATAGGCACTGGTATGGCGCGCGATGACATAGGCCAGGGTCGTCTTACCGACCCCCGGGGGGCCGTAGAAGATGAGCGACGAAAAGCGATCCGCCTCGATGGCGCGGCGCAAGAGCTTACCCGGGGCGAGCAGGTGCTGCTGGCCGACCACTTCATCCAGCGATTCCGGGCGCATGCGGGCCGCCAGCGGCTCCCGCATCTCCGGCATGGGCACCGGTTGCTCGCCGGTGCCGTGGGGGGTAAATAAATCGTCCATCGGTACGAGGCATTGTAGCGCAAAAGCCCGCGCGGTGCAACCCTAAAGTGGGTGCATGGCGGGTTCGGTATGCAGCAATATGGTGTTGCAAAGGGCGGCGGAAGGTGCTATGATACCCCGCGTGAGTGCGAAAAAGAGCAGCGAAGAGAACAATCCGGAAGCGCAGGGAGATGCGCCCGCTCCGCGCCGCCGCGGTCGCCCCAGGGGGATGATTCCCACGCGCGCCGTGTGCTTCCGCTGCCCGCCGCACGTGTTGACGAGGCTGGACGAACTCTGCGTGCGTTTGGGACGCAGCCGTACCTCCTTGATTATTGCAGCGACCAAGATGCTCTGCCGGGAAGTGCGCGCCCACGGGGGCTACCTGATGCCCGGCTACAGTCACGAGGTGGATTTTGAACGCAAGGACATTGATTTTGCCGGTGTCGATTCCTTCGAGGCTGAGATCGAAGGAGACTACAAAGCCAACGAAGAACACAGGGAATGAAGCGAGGGGGTGATAGAAACGGGGGCGGCAGCACGGCGGCCCGGCAGAGAATTTATATAGGCGGCTTGTTGGCTTGGTTTGCCTGCATGGTCGGCGGTGTGGCGGCAGTTGGGGCCCTGCACGGCACGGGGTGCTTCCGCCCGCAGACCGCCGAGAAGTTTTGTCCGCGCACGGCCATGCAACAAGCTTGCTCCCTGCTGGAAGGTGCGGGGGATAACATGTCACCCGAGACGCGTCGCGAGGTGCTCCGCTTGCTGAAAACGGCCGCCTACGCGGGGCTGCCGGAGGCGCAGTATACACTGGGACTCCGCCTGCTTCAGGAGCCGCCCGGAGCCGACCCCTCGCAGGCACAGGCGGTAGATTTTTTGCAACGCGCCGCCTCTGCCGGGCATGCGGATGCTTGGTACGAACTGGGCCGCTGCTGCCTAGACGGCATCGGCACGGCCGTGGATGAGCGAGCGGCCCTGCGAGCTCTGCGCCGGGCGGATGAGCTGGGGTGCCCCCGCGCAGCGGTGCTTCTGCCCCGCGCGGAGCGCAAGGCGGCCTGCCTGACCCTGCCGCCGCAGTCCATGTTTGACCGCGCCCGCACGCTCCAGGCACGGGGCGAAGCAGAGGAGGGCGCACAGTGGTTGTTGGAAGCCGCCGGCCGCAGTCATGCCCGCGCCTGCTATGTGTTGGGCTGTTGTTGCAATACAGGCGAAGGACTGCCGCAGGACACCGCACAGGCCGTGCACTGGTGGCAGCGCGCCGCCGAGGCGGGAGACGCGGATGCTCTCTACGAGCTGGGCCTTTGCTATTACCAAGGGCGGGGAACGGCACGCGACTATGCCCGCGCTGAGCAGTGCTGGGCCGCAGCCGAACAAAAAGGGCAACAGGCTGCCGCTGATTCTCTGCCCGCTGCGCGCGCCAAATTGGCCTTGGCCCCGCTGTCCGAAGAGGAGCTGTTGGAGCAAGCGCGAGCGGCCGTGTCTGCCGATGATTACGACACCGCATTGCTCCTGCTGGAGGAGGCCGCCGAGCGCGGCAACCCCGTGGGGCTTACGGCCCTGGGCCGCTGCTGCGAGCTGGGATTGGGCGAGGCAGAGGCACCTGCCGAAGCCGTGCGCCTGTACCGCGCCGCTGCCGAGCAGCAGTACCCCCAAGCTCTCTACCGCTTGGGCGATTGTTATTATAACGGTTACGGAGGCCTGCCGAAAGATTACTCTGCTGCCGCTCGATACTGGGTCTCTGCCGCCGAGGCCGGGGACCCCCTTGCACAGTGGGGGTTGTGCCTTCTGTTGCAGGATGGTCTCGGTACCTCGCAGGACTACACCGAGGCCGAGTACCGGTGCCGACAGGCCGCGCAGGCCGGTTTGCCCGAGGCCCGTGCCCACCTGCCCCGGATAGCAGGTCTGGCCAAGTACGCCGGCATGCCTGCCGAGGATGTGCTGGAGCGTGGGGTAGCCCTCTACAAAAACGGCGCTTGGACGGAGGCCCTGGAGTGCTTCCTCTATGCCGCCGAATTGCCGCGCGCCCAATACCGCGCCGGTGTATGCTATGAGCTGGGTCGCGGAGCGGCAGCCGATGATGCCGCTGCCGTTGCGTGGTATGCCCGCGCCGCCGCTGCGGATTTTCCGCCCGCCATGAATAAATACGGCATTTTCCTGGAGAAAGGACGGGGCGGTCTGCGACGCGACGCCGCTGCTGCCTGCACATACTACTTTGCCGCTGCGGACCGTAACTTTGCCCCCGCGCAGTATAATCTGGCCCTTTGCTACGAGCGCGGACTCGGCGTGCCCCGCAACAGTTTTGCCGCCTCCAACTGGTACCGCAGAGCCGCCGCCGGCGGGCACTCCAAGGCCCGCTATGCTGCCGCCCGTGTGGAGCCGGAAGCCACCGCTCCCCTCTCTTCCTCCCGCCCCGGTTACACGCCGCCCGTGTCGCCCCCGCTTTATCCCTACGATGACGGTTTGCTGGATGATGACCTAGGTCTCTTCCCGGAGGATGGTATAGACTACTGAACGGCTCCCCCGCGAACGTTTTTTGTTCATTTCGTCAAAAAAAGATTGACTCCGGCGCCCGTTTTGGTACAATACACTACTGTAAAGCCGCGCAACCACGGCTTCCTACAACAGTGGACGACGATATTATTTGCACAGAGAAGATCATTGCAGACCGCAAAACCTTTTTCATTGACCTGAAGAGCAATGCCCGGGGCCGTGTGGTTCGCATCACCGAAAAAGTTAGCTCTAACCGCGACCGCATCATGGTGCCGGCCGAAATCCTGGACGACTTCATCGCAGCCCTCGAGGATATCCGCCGCGTGAATAATGAGGGTTGAGGCACGGCCTCCTCTCCTTCCCACCCCGGGGAATTCGATTTTCGGCCTGTTTTTGCCATACAGGCACACATTTGGCTGGACAAATCGCTTTTTTTTCGCTTTAATAGAGCCGACGCTCCGCACAGGGCGTCCAAACACGCAACAGACAAGAAGCTCTTATGGAAGACAGGAGGATTAAAGTACTGGAGTTGGGCTGGGAGTTCCCCCCGCTCATCAACGGCGGTCTCGGCGTTGCCTGCATGGGCATCTCCAAGGCCTTGGCAAAGAAAGTGGACTTGGCCGTCATCGTGCCCAAGGCCGCGCCCGATGCTTCTTACGACGGGTTCACTCTGCGCGGTGTCAACACTCTCAGCTACGGCGAGCTGCAGACCACCGAAGCGCAGCCCTACACCTACGAGAGCTGCGCCATGGTGAGCAAGGCCCCCATTAACCTGGACCCCTACGCCAGCACGGAGGGTACGCCCGGCACCGTTACCTTTACGCAGGAGGGCAAGCTGCTCTTCTCCAAGGTGCATCATGCGGACTTGGATCTCTTCACCGGCAAGGAGGATCTGTACGCCGGTGACTTGGCCCGCAAGGTCATCGAGTTCTCCAAGATCTGCGCCATCATGGCCCGCAAGTACGACTTTGACTTGGTGCACGCCCACGACTGGATGACCTACTTGGCCGGTGTGGAGGTGAAGCGCGCCACGGGCAAGCCCTTGGTGGTGCACCTGCATGCCTCCCAGTTTGACCGCGCCGGTGCAGATGCCCGCGGTTGGATCTACGACATCGAGAAGTACGGCATGGAGCAGGCGGACGCCGTCATCCCCGTGTCCAAGTACACCGGCACTGTTGCGGCCGGCCACTACGGCATCGATCCCTCCAAGATTTTCCCCGTGCACAACGGTGCGGATCCCGTGCACGTCTTCCACAGCAAGAAGAAGTTCCCGGAGAAGCTCGTGCTCTTTCTCGGTCGTCTCACCGCGCAGAAGGGGCCGGAGTTCTTCCTGCAGATTGCTGCCAAGGTGCTGGAGCAGACCGACAACGTACGCTTCGTGATGGCAGGCACCGGCGAGAAGCTCCGCCAGCTTATCGAAACCGGGGCCTTCCACGGCGTGGGCGACAAGTTCCACTTCACCGGCTTCCTGAACAAGGCAAAGGTTAACGAGCTGCTTTCCATGACGGATGTGTACTGCATGCCTTCGGTCTCCGAGCCCTTCGGCCTCTCCGCGCTGGAGGCGGCCCAATTCAACATTCCGGCCGTTATTTCGAAGCAGAGCGGCGTGGCGGAGGTGATGAAGGGCGCGCTGAAGGCGGACTTCTGGGATGTGAACATGATGGCCAAGCACATTGTGGACCTCATCACGGATGAAGAGCTCTACAAGCGCGTGGCGGAGCAGAGTGCACAGGACATCAAGAACTCCAACTGGGACACGGCGGCGGAGAAGATGCTGCGCGTCTACCACCATGTGCTCGGTTGGTAACCCTTTCACCCATCAACCTTCACGGCTATGAACATTACCCTTACCTTCCATGCGCACCAGCCTAACCGGCTGATTCCGTATGATTTTTTCAAGATCGGGGAGCACGCGTTCTATGAGGACGACGAGCTCAACGGTCGCGTGCTCAGCGCGGTGGCGGAGCGCTGCTACCTGCCGGCGAACCGCCTCATGCAGCAGCTCATCGAGCTTTCCGACGGCAAGTTCCGCTTTGCGCTCGCACTCTCAGGGGTGATTCTCGAGCAGGCAAAGTACCACCGCCCGGACCTCATCGACTCCTTCGCCCGCTTGGCGGAGACAGGGGCGGTGGAGTTCCTGGCCATGCCGTACTACGCTTCCCTCGCCTCGCTCTACGCTCCCTCGGAGTTCGAGGAGCAGGTGCAGGAGCATGTGCAGCTCATCGAGCAGCTCTTCGGCTGCCGCCCCACCGTGCTGTGGAATACCGGCATGCTGTATGATAACGCAATTGCAGCCCAGGTCTGTGATATGGGCTTCGAGGGCATTATGGCAGACGGCAACAGCCGCATGATGTCCAACCGCCACACGAATGACCTGCAGTGCGCGCCGCTCATCGACAAGACGAAGACGCTCATCCGCAACCGCCACCTCTCCAATGACTTGGCGAATCGTCGCGTTGACCCCACTTGGAGCGAGTACCCGCTGTCTCCCTACACCTTCGCGGATTGGTTGACCCGCCAGGAGGGGCAGGTGGTGAACCTGTCCATGGACTACGAGACGCTCGGCGAGCGCCAGCCGGACACCACGGGTGTCTTTGAGTTCTGGCGTACGATGATTACGGCGGCTGTGTTCAACGGTAACACCTTCCTTACCCCCGGGGAGGCCGTGCGGAAGTTCCCGTCCACGGGCACGCTGGATTGCCCGAACCCGGTGAGCTGCTCCACCTACGGCACCACGACCCAGTGGAATGGCAATGTGATGCAGCAGGAGGCCATCAAGAAGATCTATGACTTGGAGGCGGCCGTTAAGGCCAGCCATGACAGCGATATGATCCACGTGTGGCGCAAGCTGCAGAGCGCGGACCACTTCCACTATATGGAGAAGAGCAACGGCTTTACGCCGTATCCCTCTCCTTTCGATGCCTACATCTACTACATGAACGCGCTGGCGGATCTGCAGGTTCGCGTGAAGCGCGAGGCGGAGATGAACAAGGCTTTCGATTCCAAGAACTTGGCCTGAGTTCGCGGAACATCCTGATTTCACGCCGCAGTTCCTTCCCGGGGCTGCGGCGTTTTTCCGGTCTCGTTAGCCTCTGTCGGCTGCGCGGTAGCGCTGGTTGGGGCTGTTCGGAGTGTCCGGCAGGGTGCGGAGGACGAACCCGCATGCCAAAGCCGGGGCTAGGTAGCGTTGACGGAAGTTGGCGCGATGCTGCAATCCCAGTTGCTCCATAAGCTGAGCGGCAGACAGGGTGTCCTGCCCGAGCGCCTCGAGCAACTCCCGAACCGGTGCCGGCGTGTCGGGGGGCAGCTTGGTCGCAGCTTGGTCGTTTTTGCGCGCAGCTTGGTCGTTTTCGGCCCCGGCTAGGTCACCGGAAGATCGACTCGTGGCAGAGAATTGACTGAGTGTGTCGCGAATCACTTCCAGCATCAGCTGAACGAAGCAGGAACATTCCCCTCGGGAATCCGCCTCCTGCAGGACCCGGTAGTACTCTTGTTGGCGTTCGGCAATGAGCTCCTCGATGGGCAACCAAGCGAAGAAAGAACGCCAACGGGACAGCAGGAGGGTATGCCACAGACGCCCCATGCGCCCGTTTCCATCGTCAAAGGGATGAATGAATTCGAACTCGTAGTGAAATACAGAGCTCTTCAGCAGAGGATGCAGCTTGGATTTCCCGTACCATGACAACAGGTCCCGTATTTGATACGGCACGAGGTGCGCCGGCGGAGCAATGTGGATGGCCCGGTCACCGGCCATCACTCCGACCCCACCTTTCCGAAAACAACCGGCCTCCCGAACGAGAGATTGCATCATCGCGCGGTGGGCCCGCAGCAAATCCTGCTCGGCAAGCGGATTCAAATCCTGAAGCAGGGCATAGGCCTCTGCGGCATTCTTGACCTCGAGAATTTCCTGAGGTGGGCCGAGAACCCGTTTCCCGTCAAGAATAGCCGTTATCTGTTCCTGCGTCAGGGTATTCTGTTCGATGTGCAGGGAGGCGTGGATGGAGCGAATTTGATTCTGCCTTCTCAAATGAACGGACAGGGGCTCTCGTTGTTCACCCTCCCTACTAGCTCGCAGGCTTCTGCAAGCAGGTTCATGACGGCATCACTCTGTCGAAAAGGTGGTACGTAATCGCTCATCGGAAGACGCCCCCATTATCGCACAAATCATGGAGGAATTCAAGAATTTATTTATGTTGCTTCGTGATTCTGTCGCCGGCTGTTTCCTCCAACAGACGCTTCGCGGCGTCGTCGCAGAAGGCCACACAGCGCTCACAGGGACGGGCGGCGTAGTAGGCGGCTGTGCGCTCCTGCGGGCGGGTGGATTCGGTGGCGGGGTCGGTGTGGAGGAGTTCTGCACAGGAAAGAGCACCGAACTCAGCACGGAACTCCTCGGCTAGGCGTTGCACGAGGGCATAGATGCGCTCCTTGTCCTCTGCGCTCCCCGTAGTGTTGCCCCGGCAGTAACCCGCCGCGAGCACCAGCGCACAGAAGGCCCCGCAGGTAAGGCGCATGCGCCCGATGCCGGCCCCCAGCCCTGCCGCCAAGCGCAGTGCTGTCTCTGTCTCCAGCCCCATGCGGCTTGCATTGGCAGCAAAAACCGACTGGGCGCAGCTGTAACCCTCATGAAAAAAATCCAGCGCGCTTCTCTCCTCCTTCATGCCCGCATTCTACCCCGCTCGGGGACACTTGTCAACCCTTTCGTGAAATTGTGCTTGCAATCTCCGGCGTTTTCTGCTACCATACCCGCGCCGCATGCGCCGGTAGCTCAGTTGGATAGAGCACGAGCCTTCTAAGCTTGGGGTCCCGCGTTCGAGCCGCGGTCGGCGTGCTTTCCGTCACCCTGCCTGCTTCCTGATCGGAACGGGCAGGGTGACGTGTTGTCGGTATCAGAGCTCGTAGTAAGTGTAGCCGTTCAACCCGGTGCGGTAGGCATCCAGGGCGGTGCGGCGCTGGCGCGGTGTGATGCGCCCTTCCTCCACGGCGCGTTCGGCCAAAGCGCGGAAGCGGGCGATGAGGTCCTTGCTGTCGTATTTCACATAGGAGAGAACGTCCGCCACACAGTCGCCCTCGATCTCATCGGTATACACCGGACGCCCGTTCTCCAAGTGCACACTGACCACATTCGTGTCGCCCAGCAGGTTGTGAATGTCACCCAGTGTCTCCTGGTAGGCACCGATGAGGAAGACGCCCACGTAGTAGTTCTCCTGCCCCTCTACTTCATGCAGCGGCAGGGAATTCGCCACGTCCTCGCGGTCGATGAAGCGGTCCAGTTTGCCGTCGCAATCGCAGGTAATATCCACCAGAACGGATTTTTGAGTGGGTCGCTCGCAGAGGCGCTGAATGGGCATGACGGGGAAGAGCTGGTCGATGGCCCAGCAGTCCGTGAGGCTCTGGAAGACAGAGAAGTTACCGTAGTAGAAGTCCACCATGTTATCGGATACCTCCTTGAGGTCCTCGGGAATCTCGCCCATCTCGGCCAAGCGGCGTGAGATCAGGCCCATGATGTGCCAGTAGATGGCCTCTCCCACGCCGCGCTCGCGCAGGGTGGTGTTGCCGTAGAAGAACTGCATGCGCAACTGGTCGCGGTAATAGTTCGCATCATTGTAGCACTCTTGGATATTTTTGCGCGTGAGCATGCGGCGGGTCTCATCCAAGGCCTTCAGAATTTCGCTTGCATTTTCCGGCAGTGTTGTCGGCTGGGCATCCATTCCCGGGGCCGTGGTAACATCCAGAATATTGAATACGAGAACGCTGTGATAGGCGGAGATGGCACGACCGGATTCCGTGACGAGCGTGGGGTGCGGCACCTCGCATTTGGTGCACATCTCCCCGACAATCTCCACAATATCGCGCGCGTACTCCTCCACAGAATAGTTGCAGGAGGAGTGGAAATTCGTCTGCGAGCCGTCATAGTCAACTGCAAGCCCGCCGCCCATGTCCAAGGTGCCCATCGGAGCGCCCTCCCGCACCAGGTCGATGTACATGCGGCATGCTTCCGTGAGCCCCTCGCGTATGACGGATATATTCGGAATCTGCGAACCCTGGTGGTAGTGCAGCACCTTGAGGCAATTCAACTTGCCCGCTGCCTTCAGCTCGTCCACCACATCAATGACCTGTGCGGGGTTGAGTCCGAAGACCGATTTATCACCTGCGGATTCGCTCCAATGCCCGGACCCCTTGGCGGAGAGGCGGACGCGCACGCCCAGGTTCGGCTCGATACCCAGCACCTGGGCACGGCGGAGGATGGCCGGCAGCTCGTTAGGCATCTCGAGAATAATGCAGAGGTTGATGCCCATCATCTGTCCCATCAGTGCCAAGTCGATGAATTCGTCGTCTTTATAACCGTTGCACATCAAGAAGGCCTCGCTGTCCTTCATCTGCGCCATGGCAGCAATCAGCTCCGGCTTGGAGCCGGCCTCCAGACCGTAATGATATCGGGCGCCGTGTGCCACGATTTCCTCCACAATGTGGCACTGCTGGTTGACCTTGATGGGGTAGACCCCGCGGTATTGGCCCCGGTAGTTCGCCTCCTTGATGGCCTTGATGAAGCTTTTGTTAAGCTCGTCGATGCGGGCTCGCAGCAGGTCCCGGAAGCGCAGGAGCACCGGTGCATCCGTTCCGCGGTCGGCCAGCGCGTCCATGATGGTGCGCAGGCTCACATCCTTCTTGGTTCCGTCGCTGTCTTCCAGCTTTACTGTCACCTCGCCCGTCTTCGATACGGCAAAGTAGCCATTGCTCCAATCATCCACGGCGTAGAGATCGGCAGAATCGGAGAAGGTCCAGTTCTTCACCTTGCGTCTGATGCTGTTATTCTTGCGTCCCGGCATAAGCTGTCAGTATGTTTCGGGGCTTTATATACCAGCAGCATGCCTTTGTCAACACAAAAACGACGAAAACGGCTCATTCCGCATGCGGCATGGCTTCAATGCTCAGCGAGCCAAGCGGTGAAGCGGGTGGCCCATGCGAGGGAGATGCCGGGTAGGGCGGCGATTTCCTCTGCCGAGCGGGCGCGGATGCCGGGGACGGTGTGGAAGTGGAGGAGGAGAAGCTCCTTACGCTTGGGGGTCATGCCGGGGAAAGCGTCGAGCTTGCTTTCTCGTACGCGTTTGCGCACCAGAAGCTCGTTGTAGTTGTTCGCAAAACGGTGGGCCTCGTCGCGCAGGCGCTGCAGGAGGCGAAGGGCCCCGGAGTCGTGGCTGAGCACAAGCGGTTCGTCGCGGTCGGGAAAGTAGATTTCCTCGTCGCGTTTGGCAAGGCCGATAACAGGCATGTCTGCCAGCCCGATTTCCGCGAGAACCTGCATGGCGACCCCAAGTTGGCCTTTGCCACCGTCCACCACCACCAGATCCGGCACGGTGATAGGGGCGCGCCCCTCTGCACTGAGTTGTTTGAGGCGGGTATAGACCCCGTGCTCGGGATGCTCCCCGAGGAGGGAACTGCTTTCGCTGACAATACGGGTGTAGCGGCGGCGAACCACTTCCAGCATGGAGGCAAAGTCGTTCTGGCCGTCCACGCCCTTGATGCGATAACGGCGGTAGGCTTTGTTATCGGGGCGTCCGTTGGTGAAGCGCACCATGGAGGCAACGATATGGTTATCTGACAGGTTGGAAATATCGAAACACTCCATGACGGCGGGAGGCGTGGCCATGCCGAGGGCATCGGCCAGCTCCTGAAGATCCCGGTCGGGGTTGACGGTGCCGGGAAGGTCCGGCGAGCGTCGAGCGAAGCGTCGGGCGGGTTCGAGTGTCTTGATAATGTTCTCCCGGATGTCGCGGAGTTTGGCCGCGCGCTCGAAGTCCAGCGCATCGGAGGCTTCCATCATTTCCTGCGTCAGGGCATCGAGATGCTCCTTGCGTGCCCCGCCTTCGAGCAGGGCGAGGGCGGCCTCAAAGTTGCTGCGGTATTCCTCCGGGGTGATGCGTCCGATGCAGGGTGCGGAACAGTGGCGGATAACATCGTCGTGGCAGTGGCGGTAGTTCTCCGGTCCGGGGCAGCGAGCCGTGCAGGTACGCAGGCGGAAGCGGTGGTTCAGCCACTCCATAGTTTCCTTGAGGGCGGTGCTGTGCACGAAAGGGCCCAGGTAGCGGGCTCCGTCATCCTTGCGGAGTCGGACGGTGGAGAAGCGGGGCAGTTCGTCCCCGCGCGATGCTCTCAGTAATAAATACCGCTTGTCATCACGGAGCTGGACATTATAGTGCGGGCGGTATTCTTTAATGAGCTTCTGCTCCAGAATAAGCGACTCACTATCGTTGCGAACCTCCAGATAATCAAAATCGCGGATGGCAGCGATCAGGGCACGTGTCTTGCCGTTCTCAAGGGTCTGGCGACTCGGGGAGAAATAGTTAGCCAAGCGTCGGTGCAGATCCTTGGCCTTGCCGACGTAGATGATACCGCCGCCCTCTCCCTTCATGAGGTAAACACCCGGGCGATGCGGGGTCTTGCGCCATTTTTCCTTGAGGTTGACTTGCTGCATGGCGTGGAACCCCTCAGCGCGGTTTGCGGGGCGGTGCGGGGGTGGGGGCCGCCGGCTTGGGCTTGGGGGTGGGTTTACAGTGGTGCGAGGGGCGGCGAGGGATGGGATTGACGATAATCGGACCGCGGGGCGGCGGCACGATGATGGTGGGCTCGTTGTAAAAACCGCTCGGGCGGTTGCGCACTTGCTCCCGCAGGTCGCTTATTTGATTTTTGAGCATCTCGTTGCGCTCCTTCGCCACACGCAACTTCTCATCCAACTCGGTCACACGGCGGCGCGTCTTCTCCGCCTCCCGGGCATCTTCCAGCAGCTCGGCTCGATCGGCCTCGAAGGCCCCGCGCAGGGCGGTTGCCTCGTCGGCAAAGCGCTCGGCTTCCGTCTTCAGCCCCAAACGCAGGGCTTCACGGCGGTTCCATTCCGCCGCAAGATAGTCCGCCATGCGGGCATTGAGAGAGTCCAGCGGACCGTACATCTGTTGCACATCTGCCGCCGTGACGTAACGTGCAGAGCGTCCCGAGGCCTCGAGGGCGGCGCGTGTTTCCTGCTCGGCCTTCTTGGCAGCTGCGGCCCGGGCTGCCTCGTCGCGGCGTGCTTGCTCGCGGCGCTCGCTCAGTATATCCTCCGTCATCTTGAAGCGCTTGCGCAGATCATCGGGTAATTCGTCGGCAGCAAGCTTTCGACCGCCTCCGTCGTAAATCACATTGATGAAATCCGGCCCTTTTCTGGTGACGGTTACATTCTTAAGAACGGTTCCGTCTGTTAGGGTAAAATCCTCCGCGGAACAGAGAGCGACACAGCAGGCAAGGAGGGGAAGGTAGCGCTTCATGGGTGCTTCAGAAGAGTGGAAATTTCGTCAGATGTAGTGAAGTCTGCAGCCGTCTCACCCTCCGGGGTGCGGGCTGCGGGGTCGGCACCGTGTTTCAGCAGGAGCTTGATCATGGCAACATCACCGGCAAGAGCTGCCGTCATCAACGGAGTCTGTCCGTCCGCCGCGGGACGGTTGACATCCGCACCGTGCTGCAACAGGAGGCGCACGGCTCGTTGATGACTATTGCGAACGGCCTCGTGCAGCGGCGTGCTGCCGTCGGTTAGCTTATCGGGCTTCAGTCCCGTGTTTGTTAAGAGGTATTCCAGGGCAGAAATCCTGCCGCATTCCGCCGCCCGGAGCAGGGCCAGAGCCGCCTCGCTGCGCCGCGTTGCATCGGGGGGGAGTGAGGGAAGGAACTCTCGCAGCAGGTCGACGCGCCCGGACATGGCTGCCAGGGTGATCAGGGAGCCCTCCTCACTGCGTTCGAATGCATCGGCCCCGTTGCGGCAAGCCTCCAAGCGTGCCGCGAGGGCCGGTTCCTGTTCGGTCGGCCATACGGCCCAGGCACAGGAGGCCAACAACAGGTGCACCGTGCCCCACATGGCTGCCGTCAATCCGCTTCGTCGGGTGAGAAGACGCGCTGTAAAAAGGCAAAGGTTGATTGCTAATCCTGCGCAACTGAGTACAACGACCCAGAGAACAGCCTGCGCGGCGCACTCAGGCCGGAGCAGGGCGCACAAATAGGCGGCCACAGCCGCGCCGGCGGGGAGTATGTTGTACCAGTCGCGCCTCATCGTGCCCCCTTTATACCAAAGGGCAGGGGGGGTGTCCAGCCATTTCTGCGCCTGCATGTGCTGCGGGGCGCAGGAATGACGCGTAAAGTTTGTCATAATGCGCGGGCCTGCTTGAAAGTGTGGTATAATGTCCGCATCATGAGTCGACTCTCTATTCCCCAATATGTGATGGCCCTGGCACACGTTGCAGCGCTGCGTTCCGAGGACCCTTTCCGCCGCGTGGGTGCCGCAGCTCTCGATAAAGATAACCGCGTGATCGGCACGGCTTACAATGGGCTTTTCCCGGGCTTTTCCGCACCGGAGGGGTTCTGGGCTTCCCGTGATGAGAGACAGAAGTATATGCTGCATGCCGAGATTAACCTGTGCAGTCTCTTCAAGCGAGGCGAGGCCAAGGTAGTGGCATGCACCACGATGCCCTGCACCTCGTGCATGCAGGCTCTGTGTGCCCACGGAGTCAAGACGATTTACTACGGCGAGGCATACCCCGACTCCCAGGCCCCGGCGATTGCGGCGATGTACGGCGTGGAGCTGATTCATGTGCCTGAGTACCCGCTTTCCCACAGCTTCCCGTTGGTGACAAAGAAAACGACTCCGGATCCGGTGAAGGAGGCCCTCAAGAATCGTGCTCGGGGTTGTATGATGGGGCTGATGTGCGGAGATGCCTTGGGCGCACCGTTGGAGTTTCACGATCCGGAGGACGTGATGTCTGTGTATCCCGAGGGGATTCCGGGCATGGTTGATGGATGGGGCGTGACGCGAGGCCGATATGCCGGAATGATTACGGATGACTCTGAAATGGCGATAGCACTGATGCACTCCCTGGCTGAGAATAAGGAGTATGATGAGACAGAGACGCTGCTTCGTTATCAAGACTGGGCAAAGAGCGGCTGTGATGATATGGGTGTGGCAACATCGCAGGCATTGCTGCAGTGCGTGCCTTCTCGTACGACACAGGCGAACGGGGCTTTGATGCGTGTTGCGCCTCTCGGAATTTTCGCGGCTCTTCACCCCGAGTTCGATTGGTTGAGTGCGGCGGTAAAGGATGCGCAGTTGACACATCCGCATTCGAAGTGCGTGGCTGCGGATATTATCTATGTGGAGTCCATCATGCTGGCTGTTCGGGGCAAGACTCCGGTGGAAATTTATGCCGCCGCCCGAAAACGCGCTTCCGAGATCGGGGAGCCGTCCCTGATTCGTCGTTTGGAGGCTGCCGCTGTGGAGGAGCCGGACTATTGGGATCATGAGGGATGGGTGGAAATCGCCTTCCAGGCCACTTATTACTATCTGCTTCATTCGGAGCGGTTCGCCGACGCGGCGTGCGCAGTGGTGATGCGACTCGGCGATCCGGATACCAACGGTGCTATTGTCTGTGCGCTGCTCGGTGCTGTGTATGGTTATAATGCTATCCCGAAAGCGTGGCGGGAGGCTGTCATGCTCATGGAAAGCGGTCGGCCGGTGGAGTATACGGCCCCGGAGGGTATGCGGGCACTGGAGGTGATATTACCTTGATTAGTTCGGGGACAGGATGCACCGGATAAGGCGCTCCATATCCGCCGCCGTGTACCGCTGGTCCACGGGGAGTGGCAGGAGCGTGCGCGCCAGCCTGTTCTCGGTGTCACTTGCCTCTGTGGCGGCGATGACCTCCGGCCAAAACAGGGGCAGGGCGATGCCGGCGTCGATCAGCTCATCTCGCAGTCCGGGTATGCCCGTGAGGAGCGGATAGCAGAAGGGCGCGGAGGGTGGCGTTTCGGGTAGTGTCAGTCGGTTGACAGATGCCAAGGCCTTGTGGAGCTGCGTGTAGTTGGCACACCTTGCGGCGGCCGCTTGGCGACAGGCCTGCGATGCAAGCAGTCGGCGGGTGAGGGGGGACATGCGCTTGGGCGGGCCGCAGAGTTCTCGCTCGGCTCGCTCGGTGGCATCGGTAGCGGCCTGCGCTCCGTCTTCCGTTCGCAGCAGGAGGGCGAGAGCTCGTTCGGCACTGCGATCCTCCTCCTGCGGTAGGGGCAGGGGAAAGGGTGAATGTGCCACTCCGCCATCGGGTACGGCCAAGAATTTTCGCGGGCTGTAGAAGCAGGGAATGCCGGGAGGCGGCGTGGCGTACAGGGCTGTCGTGGCATCGATGATACACGGTACTTCGGCATCGGCTGCTGCCCGTGCCGCGGAGGCGCCCGTGAGTCCGAAGTAGTTGATGAGGATAATGATGTCTCCCTTTGACGTTTCGGGGAGCACGGGAGACAAGTCATCGGTGATTCTGTATCGGCGTACGGGCAACTCCAGCCTGTGCATGGGCTGCAGCAGGGTGTCACAGGCAAAGCGAGGCACCCACACCGTCCCCGCAGGCCGTCGGGCCGAGAGAATCTGCTCCAGTGCCGCGCGTCCGCTGTTGACAAAGGCACAGCATGGCCCCTCCGTGTACGGGAAGTCGTTGATCAACGGTAAGTCAAGCCCGAAGGCTCCGCCCATCATGTCGTGCAACGGATTCACTTTTGGGGTTTGCTTTCTTGTTGCCCCGTGCCCTTTTTCTTGGGGGAGAGGGCCGCTGCCGCTTCTCGGTGCTCCAAGTCCAGTGCAACGGCCTTCGGGGTCTGTCCCGCCTTGTTTTTGAGGGTGGTGTCGGCTCCCTTTTCCCGCAACAGCTCTACCAGGGGAATGTTGTTCCGTTTGCATGCTAGGTGCAGGGCGGTGTTGCGGCGCTCATCCCGGGCATTCACTTTTGCGCCGTGCTCCAACAAAAAGCGGCAGAGTTCCGTGTGGTCACCCTCCGTGGCCAAGTGAAGGGGCGTGCATTTGTCCTCATTGGCCGCATTGATGTCTGCCCCCTTGTCAATAAGGAGTTTTACGGCGGCCAGGTTACCATCTCGGCAGGCCAAGTGCAGCGGGGAAGCCGCCCTCGTGCCCTTTTTGCCTGTGGGAATGGTCGCTCCCCGTTCCAACAGGAGTTGCAGCACAGCGGTATGTTTGTTGTCGCAGGCGGCGGTCAGGGGTGTCCAGTCATATTCACCCTCGAAGTTCGGGTCTGCTCCGTTATTCAGTAAAAGCTCTGCCACCCGAACATGCCCTGCAATGGCGGCTTCGTGCAGCGGCGTGCGTCCCTCGTTGCCTTCCGCATTGGGGTCGGCTCCGCGTTGCAGCAGCAGGGTGGCGGTTTCGGGGTGCCCGAAGCGTGCGGCCTCGTGCAGAGGGGTGCGTCCTTCGTTATCCGCATCCGTCGGTTTCATGCCCATAGTAAGCAGAAACCAAGTCACGGGTACACGCCCGGAAGCTGCCGCGGCATGCAGGGGTGTCCATCCGCCGCCGTCTCGCATCGGGGCTTGCCTTCGCAGAGGCCTCGGCAGCAGTGCCCATGGGGAAAGCAGAGCTCGCTGCAGCTCCTGCATGCACCCCTCGAATGCGGCGGCGTGCAGGGGGTAGGCGTGGCTCAACATGAGAGTCAGTGCGGCATGGTGTTGATAGCGTTTAGCAAGTTGCAGAGCCGTGTCACCGAGTAAATTTTCCGCCGCGGCATCGGCTCCGTTTTCAAGAAGAATCTGCACGGCTCCCGAATGCCCCGCGGAGGCTGCGCGGTGCAGAGGAGTATCGCCGTTATCGGCTGCAGCGCTTACCTCCGCCCCCTCTTGCAGGAGCATGCGTATCGTTTCATCTCGGCCGTATTGTGCCGCATAGTGCAGGGGGGTGAGGCCTTTGAAATCACGAACGGCAGTGCCGTGGCCGGACAGCAGAAGTACTCGAGCCGCCTCTGTCAAGCCCAGGCCGCACAGGCGATGCAGGGTCGTGACTCCCTGCGCATCGGCCGGATTGGTCAGGCGCAGGGCATCCGGTGCCCCGGGGGGTGTCTGCGGCGCTTCTGCCGCTGCAGCGGGAAGCAGCGCAGCGGCGGCAAGCAGGATGGGGAGGGGGGATGACATCCCCTCCATTATCACGGAACCACCGGTGATGTCAAGCAAAAAAAACGGACAATGTCCGGCGGATCAGCTGCGAATTTCAACCCCGTTGACCATGTTCGTGCCGGCCGCGTTGTTGTTATTTGCGCCTACTTCGTTGTTGACCGGGTTTTGTTCCTCCTGAATCACGGCGGCCTGCTCCTCGTTCACATCCTGCTCGTTGTGGTCCACAGCCTGCTGATTGTAGCGCATGTAGTTGTTGTAACGTTTGATATAATCCTCATCCTTCTTGGCGACAACCTCATCGGCATTCAGCCTAATGGATTTCACATTGCCGGCCGTGCGCTCCTCCGTGCCGGCTGCCTCCAGCTTCTGGAGCGTATTCATCTCCAACACACCGGGGACGATGAAATGTTTGGAAAGTGAGAAACGACTTGTTATCCATGTCGTGAACTTTGAGCAATATTTGCTGACGGCGTTGGATGTAAAGGCGCGGTAGTTGGCCAAGGGATGGCAGTACAGGTAGATATCTTTCGACTCGAAAAACAGCTTGTCTGAGCTGAAGGAAACAGACGTTGGCTTCAGGGAGAGCTGGGCTCCCTTGACGCTGAACAGATTGGTAAATTGGCTCTTCAGTCCCGGTATTCCCTTGCATACATAACTCCAAATTGTCGTTGCATAGTTATATGCGCTCAGGCAGGTCGCGGTGGCCGTTGGGTCGGCGTAATTCATCGATTCCTTGAAGAGCATTTTGCCCACCTTCTCCACGGTGCTCGCCAAGGCTGCACCGCCTGTCATGGTAATCGCCGGTGCGGATATACCGGTCTTGGTGTTCGTGATCCCCATGCCGGAGCCGACCGTGCTGAGTACATTGACCGAGCAGAGCGCCCTGGAGGCGGAGCAGGTGCCGTAGATGCTGATACCGTCCTGCTTAAGTCTGACGGTGTTATTCAGTTTGCGCACAAAACCCATGCTCATGGACTTGGCGTCCTCGGGATTACTCTTGTTATAAAGTGCGGATGCGCCCGGGTTTTTGACAGATCCGTAACCGTTTTGAATCGTGATGCCGGACTCCGAGATGGTGATGGAGTTGCGGCCTACGCGCAGGGTGATTTTCTCCGCTGCTGTCAGCTTGATGCTGCCGCCCGCGTTGATGAAGTGAGAATCGGCGGATTGTTGCAGTAAATCCTTCTCGGCGTAAATGTTAATACCCTGGAGGAAGGGACGGGAATCCGCTTTCACTTTTCCCGTTTGCGTCAAGTCGAGAATCGGGCTGTTCAAATAGGCATTCTTACCCATGGGAATGCCGAGAATAATCTCCGGGAGCGCACAGAAACTGTATTTCAGTGATGTACTGCGGAGGATGGTCGGTGTGCCTTCCGGGCAGTTGTCAACCTTGTTGTTCCGTGCCGTAATCTGAATGCGGCTGCAGTTCGGTGTACCCTTCTGCTCGCGCAGGTCGTAGACGGAGCAGGGGCGGGTAATGTCTGCTACCGAGCCGACGCTCCCATCCGTTTCTTTGCTGCTGTTATGCGAGCGGTTGCTGATAGTGAGAGTGGAGTCAACCTCGGTTGCTTCCTTGTCCCCGCCTTTCCCCATCAGGGTATTACTCGGTAAGGTGTTGTCGCCCCGGTACAGGGAGGAGACAGCCACCGGCATCCCGAAGTCGCCGGGGTCGGAGCACAGCAGCACATTGCCCACTCGGGGGCGTACATGAATGCCGCTGTTGACATCGGCAAACAGGCTGCCGACCTCTACCCAAAACTCGTTCTTCTGCCCCTCTGTACCCCCTACTTCTTGCACCTTGCAGAGGTGTCGTACGGAGTCGCTGTAGTTGGCGGAGGAACAGACGACGGCAGGGAAGAGTCTCTCGCCGGGGACGGTCGGCGGCATTTTCTGTAAGCGCAGCTGCTCCAAGGTATCGGAGGAGGTGTCCGGTTTGTCATCCGTTTTCAGCTGTGCCGGACAGAGGCCGAGGGCGCTTCCGGTGTTCATCGGAAGGCGTGCCCACAGGTCGGTTTTGATTTTGGTCGTTCCGGTAGCAACCAGCCGTATCTTGCTTACTTTATAGGTAACATTGGTGTCGCTTGAATCGACGGCGGCGTTGCGGGTGACGGCGCGTCCCAAGGAGACGGGGACGTTCTCCACGCAGCCGCGAGCTGTCCCCGTGTTATTATGGTGGGCGAGGAAGGAGGAGGAAATCGTGGCGGCGGTGTTGGCCTTGATGCAGGACTCCTCTTGGCTTCCCGGTGCTTCGATGATATTGACAACCGACCCCTTGGCGTTGTCGCGAGGGGAGCCGTAGGGGGTATAGGTGCAGTCCGATGTCGCCACCTGTGCAAAGCCGAGTGTGCGCCGCCACTGCGGGACCGAGGAGCTTGCGATGGTCATGCTGAGCGCTTTACCTTGCTCCTCTTTGGTCAGAACGGTGGCTGTGTCGTCCGATGCTGCCATATCTAACACATGTAGCTCGGAGGCCCATTGTTCCGAGTCCGCTATGCCCTTGTCGTTTGTCTTGATAACATAGCCCAGTCCGAAGGCGTACAGTATGCGCGCGATGAAGTTGTAGTCACTCTCATCTTTCTGTAACAATTGGATGAGGGCGGGAAGACGTTCGGCCGCTGCTGCGGATACCTTCACTTCTGTTTGATAGGCATTCCCTATTTTCTCCAGAATATGCGCTACAAAACCGCCCGCCGCATTTGCCGGAGTTTCCTCCGCTGTGTAGGTGCATCGATTGCGTGTATAACAGGCCTTCACGATGGGAGGGGCCAAGCGCACGCTGTACCAATACTTCCCGGGCTTACAGGCGGGGTACTGCCGTGTGTAGGAGACTCCGGTCACAATGCCGACCGCCCGAACAAGGGAAACGGAATTCAGGTTGATATCCAGCGCGGCTGTGCTGTCAATCATACTTGCCTCGTTTAGGGGAGTAACGCTGCCGAGCAGGACACTGTAGTAGAACGGAGCGGAAATCTCCTCGCGGCCTTCGAGTAGAATGAGGGTGTCGCCCACTCCGTTATCGGTATATATCTGCTTGCCGATCCTCAGTGTATAAATAAGTTGTCCGGAAGTCTGCATGGCAAGGATAAATTATTGGGTGACGACGACACCTGCGGTGTTTTGGTTCGTTGCTGAGGCTTGGCTGTGAACAGATGAGGTATCATTGCGGACGCCGCTGCTCTCCGACTCCCGAGCCTGTTCTTGGTTGTTGAGCACCTGTGATTCGTTCCGATCTATGGCATGGTCGCCTGCCAGCACGTTTGCCTCTTCCTCCTGAACGGCGGCCTCCCTTTGGGCAACGTACACATCCTCCTCGGACAGGGCTTTTGTCTTCGCTTTGCCGAAGAGTTCTCCATCACTCAGTGAGTTCTCTATCTGCTCAAAGGACTTGATCTTACGTTTGGTGAGATCCTGCGAAACAGCAGCGGGGGAGAAGCAATGTGCCAAGGCAAAGGTGGCGGGGCCCCATAGGCTGCTCGCCATGGCGCGGTAGCCGGAAATCGGGTTGGTGTACAGGTAGTTTTTGGCACCTTCGAGGAAAATATCCGTGCTGCTGAAATGCAGCATGTCCGGGGTGAGCTGCATGTAACTGCCATCAATACGGAAGAGATCCAGGAAGGGAAGGAAGAGTTTCTTGATACCATCGACAAAGCCGCCTCGGAAGAGCCCGACCATGTTAGAACCGAAGGTATACAGAGCCAGCCCTGCCTGCGTAACGGCCGAGCCTGTGTCTCCCAACGCTTCACCTACCTCGCCGACGGCAAATTTGATTGTTTTCTCAATGGTGCCGGCCAGCGAGGCTCCGCCTGTGAACGACAGTGAGGGAGTGACGTGATTGAGCTCGGTGTTATTCATCGAGAGCCGACTTCCGAGGTAGGTCGTCAACAAGAGGTTATTGAGGGTCTGGGAGAGAATGGACGGACCGGAAACCAAGATGCCCTTTTGGCTGATGGAAATCATATTATTCAACTTGCGAACGAAGGGCTGCTTGGAGGCATGCGAGGATTCCGGTGCTTTTTTGTTATAAAGATTCAGTGCCCCCGGGTTATCGACCCAGCCGAAGGCGTTGAGAACGGTGATTCCCTTTTCCGCGATGCTGATGGAGTTTCGGCCCACGGTGAGCTTGATGCTCTCCGCCGCAACGATATTGATCACCCCGCCGGCGTTGATGATTTGTGAATCAGCAGATTGCTGCAGCAGGTCCTGCTCGGCGTACATGCTGATGCCACGGAATCTCTTGCGATCGTACTGGCGGCGGTATACTTTTTCTGCGGTCTCATCGTTTGATGTCAGTGACATGGCCGTTGAGGTGCCTGCCGCAAAGTTGATGAATGTTTCCGGAGTGCTCAGGTAGCTGAACGCCCCCGAGGCCTCGCTCAGCGGCAGTGAACAATCCTTATCGGCGTCATCGGCCTCGATGCCGTTGTCTCCGGATGCCAGGCGAATCTGGCTGCACTTCGGTGTGTTCTTCGATTCTCTCAGGTCGTGAACGGAGATGGGCCGCGTGACGTACGAGGTGGAGGTAACCGTTTCATCTTCAAATTTCGCCGGTTCTGTATCAGTCGCTTCCGTGTCTGTGTGTCTGCGGTTGGTGATGATGATGGCGGCCTCATCGTTGCTCGTGTAGTCCGTGTGTTTGTTCTTAAACTTTCCATCCGTCACTTCACCCTCCTCCGAGATGCCGATCATTGTGGTGTCGGGCAGGGCGTTACCCATGCAATAGAGGGAGGTAAGCACCACGGGTATACTGAGGTCTCCGCGATCCTCGCAGAGCAGGATATCGCCCTCGCGATAGCGAACATGGATGCCGCTGCCGGCATCGGCAAAGGGGGAGGTGACCTCTACCCAGATTTGGTTGGCGTTCTTGTCGTCCTTCTTGCGGATTTCCTGCACCAGGCAGAGGTCGCGGATGGAGCCGCTGTAGTTGGCACGTTGGCATACTCGGGCGGTGAAGGTGCGCGGGGCAGGTGCTGTTTCGGTAGATACGGGGAGCAATTCCGCCTCCATGTCGTCATCTTCGCAATCAGGCGCGAGAATCGGGTTTACAGGGTAGGGGCTGATGCCGGCACCCTTGAGTGGCTCCTGTGGGGTGCAGCGTCCCCATATTTCACTTGTTAGGGTCGTTTTTTGAGTGTCGCTCCACTTGATTTTAGTGACCAAATAGCTACTCTTGTCCGGAGATTGGCAGGTATCGTCCCAAGCGGCCGTGCAGCCTACCTTCACAGCCATATTGCTGAGCGAGGCATGGAAGGCCGCACCCACGGCATGAGCCGCCGGAAAGCAGTCGCCGGGGTAGCTAGGTGTGGCTTTTGTGATGTTTTGCGTTATCTGGTCTTGGTAGGCATCGACGGTGTATACTTGCCCCGCCGTGGCGGCAGCGGGTGTCTGACCGTAGTCGGCGCGTGCGGAGCTCGTCGGGTAGGTAACTTCTCGCTTGTAGTAGGGAGCTCTGGTGGCGCTGTAGCGCACGGATAGCTTCGTATCGCTCGGCAGGTCGAGGGAGTCGGTCATATCGAGCACATTCACGCAGGCCTGCCAATCCTTGTAGGGCTCGCTGTATTCATTAACTTTGGAATATACCGTGCTGACGATATAACCGAGTCCGAATGTGCGCAGGATGCGTGCAAAGAAGTTGTAATCGCTCTCGCCGTTCTGCGTCAGTTGCAGCAGGTCGGGTAGGCGTTTGCGGGCGTTGTCGGAGATGTGGAGTTGCATCCCCATGGCATTTGCCAAACATTGCAGCGTACGGACGGGCATGTTGCTTTCCGTGTCCGTCGGCAGGGATTCTTTGTTGTATACCGTTATGTTGCTCGTAAAGCATCCCGCAGCCATGGCGGGCATGATGGTGAGGCGATACCAGCTCTTACCTGCCGTGCAAACTTTATATTGCTGTGTAGCCGCTATCGAGGTGACAATGCCGCAGACATCCAGCAGGCTTGTCTCACGAGAGGGTGTACCCGCCGCTATGCGCAGGCATGCTTTTTTACCCAACAATGCCTCCATATCCGTATCCACAGTGTCGGTCGGCATACCGAGCAGCACGATGTAGCGGAAGAGGGCGGAAATTTCATCGGAGCCGCTGATCAGGAAGATGCTGTTATTCGTGCCGGAGTCGCTGTACAGCGTACCGTTCAGGAAGAGATCGTAGCAAAGCCGGGTGGAATCAGCCATCGGGGTGGTCGGTTATTGTTCTCTGCCGAAGCCCTGCCGAACCCAGGGGTTGTCGGTGGTTGTGGGTGCGGGGACCTTGGGGTGTTCGGTCTCCCGCGCGTTGATGTCCCAGGTGCTGGTGCCGGTGGCGCATTCCAATCCAAGGCGCAGGAAGAGCAGGTAGCGCGCATCGTAGTCCAAGTCGCCGCCTTCCTCTTGCGCCAGTTGGCTGAGGACACCGGTGAAGCCGATGGGAGGAAGTGCTCGGTTACCGGGGACTTCTCCTGTTTCGGTTACCATAACAGCCGAGCTCCAGAATGCGGCGTAGGCAAGCATGCTTTCCGGGCCGCTTTTCGCCTTGATGGCGGCATTGCAGGCCAAGCGTCCGTTTTCGTCGGAGGGCACTAACAACCAACGGCGGGCGGCGTCCACAGCGGCGCGCAGGCTTGTCTGTGAGGGCGGCTTGGGCAGGCCCTTGAGTTTGAGCGGAAAGTACTTGCCCATTTCCTTGTCAATCGCGGGTTTGACGCGGTCTGTCTTCTCCTTCAGTTTTGCAAAAATGTTGTCACCGCTGATGCGCTCCATCTCCGGCGGCATCGGTGCTTCCTCGGCGGGGAGAATGGCAGCCATACTCTGCTTGATGGCAGATGTTAAATCTGCCTCGAATTGCTTGAATGCCACCTCCGTTTCCGGGGTGGGGGGTAGTTTCATCTCCGCCGGGATGTCCAGTTTGCGTATATCCTCCAAGATTTGGGTGATTTCGTTCATGATGGCCTCGGCGGGGTTGACGGGTTTGGCCGCTTCCGCTTCTGCCTTGATCTTGGCCTCGGCATCGGCCATAAAAGCCTTGTGTTCCTCCACCAATTTGTCAATATCACTCGTGTCCGTGAGTTCCTCCACCATGGCATCCACCTTGGCGGCGCGACGCTGCGCAGGTGTCTTTCCATCTCTGGCAAAATCATTCCGTATATCTTCCTTAACGGCATCGTAGCAACGAATAACCCACCAGAGGCCCACGCGTGGGTTGATCATGCAGGCGAGTAGCTTGACCGCCTCCTCCGTGTATCCGGTCTGGCACAGTATGCTCAGAAATAACTCACCGCTGATCTTCGGGGTCGGCAGCAGAGATTCTACGTGCTCCGGGAGTTCATAGCCTTTCGCTCGGATCAGGTCCTCTATGCTGCTTTTATCAGCAAAAATAAGGGGTTTGCTCCATTGTTCTCCGTTCCAGCTCATGATATATTATACGTTTGTGTGAATTGCCGATGTTGTTGTGTTGACCTGCTCTCTTTCCGTTCGGACGCCGGACTGCGCGGAGTGCTGGGCATTGACCTCCGAGTTGGTGAGGGACTGCTCCTGCTCATTCACCTCGGCCTCCTCGTGATCGATGTTCGAGTCATCATCCTCCACAACGGACTCGGAGTCATCGACCCCGGCTTCCTGCTCGTTGACCGCAACATGCTCTTCCGTTAGCTTTGCCTCGCCCGCGTGGCCGATGCGATTCTCCTCCGTGGCGTTGATTGTTTGTTTCGTGATGTTCTTGACATTCACGCTGAAGGAGTCGATTGTCTCTTGATTCGTGGAAAAGCGGCGGGCTAATTTGTGGAATAATTTCAGGGTGGGGGCTCCCAGCAGTTGCCCGGCAATGGCTCGATAGCCGGAGAGCGGGAAGGTGTACACGTAATTATTAATAGCCTCTACGTACGATTTGTCACTGCTGAGCTGGATGCCACTCGGTGCCAGTTTGAGGGTCGTTCCTTTGATGGAAAAGAAGGATTTGACGATTTCGGACAGACTTGTCGCAACACCGATGAGCGGCAGGGCCTGGCAGAAGAAGTGGCGCAGGATGTACATGCTGTACTTCATTACGTCTTCTGCCACACGTTTCTTTTTACTATCGTCAACCAGTCGGTCATTTGTTTCCGTCTGCCCGAACATCTCCGGAATCTCGGAGGAGAGCAGTATGCCGATATTGATAAGGGTGTCAAAGAAATTGGCACCCACTGTGTTTCTGATTGTGGGGGCAGAGGATGTCACCGAGTAGTTATTCATGCTGAACGAAGCCCCGAGCAGAGTCGAGAAGGTAGCATTGTTCAGTGCCATGTAGGTCACCGCCGTACCGCCCAGATTCACCCCTCGCTGATCTAAGGCTAGGGTGTTATTGAGTTTTCTGATGAAGCCCTCGTTGCTCGCGACTATTTTCTCTCGATTTTCCTCCGTGTGGAAGATTTTTTCGGCCCCGGGGTTGTTGACCCAGCCCCAGTTGGTTGAGATCTCGATGCCGTATTCCGTAATCGAGATGCAGCAACGCCCCACGCGCAGGTTAATTCCCATGGCCGCCGTAATGGTGATGCTTCCGCCCGCATTGATAATTTGACAACCGGAGGCCTGTTGCAGTGTGTCTTGCTCTGAGAAAATGTTAATACCTTGGAAATTAGGACGCTTGGGCTTGGTGACACCTTTGGCAAACTCGATCCAGGGTTCAGCCATGGTGGTGCCGACGGTGCATTTCCCGGTGCCCAAGGAGAGGAGGGTCTCGGTCATTGTGCCCATGCTGTAGGAGAGCGATGCATTCCGCAGCCCCAGTTTGTCCCTCGTGTTGGTGTTGGGGGAGATTTCGTTATCTTTGCTCACCAATTGAATCTGGCTGCACTTGATTTTCGAGCTCCGTAGGTCATAGACCGAGCGTGGACGGGAGAATTTCTCCGGCTCGCCGTCCGGTATGCTCGCATCGCCGCTGTCGTTATACGAGCGGTTGCGTATGGTCAGGGTGCAGGGAGAATCGGGCGTGGTGTCGGCTTTGTCAGATGTGCCGGCCGTGTTGGTACTCGGCATGGTGTTTCCCTCTCGGTAAAGACTGCAGAGTGCCGTGGGTAGGCTGAAATCCCCGCCGTAGCGGCAGAAGAGGATGTTTCCTTTGCGCGGGCGGGTGTAGATGCCGGCACCGTTATCTGCAAAGGCGGAGCCGAGTTCTACCCAAAATTCATTAGAGGTGCTGTCAATGGATCCGATTTCACGAACGAGACAGAGATTCCGCACCGATCCTGCGTGGTTGGCGGGGCTCACCACTTCTGCCGTGAAGGAGCGTACACGCGGGGTTGCCTGTTTCTGCGGCTCTAACAGATCGGCGCAGAGGGTGTCGTCCTCGGTGTCCGTGTTATCTCTCAGGCGTACGGGCATGGGGCATCGTCCCAGCCCTCGCACGGTGTTTCCTTCGCTGTAGGGTTTCGCGGCCCACACCTCGGTCAGTAGTTTGATTCCTTTGCCTCCGTCATCCGTTACCTTGAAGCGTGTGGCGTAGTAGGTGGCCGTGTCCCCTTGGCCGTAGCCGGTGTCCCATGCCACGGGAGTTCCCGGGGCGGGGGGGGGAGTGTTTTCCGTCTGCCCGTGGCATACGGCGGCGTTGTTGTGCATCGGCAGGAAGGCGGAGCCCACGGTGGCGGATGAATTGCCTGTTATGTAGCCTACCAGTGCATTCTGCGCGGTATCCGGAATGGTGACTTTCGTCCCGCCGTTCGCCTTGCAGGCATCTGCGTATCCCGGGAAGGCTGCTTTGCCGGCCGCGACCTGTGCAAAGCCCAAGTTTCGTTTCCGGCGCGGTACGTTTCTGTTGACGTGGACGAGCCTCACCGTCTCCGTCCCGAATTGGGCGATACTGTCCGCCATATCAACGATCTGTAAGACACTGCTGATGGTTTTTTTCTTGGCGTCATAGGTGGATATAATACGATATCCGAGCCCGCAGGCCCGCATGACGGCGGCCATGAAGTCATAGTCGCTTTCATCGTTTTGCAGCAGTTGGACGAAGTTCGGCAGTCGCTTGTCCGCTGCTTGTGCGAACTCCACCTGCATGCCCCAGCGCTCCGCCGTGCTGCGGAGAACATACTTGACCACCCCCTCCGTGTTGCCCTGCGGCAACCCGGCTGCCGTGTAGGCCCTGCGATTGCGGGAAAAGCAGGCCGCTGCCAAGGGCGGTTGTATGGTGATGCCGTACCAGAAGGGTAGGGTGCTCCCCTTGCAGATGCTGAACTGTTTGGTGGCGCAGACGGAGGTGATAATGCCGTATACCTGTAATAGGTGCTTCTGTTGATCCTTCAGGGTTGCAGTGGTAACGGTGAACAGAGCTTTCTTGCCCAGGAAGTCATCCGGCGTCAGGGCGGTCGCGCTGCCTACCGCTATATCATACTGAAAAAGCGTGGAGAATGCTTCCCGGCCGGAGACGAGGGCCATGCAGCGA
Organism: Akkermansia muciniphila; assembly: GCA_004557455.1. Classification (GTDB taxonomy): domain Bacteria; phylum Verrucomicrobiota; class Verrucomicrobiia; order Verrucomicrobiales; family Akkermansiaceae; genus Akkermansia; species Akkermansia muciniphila_D. The sequence goes on along the minus strand of SFDX01000006.1, from coordinate 40,200 downwards.
TTGCCGGGGCCACCCGAGATAGTCTGCTCGGGGGTTTCGCCGTACTGCAGGCTGTAGATCAGTTCTGTGGCGTTATCACTCATGCGTTTCCGTCCAACGGTTGGGACACCCCGACGCCGCGCTGCGTTCAAAACTCATCTTTTTTTGGCCGTCACCCCGCGCGGGGAGCCGCCTGCGCCCCCCTGCACGGCGTGGCGGGGGGCTTACAGGCGGATGGCTGCGCTGCTCCAGGTGAGTCCGGCACCGAAGGTGACCATCAGCACGATGTCGCCTTTCTTTGCACGCCCGCTGCGCACAGCCTCATCCAAGGCGATGGCGCAGGCGGCACCGGAGGTGTTGCCGTATTTCTGCAGGTTCACGAACACTCTCTCCGGCGGGATGCCGATGCGGGCCGTAACCGCATTGATGATGCGCAGGTTGGCCTGGTGCGGAATGACCAGAGCCACGTTCTCCGGGGCGATACCCGTGCGGTTGATGAGCGAGATGGCGGACTCTTGCATGTGGCGCACGGCGTGGCGGAATACCTCGTTGCCGCGCATGGCCAGGGTGTAAAGTTTCTCGTGGATGTTCTCCTCCGTGGTCGGGATGGCCGAGCCGCCGCCGGGTACCTTCAGCAGGTCGCTCAGTGTGCCGTCCGACCCGATGTCGGAGGCCAGAATGGCACTGTCCCCGGGCTCGCCGGTGCCCGTGCGGAGTACTGCCGCGCCCGCTCCGTCGCCGAAGAGTACGCAGGTGGAGCGGTCTTCCCAGTTGACAATGTGGCTGAGCTTCTCCGCCGAGATGATGAGCGCGGTCTTGGCCTGTCCGCAGCCGATGAACTGCACCGCCGTCTTCATGGCGAAGAGGAAGCTGGAGCAGGCTGCGGATATATCGAACGCTGCTGCATTGACGGCTCCCAGGTTGGCCTGCACATAGCAGGCGGTGGAGGGGGTGAAGGTGTCGGGCGTTACGGTGCCCACAATGATGAGGTCGATCTCCTCGGCCGTGATGCCTGCCGCTTCCAGCGCGCGCTGCGCTGCCTTCGTGGCCATGTCGCTGGTCTTCTCGTCCGGCGCGGCAATGCGGCGTTCCTCAATACCGGTGCGTTCCACAATCCACTCGTTGGAGGTGTCCACCATCTTCTCCAAGTCAGCGTTGGTGAGTTTGCGCTCCGGAACGTAGGACCCCGTGCCTACCAAGGCCACGGGCAATCTCTTAAACGGTTGAGTGAGGTCATTCATAATCCACCCGCATTGTAGCACCCCCGCACCCTTTTGTCCAGCCAAATTGCATGATAGCCCCCTTATTCACCACCGAGACGCCGTTTCGAATCACGTCGCCTTTGTACGATACAGCCGAGCAATGGCTGCTTCCCATACCTTGGTGATGATGATGGAAGCAACAAAAGAAAGAGCCACCAGTAGGAAAAAATTGAGGGGCGTTGGTAGGCTGTAGAACCAATCCGCAAACCAGTAGCCGAAAATCAATCGGTGATTCAGCCACATGCAGGCAGAATAATTGCCGAGTAACACCATCGGCCGCATCCAACTCTCCGGCATATACTGCAGGGCATAGGCCGCGGCAAGTAAACATAGGAATATCAAATCATTTTCGGAAGAATACATCATGCTGACTGCAAGAAGTCCCGTTGCCGATAGTATCAAACAGATTGCCGTTTTACGTGGTTCTTGTGACAGGGCTGCAAGAGCCCATCCGATGAGCATGTAGCGCATCCATGCCATGGCTTTTACCAGCGGAATACCGACTGAAGCACAGGTCGTGTCATAAGGATTATACCCCAGATGGGCAGAAAGATGATAGATACAGTTCAGTGTGAAATTGGGGAGAGACACGATACACAAGCCGATAAAGACCAGCGTATAGAACAGTGACCCTCTGCGTTTAGCGGCCAGCAGAATGGGGTAGAAAACTAAGGCCCCGATGAGAACAACGGCAATATACCAAAAGTCTGCCAGAGCGCATTCTACACCTACGAGTGTCAGCAGATAGTTCGGGATACGTTCCGGTATAATGGGGGTATCTGTCATCGGACATGGCGCTATAAACGACAGCGCCGCGATAGACAGCACAAAGGCAACATAGAATGGGTAGAAACGGCGTAATCGGCCTATTGCGGCAGAGCCTACACCCTGCGTCTCTCTTTGAGAGATGATGCAGTACCCAAATCCGGTCACGAAGGCGAACAAAGAAATACAGACCTTACCTTTTGTTGCATATATCGCCCACTGTGCAAAGCAAGCATCGCTCATTGCTGCTTGCGCTACGCCGGGCTCAATGGAGAATAGACCGAATAAATGGTGGTACAACATGCACAATATGGCTACTCCCTTGATGATGGCCGTTCCACGGTGGCTGTAGATGTCACTACGAAGTATCACGCAGCAATACTACAGCATTGCAAATGCTGAAGCAAGCCCAAAGTCAGATAAGCCTTGATTTTACGGCACTTTTGCGGGATGGTGTTACTTCTGTTACGCCGTCGTAAAATGGCCTATAATCCGTGTAACTCATTGAGTATCAACGTTTACCACGGGGTGTGCATTTGCAATGCAGTAGGCAAACCCACTGCATGCTGGAGGGGTAGGGGCATAAAAACCCCGCCGTCCCGGGGGAGGGGCGGCGGGGTGAAATGTGGTAGGCGGGGTGCTTACCAGAAGATGATGTAGAGGGCAACCGTGAGGGCGACGACGACGGCGCCGAAGACCTTGGCACGGTTGGAGGTCTTCATCACGAGGATGCCCTTGTCTTCCAGAACGACCTTCTCGCCGCCCTGGGCCTTGTTCACCAGCGTGAGGATGAGGCCGATGAGGCAGACGAAGAGGAAGGAGTAGGCCATGCGGTTGAGGAAGGACTGCTCGGAGACCACGGGGGCCCACTTGCAGATGGCGAAGGCGGCGGCACCGAGGACGATACCCAGCCAACCGAAGATGCGCGGGCAGTACGGCACGAAGAAGCCGAAGAGGAAGACCGCGAGCACGCCGGGGCTGAGGAAGCCCTGGAACTCCTGAATGAAGGTGAAGATACCGCCGAAAGCCGGGTTATCCAAGAAAGGAGCGAGCACGGTGGCGATGAGCGCGCAGACGAGCACGGCGCCCTTACCGATCACCACGAGCTGTGTGCCGGAGGCCGGTGTGCCCTTCACCTCCATGGCCTTACCATAGATATCCATGGTGAAGAGGGTGGAGGCGGAGTTGAGCATGGAAGCCAGCGAGCTGACCACGGCGCCGAAGAGAGCCGCCAGCACGAACCAAGCCCAACCGGTGCCGGGCAGAAGGTTGCGCAGCAGGGTCGCGAAAGCCTTGTCGTTCTGGTAGCCTGCCACGGCGGTGGCGGTGGCGTACTCGGTGGGCGCAGCCTTGATGGCCGGGGCAACAATCGCGTCATTCAGCTTGAGGATGGTCTGGGCCGCCTCGGCGCGGGCTTTGCGGGCCACGGGAGCAGCCTCACCGTCCGGCGTGGTGACCTTGTCCGTGGCATGCAACGCAGCGATGGCAGCCTGCAGCTCGGCCTTTTGGGCATCGGTGGCCCCCACGGTCTCGGCATTGGAGAGGATCATGTTCACACCGCTGAGCACCTTGACGGTCTTGGCACCCTCGGGAGCGGTCCCCTCCGGGCAGAACTCCCAGAGACCGTTGCGCTCAACGTAAACCTTGTCGGTGTTGGCACTGTCCTCGCGGATCAGGCGGGTCTTATCCACTTGGTAAATGACCTTCTTACCGTCCTGAGAGACACTCTTCACGATGGTAGCGGCGGTGGTGTCCGCATGCTTGGCCAGGTCCTTGTGGTAGAGGTTATAGGCCAAGATGCCGGGGATGATCACCACGAAGGGAATGAGCAGTTTGAGGAAAGCCGCGAACACGATACCGAGCTGACCCTCCTCCAAGCTCTTGGAAGCGAGGGTGCGCTGCATGATGTACTGATTGAGGCCCCAGTAGAAGAAGTTGGGGATCCAGAGACCGAGCAGGTAAACCGTCCACGGCATGACCGGGTCGTTCTGCTCGCGCATCATGTGCAGCTTACCGCCGATGCCGTTGATGCTGTCCTCCACGGGACCGGCATTGAGGTTCCAGAGGCGGTTGAGACCATCCGTGAAGGCGTTGCCGGTGGAAGCGAGGGCATCGCCGGCAGTGTTAGCCGTGCTGGTAGCGGTGTCAATGACGGCCTGGGGCAGGGGATCCATACCACCCAGGGCCGCAATGGCGTAGTAAGCCACCACACCGCCGCCCACGATGAGCGCCGCGCCCCAGATAAGATCCGTCCAAGCGCAGGCCTTGAGACCGCCGACAAACACGTAGACCGTAGCGCAGACGGCCATGATGATGCAGCCCGTGGTGAGGCTGAGGTCAAAGTAGACGGAAACGACGGTGGAACCCGCATAGATCACCGCAGCGGTGGGAACACCCACCAGGATGAGCAGGTTGACAATAGCCATCGTGACACGCGAGATGCCGTTGAAACGCTCCTCCAAGAACTGCGGAATGGTGTACACACCGCGCTTGAGGAGCATGGGCAGGAAGGTGAAAGCCACAATGACGAGCACGATGGCCGCCAGCCATTCATAACCCGCAATGGCGAGGCCCAGCCAGTCCGCTGCCTGGCCGCTCATGCCCACGAACTGCTCCGTGGAAATGTTCGCCGCCAGCAGGGAGAAGCCCACCAGCCACCAGCTGAGCCCGCGGCCGGCCAAGAAGTAGTCCGCCGCACCGTCTCCGCTGCTTTCCTTTTTCTTGTCAGCAGCGCCGGACTTCCAGATGCCCAGGCCGATGACGCCGATGACCACCACGCAGAAGACGATCATCTCCCAAAGCGGGAGGGCATCCTGCGAGGCAGCCCCTGCTGCATCCTGCCCGGCCGCAGCCGTGGTGAGCAGCATTGCTGTGCTTAATAATGTCAGTAGTGTTTTCATGAGAGGGGTGATAGATCAGGCTTGATAGAGAACGCGCGCACCGTCGCCGGGGCGGGTGACCAAGTAGGTCGTCTCGATGCCCAAGGCATCGCGGTAGCCCTCCAACATTTCCTTGGCTACCTGTTCCACATCGGAGCTCTTGACGAGCGCAACAATGCAGCCACCGAAGCCGCCGCCCGTCATGCGGGCACCGTAGACGGAGGAAGCGGAGGGAATGGTATCCGCTAGGCTGACGAGGGTATCCACCTCAGCGCAGGAGACCTCGAAGTCATCCCGCAGGGAAGCGTGGGAGCTGCGCATGGCGATACCGGCAGCGCTCCAATCCCCCGCCTGCAGAGCGGCAGCGAAGTTGGCGACGCGGGCATTCTCGCCGATGACGTGGCGGGCGCGGCGATAGCAGAGGTCGCCCAGCTCGGCCTTCTTGGCCTCCAGCATGTCCAGAGACGCCTCACGCAGGGAGGGAACGCCGAGAATGGCGCAGGCGTCCTCGCAGTTCTTACGGCGGGCCGCATAGCCACCGTCTGCCAGAGAGTGCTTGACGGCAGAATCGATGACAAGCACGCTCACGCTCGGGTCCGTCATGGGGATGAGGCGGTAGGAGAGATCCTTACAGTCCAGCATCAGAGCGTGGTCCTTCTTACCGTTGGCGGAAATGAACTGGTCCATGATACCGCAGGGCACATTCACGAACTCATGCTCCGTAGCCTGGCCGATGAGAGCCCGGTCCGTGGGAGAGACCTCTGCACCGCAGAGAGCAGCCAAGGCCGTGCAGGCAGAGACCTCGAATGCGGCGCTGGAAGAGAGACCGCCACCGCGCGGGACGTTGGAATCGATGAGCATATCCACGGCGGGAACCTTGATACCGCGGCGGGCGAGCATGCAGATGATGCCGCGCACATAGTTGCTCCAGAAAGGCTCGCCGGGCTTGTCGGCATCGGCAGGGTCGATTTCGATCATCTCGTCCTCCAAGGCACCGATCCAACGGTGCTTACCGGTGGGGGAAGGAGCGACGGCAATGACGTTGATGTTGTTGAGAGCCATCGGCAGAACGAACCCGTTGTTGTAGTCCGTATGCTCGCCGATAAGATTGACTCGGCCGGGGGAGGCGGAAATGACAGTGGGCTTGTGCCCGAAGTACTTTTCAAAGTACGGAGTGATGGTTTCTGCGCTTATTTCTCTTTGCTCTAAATCCATAGCAAGATAGTATTAGCATATTCGGGGCGAGATGTAAATGCCAAAGTGCGGGCGGGGCGCATTTTTTGGAGCATTTCCGGCATAAAAACAGCCCTCTGCCCGGGGAGGACGGGCGAGGGCGGTGAATGAGCCGGACGGCAAATTTACTCGACGATGGAGCGACGGTTGGCCGAGGGCTTGAAAGCGAGGCTGCGGGATTCCGGGATTTGGATGGGCTCACCCGTGCGGGGATTGCGACCCTGACGGGCAGGATGAGTCTTCATCTCGAACGTACCGAACCCGACGAGTTGCACTTTATCGGTGAGGACGGCATCGCTGATGGCGGCCAAGACAGCCTCCAAGGCAGCCTCGGCGGTTTTTTTTGTGGCATCGTCGCCCAGTTTTGCCTGAACGAGGCTAACGAGTTGAGTTTTGTTCATAGGCCTTTATCTTATCATGTTTGTAGAGGGGGAAGCAAGAGAAAAGCGCGACACAGAGCGGTATTTTGCGAAAAAAAAGGCCCCGAGCATCGCCGAACCGGCGAGTCGGGGCACTGCGTGGTGGGCTGTCAGTTACCAAGAGAGGCGAGAGATGGCCTCCTTCATCTCCTGAACGGCGCGTGTGAGGCCCACGAAAACGGCTCGAGCAATGAGGGTGTGGCCGATATTGAGCTCTGTGAGGTAGGGGACGGCCGCGAGATCCTGCAGGTTAGCGGGCTGAATACCATGACCGGCGTGCACCTCCAAGCCCAAGCTGTGGGCCAAACGGGCGGCCGCAGCCAAACGCTGTACCTCCACGGTGCGGGCCTCGCCGAGGTTGTTGGCAAAGCGGCCGGTGTGCAGCTCTATCATAGGGGCACCGATGGCGGCGGAAGCCCGAACCTGCTCCGAATCGGGGTCGATGAACATACTCACGCGGCTGCCGTTGGCCGCCAGAGCAGCCACCAGCGGGCGCAGCTCCTCTGCGCGGCCCGCTACGTCCAGCCCCCCCTCTGTAGTCACCTCCTGCCGGCGCTCGGGCACCAAGCACACGAAATCCGGCCGCAGGTTCAGCGCAAACTCCAGCATGGCTGGCGTGGCCCCCATCTCCAAGTTGAGCGGCAGGGGAATTTCCCGGCGCACCGCCAGCGCATCCGCATCCTGCATGTGGCGACGGTCCTCACGAACGTGGAGGGTGATGGAATCTGCCCCGCCCTCCAGGGCAGCGCGTGCGGCTGCCGTTACGGAGGGCTCGGCATTATGCGCCCCGGGCATGCCGGCGTATCGGGCTTGCCGCAGAGTGGCAACGTGGTCGATATTAACTCCCAGTAACATAGTATGGTATAGGTAATGATTTCGGAAAACAAAGCACCCCGACCGGATGAACCGCCCGGGGTGCGAGAAAGATCAGGGGCGGGGATCAGTGCAGGAAGTGGCGAGCACCCGTCATCACCATCGCAATACCGGCGGCGTCCGCTGCCTCGATCACCTCTTGGTCACGGATGGAACCACCCGGCTGAATGCAGGCCGTAGCACCGGCGTCGATAGCTGTCTGCAGGCCGTCCGCGAAGGGGAAGAGACCATCGGAAGCGATGACACTGCCCTCTAGGGAGAGACCGGCCTGCTTGGCCTTCCACACGGCAATCTTGGCGGAATCCACGCGGCTCATCTGGCCGGCGCCGATGCCCAAGGTGCCGTTCTTGTCCGTAAAGACGATGGCATTGGAGTGCACCTGCTTGCAGACGCGCCAAGCGAACTGCATGGCATCCAACTCATCGGCGGTAGGCATGCGCTTGGTCACGACCTTGGAGATGAGGTTATCGAGCCCCATGACTTCGTCGTCGCGCTTCATGGTCATCAGACCGCCGGGAGCGGTGCGGATCATCGGCTCCTTGCAGAAATTGCGCCAAGCCTCCATGTTGATACGCATGATACGGCAGTTCTTCTTCTTCTGGAGGATGGCACGGGCCTCCGGCTCATAGTCCGGGGCAATGATGACATCCGTGAAGATGGCCCCGACGATGCGAGCGAGGGCCTCCGTCATGGTACGATTCATGACGATAACACCGCCGAAGGGCGCCTGCGTGTCCGTTTGGTAGGCGCGCTTCCAAGCCTCCACCAAGTCCTCGTTATCTTGGCCCACACCGCAGGGGTTGGTGTGCTTGAGGATGCCCACCGTCGGGCGGCGGAAGTTCATGATGAGGGAAGCAGCAGCATCCAAGTCCAGCACATTGGTGTAGGAGAGCTCCTTGCCCTGCAGCTGGGTGAAAATGCTCTCGAAGTTACCGTAGAGGACGCTGGGCTGGTGCGGGTTGTCGCCGTAGCGCAGGGTCTGGCAGAAGGGCAGGGAGAGGGTGAAATTGTTCTTGGTGCTTTCCTCCGCACGGTGGCCGAGGTAGTTCGAGATGGCAGAGTCGTAGGCAGAGGTGCGTACGAAGACCTTGACGGCCAGCTTCTCACGCGTCTTCAGCGTGGTGCTGCCTTCGTGGTTGCGCATTTCCTCCAACACGGTGGCGTAGTCCGCAGGGTCGGAGACAACGGTGACGGCATCGTAGTTCTTGGCCGCAGAACGCAGCATGGACGGGCCGCCGATGTCGATTTTCTCGATGGCCTCGGCCAGGGTCACGCCCTCCTTGGCCACGGTCTCCTCAAAGGGGTAGAGGTTCACGCACACCAAGTCGATGGTGGGGATGCCGTTGTCGGCTGCCTGGCGCTTGTGCTCCTCCGAGTCGCGGCGCTGCAGCAGGCCGCCGTGCACCTTGGGATGAAGGGTTTTTACTCGGCCGTCAAACAACTCCGGCGCCCCTGTGTAGTCCGATATCTCCGTCACCGGCAGACCCAGTTCCTTGAGGAAGCGGCAGGTGCCGCCCGTGGAAATAAGCTGCACGCCCTCGGCTACCAGCCCACGGGCGAACTCTTCAAGGCCCGTTTTGTCCGATACGGACAGCAGGGCACGCTCAATCTTGTTGTTTTCCATAACGAATTGTCTTGTGCGACCGCGTTTGCGGCACGCCATCTTACCCCAAACCCGCAGGAAAGGCAAGCCCAAAATGCGTGAGGTTGGGCTTACTGCATATACTGCGGGCTTTTTCCTTGCTTCTTGAGCGGTGATGCGGTACACTGTCGGCATGATCGGACGTGGAATCGTTATGCTGTTGGCGGCACCGGTTTGCTGTGCCGAGGCAGCGGAGCCGTGCACGGAGAGTGTGGCCGGCTTGCTGTATGAGGCTGCCCTTCGGGGAGATGTGACGGCCTTGGAGCGATGCCGGAACCTCGGCGCGGACCTCAATGCCGTGTGGGAGGACGGTCTGACGCCGTTGGATGCCGCCGCGCAGGAAGGTCGGACGGCGGCGGTGGCATGGTTGCTGCGCCACGGCGCGAGGCCGCAGGGCGGGGGTGTTTACGGTATAACTCCCCTTATGCGTGCCTCTGAGAACGGGCATGCGGATACGGTGCGCCTGTTGTTGGCAAACGGGGTAGGGGGCGGGGCACGTGATTCCGAGGGGGATACGGCGCTGCTGTACGCCGTGCGCCGGGGGCGTTCTGCGGTGGCCGAGATGTTGCTGAGCTGTGAGAAGAAAACGGATACGGCCCTGCTCAATCGCGCGCTCCTTGTGGCAGCCCGTCGTGGCGAGGAGCCGATGCTGCGTCTCTTGGTGAAGTACGGGGCGGAACCTGGGGCGAAGGGGGCGGGAGGCAGCTCGGCTCTTGCCGTGGCCGCCGGTGAGGCGCATACAGAGGCTGTGCGCGCTCTGATAGAACTCGGCGCCGATCCGAATCTGCCGGACTCGGAGGGGGTGACTCCGCTGATGCACGCCGCGGCGACGGGCAATGAGGAGACGGTGTGCTGTTTGCTGACCGCAGGCGCAGATCCGGCGCGGGACGATGCCTGCGGAAGGACGCCCCTCCTCGTTGCTGCGGAAACGGGCTCGGCTGCCTTGGTGGCTCTCCTTCGCGCACACGGTGCCCCCGAGCCCGCCGCATCGCCGATGCTCCGCGCGGCCTGTCGCGGCGGGCTACTGACCGAGGTGCAGAGCCTACTCAACGCCGGTGTGCCCGCGGATTCCCCCGATGCCGATGGCCGCACTCCCCTTATGATTGCCGCCTTCTGCGGCCGCGAGGCTATCGTACGGCTCCTCCTTTCCCACGGCGCAGACCCCACCCGCCCCGATTCCTCCGGCAAAACCGCTGCCGACTACGCCCGCCCCCACCTCCGCCCTCTGCTGCAAAACGTCCCCCGGGTAAAGTGAGGGCCTCCCGGATGCTGGACGCTCATTTCCTTTCCGTCCAGTATACCCTTGCCATGAGGGGAGGGGTGTGGTACAATAGGGGCATGAGAATGCTGATGATCGGAGCTGCTGTGGCAGGGACAATGTTTGCCGGGGACTGAGGCTCAGACCTTTGAATTCCCCTTTTCGTCGGATTGGATTCCACCTTCTTGTGCCTTTCGATACGTCCACAGCTTACTTTGGCTCTTACTCGTTCGAGTAGGAGCCAATAGTTGACGACTCAAGGTTCTCTATCGAGCCTATCGGGAGGAAGACAGTTTGCTGTCCGCGTCTGGGTAAATCATTATCATCTCGAATGTATACCTCACGGTGAACGCTGAAAATCAACGAGTTAGGCAGAAATTGAAGTCCGCTATTCTTTCTCTGGGAAAAGAGGGGACTCGTTTTTTTACGTTGAAGTCGGAAAAAAATGTGTTTAGGCTTGACTACAGCATTCGAAATGTTGTATACTGCCTGCGCATCTACGGGAGTAATCTTTCTGTGCAAGTATTACGGTATTATCTTTCATTAATCTCATGAAACAGAGTCCTTGTATCACGACTATGGGTGAGACCGACGACAGCTCATACTATGACCTCGTTGTTGTCGTGCCCGTCTATAATGAGCAGGATTCGATCCGGATGGTGCTTGAGGAATGGAGCAGGGCCTTGGAGCGGTTGGGAATACATTTTTGCATCTTCGTGTATAATGACGGATCAAAGGATAACTCCTTGAACGTTTTGCGAACTGCTGCATCTGCTCATCATGGTACAATCCGTATCATCGACAAAAAAAATTCAGGCCATGGTCCAACCATTTTGCAAGGATACAGAGATGTCGTGTCCTTATCAGAATGGATATTCCAGATGGATAGCGACAATGAGATGGGGGCAGAATCTTTTGAGAAATTATGGAGATTGCGAGATTCTCATGACTTTTTGCTCGGAACCAGAAAAGGGAGGCGTCAGCCATTCTCTCGGAAAATGGTGAGCCTTGTTTCAAGAATCGTTATTCGTTTTTTCTATGGCGGTAGGACTGTGTGGGATGTGAACTCTCCTTACAGATTGATGCGCTCAAGTGCATTTAAGGAGCTTTTTTTTAAAATCCCCGAGGACACATTTGCACCTAATTTGATCGTCAGTGGGTACGTTGCCAAAAAGGGGCTTCGTTTTGCTGAAATCGAAGTGCCTCATCGAGAGCGTCAAACCGGAGAGGTTTCTATTAAGAAATGGAGGTTGTTCAAGGCTTCTTTCCGAGCTTTTCTTCAGACTGTTAAATTCTCCAGACGTTGAATGATGTTAATTTCTTGCTACAAAAGCCAAATTCGGAAACTTGTACTTTACTGTTTAATAGGCTTATCCGGGGTAACAATCGATGCTCTTGTATTTTTATTCTTGACCAGTATCCCCGTCTGGCATAGCTATTACCTTGCAGCTAACGCCGTCAGTGTTACATGCGGAATTACTAACAACTTTATACTCAACGCTTTTTTTAATTTTAAAAAGACTGATAATATCAGATATCGTTTTATATGTTTCTTTGCAACGGGGATTTTCGGCCTCCTGATTGCATCGTTGATCATTTATGTTTTGGCGGATGTTTTGCTTTTAGGACTCACTTCGGCGAAGCTCGTAAGTATATTCTTCGTCACTATGATTCAATTTCTCTTAAATTATTTTATTTCTTTTCGTGATATTAGTAAGGCATAACGTTGTTCTTTTTACTTTTTGGGTCCTGTTTTCATTGTCTGTTTGTCTTGGACTTGTAGGCTCATATAATCCGTTTACCGCTTTCGTACCATGCCTTGATCAGGATATCTACAGTGCTTGTGGTCAGGGCTTGCTGTATGGGCATGAGCCCTATAGGGAAGTGTGGGATCATAAGGGGCCGATATTGTATTTTGTCTATGCTCTGGGGGCCCTGATTACCGGATCTTCCAGGTATGGTGTTATACTGTTGTTTTTGTTTGCTCAAACAGTTGCAATTATTTTTTCATATAGAATTGCCAAGACATTCGCTTCAGAGCTGGGTGCCTGTGTGGTGACGGTGTCATTGTATACCATCTTTGCCTCAGGTTTTTCATGTAATCCATCGGAATTGATTGTTCCGTTTCAGCTTATTACCCTCTATCAGATTCTTCAGGAGGATAACCATAATCGGATTGGATTCTGGGGTGGGATCGGTTCCGCTGTAGCGATTTGGACAAAATTTAATATCTCTGTTTATTGGGCGCCCTTATTGATTTGGTTATTTTGTCGTTGTGTCAGGGATGATTCATGGCGGAAAGGTTTTTTGTTATTTTTTTCTTTCTTTGCCGGTTTTTCTCTTGTTACTATTCCTGTAATCTTTTATTTTGTCTCAGTAGGTTCCTTGCGCGATTTGTTCGATTCTTATTTCTATTTTAATCTTGCTTATGCAGGTCAAGGAGAATCTATTATTTTCGCAGATCCTGCGGTCGTTTTATCTGGGGCTTTGGCATCGAACGGACTATTACGAAATTTCCTGTGGCGTTTCGGCCCGACTTTTGCGTTTGTATTTTCTTCTCTCATCTATTGTGGTGGTTTTCTGCTTTTTCTCATTCGTGGGTTTGGAACCCGGAAGAGAGGTGCAGGAATTTCGTTGGCTATACTCCTCTCTCTCTTTGGAACTCTTTTGGCCGTATTCGGCGGTATATATAATTTTAGCCACTATTATGCTTCGTTTATCCCTTTTCAAATCATTTTGCTAAGTTTGCTTTATCGATTTTTTTTCGATAGAAAGGGAGATTCTAACGAGCGTAAATTCGTCCAATGTGTCATTTTGATTATTTCGAGTATAGTATGTTTTCTATACGCTCACCATCGCTATGAATCGGAATGGAAGCAGGCCAATGAGTGCGGGCGCGAGCTACTTAGTGAATTCGTCCGAGTGACTTCAGGAAATAAGGACTATTTGCTTCTTGATGGGGTGCCGACTTTCTTTTATAATGCACTCGGTGTTTTACCTCCTATTTGTCACTTTTATCAACCTGCGGTCAGCCGAAGTATTTCGGACCATTTTTATATTGAAGCGACTCGAGCGATTAGGTTTCAATCAACGGAGTATATTGTTCTGGGAAGAGAGCCATCGGAGTGGGAGATGTTCATGGATCCCGGGTATGAATATGTTGGGGCTGTTGGGGGGAGGTATAGGGTTTTCAGACGAAGAAATCGGCAGGAAGAAGTTAGAAGTTGATTCTGAGTTATTTATTGGTGAACAAATGTTATCAAATGTTTAATTCCGTGAGGAGGTCATTTGTGCGTTGTTTTGAGAGTATGACATCAAGGTGTTTTGCTTGTCACTCTTTTATAACGAGTTTATACCCTTGCCATGAGGGGAGGGGTGTGGTACAATAGGGTGCATGAGAATGCTGATGATCGGAGCTGCTGTGGCGGCGGTGTTTGTGTGGGGGTGTGCGGGTGAGAGAAACGGGGCGGTTTTTTGTGCCGGGGTCAGGCAGAAGTTGTGCTACCTAGATGCTGTGGTGCCGGGGGTGAGAACGGATTTGCGTTATGCGGGGTATGATAACTTTGTGGGGAGGCCCCTGGCGGGGTACGAAGGGCGCAGGGCGGTGCTGCGGCTGGATGCGGCACGGGCGCTTGCGAAGGCGGCGCGTGAGTTAGCCAAGGAAGGACTGGGGCTTCTGGTGTATGATGCCTATCGGCCGGCGCGGGCCATGAAGGATTTTTACGAGTGGTCCAAAACCCCCGATGACCGGATGCGATGGAAATATTATCCGAATATCACCAAGCGGGGAATATATGAAGGAAAATATATCCGCGATGTCTCGGAGCACAGTTGGTGCATAGCCGTGGACATTACCCTTTGTGATTTGAAGACCGGGAAACCGCTGGATATGGGCGGGCACCATGATTTGCTGGATGTGAGCTCTGCAACGGATTACCCGGGAATTACCCCGGCTCAGCAGTCAAACCGTCGGAAGCTGCGGGATGCCCTGCGGAAGGTCGGTTTTTCCAACTATTCCAAGGAGTGGTGGCACTATTACTTCGACTCTGACGAACCTCTTTACAGTTACGACTTTCCCATCCGAGACCGAGTGGACGGAGCCTAAGGGCGCAAAAAAACGGTGTACAGACAGCCAAAGGGCTTGAATGAAGCGTGGAAATGCGATACAATGCGCCCGTCTATGCAAAATCTGTTCATCGAATCGTGCAACATGCTTCTTGCGGATGCCGGCAGCATGGGTAATGTGGCGGACCTCTTCGACAAGGGTGGTAAGTTGATGTACCCGCTCTTCGGTCTTTCCGTGATAGCTGCCATGATTTTCTTCATCTGCATGTGGACGACGCGCCCCTCCGCCGTGCTGCCCAATCGCATGGTGACGCAGGTGGAGAGCGGTATACGCCGCAAGGATTACACGGCGCTTCTGGACCTTTGTGAGCGAGATAACTCCTGTTTTGCCCTCACGGTACAGGTGATTATCATGTTCCTGCGTCGTAATCCCCGCGCTACCATTGACGAGGTGCGCGAGATTGCTTCCGCCGAGGGTTCGCGACAGGCCAGCCAGCTCAGTCGACAAATCAGCTGGCTTTCCGACATCGGCTCCATCGCCCCCATGCTCGGTTTGCTCGGTACCGTGTTGGGTATGATGAAAACCTTCTACGAGATGGCTAACGGTAACTTTGAGGGTGTGAAGCAAATGCAGATGGCCAACGGTATCTACGAGGCTATGGTCACTACCGCCGGCGGTTTGGTGCTGGCCATTCCCTGTATGGCTTCCTACTTCTTCTTCCGCAGCCGTATTCAAAAGAGTATCACGGATATGGAGGTGGCCATTACCCATATTCTGTCTGTTATCTCCGTGCAGATGGATCGTGAGGAACGCCTCGGTATCGAGCGCGTGGACAGCAATACATCGGAGATTTATCGCGATTGATGCAGCATGAAACTTACCGTTAAAGCGCCGGAGTCCGTGGGTTTCCAGCTTGCCCCGATGCTGGATATCGTCTTCCTTCTGCTCATTTTCTTCGTGGTGACTACCAAGTTCATCCTCAACGAGCAGGACTTGAAGGTGAAGGTACCCACGGCCCCCAAGACCACGGAAGAGACATCCCGCGCCATTGATGAGATTATCATCAACGCACGGGAAGATAACGGCGAGTTGATCATTACCGTGGATCGCGAGGAGTTTACCCGCGAGAAACTGGGGGCTATGTTGGAGCGCATGGTGCGCTTGAATCCCGACCAGCCCGTGCGTATCCGCGGGGATGCGCAGATGACTTGGCAGATGATGGCCGACGTTATTACAACCTGCACCAAAGCCGGAATCAGCCAGGTGAGTTTCTCCAAACAAATGCCCAAGGAAGGGCAGTAGCCTTTGTCGTGTTATGCTGTGCCCTTTTTCGCTGACTCTGTTACTGATTTCGCCCTTGGCTCTGTTCACGTTCTCTCTGCTGCCTGAGGGGGAGCCTCCGGTGATGACGAATGCCGAAGCTCCTGAGCTTATCGAGGATGAGCTCGTTCTTGATGTCAGAAAGGAAGGTGACCGAATCGCTGTCCGGGTAGACGGCCGGGAGTGTACACTCGAGGAGTTGCCCGTGCTGCTGAAGCCTATGGCACAGCAGAATCCCGACCGCTGTGTGTGCATTCGCGCGGCGGCAGATGTGCCGCACGAGCGGATGAAGAAGCTTGTCTGCATTTGTCTCGAAGCGGGATTCTCCAATCTGTTTTTCAGCGCAAACTTTAATCTGCAAGAACAATGAAACAAGTATTGATACCGGCCTTGTTGCTGGCAAGTGTGCCGGCATGGGCGCAGAACACGGATTCACGCCCCTTGGTGACGAATGAGGAGGCGGATACCTACGCCATTGCCGAGCAGCTTTATTTGCAGGCGCGCAGTCCGGAGTTGGATGCCGTTTCACGGCGTTCGACCATGAAGCGCGCCGGCGAGTTATTCGCGGCCTTCCTGAAGCGTTTCCCGAAGTCCTCCCGCTATCAGAAGGCACTCTACCAGTGCGCTATTTGTCAGGCCGAGGCCGGTGAGGATGCCGCGGCTAACAAGAGTCTGGCTAAGTTGGCCAATGAAACCCGCGGCGAGTATGCTGCTGCGGCTGCTTACAAACTGGCCACCCAGGCGGCTGCTCGTAATCTGAACGATACGGCACAGGGCTATTTCACCATTGTGTTGCGTGAGACTAAGCGTAACGATTTGAAGCATGATGCGATGTACCGCCTCGGCAAGGTGCAGTTGGCCCGCGGAAACCGCGAGGACGCCGAGTCGCGCTTCCGCAGCATCATGGTACTGTCCGGAGTGCGTCCGGCCATTATGCAGGCGTCTATTCTGGCCTTGGCACAGATGAAAGTGGAAGACGGCAAGGACGAGGAGGCGTATTCCCTTTTCCTGAATCTGTTGAACCGTCACCAACCGGATGATTCGATTCGCGGCACGGCTACCCTGCAGGCTGCGCGTTTGGCATCCCGTCTCGGCAAGTCAACCGAGTCCCAGAACCTGTACAGCCGCCTCAGTACGATCCCCGGGATGGAGAAGTATGCCGCCGAGGCGCAGATGGAGTCGCTCATTCAGCTCTACAAGGCACAGAAATACACCGAGGTCGTTGAACTCATCCGCCGCAATCACGCAACATTGGACGACAAGACCAAGGAAGCCAACCGTGCGCTGATCGTGGGGCAGAGTTATATGGAGCTGAAGGACTACGAGCGTGCGGCGGATTGGTTCTCCGTGGTGGAGAACGCGCTGCCGAAGTCCAATCTGGCGGCGGATGCGGGGTATCGCCGCGTGGTCTGTGTGCAGCAGATGCGCAGTCCCCGTTTTGTGACGTCGGCGCAGCAGTTCCTCAATACCTATGCCAAGGAAGGTGCCCCGACGGCGGATTTGCCCTGTGTGCACCTGGTGCGTTATATGTATGCCGACCGCCTGATGCTGGCGGATGTGGCGAACTCCGCGCGTCAGTTCGATGTGCTGAATCCCGCCCGACTTCCGGAGAGTGTTCAGGCGGACGCCACCTACAAGAAGGCCTGGACGGCCGCGCAGTCCGAGCTTATGGATCCCATCGGCACTCTGGATCATTTCATCGCAACCTATCCGGAGGACAAGCGCTTGGCGGATGCGTTGGCGCTTCGCGGCCGCTGTCTGGTGAAGGAAAACAAGGTGCCCCAGGCTCTCAAGGACTTTGACCGCGTCATCAAGGAATTCCCGGATTCCTCGGCTGCGCCGGTTTGTTGGCAGAGTGCAGCCCAGGCCTGCTCCCGCGTGCAGAAGAATGCGGAGATGATCAAATACTACACGGGCTTGATCAAATGCGGCAGCCGCGTTAAGCCCATCGCGTTGGCCGAGGCTCATTATAATATAGCCTGCGCGCTCTACGAGACCGATCCCACCAAGGCCGTGACCGCCTTCGAGGAGGCGCGCACGCTGAATCCCGAGCAGTATTCCAACGTGGTCAGTCTGCGCCTTGTGCAGTGCTACTTCAAATTACAGAATGCGGCGAAACTCACGGAATCCCTGCAGGCTTTGGAGAAGTCGAATGAGGCCTCCTACAAGGCCCTGCCGCCTGCGATTCTGCGGTGGGCCGGTTGGAATTGCTTCCAAGCCCGTGATTACGCACTCGCTAATAAATATATGAGCGATTCCCTTGCCCGCGAGGGAAAGGAGAAGTACACGGATGCCGAGGGCCGCGAGCAGGTGCGTCCCAAGGTGGAGCCGCTCGTATGGAAGACCCTGGCCAAGGCTCGCCTGGAGTTGCATTTGTATGAGCTGGGGCTGGAGGCCTCCGGCCATTACCTCGAAATGGAGCAGCAGCCGTATCGCAAGGCGGAGGGCATGCGCGACCGCGCCCAGCTGCTCATCGGGCTGGGGCGTGCGCAGGAGGCTGTCAAGGTCTGTGAGGATGCCATTGCCTTGGGTATTGACGGCCCCGTGAAATCTGCGGTATTCATTACCCTGGGGGATGCCCATTATGTGATGAAGCAGTATGACGAGGCAGCCAAGATCTACGGCCGCGTGGCCAACGTGGTGAGTGACAAGGACCTCCAGCCGCTCTCCCTGTACAAAATTACCTGTGCCTTGAAGAAAGGCGGCAAACCCGGTGAGGCCTCCGGTTATGAGGAGACACTCAAGACGCAGTTCCCCGGGTGGAATCCGCCCCTTGCCGTTACTCGCTTCATGGAGGAGCGTAAGGAGTGATCTGCCGCTATGTTTAACATCTCCCCCGGAAACCGGCGTAAGCACTGGTACAGCCTGCTGACTCTCGGCAGGAACAGGCTGGCTCTGTTGGCTGTGCTGGCCGGCGGTCTGGGGGTGGTGGTGTTGGCCGTGCTGGGAATCTACTCTTACCGTGCCTCGGAGTTCGATTTGAACGAGCTCCGTGTGTATCGTTCGGAGAGTTTGTTATACGATGCGGATAATACGCCTGTCGGGCCTTTGCACGACGGCGCGGCGCTCCCCGTTACCTGGGAGCAGCTGCCGCAGCATCTGGTAGATGCCTTTGTGGCTCGGGAGGACGAGTCGTTTTTCAGCCACAGCGGCATCGTGTGGAGCTCCGTCCTGCGCTCGTTGTGGCGCAATGCTACTGCCCTTAAGTATGAGCAGGGGGCATCCACCATCACGATGCAGCTCACGCGTAACGTGTTCAATCTGCAGGGTAAGAACATGGACCGTAAGCTGGTCGAGGCCATGCTTGCCCAACGCATCGAGCGCAATTTTGACAAGCGTACCATTTTTACGGAGTATCTCAACCGTATCTATTTCGGTTGTAACTGTTACGGTATAGCATCCGCTGCGCGCTGTTACTTCGGTAAGCCGGTTCAGAAGCTCACCTTGGTCGAGTCCGCCGTCCTGGCGGGGCTTGTGCGCGGCCCGTCCATTTATAACCCCGTGGTCGATATGCAGCGGGCCGAGGCAGTGAAGAACGAGGTGCTGACGCGCATGGTGGAGGTCGGTTCTCTGGGAGAGGAGGAGGCAGATGCGGCGCGGAAGACCCCCATCTCCCTGTGTGCGGAGGGGAAGGGCGGGAGTTCGGCCGTGGAGTATTCCTACGCAACGATGTGGGCTCATCGTGAGCTTGAAGCCTTGCAGGGAGTGTTGGAGGACGGCAGCGCCGGTGTTTCCGTTGTGTCGAATTTATTGTTACCTCTGCAGCAATACGTGGAGTCTGCCGTGGAGACAGCCGCCGCCGCCGTGGAAATGAAGAGCCCGCTCCCGAAAGCGTGGGAGCCCTATCTGAGCCGAGATAAAGCGGTAGCAGATATTCAGCGCAAGTACTTTCTGACAGCCCGACGCCCCGCCGCGCTCCGGGCACGCAATGAGGATAACGACATGAAGGGTCTGTTGCAATGCAGCGTCCTGGTGGTGGATGCACGTAACGGTTCCCGCGGTAACGTTCTGGCGGTAGTGGGTGGCCGCAGTGCGTTGGACGGCATTGACCGCTGGCAGCGTCGTATCGTCCCGGGGCGCGCTGCGTCGCCGCTGCTTTTCTGTGCTGCCAGTCAGCCGGGATCTTCTAACTATATCGTCTCGGATGACCCTGTTCAGACAGGTTCTCATGTGGGCTACAGCGTGGTGAAGGCATTCTATGAGTCCCTGGGCTTGGATGCCGAGCTGCCCCCACCGGATAAGGAGAACGATTTGTATAATGGCGTGTTTTCCGTTCGTGCTCTTGATCTGGCGCGTTTGCTTTTTGATATTCAGAACCGCGGGCGCGGTTACAGAATCTCCCTGCTGCGCACGATTTGGAATCGCCGGGGCGGCATGGTCTATGCCTGCCCGCAGGAGAAGGCCCCTGAGTATATCCGCCGAGAGAGCGCTTCCTCCGTAGCTCTCATGGCTCCCTTTGTGGCAGAGGAGGGAAAGCCTGTGAAAATGTGTGTTACCCTCCGCGAAAACGGCGGGGTGTGGACCATGCTTTTCCGGGACAAGGCAGCCGCGGTTTTTGTCTGGATGGGCTTCGATGATAACAATCCGATGATGTCCGACCCCATCCTGCGTAACTTGGCCGTTCGAGCCTCGGAGTTCCTGGCGCAGGATGTTCTGGCCCGCACACGCGAAATATTGAAGAAGAAATGACGGATGTATATGAACAGTTGCAGGTAGCGCAGCAGGCTGCCCGTACGGCGGGTGAATTCCTGGCAGCGCATTTCTCTTCCGCCAAGCAGGTGGATGCCGAGTATCTGCACGATGTTAAACTTCGACTGGACCGCGAGACGCAGGACATCATCACGGATATGTTGAAGCGTCGTTTTCCGCAGGATGCCGTTTTGGGAGAGGAGGGGACGCAGGGAGATGTTGAATCCGCCGAGCGTGTTTGGATCATTGACCCTCTCGATGGCACGGTAAACTATTTCTACGGCCTCCCGCTCTTTTGCGTCAGCGTGGCATTGTACGAGTACGGTAAACCGTTGCTGGGTTGTGTGTACGACCCCATGCAGCGCGAGTGCTTCTGTGCCGTGGCGGGGCAGGAGGCCCGCTTGAACGGATCGGTTATCCACGTCTCTGGCCGCGCTGCCTTGTCCGAGGCCGTCGTATTTATCGGCCATGGTACACATGACGGCTCCGGGGAGGAGGGGATACGCCGTTTTGCCTGTATTTCCCGGCGGGTTCGCAAGATCCGCATTCTGGGTTCTGCGGCTCTGTCTCTTTGTTATATTGCCGCGGGTCGCATGGATGCCTACGTTGAGAACCGTATCAATCTGTGGGATTTCGCGGCGGCGCGTATTATCCTGGAGGCCGCGGGAGGGAGCTTGATCTACACACCGCATTCGCCGGACGGTATCAGTGGCTCCGTGACGGCGTGGAACGGCCGCATCCCCATTGTCGAGGCTCTGGAGGCAACGGATTAGCGGCCTTTGTGCTCGGCCAGAATGCGCTCAACGGCTTCCTTCAGCAGGCGCGGGTACTCCGGCTGCTCGTAGCTGATGGGGTCCGGACCACCGGGATGCCCCGTATGGGGAAACACATAACGGATGCAGCGGGACTTTGTTGCTCCGGGAAAGACGTTATAGGCCTTTTCTCCCGGCCAGGTCATAAACGCGGCGCGCATGCGCTCCTCGCAATAGCAATCTTTTTCCCCGGAAACAGCCAGGACAAAAGGATTGCAACCGCGCTGTACGGGCATGTTGGCGGGGTCGCCGCAGTCCTCGATTTCGCAGCCGTATTCGCCGCACAGAAGCACATCTCGCAGCAGTATGCGCTCCGTCGGGGTCATGGGGGTCAGTTCCAGAAGATCGCGCAGACTGCCGGGGGCGTGGGAGCTGATAACGCCGTCTATCTGCGGCAGACACCGCGCCGCGCAGCGCGCTACCATGCCGCCCATGGAGGTGCCGTAGAGGATGAAGGGGCGCGGCAGCCCCATGGCCGATGCTTTCTCCAGGGCCGCGCTCACATCGCCCACCTCCTGCGGGCCGAAGGTAGGCACGGCTGCATCGCTGCTCCCGTGGGCGCGTGCATCCCAGGCCACGCAGACCAGGCCGCATTCGCGGGAAAACAAGCGGGCTTCCTTGATTTTCGCGGCGGCGCAGCTCAGGAAGCCGTGCAGCAGAAATACGGTGCCCTTGGGTTGTCCGTCGGGGCGGTGTACCCAACCGCGCAGGCGCAGGGGTGTCCGCTCGCTCGCGTTGGTGAAGGAGAATTCCCCGGATTCCCCCGGGGCCCAGGTATCGGCGCAGGGGTAGTGGTGTCGGGCCATGTAGCGCCGCAGGAGCAGGAGCCTCAGGGCTCTCGGCAGGATGCGACCCAACCGGCGCAGCAGATTGCGTGGTTTCATCACGGCGGCATGGTAACACGCCGGGGCGGGAGCGTGCAAGCCTTTTCCGTTGCATATGTGTCAGTATGGGCGTACTTTTGTCGCTTTTCGGCGCGTTTTGAGCTTGCGGGTGGGGTGTTTTGTGCTATACTGGGCGCATGAAGTGCAGGTGCAGGCGCGGTCGGTGGTTGCGTTGGTTGGATTCCTTGGTGCGGCGGTTCTCGCGGGGATGCGGTGCTTGCTGTTCGCCGGGGTGCCGTGGCTGCTCCGGTTCCCTGCCTCCGGGGCGGGAGGTGTCGCTCGCGGAGCTCGCCGTGGGGCAGAGCGGGCGTGTCGTTTCCGTCGCTTCGGGGGATCAGGATCTCATCAATCGCTTCGCGGACTACGGCCTTGTGCGCGGTATTGTTGTTACCGTGCATGAGCAGGCTCTTTTCGGTGGTCCCATGCTGCTTTCCGTGCAGGGTTCCATGGTGGTTCTCCGCCGCAGCGAGGCCGCCCTCATTCGTGTTTGCTCCGTTTCTTCAACCTGCCATGAGTGAACTTCCGCAAGCTATTTTGTTGGGGACGCCGCACAGCGGTAAGACGTCGCTTTTTAACTGCCTCACGGGTACAAATCGTCCCGTCGGTATGACGGTGGAGGAGGTGCATGAGGTATTGCATACCGAGCAGGGGGATGTGGATCTCATTGACCTGCCGGGGGTGTATCGCCTCGGGGAGAATTCGCCGGAGGAGGCGCTCACCATGCACTGCCTCACTCGCCATAGCCCCAAGCTGGTTATCAGCGTGGTTGACAGCACGAATCTCGATGTCCAGCTCTACCTCACCCTGCAACTCTGGCATTTCGGTTGGCAGGTGCTGTTGGTGCTGAATATGGCAGATGTGGCCATGCACGCGGGGCTGTCTTTCAATACCCGACGTCTGGAGGAACTGATAGGTGTGATGGTGGTGAGAACGGATGCTTTCCACGGTCAGGGCATCCGTAAGCTGCGTTCGATTATCGGGGCAACCTGCTATGACAAGATGCAGACGGGTACGATTCGCCGCCCGGAGTACGGCGAGGCGGTGGATCGCATCTTCCATTTGTTGACGCATGCCTATGAGTCGGGGGAATTCCCCCCTCACGATGAGCCTACCTCTTACATTGCGTCCCGTTTGTTGGAGGGAAACAGTAAGATGATCGCGCATTTTACCCACCACGGCGAGAAGGGGCAGCGTTTCCTCCGGATTGTGAACGATTGCCGTGATACCCTGGAGCGGGAGTTCGGTACCACGCCTGCGGAGCTGCTGACGGATAAGCGATACGGTGTGATCCACGGTTTGGTGGGCGAGGTGCTCAGCGGCCGTGCTTCCGTTCAGGATGCGCGGATGATGACGCTGGCGCTGGACCGTCTGTTGACGCATCGCTATTTCGGTATGTTGTTTTTTGTGGGTATCATGTTCCTGATATTCTACATCTCGTTTACCCTGGGTAATCCCATGGTGGAGGCGGTGCAGGCGGGGTTTGACTGGCTTTCCGGGCAGGTCGGGCCTTTGCTCTCGGGCCACCCGCTCCTGCAGTCACTTGTTACGCGGGGCATCATCGGCGGCGCGGGGGGCGTGGTCAGTTTTGTGCCGACCATTGTGATTCTGTTCGCTTGTTTGTCCCTGTTGGAGTCTACGGGTTACATGGCGCGGGCGGCTTTCCTCATGGATCGTTTCATGCACAAGATGGGCTTGCACGGCAAGAGCTTCATTCCCATGCTGTTGGGCTTCAGTTGCAATGTGCCGGCTGTGCTTTCGACGCGGAGTATCGAGAGCAGAACGGATCGCTTGGCGACCATCTTTGTGCTGCCGCTCATGAATTGCTCGGCGCGTCTGGTGGTCTTTACGCTTATCATTCAGGCGCTTGTTCCGCCGGCTTGGCGCACCCTCACACTGTGGGGGCTGTATATTCTGGGCGTGGCGATGGCGGTGCTCATCGCTCGCTTGCTCAAGAGTACCATTTTCCGCGGCGATGATGAGTTATTCATCATGGAGCTTCCGTCTTACCGCCTTCCGCGCTGGCGCAGTTATCTGCTCAGCGTGTGGGAGAAGGCGAGCGGTTATCTTAAGAAAGCGGCCACGTTCATCCTCTTCGGCAGTATCCTTCTCTGGGTGTTCAACACCTTCCCTCTGCAATATAATGAGCAGGGGGAAACCGAGGTCGCGCATCCGTCCTGCTACTCGGCCCGCGTCGGGCGCATTTTCGAGCCGATCTCGCAGTTTGCCGGCATGGACTGGCAGGCCAATTCGGCCATGATCGGCGCTTTCTCCGCCAAGGAGCTGCTGGTGACCCAACTCTGCATCCTCTTCAAGGCCGAACCCTCTCCCGCCGCCGCGCAGGGGATGTCTCCCGAGCAAAAGCAGGCCTATGAGGAAGCCCTCAAAAAACAAGCCATCCGTTCCCACTACAACATCCCCCGCGCCCTCGGCATCATGACCTTCGCCCTCCTCGCTCTTCCGTGCCTCGGCACCGTCGCCGTCGTGCTCAAAGAAACCGGTAGCCGCCTCTTCACCATCCTCCAATTCCTCTCCCTCAACCTCATCGGCTTCCTCGCCGCCGTCCTCGTCTACCAACTCGCCTCCCTGTTCTCGTAGGAGGGGCCGGGCCCTAAACAGAATCCCCGTGGTTTTTGCCACGGGGAAAAGGCTATCCTCGGCGGGAATCGAACCCGCATCTGCCCTTTAGGAGAGGGCCGTTCTATCCATTGAACTACGAAGACGTGTGGGGAAGGGGATCAGGAGACTCGGCAGGCTGTGCGGAGGAGGGAGAGTTGCTCCGGGGAGAGAAGGGGAGAGAGGGTGGGGAGAAGGCGGGCGTAGTATTCCGCCGGGGTCCAGCCGTGGAGGGGCTGGGGAGCGGGGGTGGTGTAGGCCCAGGTGGGGATGGGCATGGCGACATCCAGCACCGTGGGGGCCTTGGCAAGCAGGCGGGCCAGTGCCGCCGCCACGGTGGGGGCCAGTGCCGGGTAGGTCGTTACGACTTCCGCCAGCCAAGTGCAGGAGAGTCGGTTTGCCGCGCCGGAGAGGGGGGAGATGAGCTCGGCCAGACGCTCCTGCGGCAGGGCAAGCAGGGGACGCAACAGGGGGAGTACCCGCATATCCGCTAAACTGAGGACCGCAATCAGCGGGCCGACCGTGCAGGACTCTGCATGGCATAACAGATCCACAACTGCACGGACACCGGCCAGGGGTGTATCCTTATCCGGCTTTGCCAAGGTAGCAATGAGCAAGGCCGCCTTGGCCGCCGTGGCCGCATCCTGCTCCACCCCCGCGTAGGGCAGCAAGGCCTGCCAGCCCTCGCCCTTGCGCCCCGTAATGAAGCGCGCCAGGTTGGGCAGGCTGCCCCGACGAGCTGCTACGGGGCATTTCTCTATGAAAATACCGTAGATGCGGTTATTTTCTGCTCGCTTTGTCTCATCGTTGCAAGTCATCAGGCCGCAGGCCATCATCGCAAGGGGCCATTGATCCGCCCCCAGCTCGTGCACACGCTCGGGGTCTGCTGCCATGGCCGCCAGACGCTCCAGCTCCGAGAGCCCCGCAAAGTGGTCCTGATAGATGCTCATGAGTTTGTTCGGTTATTTATTGCCGAAAGGAGTGGTGAGATCACCGAAAGGCGAGGATGACGCAGGCTGCGCGAACGGATTGGCTGCGGGCGCCGGGGTGTCGGTCGGGGCCTCTGTCGGCTGCGGCTTGACGTGCTTGGGAGCATCCACCCCCAGCATCAGCAAGCGCTCCTCGATCACCTTGTTGCGCACCAGCGTGCTCGTCTCGCATTCCGCCTGTGCCTTGGTGTAGGCGCGGCGCGCCGCCTCGGTGTCCCCGAGCTCCCGGGCGATGTCCCCGAGGTTCAGGTAAGCCAGCGCCCGGAACCCGTGACCGGGGGTGTCCGCCAGCTCTTGCCAAGCGGCCGTGGCCTCCTTGGTCTTACCGTCACGCACATACTGGGTAGCGATGGCCGCCATGGCACGGGGCGCCAGCAGCTCGGCATCTTCAGCACCGATGACATGCTCACGCAGGTAGGCTACACCCTCCTCCGGCTTGTCGCCGCGCAACAGAAGAAGCCCACGCAGCAGGTGGCCGGTAGCCGCCGCCGGGGTGGTCTCATAGTCACGCTGCAACTGTTCCAGCGAGGTGGCATCGAACTGCATATTCTGCGCCGCTTTGCCCTGCGGATTCACGCATTCCATCACCAAGGCAGCGGCCTCCCGGCGCATGTCCTTCCGGTGTGAGAAATAGGCTATGAGAGAGCCGGCAAGCAAGGCCAGGCCGATACCGCCCCACATCAGCTTCTTGTAGTGCTGATTCAGAAAGATCTCGTGCTTGGAGGGCCCGAGCTCAATCTCGCCGATGGCCTTGATTTCCTCCGGAGACAGCGGGCGGATGTCCTCATCGTTCTTGTTTGTCATATGTTGCCTGAATTTTTGTAAATGTCGTTCATCATGTGGATGCGGTCCACATCGAAGTAGTTATTGATTCCGAGATTTTTGTAGATGCTGAGGGTTGCCTTGGACTTGTTCAGCGTGTAGAAGTGAATGCCGTCCACATCAGCATCCAGCAGCTCGCTGCACTGGTAGCTTGCGTAGTTGATACCGATGCGCTCGATGGATTCGCGGTCACCGCCGGCGCGCAGCATCCCCTTCAGCAGGCGTGCCGGGAAATTGGTGCCGGAGGAAAGGTCTGCCATGCGGTTCATACCGGAGATGGTGATGACGGGCATGATGCCGGCAATGATCGGCACATTGATGCCCATCAGGCGACAGCGATCGCGATAGTCGAAGAAATTGTGATTATCGAAGAAAAGCTGGGTGCAGATGTAGTCCGCCCCCTCATCCAGCTTAGCCTTCAGGAAATCCATCTCGCGGATACGATTGCGAGACTCCGGATGCCCCTCCGGGAAACCGGCCACACCGATGGTAAGACGCCGATCCAAATGCTGCCGGTCCTCCCAGCGGCGGATGAAACGAACGAGCTCGGAGGCGTGGCGGAAAGCATCGCGGCTCGGATCATAGTTGCCGTAGCGCGGGGGATCACCCCGCAGAGCCATGATAGCGCGCGCACCGGCGCGGATATACCCATCCAACACCTGCTCCAGCTCCTCCTCCGTGTGACCCACGCAGGTGAGGTGCGGTACGGTGGGAATGCCGCGCTCCTGGATGGCATGCACCACGTTGCGGGTATACTCCCGCGAGCTTCCGCCGGCTCCGTAGGTAACACTCACAAAACTGGGGCGGAACTCCTGCAGGCGCAGCACCGTCTGTAACAGAGCCTCCGCTCCTTCCGCCGTCTTGGGGGGGAAGAACTCGAATGAGAAGGTGGGAGTTTGCTCAAACATGGGGAAAAGTGTTAGGGAACGGGTACCAGAGTGGCATCAATGGTCGGCAGCGCGTCCTCCGTACTGCCTCCGGAAGTACTGTTGCCCGGCAGAGATAAACCGCTGTCAGACGCCCCCGGGAAGAGGATAACCTGGTCCCCCGGAACCGGCGTGTTGTTGGTGTTCAGATCCTCGCCGTTGTTATTCTGATCCGTATAGCGCATCTCGGCGGTAAAAGCATCGACCTCCGGCTCCACGTTGGTCACCGTGGCCTCGCAAACGATGAGGCCCTCCCGACGCACAGCCAGCAGGGTGCCCTTGTCGGGCAGCTTATCCGTCACGCTCTTGACGGTGATGATGTTCCAGTTGGTATCGTAGCTCTGCACCAGCCCGAGTGCAGTGGGAGCTGCGGCTTCCTCGGCAGCCTGACGACTGCGGGCCTCGCGCTCCTTACGCAGGCCGGATTCAAGGGCAAGCTGCTCTTCTGTGTTGTTGACCTCCTGCTCCCGCCGCTCGGCGGCCTCCCTGTGCTCGGCGCGGGCACGGGCCAGCGCGCTGTCCTCCGCCGGTTTGGGTGTCACCTCCTCTGTCGCCTCGGCCTCCTGGCGCTCGCGACGTTCGCGATCGGCTCGGCTGTTGTCGTACTCCGTCTTGCGATCCTTCATGCTCGGGATAGTCATGTAGACGACGACCCCCATGATGCCGACAGCGGCAATCAAAATGCTCAAGATGGCTATGCGGAAGGAATTCATGTCTCCCACTATATCACGTTTTGCCCGAAGTGCAAGCCGAGATTGTGTCACGCAGGGAAACTATTTTCCGCATGCAGTCTTAATTTGGGCTTGCTTCCTGCCCCCGCAGGGGCTAAAGTAGTGGCACCGATGCTTAATCTGCCGAACTGTATCACTCTCGTCCGCATTCTGCTCGTCTTTGTTTTTGCCTACGCCGTCTCGATGACCGGCATAGGTTCCTCCGGCTCGGCCCTCATCCAGCATCCCCCCGCATTCTCCGGATACTTTTCCCCGGCGGATGCCTTTATATGCTTGGCCCTTTGGTCTTTTGTCGTGGGAGCCATCACGGATTTTCTGGACGGCTATTTGGCCCGTCGGCTCAACTCGGTGACGAATCTCGGCAAACTGATTGACCCTCTGGCGGACAAAATGCTGGTCTCTACCGCCTTCATTTACCTGACGGCGGTGGGCGTGTGCCCCTTCTGGGTGACCGTGCTCATCATCTTCCGCGAGTTCTTGGTGACCGGTTTGCGGCAGATGGCTGCTGCGCGCGGCGTCATTATGGCGGCAGATCGACTGGGCAAATGGAAGACTGCGGCCCAGCTTACCTATTGCATCACGGCCTTGGTGGGGCTCACCTACGGCAGCAACACCCCGCAGCCCTTCCGATGCCTTTCTACCGGTTTTTCCGGTTTCGTCTGTGTTCAGGTGTTGATGTGGGCCAGCCTCATCCTCACCCTGTGGAGCGGTGCCAACTACTGCATTCGGAATCGCCACCTCTTCCGTGATTGATGGGGGCGGATGTCCTCTCGTTATTCCTTGTCCTGAATGCCCAGTTGCTCGGCCAGTCGGGCGGCATCGCGGCGGTACTGGTCGAAGGGGCGGCGGGGGGAGCCCCAGGCACGCTCTGCGAGGGCAAAGACGCGGGGAAAGGCCATGTGATGCAGTTGTTGGGGTGTGACGATATGCTCCGACCACAGGGTGGCGTGCAGGCCCAGAATTTGCGGGTGGTCGGGTGCGGAGTAGTCAAAGACATCGCGTTCCGTGATGATGGGAGTGTCCTCCCGTCCGGCGGTTTCCTGCGGGGTGTTGTTTTGCGGGAAGTTGAAGTAGAAATGCGAGTTGGGGCAGAGGATGATGGGTAGGCCGGTGTCAAGCAATCGGGGCAGGACATCGGTGTGCCACATCATGACGGTTTGGCCGCGAACGCCGCAGAGGGCGGCTTCATCCCAAGTGACGGCCGGGTAGCCGCGTTCGTTGGTATAATCTACCAGTTGCTGCATCCAGACGCGTTGCTGTTCGTGCGTTGCGCAGTCGGTTTCCACTTCGTCCCCGCCCAGATGAATCGGGGTGCCGGGGGGCAGCAGGCTCATCAGCTCATCCAGCACATGCTTGGCGAAGCTCAGGGTGAGCGGGTTCTGCAGGTCAAGGCAGTCGCGTCCCCGGAAGCCGTTGGTCATGGGGTCGAAGCCGGGTAGGGCGAGCTCCGGGTAGCAGACGAGGGTGGCATAGGAATGCCCCGGGAAGTCCACCTCCGGTACGATGGTGATGTGACGCTCGGCGGCGTAGGCCACCAGCTCCCGGAACTCCTCCTGCGTGTAGAATCCGCCGTAGTCTTTGCCGTGCCCCCGGCCGATGCGGTTCTGCGGCCAGTCCCAGGGCAGGTGGGTGAGGTCTAGGCGCCAAGCTCCTACCTCGGTCAGCTTGGGATAACGTTTGATTTCCAGCCGCCAACCCGGCCCGTCGGTCAGGTGCATGTGCAGATAATTGAGCTTCAGCTCGCTCATGATGTCGAGCAGGCGGCGTACCTCCTGCGCCGGGAAGAAGTGGCGGGAGACATCGAGATGCAACCCGCGCCACGAGTAGCGGGGAAAGTCCGCCGCAGCCGCTCCGCCTTGGCGTCGGGTGCATTCAGCGTAGAAGAGCCCCGCCCTATCCGCCGCTGTCACTTCGCCGTCCGGGGAAATGGTGTAGGCCCCCGGAACCGTGGGAAGAGGGCTCGACCCGACCGATTGCGGCGCGGGGATAATTGCCTGCGCCGTCCCGGCGATGGAAAATATGGCTAATAACCATGCTCTACCTGTTTTTGCTGAATGGCTCATGTTGGCCATTCTACCGCAAAAAACAGGCAGAGTCAATGAAAAAGCGGCCGCTTAATGCAGCGCGTCCTCCCAAGCCTCGGCTTTGAAGCCGGGGATGACAGCGGAGGACGTGACGAGCAGGGGGCGCTTGACAAGCATGCCGTCGCTGCTGAGCAGCTGCAGCATCTCGTCCTCGCTCATGGTGGGCAGTTTGGCCGCCAGCCCGAGCTCGCGGTACTTCATGCCGCAGGTGTTGAAGAAACGGCGCAGGGGCAGACCGCTGGATTTCCACCAGCCGCGCAGTTCCTCGGCCGTGGGGGCTTGCTCCGCGATGTGGCGCGACTCGAAGGGGACGCCTTTGCCCTCCAGCCATTTGCGGGCCTTTTTGCAGGTGGTGCACTTGGGGTATTCGATGAATAAGGTGCTCATACGCCCCGATGATACATCAAAAACTGCGGCTTGGCAAGGCAGAAAGCGCGGCATGGGGCGTTTGCGGTTGACTTTGACGCCGCGCGGGCGTATACTGGGGGCATGGAAACGCGAGTAATCGAAATCGACCCGCTGGAGGACTGCCGCGCCGTGTATCGCGAGGCGGCGAGTCTGCTTCAGGCGGGGGAGCTTGTGGCGGTGCCCACGGAAACAGTTTACGGCTTGGCCGCGGATGCTTTCAATCCCGAGGCCGTGGCCAAGGTGTTCGCCGTGAAGGAGCGCCCGACTTTCGATCCGCTGATCTGCCATCTGCCGCACCTGAAGGC
The DNA here is from genome assembly GCA_004557455.1 of Akkermansia muciniphila. Taxonomy (GTDB): domain Bacteria; phylum Verrucomicrobiota; class Verrucomicrobiia; order Verrucomicrobiales; family Akkermansiaceae; genus Akkermansia; species Akkermansia muciniphila_D. Next base: position 9,241 of record SFDX01000006.1, on the reverse strand, counting down.
GGTGTTTGATATTACCGAGGTCCCGGACGAGCTGCGGGATACGGTGGCGGCGTTGGCAAAGGAGTTTTGGCCGGGGCCGATGACCTTGGTGTTGCCGCGCAAGAGCTGCGTACCGGATATTGTCACGAGCGGGCTGCCGACCGTGGCCTGCCGCGTGCCGTCGCATCCTGCTATGCGTGCCATCAGCCGCATTCTGGAGCACCCCATCGCCGCGCCCAGTGCCAACCGCTTCGGGCATATCTCCCCCACGAGTGCAGGGGCGGTGCTCAAGGAGTTGGGGGGCGCCATTCCTCTGGTGCTGGATGCCGGGGCTTGCTCAGAGGGGCTGGAGAGTACGATTCTGATGCCTTGCTTGGATGACAAGGGTAAGCCTGCCGTCCGCCTGCTGCGGGAGGGGCCGATAACCGTGGAGCGGATCCGCCGTATCTGCCGTGTGTTGAAGCCCGGTAAGAATGCGCCTTCTGCTGTTCCCAATGCGCCGGGGCAGCTCAAGAGTCACTACGCGCCGAATAAGTTACTCGTGCTGCATGATCCCAAGGCTCCCTTCGAGCCGCAGGAGGGGGTGCGTTACGGTCTGATTACCTACCAGGGGGACTCGCCGTTGGCTGCCTTGGACTGCTGGGAGGAAGTGATGCCTCTTTCCCCCGGTAGTGGACGCTTGGCGGAGGCGGCGGTGCGTCTGTTCGCCGTGATGCGTGCCATGGATGAGTGCGAGAATGTCGATGTGATCATTGCCGAGGAGCTGCCGAAAACCGGTCTGGGCTGTGCGATGATGGATCGCCTGACCCGTGCGGCGGCGCAGCGGGAGCAACACTGACCCCCGGAGTTCATGAGCATGAAGCAACGATTGCAGCGATGCACGGTGGCCGTAGTGCTGCGGGTGTTGCATGCAGCGATGGCTGAGCTGCCGTGCTTGGATAGCCGCGCTGCCCGGGAGTTCTCCCGCATGCCGGAGGGGCTGGCGTTCGCCGTGCATACCTGTGTGGGTGGGCCTTCTCTTTTTGTTCAGTGGAGGGGTGGACGTCTGTTGCGTTTGGCAAAGGCAGCGGAGTCGGCGAACACCTTGAGTATTAAATCTCTGCCTCTGTCTTTCCGGCTCTTCTGCGGGGCGATGAGTGTGCCGCAGGCCTATGCGCGCCATGCTTTCACGGTGCGTGGTGACTTGGGTGAGGTGATGATTTTGGCACGTCTGGTTGATTTGGTGGAGAGTTACCTCTTCCCGCGTTTCATCACGCGACGTATTCTGACGGACGTGCCGCGCCGTGAGGTCTGTGCGTTGCGCCTCTATGGTCGCATGTTGCTGGGTTTCCTCTCCTTCCGCTATAAAAAATATGAATAATCCATACTTTGAGTTTCATAACGGTGTCAAACTTTTGTGCGGTGAGACAGCTCTCTCTCGCATTGCTTGGGAACTGAAACAGCTGGGGGCGTCGCGGCCCTTGGTGCTGTCGGATGCTGTGCTGAACCGCATCGGCACGCTGCGTCGCGTGGTGCAGGCCATGGAGGCGGAGGGATGCTCGCCTGCGGGCGGTTTTACGGATATTCCCGTTGATTCCTCGCTGGCTGTTGTCAACCGTATTGCAGCCTACTACCGTGACCTGCATTGCGATGCTTTGGTTGCGGTCGGTGGTGGTTCGGTGCTGGATACAGCCAAGGGGGTGCGCTTGGTGCTATCGCAGGAGGTGGATGATTTGTTGAGTATCAGCGGTTTCGAGAGTTTGCCCAAGGGACGGGATATCCCGTTCATCGCCGTTCCCACGACCTGTGGGACGGGTTCGGAGTGTACGGGGGTGGCTGTCATTCGTAACGATGAGACTCAGGTCAAGATGGAGTTCCTTTCCCCCTATGTGGAGCCGGATGTAGCTGTGTTGGATCCCGTGATGACGGAGAGCCTGCCGCCGAAGGCTACAGCGAGCACCGGTATGGATGCCCTGACGCATGCCATCGAGGCAGCTACCTGTCTGCAGGCCAACCCGCTTTCCACTGCTTATGCCACGGCTGCTATGGAGCTTCTGACGCAGAATATTGTTCAGGCAACGCGCTGCGGCTCGGATAAGAAGGCGCGTTATGCCATGGCTCTGGGTAGCACGATGGCGGGGATCGCGTTCTCTAACTCGATGGTGGGGCTGGTGCATGCTATCGGGCACGCTTTAGGCGGCGTCTGCCATGTGCCGCACGCCATCGCGATGATGATTCTGCTGCCGCATGTGATGCGCTACAACTTGCCGAAGATTGCTTCTTCCTATGCTGCTTTGCTGCCTCATCTGGTGGGGCGTGAGGCGGCGGAGGGCATGCCGGTGGCAGAACGGGCCGGGGCTGCCATTGCTGCGGTGGAGGACCTGTCTGCTCAGTTGTCCGAGCTGACGGGTCTGCCGCGCTCCTTGCATGAGGCGGGGGTGTCCAAGGATGCTTTTGCTCGTGTGGCAGAGGTGGCGGTGAATGACGGCGCAATTATCGTCAATCCTCGTGCTGCCGGTGAGACGGAGATATTGGATATTTTGAATGCTGCTTACTGACATGAACGCGATTGTTGAGCGCCAGCGTGCTTTTTTTCGCACCGGGGTTACGCTGAATCCCGCTTACCGAATCGACTGTCTGAAGCGTCTGCGGAAAGCCTTGCTGCGTTCCGAGGGGCGTTTGCAGGATGCGCTGAAGCAGGACTTGGGAAAATGTGCCACGGAGGCCTATATGGCGGAGATTGGGCTGCTGCTCGGGAGCCTTCGGGAGGCCATCGGGAGCCTGAAGCGCTGGTCAAAGCCCCGGCGGGTGGGGTGTCCCTTGGCGCAGTTCCCGACAAAGTGTCGAGTGGTGCCGGAGCCCTACGGTGTCACGCTGGTGATGAGTCCGTGGAATTACCCTCTTTTGTTGGCCCTGGATCCCTTGATTGCGTCCATTGCTGCCGGAAATACCTGCGTGCTGAAACCCTCGGAGCTGGCGCCTGCAACGGCGGAGGCCACGGCGCAGTTGCTCGGTGAGGTCTTCAAGCCGGATCATGTGGCGGTGGTGCAGGGTGGTCCGGAGGTTTGCATGCGTTTGCTGGAGCAGCGTTTTGATTACATTTTCTTCACGGGCGGCACGGCTATCGGGAAAATCGTGATGAAGGCCGCAGCGGAGCACCTGACGCCCCTGACGCTTGAGCTGGGCGGGAAGAGTCCCTGTATTGTCGATGCTACGGCCGATGTTCGCTTGGCGGCGCGGCGTATTGCTTTCGGTAAGGTGCTGAATGCCGGCCAAACCTGTGTGGCCCCGGATTATGCCTTGGTTCACGAGAGCGTGCTGGAGTCTTTTACTCGGGCTTTCTGTGAGGAGGTTCAGTCTATGCTCGGTAAGGAGCCTCTGGCGGCGTCAGATTATACGCATATTGTCAACAAGCGTCATTTTGACAGGCTGATGGGGCTGATGGACGGCTCGGAGGTTCTACTCGGTGGCAAGGGGGATGCCGAGTCTCTGCGTATCGAGCCGACTCTGCTGGGCAGGGTGACCCCGGATTCTCCCTGCATGCAGCAGGAAATTTTCGGGCCTATTTTGCCCCTTCTCCCCTTCCGCGATCTTTCCGAGGCCGAGGACTTCGTGCTCTCCCGCCCACGTCCTCTGGCTTGCTACATCTTTACATCGGAGAAATCGACCCGCGACCGACTTCTCTCTTCTCTCCACTTCGGCGGTGGCTGCATCAACGATACCGTTGTCCACCTCGCTGTCCCTAATCTCCCCTTCGGCGGCGTCGGTGACAGCGGAATGGGTGCCTACCACGGCAAAGCCGGTTTCGACACCTTCACCCACTACAAGTCCATCCTCCAACGCGGCTTCTCTCTCGACCTCCCTTTCCGCTACCAACCCTACACCGCCCTCAAACGCTTTATTCTCCGCCTCTTCCTTCGCTGACAACAATATAAATAACGATGGACACCAAACAATTACCGGGTTTCAGCATGGTGATGACCTGCTATAACCAGCATAATTTCATTCAGGAGGCTGTGAGATCAGCTCTCTCCATGAAATATGACGGCCCCATGGAGTTGATCATTGTCGATGATGCCTCGACGGACGATTCCGTGGAGCTCATTGAGAAGACAATAGCTGAATCATCGAGTCATCTTGAAGTGAAAATTGTCAGGTTGGCTGAGAACAAAGGTGTTGCCGGGGCAACTGATGCCGGCTATGCTGCCGCCAAATATGAGTGGGTTATTCTGCTGGATGGTGATGATGTTCAGTGTCCTGACAGACTGCAAAAAACGGCTGAACTGATACGGGACTATCCTGATGTGGTAATGATTATGTTATCTGCTCGTCAGATGGATTCTCATGGGAATTTGTGGGGGTATATGAGTTACGGCTTTTTCGATTACAATGTTGCACCTCAGGAGCTTTATCTCCACACTCCACAGGAGAGAGTCTTGAATCAATGCGCGGACGCCGGTAGAATTTCGGCGTATGGTTGTGCTATGGCTACCAGAACATGTTTACTGCGTGGCAAGTGGAAAAAATTGGTTGCAGAGGACAATCATCAACGTTTTGCTCAGGACCCGCCGCTTCAAACTCGCTCGGTTCTCAGCGGGCCTATTCTCGGTAGCAGAGAGATAGCGTGTCATTACCGCAGTCACGCCGGAAATATTCTCAATCGGGAGCGGGTGTGGGACTACAATGGGTACTGTGAGCATGAGCTGTTCATGACCCGATATGCTGCCTTTGAGCTTGCAACTGAGTTGGAGAATTTACGTGCCATTGAACGTGCCGAAAAGGAGGAAGGTTTATCGGATTTTTCACCGGAACAACTGTTGCAATACAAGGAGTGTGTAAACCGCCGTATTGCTGCTTGTCGTCTGCGTGATCGTTGGTGGTCTGTTTCGTGGATCCGGCGACTCGTCCGTATTTTCAAATATCAAAGAGCCGTTTCTCCGAATTTTAAGAGGTGGGCCTTCCCTCGTTTGTTGCCCTTCAGGCTTTTTTGTCGGCTGAAATTTAATAAACACACCGCATCTAAATAGTATTCAGACCGAATTCCTTGGTCACCGATCCGGGCGGTGCTTGGCACGGAGCTCGTTGAGCTCGCGGAGGGTGGCGGCTTTGTCTGCGTAGCGGGCAAGGGCTTCTTTCTTGGCTCGCTCGGAGCGGTCGGGGTTGAGGATGCGGAGTGATTCCGCTGCGAGGAGGGCGGCTTGTTCGGCGCGGGCAACATGCTCGGTTGAGGTAGCGGTGGCAAGCAGGGCATTTTCCTGCAGGTCATACAGCATGGCCAGGTTCTCCTTGTGGGCCGAGCGAAGCAGTTCTTCGAGAACGAGGAGTCGTTCCTCGGGGCTGCGGATGCCTGCCATGCGGGTATTGATGCGTTCCTGCTCGGCCAGCACAGACTCCTCTCGGGCGATGCCGGCGGTGTCCTGTGGGTCAAGGGCTGCAATCTCGCTGCGGAGGGCTGCGGCGGTCGGACGCAGGGCCTCCGGGAGAGCGCGGTAGAGCTCTACAAGAATGGCCAGGCGTTCCTGCGGAGGCAGGGAGGCAGACTTCTTCAGTTTGTCGGCAGAGCGCCGGGCCTCATCGAGAATGTCCAGCACATCCTGTACCCGAGTGCGGCAACCGGCGAAGCCTCCGCAAAGCTCCCCGGAGGGGGTGAGTACCAGCAGAGTAGGGAAGCCCTGGATAGCAAAGCGACGGGCGAGCTCGCTGTTCTGCTTCCTTAGCTCGGCAGGTTGCTTCGTTTTGCGGGGATAATCCAAGCAGACGGGAATGAAGCCGGGGCGAATTTCATCGGCAAACTCCGGTTTGTCCAGCACACTGCGGTGCATCTGCATGCACGCACCGCACCAGTCGGATCCCGTAAACTCCACCAGCAGCAGCTTGCCTTCTCGCTCGGCGCGTTGGGCAGCGGCCTCAAAATCCGTCTCCCAGCTTAACTTCTGCTCCGGTGCTTCCTGTTGAGCAGCGGGCGTGGGTTGAGACGCTTCCAGCTCGGTCTCTTCTTCCTCCTCTTCTTCATCATCGCGGATAAGTCGCAGCGTCCCGGCCGGATCCTTGTAACGCTCCTCGATATTCTTGCGGATAGCAGCAATGACCTTCGGGTCTTTCTCGGTTTCCAGCGCAGTGGCAATGGTATCGCGCGCTTTAATAACATCATCCACGCTGCGGGCTGTATTCAACAGAATGAGTTCCTTCATTGCAAGCAGGCCTGTGCGGTTTTCTGCAGAAATTCCGGGGAGGTGGACATCAATAATTTCTAGGCAGCGCTGTGGGGTAGGGGCCTCGTGCAGCTCATTCAGAATGCCCCGGCGTTCCTCTTTAGCGGCCATGGATTTGCGAAGTCCTGCTTTATCCTCCGGATCGGCGGCAACAATGGCGCGGCGCAGGCTGTCAGCGCACTCTTGCAGATCCTCATCCAGCTCATCGTAGATGGTGCGGAGTACCTCGAGCTTTTTGTCCTTGCCTGCATCCTTCAGTTTTTTGAAGTTGTCGTAGGCATTGTCCAGTAGATCCTGTACCTCATCAGCGGAACCCGGATAACCGCAGAAGCCGCCCATCAGGGTGCCTTCGCTGTCAACCACCAGCACGGTGGGGTAGCCGTCCACTCCATAGGTCTCCGACAATTTTCGGTTAGCAGCCAATTTTTCGGGGGGCATTTTGATCTTGTGCGGCTGGTCTATTTCCAACAGAACAAATTTATCTTTCGCGTAGACGGTAAAATCATCCTTATCAAATACATCGCGCCGCAGTTTGATGCAGTATCCGCACCAGTCAGACCCCGTGAAGTCAATGAGCACAGCCTTACCTTCTTTCGCAGCCCGGGCCTTGGCGGCGTCAAAATCAGTCATCCACTCAGCACCGATGGCGGGGGCAATGAGTGCAGCGGGGATCAGAAAAAAAGCCGATTCGTGGTACATGGCTTGCATTGTAGCACGATATGTGCGGTGCAGCAATACAAAACAGCGTCAGAGGTGGCTTTTTCTGTAATTTCCTGTTTGACACGTGCGCGGAAGTAGGGTACACTGGGGATAGTGATTGGTCGTTTAATTTGCATTTGCTGTATTATTGTGCTCTCGCTGTTGCCGGCGCGGGCGGACAGGGTGTCGACTTTGCCTGCCGATACCCTGTTTTATGTGAACACATCTTCGCTGCCTGGGGGTGGGGTGTCCGGGGTGGCCGGTGTTTCTCTCCTTGTGCAGCGTGCGGTGCTGGGCTCTGAGGAGGCCGCGGATTCCTTGGCCTCTGCGATGGCTCAGGGCGTCACGGAGGCTTGGGTGAAGATGGGGGAGGTGGATGGGGAACAGATGGCCAAGGCTGCATGGGAGTCGGTCGTGTCGTCTATGTCTTCCCGGTGTGCGGGGCTGCGTCTGCCGACGGTGGCTCTGCATCTGAAGTCGGCACCGGGGCAGGGGGATGGCTTGAAGATGTGGGAGAATTCGTTTCTTGCTTGCTGTCGGTCGCTGGAGACGAAGTCGATGGGGCTGCTGAATCACGAGGATATTGTGGTGGGCGAATTGCGGGGGCTGCGTCTGCGGCCGGCTCGTGTTGTGCCTTATGTGTATTGTTTGGAGTTGCCAAAGGAAATTGCGTCTGCCATGGTGAGTGAGGAGGCGCTGGGAAGCCTGGCGGCCGGCATGGGAATTTCTGCAGAGACTTTGCGCTCATCGTTGTTGTCGGAAGACGCGGGCGCGTGCACGCGAGTGCGCGTGGAGAGCGTGGAAAGGAATTTTGCCGTACGGGTAGGGGAGGCGTTGAAGTCTTATGCCTTGTCTCATGAGGGAGTCGATGTGCGGGGCCATTTGATTGACAAGCATATGCTGCTTCCTCTCGGCAAGGTATATGAGGGAAGGAGTCTGTGTTTTTTGTCGCGACGCGCTGGTGAAGATTTGGTGCTGGTCCTGAGCGAGCAACCGGAGCAGGCTGCCGAGGTGCTTGCTACCTTGGGGGAGATGAGCGGGGAGATCGGACGGGTTTATGCTTCGCCGGAGGGACTGGAGCTCTTGCGCGTCCGCGGCAATGCTGCGTTGAGCGGTGTGCGGCAGGCCTTGCGTGTTGTTCCGCCGCATTTGGGTGCTCGTGCCGGGCGTTTAGCCGGCTTGGCTGAGTCTGCGGGTCGTTTGCTGTCCTCGGTCGGGGAGGTGGGGGTGCCTTTGGATGTAGCTTGGTGGAGGGACGATGCATATCACATCCGCTGCGTGCTTCCCTCCGCCGGGCTCCGTTTTGCGGAGGTGCCCTTCTGCTTCCCGAAGAAGGCGGAGGCGAAGGAGACTCTGCTGGTTCTGGAGTGTTCTCCGCTGGTTTTGCCGGAGCTTTCTGCCGCTCAGGCTGCAGATTGCCGTCTTCTGATCGGGGAGCTCGGTGGGTTGCTGCCGGAGTCCCTGCGGGATTTCCTGTTGGCTTGTTCATCATCTGTGGAGGCGTGTCGGGGCAATCTGCGGGGGAGTGTGGGTTTGGTGGTGGATATGGGGGAGGAGGTGCCGCCGTTGCTCGAGGCGAAGAAGGGAAATAAGCTGCCGTTCCCTCGTCTTGCAGTTGTTGTCGGAGCGAAGGATGCTCCCGCCACGGCCGATGCTATGATGGGATACATTTGTCGAAGTCTCTCTCTCGGTCCTTCGGAGTTGCTCGGGCTTTCTTCCTCCGAGGCTCCCGGCGGAATCAGGCTGCACAAGCCTTTCCTTCCGGGCAGCAATGAGGCATTCTCGCCCAATGTTGCGGTATCGTCAGATGGTGTCTGCCTCAGTTCGTCTACGGCATTGAGCACGGAGTTGCTTGCCCTGCGCGCTTCTCTCGGTGAACCTTTTGCCGGGTTGATTTGTTCTGTCTCGACCGTGTCGCTGCGGGAGGGGATTGCGCGCGTGTCCAAGTCATACCCGAATACTCCTCTGTTGGCCGAGCTTTCTGCCTTGGCCGAGCTATGTAGCTCTGCTTCCGTCCGTATCTCCTCGCCTTCTCCCGGTGTCCTCGAGTTCTGCCTCGAGTTTACTCGTTGAAGTTTTCTGTCGCAGTTTTCACGGCTCGGGAATCGCTTTGGCCTTGCAGGTAGTACAGGGAAATTTACTTTCTTTTGCCCCGATTGGAGGCCGTCCCGCCCCATTTGTGCCAATTATTGGGTGTTTTTGTGCCGATTTTGCCGAAAATGGTCCGTTTTTGGCACTTTTTTGCAGCTTTTTGTACTTTTTTGCCGAATTTCGCAAAAATAAGCTTGACGTTCGAGGGAAAAAGGAGTAAACTCTGCGCACCCCGATACGGGGAAGCCCGAAAGAGCTTGAGCGAGTAGGAAACGAAAGCG
>SFDX01000033.1 GCA_004557455.1 Akkermansia muciniphila | reverse complement strand
AGAATGCGGCGATCCCCAATATTTCGGATCCCCCTGATTTTGTACAGGTGGAGTTGCCGGATACCGCGGAAGTGGGGCAGTATCACTTCGCAGAATATCTGAGATGTAAGTGTTTGGTTCGCTGTGAGGAGAATGGGGTGCGCTTCATCGGGTATCTTCCGGTTCCCGATTACGGATATGAGAATCCCTCTGCTCCTAATGAAAAGGGGGATCGACTTTTCGGCTATCGTCGTCAGGAGGATTTGAGCTCCGGTCTCGTGCTTACGAAACGCGATGGTACCATCTATCGCCTCATGACTGAGGAGCGGGGCCGTTACGCTGAGTCTACCGCGGAAGGTGTTCTTCAATTCTTCTGGTTAGGGGATGACTGTTTTGCCGCTGTCTCCTCCGGCAGAGCGTATTCTGACTATGTTATGTATCGTATTTCCAGGTTTGAGGGAAATGATTGTATAGTGTGGAAGTTGTGTAGCGGTTATCTTTGCTTTCGGACAGAATGGAAGGTTGTAGGCAAAAGTCTTATAGGTGAATGTTACGGCAGCAAGGTTTTTGAATTTCATTGGTGGTGACGTGTGATTGTTTCTGCCCTGCTTCTCCGTGATGCGATCGTGCCCAATATCCTGAACCGCTCTTGCAGTACTTGTTGCATGACACAATCGGAACTTGTTTTATGTGTGACTCGGGAATACACTCCTCTCGAGCGGATGACAAAGCTCGTGTTGATATGATGATCAGGCAATTGTGCTTGCTGCTTGCGGCAGCGTGTATGGGCCTCTCCGCTGCGGCGGAGGGGGAAAGCATGACGGATCAAGGGGATACGGTACAGCATGAGCTGCGTACCAGCCGTCTGTTTTTCGTGCCGAGAGAGGGCGGAAACTCTGTATGCTCTGCCGAGGTGTCGGAGCCGAACGGTGGGGATGCTTATTACCGCGCGGACGGGAAAACCTATGCTGTCAATATCTGTTATGGTCAACACAGTATGAGAGCTGAGCGAGAGGAAGTGACCGTTGCGGAGGTGTCTCCTGCGGGGGAATGCCTCTCCCCAGTGTTCAAACCCGGAGTTCCGTCCTATACCGGGACATCCATCGGTAATATCCTCTCAGATGCAGGGCGTTGTTATATATTACCGGGAGAGGCGTGCAAAGTAGAGAGGCACGCTGTCTCGGGCCTACCGCCGACCATGCGTATCGAACGCTGTGCCTCCGCTGTCTGCGAGGGGCGACTCTTATTGCTGCTCCGTGATACCTCGACCGGTGGTGTCTACTATGCTTTCTACAGCCCCGAGACCTCTGCCTTGGTCGGGGAACCGGAGGAGGTATCATCCGGGCGATCGGAAGATGTCTTGCCTTGTACGAGTCTTGTTTGGACCGGGAAGGACCTTGTATGGGAAATCGGTGTCCACAAATGGAACCGACTCTCATACCGCTCCTATTCCCTGAGCAAGCATCGCTACACGGCTCAGTCTACCCTGTGCTTCTCAGGTGAGGTGGCATATGCTCCCGTAGTGGTGGGGCAATATCTCTACCTGATCGGCTCGAGGGCCGGGGAATTGATACGCATCAACGCTGTCGAGTGAACTCTGAAATCCGGCTCGAAGCACCGTACGGCTTCAACCCGCCTTTACGGATTACGGCGCGTCATAGGCGACGATGACGCGAGCAACGGGCGGGAGGTCTGCCTGGAGGCGTTTGGTGAGCAGGGAAAGGCGGGCGTGACTCTCTGCCACGGTGAGGCCGTGTTCCTGCGGGATGTTGACGATGCAGAGGCGGCGGTCGCCCTCCGAGTAGATATTCACCTGAGTGGGCAGAGGGGCACCCATGGTCAGGAGACGGGAGCGGATCTCTGCCTGCCAGACCTCCGGGGCAGGGGGCACGGCGGAGAACTGCGGCACGGCGCGCACATCCGGCTCCACATGCACCACCACGCGGTCCGCGTTCAGACGGCGGCGCACCTCATTGCAGAAAGCCCGGATAGGCACGCTCCAAGAGTCCAGCTGCACGCCGGGGGGCAGCTCCAAGTCCGTGAAAATAATATACCCCTGCTCCGAGTGATGGAAAACGAGTCCGTGGACACCGAAGCGGTGGGTGAGCGCGATACGGCGCACGACCATCTGCGGCTCGGTTGCCTCATGCTCTGCGGGGTGGATGTGCACCATGGTCTCGGCATGAGGCAGGGCGGAGCGGATGAGCTCCTCGATAGCCTCGGCGATCTCGTGTGCGGTATCCACATGCAAATCGGCAGGGGCCAGCACCACCATCTCCACATAGGCATTGTTACCGACCTCGCGCACACGGAGCCGCTCCAGCGGGTAGGCAGGCATGCGCTCCTTCATCAGCTTGCGGATGGCGAGGGAAGTCTCCCCATTAGCCTTATCCATCAGGTTATTGATAGCCTCCATGCCCAGGTGGCGACAGACAGAGAGGATGAGGAGAGCCACGATGAGCGAGGCGAAGACATCCGCCCGCATCAGCAACCAGTGGAACCAGCTGCCCTCCACGGCCATGCCTGCCGTCGCTGCGCCGCAGATACCCAGCAACACGGCCACACTGCTCCAAATATCCGTGGCAAAGTGAGCAGCATCCGCCTCCAGCGCCGCGCTCTTCGTCTCCCGCGCCACGCGCTTGAGCATGCGGGCCCGGTTGATATCCACCACCAGAGAAGCGATAATCACGAGGAAAGCCCAGACGGTCACCTCCACATGCAGGGCAGCGGGGTCATCGCTCGTCAGGCGCTCGATGGACTCCTTGATCACCCAACCTGCCGTGATGAGCAGCAGCAGCGTCTCGCCCAGGGCCATCAGGTTCTCCACCTTACCGTGGCCGTAGGGATGCTCGTCATCCGCAGGGCGGGCGGCCACCTTCACCGCGTACAGCGTGCCACCGGCGGCCAGGAGATCCAGCGCGCTGTGCAGGGCCTCCGACAAAATACCCAAGGAGCCCGTCAGGATGCCTACAATCAACTTAGAAACCGTGAGAAAGGCACTCCACACCACAGATGAAACAGCCGCTATCGCTTTCTTTTTATCGTCTTCCATAGCCTGAACGCGATTCTAGCACCGCCCCGCGGACTTAGTCAAGCAAAACATCCCGGGCGGCGGATATGTCTCAATTTTTTCTTGACAAGCGAGAATCTTTTTGCTCATAAATAAGGAAAAGCCGCACGGCAGGTCGCCACAATGAACGAGCGAGACCGCGCGGGAGCAAGCGAAAGGAAGAGAAACGATGTCGAAGACCTTAGTCATAGCGGAGAAACCGAGCGTAGCCGCCGATTTAGCGCGCGTGTTGGGCAAAAAGCTCGGCAAATTCAAGCGCAACAGCGAGATGAACTGCTACGAAGGGAACGGAGTGGTCATCACCTCCGCCGTCGGCCACCTGGTAGAGCAGAAAAAACCGCAGACCGAGGACGGCAAGAGTCTGCCGTGGAAAATGGACTACCTGCCCGTGATGCCCAAAAGCATGGAGCTGGAACCCATCGGCAGCAGCGCGGACCGACTGCGCAAGGTGCTGAAACTGGCCAAGAGCAAGGACGTAACCGAGCTGGTGAACGCATGCGATGCCGGGCGCGAGGGCGAGCTCATCTTCCGCAACATCATCCGCTACGGCAAGATCCGCAAACCCCTGCGCCGCCTGTGGATGCAGAGCATGACGGACGACTCCATCCTGGAGGCCTGGAACCACCTGAAGACCGATGAAGAGATGGCCAACTTGGCGGACGCCGCCGTCTGCCGCTCCGAGTCCGACTGGCTGGTGGGTCTGAACAGCACCCGCGCCCTCACCGTGTTGCAGAGCGGGGCAGGCGGCTTCAACGTAACCCCCGCCGGCCGCGTGCAGACACCCACCTTGGCCCTGCTCGCCAAGCGCCAGAAGGACATCTTGGCCTTTTGCCCGGAACCCTACCGCGAGGTGCGTGCGACCTTCTCCGCCGCCGCCGGAAGCTACGAAGCCCGCTGGTACGACCCCGAGTGGCGCAAGGACGAGACAGCCCCCCAGCGCACCCGCGAACGCATATGGGATCCCGAGGCCGCAGAGGCCATCGTGCGCCGCTGCAAGGGCAAGAAAGGCGAGGTAACCGAGGTGAAGAAGCCGGTCTCCATGCCCGCGCCCTTGCTCTTCGACCTCACCTCCCTGCAGAAAGAGGCCAGCAACCGCTATGGCTTCTCCGCCCGCCGCACCCTGCAGATCGCCCAGGAATGCTACGAGAAGCACAAGGTTCTCACCTACCCGCGCACGGACTCCAAGTACCTGCCGAACGACTACCTCAAGGTAGCAGCGCGCACCGTGGCTGCCATCGGCGAGCATGTTGAGGAGCTGCGCCCCTTTGCCGAGCGCATCGTGAAGGAGCGCCGCATCGTGCCCTCCAAGCGCGTGTTCGACAGCAGCAAGGTGAGCGACCACTTCGCCATCATCCCCACCGGCGTTTTCGTTGAGCTTACGGGGGATGCCGCCAAGATTTTCCACCTGGTCATGCAGCGTTTCCTGGGCGTCTTCCTGCCCAACGCCGAGTATGAGGACACCGACCGCACCACCGTGGTTCGCACCCCGGGCTGCTGCGACTACTTCAACACCCACGGCCGCGTGCTGCTGGAGCCCGGATGGCGCGCCCTCTACGGCCCCGAGCGCCGCAAAAAAGACGACCTCTGCCCCGTCTCCGCCCGCGAGCAGGTGACCGCCACCGAGGTGAAGGCCATCGAAGAGACCACCAAGCCCCCGACTCCCTACACGGAAGCCACCTTGCTGACCGCCATGGAGACCGCCGGTAAGCTGGTGGAGGACGAAGACCTGGCCTACGCCATGAAGGAGCGCGGCCTGGGTACCCCCGCCACCCGCGCCGCCATCATCGAGGGCCTCATCACCCAGGAATACATCGTGCGCGACGGCAAGGATCTGGTCGCCACCCTGCGCGGCATGGACCTCATCGACCTGCTCGGCAAGATAGGCCTGAGCACCCTGAGCAGCCCGGAACTGACGGGCGACTGGGAGTACCGCCTCAAGCAGATGGAGAGCGGCAAACTGGGCCGCGATGCCTTCATGAAGGACATCCGCCGCTACACCACCGACATTGTTGACTGTGTGCGCGATTATATGCAGAACGGCAAGAACGACGACCTGGACGCCACCTGTCCCGCCTGCGGCCACAAGGGCTTGGGTAGCCGCGTTGACTCCGTTTCCTGCCCCAAGTGCAAGTTCCGCCTGCGCCGTGTGCACGCCGGCCTGCAACTCTCCGACGAGCAACTGGCCCAACTGATTGCCAAGGGTGAGCTGCCCGTGATGGAAGGCTTCCGCTCCAAGTTCGGCAAGCCCTTCAAGGCCGGCCTGCGCATGGTGCCGCCCGCCACGGCCCGTTCCTCCTGGAAGGCGGAGTTTTACTTTGACGACGAACCCGGCAGCGGACGCGCCGGAGCAGAGCCCGCCCGCAGCCTCGGCAAGATGTCCGTGAAAGACCGCGGCGAGCTGGAGGTGCTGGAGACGGAGAAGCAGTGGAGCATCCCGGAGTTCGAGCTCGCCGGCGGCAAGCGCGGTTTCTCCGTGTCGCGCGTGCTGCTGGGCAAGAAGCTGACCGAGGACGACCTGCGCACCCTGCTGAGCGAGGGCCGCACCGCTCTGCTCACCGGCTTCGTCTCCCAGCGCACACGGCGGCCCTTCGATGCCTTCCTGGTGCTGGATGACAAGAAAGGCAACGTGAAGTTCGAGTTCCCGCCCCGAGAGCCGCGCGGAGCCAAGGGCGAGGCCAAGAAAGCGGACTCCCGCTTTACGGCCGCCAGCGCCGCAGCGGAGGATTTGTCCGCCGCCAAGTCCCACGGCAAGGTGGCGGTGAAAGGCAAGGGCGAATACCCCCTGCTGGAGACCGAGCTGGCCTGGCATGTGGACGGCCTGACCACGGGCAAGAGCAAGAAACCCGTGGTGATACCGCGCACCATGTGCGGAGTGGAGCTGACGGAGGAGCTGGTGAAAACCCTGCTGTCCAAGGGCAAGACACCCGTCATCAAGACCTTCGTAAGCCACAAGACCGGCAAGAACTTCGAGGCCGCGCTCACCTTCACGCCCACCACGGGCAAGGTGGGCTATGAGTTCCCCGCGCGCAAGTGATTATGTGGCGCTTTCTGCGGGCACAGGTGGATGTGTTCACCGCCGGCATTCTGCTGGCGGCGGCCTTGGGCATCGGGCTTCCCTGCTCGGGAGCGTGGGCGGAGGGCTTCTCCGTGCTCACGCATGCGGCCATTGTCCTGCTCTTCTTCCTGTACGGCGTCAAACTCTCCCCCGCCTCCGTGCGGGCGGGGCTGCTGCACTGGCGGCTGCAGCTGGTGGTGGCGGGCTTCACCTTCGTGTTCTTCCCCGTGGCGGTGTGCCTGTTGCAACCGGCGCTGGAGGCCCTGGTGGGCGCGGGGCTCTTTGCGGGGCTGCTGTATGTGGCCTGCCTGCCCTCGACGGTGCAGAGCAGTGTGGCCTTCACGTCCGTGGCGGGCGGCAATGTGCCGGCTGCCGTTTGCTCGGCCTCGGTCTCGAGCCTCCTGGGCGTGCTGCTCACCCCCGCGCTGGTGGGGCTCCTGTTCCGCACGGGAGCAGCCGCCGGGGCAGGGGCCGATGTGGGGCTGGATACGGTTGTCAAGATTTGCTCGGAGATTCTGCTTCCCTTCGTGCTGGGGCAGCTCTGCCGCCCGTGGCTGGCCGATGTTGTGGCCAAACACCGCAGCCTGATCGGGTGGAATGATAAAACAACCATCTGGCTGGTGGTCTACACCTCCTTCTCCACCGCCACGGTGCAGGGCTACTGGGGGCGGCTGGACATGCTGCACCTGGGCGGGCTGCTGCTGGCCTGCGCGCTGCTGCTGGGGGTGGTGATGCTCTGCACCTACACGGCGGCGCGCCGCCTGCACTTCTGCCGCGAGGACGTCATCACGATTGTCTTCTGCGGCTCCAAGAAGAGCCTGGCCGTCGGCGCCCCGATGATGCTGGCCATTTTCGGCTCCCTGAATAACGACCTTCTGCTGCCGCTGATGGTCTTCCACCAAGTGCAGCTGATGGTCTGCGCCCGACTGGCCGCCCACTGGCGGCGCGCAGGCGGCGATGACGGAGGCTATTGAATAACATGACAGCCGAATCCGCCGAGACCTTTGTGCGCTGGAGCCCCGAGCACTGGGGCGCCCTGGGTGCGACGGCCCTGGTCTGCGTCCTCTTTCTCGGCATAGGCCTGTGCTTGGGTGAGACCGAGCGACGCCGCATGTGCCGCGGGCTGGGTCTCTTCCTGCTCCTGCTGCTGGTGGGGGAGTACACCTACCGCCTCCTCAGCCCCGGGGAGTACGGCCCTGCTGCGGAGAATCTGCCGCTGCACTTCTGCTCCCTCATGCAGGTGATGTGCTTTGCTGCCCTGTGGTTCCGCCGCCGCACGGCCTGCGCGCTGGTGTATTTCTGTGTGCTCACGGCCAGCATCCAGGCCCTCATCACCCCCACACTGGAGTCCCCGTTCCCGAGTCTGCCCTTCCTGCTTTTCTTCCTGGCGCACGGGCTCCTGCTGCCGGCGGCTCTGGCCGTGCCGCTTTTGCTCGGCTGGCGCGCGAGGGGCTGGGATGACGTCCGCACGGTGCTGCTGGGGGCGGGGTACGCTTTCTGCATGGTTCCCGTCAACCTGCTGCTGGACACCAACTACTGCTTCACCCAAGGGAGCCCCGTGCCGGGCTGCCTGCTGGACGTGCTGGGTCCCGCCCCGTGGTACTACCTGTGGCTGATGTTCCCGGCCATGCTGCTCTTCCGGCTCCTCATGCTGCCCGTTCACGATGCGTCGGAGGAGTGAGCGCGCATTTTTTCCCCTTCTTGCGCAATTAGGGGTAGACAAGCCGCCCCCGGCGTACTATAATGGCAAAAGCACATGGTCACTCGCGCATTCAGAAAAGGAGAAAGCACCCTGCGTTACTTGGCGCAGCAGGTGATCGACCTGTGTGCCGAGATTGATGACGAGAGCCTGGAGCCCGGTATCGAGGCCCTGCAGCAGGCCTTGGCGCACATGGCTCGCTACCGCCGCGTGCTGTTTTTCGGCGGTGCCGGCTGCGGGCGCGCGGCCTTGGTGGCCGGTGTGGCCGGGTTCCCCACCGTGGCTCAGGTCGCTTGGTCCGGGCCTTATCGCAGTTGGCGCTACATCGCCTCCCTGGGGGAGGACTCGAACGCGCGCTACATCCCCGTGCCGGACTTGGAGGGCCTGGAGCTGACGGATACCCCGGACTGTGAGCAGGAGGCTGTTCAGGAGTCCGTTGCGGCGCTGGCGGAGTCTGCGGATGTGACGGTGGCCGTGGTGGATGCCCGCGCTGCGGAGCAATCCCCCTGTTGGAAGCTGCTCAGCCACTTGCCCTCGGAGTCCGGGCGCTGCTTGGTGGCTGTTACGGGTGCGGGGGCTCTGTCTGCGGAGGATGCCTTGGCGCTGAAGGAGCAACTGCGCTCCGGGTTCGGTCAGGCCTCGGGTGTTTCCCTGACCGTTTGTTTTGTGAACCCCGCCGTGCCGCATGAGATGGAGGTGTTCTGCGGGCGCGTTCAGGAAGCTCTCAAGGGCGCCGGCGGCATGCGTCGGGACTTGCAGTCTGTTTACGATGCCGTCAAGAAACTGCTGGACATGCAGGGCGCCGTGCTGACGAGACGCGAGGCTGTTCTGCGTACGGATAACGGATTTTTGGACAAGGTGGAGCGCGAGTTCGATTCCTTCCGCAGCCACCAGGAGGAAGGGGTGAGCATGCGGGTGCAGGGCCTGTTCAACCAGGCGCGCGCGCTGTTGCCCGTGCTGCAGGCGCGCTTCCGCCGTGCCTTCGGGCTGCTGTATTCCCCCGTTACGCTGCTGCGACTTTCGCTTTTCGGTAAGGGTATCGAGAAATGTTATGCCCGAATGCTGGGGGATATGTTGCGCAAGAACCAAGCGGAGTCCGATGCCGTGTTTGCCCACTCTTGCGCGAGCCACTGGAACCGTGTGCGGCCGGAGATGAAGAAGGTGCTGGAATGCGAGCCCGGGGACTTCCCGGAGCAAAAGCTCAACCGTGAGCTGGCCAAGCTGCGGGAGGTGTACGCGGCGGAGGCAAGCCGCTTCCTGTCCGCCTCGGGCCTGGGGGCAACGCTGGCGCAGGATTTTGCGGCCTGCCGGGATTGGATGCACGGGGTGTTGGTGCTGGGTTGCGTGTTGCTCTCGCTGGCCGGTATGCTCGGTATTTTCCGCCAGATTGATGCTGCGTGCCTGCTGATGGGTATTTCCGTGCTTGTTTGGGGGCTGGCGGGGCTGCGCCATTGGTGGGACCGCCGTCGTTTGCTCCGTCGCATGGAGCAGCTGGTGGACGGCTTGCAGGCGCCGTTTCAGGCCCACCTCCTGCAGGCGGTGCATGCTCTTGTTATTTCCCGTGTGGCGGCTTACCGCAGTTTGTATAACGAGCCGCGTCTCAAGGTGGCGGCCAACGCCGAGAAGCTCAAGCCCATCCAAAACCGTTTTCGGGCGCTCGGCTGCTCCGTGCGGCGAAGTGATTTGTTCGTGTGATCAAGATGAACCGGCGTGCTCCTGAGATTTTGGCCCCTGCGGGTAACTGGGACTGCGTGCGTGCTGCTGTTGCTAACGGAGCCCACGCGGTCTACTTCGGGTTGGATAAGTTCAACGCGCGGATGCGTGCAGATAATTTCACCCGGGCGGATCTGCCGTCCCTGGTGCCGTTTTTGCATGCGCATGGTTTGCGGGCCTATGTTACCATGAATGTGCTCATCTTTACGGATGAGCTGGCGGAGGCTCTGGAGTACCTGCTTTCTTTGGAGGCGGCGGGGGTGGATGCGGTGATTGTGCAGGATGTGGGCTTGGCGGCGCAGATTGCCCGGTGGCGGCGCGAGGGGCGCTTGCGGATAGCTCTGCACATCTCGACACAGATGACCGTGACGGACCCGGAGGGGGTGCGTCTGGTGGATGAGCTGCTGGAGCCGGAGCAGATCGTGACGGCCCGCGAGCTCTCCCTGCGGGAGATTGCCGCTTGCGCCAAGGCCACGGAGAAGCCACTGGAGGTGTTCTGCCACGGGGCGCTCTGTGTGGCGTACTCCGGGCAGTGCCTTACCAGCGAAAGTTTAGGCCGCCGCAGTGCCAACCGGGGCGAGTGCGCGCAGGCCTGCCGCATGCCGTATCGCTTGGTGGTGGACGGGCGTCCGCTGAATCTGGGGGAGCGTCGTTATTTGTTTTCACCTCAGGATCTCTGCGCGCTGGATCGCATTCCGCAGATGCTGGAGGCGGGGGTGCGCAGTTTCAAGATTGAGGGGCGACTCAAGAGCCCGGAATACGTGGCCGCTGCCGTGCGGGCCTACCGCCGCGCGCTGGATGCTGCTCTCGCGGGGCGTCCCGTGCCCGCGGAGGAGCGGGCGGCGGACCTCTATGCACTGCAGATGGCTTTCTCCCGCGGTTTTTCTACGGGCTGGCTGGATGGCACGAATCACCCCCTGCTGACGCATGGTCGCTTCGGCAAAAAAAGAGGGGTGCTCGTGGGGCGCATCGCTGCCTGCGGTGAGGGCTGGTTGGAGCTCGCGGAGCTGCCGCCCGTGCCTATTTCACCGGGGGATGGGTTTGTGGTGGATGCGGGGCAGGACCGCAATGAGGAGAGGGGCGGCCGCATCTGGCGGGCATCGGGCAAGCGGCTGTTCTTCCACGGCAAGGGCAGCAACATCGTGACCTCGGAGCTGCGACCCGGTTGTTTGTTGTGGAAGACGGCGGATCCCACGCTGGATCGGCGTTTGCATGCGACTTGGTGCAATTTCGCGCGCCATGCGTCGGAGGGTACGGGCGGTGCGTTGGATATGTCCTTCTCCGGTCGCATCGGTGAGCCTCTGACTGTTACCTGTCGCGGCGTGACCGTGAGCAGCGATCGTCCCCTGGAGCCGGCGCAGAATCGCCCGTTGACCCCGGAGGTTATCGAGGCTCAGTTTTCGCGTCTGGGCGGTACGGGGTATGTGCCGGGGCATTTTACCTACGCGGTGGAGCAGGGGGCCATGCTGCCGCTTTCCGTGCTCAATCGCATGCGCCGCGAGCTGGTGGCAGCCTTGCCCGATGCCTCCGGTGCCGAGGCTGCCGTGCCTACAGTGTCGCATGCGTTGCCGCGTCTCTTTCCCGCGCCCTCGCCCGCTGAGGAGCCGCTGCTTTTCGTGCTTTGTCGCACGCCGGAGCAGGCCCGAGCGGCAGCCGCTGCCGGGGTGTCGCGGCTTTATTTGGATTTCACGGATCTGCGGTGCTACCCGGATTTTATTCCGGCGCTGCGGGCGGAGTTTCCGGGGCTTTGGATTGCCTTGGCAACCCTGCGTATCATGAAGCCGCATGAGGAGGGCTACTTCAAGTTCTATCGCGCCGCCCAGCCGGATGCCGTGCTGGTTCGCAACCTCGGTGCCGCTCGCTATTTCCGCAGCACGGGGATGCCGATGATAGCCGATTTCTCTCTGAATGCGGCCAACCCGCTCAGCGTGCACTTCTGGCAGCGTTTCGGCATGCAGGCGATAACGGTCAGCTATGATTTGGACTCGGCGCAGATAACGGATTTGCTGCGCACGGGATGCGGCCCTGCACTGGAGCTGACGCTGCACCAGCACATCCCTCTTTTCCACACAGAGCACTGCGTCTTCTGCACCTTCCTTTCCGAGGGCCACAGCTTCAAGGACTGCGGGCGTCCCTGTGAACAGCACGAGGTGCGCATGGCGGATCGCACCGGCGCGCTGCACTACCTGCGCAGTGATGAGGGGTGCCGTAACACTCTTTTCAACGGCAGACCGCAGACGGCTGCGCGCCATATGTCGGCTTTCCGAACCTTGGGGCTGGCGCGCTTCCGTCTCGAGTTGTTAGCGGAAACGGCCGCGGAAACATCGCGGCTCATTGCATCCTACCAAGCTTTTGCGGCGGGGAGTCTTGCCCCGGAGGAGCTCATCCGCCGCCTGCATGCGCTTGACCGCGTGGGCGTAACGGAGTATTGAACCGGCTTACGGCTTCTCCGCTGTGTACAGCGAGGCGATGCCAAGAGTGAGCGGCAGGCAGGTAGGTGCCGTGTAACCGCAGTTGCTCAGCAAATTCAGAAAGTCCTTCCCCGCGGGGAAGGCTTCAATGCTGTCGCCCAGATAAGTGTAGGCCCCGCTGTTGCCGGTAACAAGTCGGGCGATACCGGGTAACACCCGGTGAAGGTAGGCGCGATAGAAGGGCAGGAAGATGCCCTCCGGCATGCTGAAGTCCAGCACCAGCAGATGCCCGCCGGGGCGCAGGATGCGGAGGAACTCCCGCAGAGCGGCAGGATAGTCCGCCATGTTGCGCAGTCCGAAGGCCACGGTAGCGGCATCGAAGCTGTCATCCGGAAGGGGCAGGTGCAGGGCATCGGCTTCCAGTACCTTGCTCAAGCCGCGCCGCACGGCCACATCCAGCATCGGTTTGCAGAAGTCCGTGCCCAAGACATCCACCTCCGGCAGGGCGCGGGTGATGGCCAGTGCCAAGTCACCCGTGCCTGTCGCAATATCCAACAAATTACGCGGCTTCCATTCTGCTACACGTTGTACAACCCGCTGCCGCCACAGCACATCCACCCCGCAGGAGAGGATGTGATTGGCCGTGACGTATTTCTCCGCGATGGCAGAGAAGGCAGCGTGGACGAACGCGGGATCCGGCATGGGCGGAGCTTATTTCAGGTGAGCCAGCAAGGCATCGCCGAAAGCAGAGGTGCTCAGGGCCGTGCTGCCGGGAATCATCTCTGCCAGGTCAGCCGTGACCGTCTTGGCAGAAATCGCCGCCTCGATGGCCGAAACGATGCGGTCAGCCGCCTCACCCCAACCGATGTAGCGCAGCATCATCTCCGCAGAGAGCAGGAAAGAGCAGGGGTTCACCTTGTTCAGCCCCGCCAGCTTGGGAGCCGTGCCGTGCGTGGCCTCGAAGACGGCGTGTCCGGTGCGGTAGTTGATATTCGCGCCCGGCGCAATGCCGATGCCGCCCACCTGCGCGGCCAGTGCATCGGAGCAGTAGTCGCCGTTCAGGTTCAGGGTGGCCACCACGCTGTGCTCCTGCGGGTGGATGAGGATTTCCTGCAGGAAGGCATCGCAGATGCAATCCTTCACCACCGTGCCGTTCGGCAGACGGCACCACGGGCCCTCGCCGATCGGCACGCCGCCGAATTCACTGCGTGCTACCTCGTAGCCCCAGTCGCGGAAGGCGCCTTCGGTAAACTTCATGATGTTGCCCTTGTGTACCAGCGTCACGAAGGGGCAGTTATTTTCCACTGCGTGCTTGATGGCGGCGCGCACCAAGCGTTGTGTGCCCTCCTTGCTCACGGGCTTGATGCCGAAGCCGGAGGTGCCGGGGAAGCGTACTTTGTCCGCCCGCGCAGGGTAGGTGTCGGTGAGCCATGCGAAGAAAGTCTGCGCCTCTTTGCTGCCGCTTTGGAACTCGATGCCGACGTAGATGTCCTCCGTGTTCTCGCGGAAAATAATCATATTCACCTTGCCCGGCTCCTTCACGGGCGTTTCGATGCCCTTGAAGTAGCGCACGGGACGCACGCAGGCATACAGATCCAGCCCTTGGCGCAGTGCCACGTTCAGCGAGCGAATGCCACCGCCCACCGGGGTGGTCAGCGGGCCCTTGATGCCTACCAAATAGCGGCGGAAGGCCTCCATCGTTTCCTCCGGCAGCCAAGAGCCGACTGTGTCGTGGGCTTTCTGCCCGGCCAAAACTTCTTTCCAGGCGATGTGGCGCTCGCTCCCGTAGGCTGCTGCCACGGCGGCGTCGATGACGCGTTTAGCCGCAGCCCAGATGTCCGGCCCCGATCCGTCGCCGATAATATGGGGGATGATGGGGTCGTTCGGCACCCGCAATCCCTGCGGGGTCATGCTGATGGGTGTTCCTTCGCTCATGTATTTCCTTTTTTTGCGGTGAAATTCAAAACTTCAGAGGGATTATATCACTTTCGGAGCAGAAATCAATAAGAGAAATAAGATTTTTTACAGAATTTGACGCAGAAAAGCGATTTCGGACTTGATTTCCGGTGGGTGCTCTGCTAGAATCAAAACGTCATGGGACTCCCGCGCCGAATCATCTCCGGGGCTCTGCTGCCTCTGTTTGCTTCCATCCACACCTCGTGTTCGACCGTCAGTAACACGCTCAACGGTGTGCTCAATACGCCGACGCGGGTTCTTCAGGGCTTTAATATCTAATCCGTCATGAATAAGATTTTTTCACTCCTCTGTGCGTTGCCGATGCTCTTCTTCGTTTCCTGCCAGCAGGGGACGCTCCCCACGAGCGGTCAGGTGCGCCGCGGGCCCGCTCCCGTTGATATGGTGACCTGCCTGCGGGATGTACATCCTGCCTACCGCTCGGCTTTCGCGGGGCAGAACGGGGCGAACTTCGATGCGAAGTCCCAGCGCGCCGCCTACTACGCGGCCATGGAGACCGCCCGCACGCCGGTTCCTTCCGCCATTGCGGCTCGCGGTCGTTCGGCCAAGCCTGCCACACGCGTTGCTTCCAAGTCTCGCTATGCTAAGTCTCGCTCGGTGGCTTCCCGCTCTCGTTCCTCGGCATCCCGCAGCAAGTCGCTGGCTTCTTCCCGCAGCAAGGCGGCCAGGTCCAAGAACAAGGCATCTTCCCGTAAGCTGGCGGTCAACCGTTCCACCTCCAAGCGTCGCCGCTGAGGTCTTAGTCGGCCCATGCCTGCTGCCGCCTGCGCAATGGGGGCTTGAAATGCGGCGTGGGCTGTGCTACAATAGCCGCCGATGAGAGAAAAGGACACACCGGTACCGTTCCCGGAGAACTCGAGCATCATCCAGCAGATGTTCGGGGACTACTACTTGGAGTACGCCTCGTATGTTATTTTGGAGCGAGCCGTGCCGCATGTGGTGGATGGGTTGAAGCCGGTGCAGCGTCGCATCCTGCACTCCATGGACAGGATGGACGATGGCCGCTATAACAAGGTGGCCAACATTGTGGGGGATACGATGAAGTACCACCCGCACGGGGATGCCTCCATCGGCAGCGCTTTGGTAACGCTGGGGCAGAAGGGCCTTCTCATCGACACGCAGGGAAACTGGGGTAACATTCTCACCGGCGATGCGGCGGCGGCGGCGCGTTACATCGAGGCTCGTCTCTCCAAGTTCGCGAAGGAGGTGGTTTTCAGCCCCAAGGTGACGGAGTGGAAGCTGAGTTACGACGGCCGCAACAAAGAGCCCGTGGCACTGCCCGTCAAGTTCCCGCTGCTGCTGGCGCAGGGTGCTCTCGGCATTGCCGTGGGCATGAATTGTCGCATCCTGCCGCATAATTTCAACGAGCTGATCGACGCCGCCATCCACTATCTGCGCGGTGAGGCGTTCGAGCTGTATCCGGATTTCCCCACGGGTGGGTTGTTGGATGTCAGTAACTATAACGATGGTACGGGTAACAGTCGCCTGCGCTGCCGTGCCAAGTTGGATACCTCCTCCAAACGCCTTATCCGCATCACGGAGATCCCTTTCGGTACGACCACGGAGTCTGTCATCGCGAGTATCGAGACGGCGGTGGAGAAGGGGAATCTCAAGATTGCACGCATTGAGGATAACACGGCGGCAACGGCGGATATTCTTGTCTACCTGAATCCGGGGACGGATGTGGAGAAGACCTGCAATGCGCTCTATGCGTTCACGGAGTGCCAAGTGAGTATCTCGCCGAATGCGGTGGTCATCAAGGATCGCAAGCCCGTTTTCATGGGTGTGAGCGAGATTCTCAAGTGCAACGTGGACCACACGCTCGATACCCTGCGGCGGGAGTTGGAGGTGCAGTTGGCGGAGTTGCAGGAGGCTTGGATGCAGTCCAGTCTGGAGAAAATTTTCATCGAGAATCGCATCTACAAGGTGCTGGAGGAAAGCGAAAGCTGGGAGCAGTCTCTGGAGGAGATCGGTGAGCGGCTCAAGCCCTTCACCACGCACTTCCTGCGCCCCGTGACGCGGGAGGACATCATTCGACTGACGGAGATCAAGATCAAGAAAATCGCCAAGTATGAGATTCACGAGGCGGAGTTGCACCTTGCCTCCCTGGAGGCGGAAATCGCCAAGACCAAGAGCAATTTGGCGCAGTTGACGCGCTACACCATCCGCTGGTTCGAGAACCTGCGTAAGAAGTACGGCGCCGCTTGGCCCCGTCGCACGGAACTAGCGGAGTTTGAAAACGTCAACCGTGCTATCGCTGCCGTGGAGAACGAGACGCTGTACCTGGATGCGGACGGCTTTGCGGGTTACGGGCTGCGGAAGGGTGAAGAGGTGGATAAGTGCTCCACGCTCAGCGATGTGCTGACGGTGGACAAACAGGGGATGCTCATGGTGCGGCGCGTGCAGGAGAAGTTCTACGTCGGTAGTAATTTGCTGTATATCCGTGTGCTTCGTTCCGGGGATGACCCCGTCTTCAATATGGTCTACCGGGACGGCAGGGACGGCATTACCTACGCCAAGCGTTTCCGCATCGGCGGCTTTACGCGGGATAAGGAATATGACCTGACGCAGGGCACCAAGGGTAGTCGTATCTTCTTCTTTTCTGTGCATGAAACCGAGGCGGAGAGCTCCTGTGTGTGCCTCAATGTATTCCTGAAGAACCAGCTCAAGCGCTTGCGGCGGCCTATTCCTTTCGCTTTCTCCCGCTTGCGCGTGAAGGGTCGCGCGGTGCTGGGTAACATTGTCACCAAGAATCAGGTGGAGCGCATTTCCCGTGTGGCGGATCGGGAGCCGGATCCGGAGGACCTGCCGCCGGTTCAGCCTGCGCCTGCCGCTCCTGCGCCGGAGTCGGAGCCCGACACCCCGCCCATGCAGCAGGGGCATCTCTTCGAGCCGGAACCGGAGAAGCCTGCAACAACAGAGGCGGAGGATCCTACAACAGAGGAATGAGGTCGGCGGGTGTGTGCACCACGCCCGTGACGGCGGGGGATTCCACCGCTTCCGTGCCCAACAGATAGTTCCTGCCCACCCCGGCGGCGTGGCCCGCTTCGGCGTCGCGTACTTTGTCGCCCAGACTGAGGCTGGCGGGCATGTCCAACCCCAGTTCCTCCTCTGCTTGCAGGAACATGCCGGGGGCTGGTTTGCGGCGCGGTCCGCTCAGCTCCGGGCAGTGGTAGACGCCCTGCAGGGGGCAGCCTGCTGCCTCGAAAATGCCTAACATATGCTCGGTCAGGCGGCGGTAATCCGCCTCGGTGTAGTACCCCCGGGCGATGCCGCTTTGGTTGGTGCAGACCACAACGGCGTAGCCCCGCTCCCGGGCCGCGCGCACCAGCTCGAGGATGCCCGGCAGCAGCTCGAATTCCTCCGGCCGCCACAGGTAGTTCTTCTCCACGTTGACGGTGCCGTCGCGGTCCAGAAACAGGGCCTTCTGCATGGTGTTACATGTAGGGGTCCTCGGTGTTCAGATAGCCCTGCACATAGCGGCGCACGCCTTCCTCCAGCGGAGTCATGGGTTCCGTATAACCGGCAGCGCGCAGTTTGCTGATGTCTGCCTTGGTGTAGTACTGGTACTTGGGGCGCAGACTCTCGGGCATTTCCTTGTAGCCGATCTTCGGCTCCAGACCGAGGGCGGCAAAGGTCGCCGCCGCCAGGTCGTAGAAGGACCGCGCCTCGCCCGCGCCGACGTTGAACAGGCCGCTCACCTCCGGGTGCTTCAGCAGCCACAGCACCACCTTGGCAATGTCGCCCACCCACACGAAGTCGCGCAGTTGCCAGCCGTCTTTGTAGTCGGGATGGTAGCTCTTGAAGAGCTTGACCTCCTCGTTCTGCTTAGCAATGGGGAAGATATGGGCGATAACGCTCTTCATGCTGCCCTTGTGGTACTCATTCGGGCCGTAGACATTGAAGAATTTGAGCCCCGCATACTGCGGCGGCGTCGGGCGGTGTTCATCGCGCTCGCGGGCCATCTTGCGGTCGAAGGCGGCCTTGCTCCAGCCGTAGCAGTTCAGCGGGCGCAGGGCATTGAGGTGCTCCTGCGTCTCGTCATCGCGGAAGCCCAGCTCGCCCGCGCCGTAGGTGGCGGCGGAGGAGGCGTAGATGAAGCTGCATTGCTGCCGGCAGCAGAAGTCCCACAGTTTGTGGGTCAGGTTGAAGTTCGAGCGGTTGATCAGGTCGGCGTCCGTCTCCGTGGTGGAGGAGATGGCGCCCATGTGGATGACGGCCTGCACCTCGTCCGCGTGGGCGGCCAGGTAGGCGTCTGCGTCATCGGGGTGCACGCAGTCCGCCAGCTCGCGCTTGGCAATGTTTTTCCATTTCTCATCCGTGCCCAAATAGTCAATGACCACGAGATCCCTGTACCCTGCGTCCTGCAGAGCAGCCAAGATGCATGAGCCGATGAAGCCGGCTCCTCCGGTGACGATAATCATAGTTTGTGCCCCCCATGATAGCACATCTGCGCGTCAAGGCAAGAAGTTTTTTGCCTCTCTCGCTCAATTTATGCTTGCCAAAGCCCGCCGCAAGGCTTTAGAATAGAAAGCAGATATGGGAGCTTCTCACCTCAGGACGATTGTGGACCGCTTTTCCGCTGCGCGCTTGCTGTGCATCGGGGATATGATGCTGGATGTGTTTGTGTACGGCAAGTCTTCCCGCCTGTCGCCGGAGGCACCGGTGCCCGTGATGCTCTTCGGGCGAGAGAAGCGGATGCCGGGCGGCGCGGGTAACGTGGTGAGCAATCTGCGCAGTCTCGGGTGTGCGGTGCACTTCCTGGGCGTGGCGGGGCAGGATGCGGAGGGGCAGGAGCTGCTGGATTTCCTGCAGGGCATGGGGGCCGAGCCGGAGCTGCTGACTCCCCCGGGGCTGCCCACGCCGGTCAAGACGCGCTATGTGGCGGGCGGTCACCACCTGCTGCGGGTGGATCGCGAGCAGAAGACTCGCCTGACTCCGGAGCTGCGGGAGCACCTCTTGCAGCGGGTGGAGGCTCTGTTGCCGTCCGTGGATTTGGTGCTGATGTCGGATTACGGGAAGGGGCTGTTTGATCTCGAGACGGCTCCCGCTATCATCGAGTGCTGCCGCAGGGCGGGGAAGACAGTGGTGGTTGACCCCAAACAGATGGATTACAGTTATTACCGAGGCGCTTCCATGGTCAAGCCGAATCTCAAGGAGTTCTCCGGGGCCGTGGGCTGCGAGTTCGATGCCGCTGCGCCGGACTTTGCGGAGGAGGCCGTGCGGGCCGGTCGCGAGCTCTGTCGGCGTTTTGATATAGACAATATCCTCGTGACGCTCAGCGAGCACGGTATGCTCTTTATCCCCGGGCGGGAGGATGCCCGCCATTTCATCATCCCGACGGAGGCGCAGGAGGTGTTCGATGTCTCCGGCGCGGGCGATACCTCTCTGGCGACCTTGGGCGCGGCCTTGGCCGTGGGGGCGGGGATGGAGCAGGCCATCCGCTTGGCGAACGTGGCGAGCGGTATTGTGGTGGGCAAGTTCGGTACGGCTTGCGCCACCCCGGCGGAGATCCGCGCCGGGCTTTCGCCTGCTGCCGCTGCCGGTTGCGTGTCGCGGGAGGACGCGGCGGCTCTGGTGCGCAGTCTCAAGGCACAGGGGAAGGTGGTCGGTTTCACGAACGGTTGTTTTGATATTCTGCATCCGGGGCATTTGCAGTCCTTTGTGCTGGCAAAGCAGGAGTGTGATGTGCTCATTGTGGGCATGAACAGCGATGCATCCGTGCGACGTCTCAAGGGACCGGAGCGGCCTGTGAACGATGAGCGGAGCAGGGCTGCCATGCTGGCGGCGCTCAAGCCCGTGGATTATGTGGTGGTGTTCGATGATGACACGGCTCTGCCGCTCATCGATGAGCTGCGCCCGGATGTTATCGCCAAGGAGGGTTACCCCCTCGACCGCTGGCCGGAGGGGCGCGCGGTTATCGCCTACGGTGGGCGCGCCGTGGAGCTTCCGCGCCTTCCCGGGTTCTCGACCACCGGCATCATCAATAAGTTGTCATGAATCAGTATATTTCTTCCGAGTTGAATGTCATCGCGGCCGGTATGCAGCAGTTGGCCGCCGAATGCACCGATACGCTGGCGAACATCGCGGAGCTCTGCCTGGACTGCATGCGCGCGGGGGGTAAGGTGATGTTCTGCGGCAACGGCGGTTCTGCGGCGGATGCCCAGCATCTGGCGGCGGAGTTGGTGGGCCGCTACAAGCTCAATCGTCCTGCCTATGCGGCCTTGGCTCTCACCACGGATACCTCCATCCTCACTGCGGTCGGTAACGATTTCGGCTACGATACGGTCTTCGAGCGTCAGGTGCAGGGGCTCGGTCGCGCGGGGGATGTGCTCATCGGTATCTCGACCTCCGGTAACAGTAAAAACGTGCTTCTGGCCATGCAGGCGGCGCGTGCGATGGGTATTCACACGGTGGCTTTCACGGGCAGCGGCGGCGGGGCCATGGCGCAGCAGGCGGACCTCGCGCTGCGTGTGCCGTCCGATGTTACGAACCATATCCAGGAGATGCACATTGCCTGCGGTCATCTGCTCTGCGGTTTGGTGGAGAAGGCTCTGGCAGACGATTGATGCCGCCCTTTTGTCGTTGCATACTTCTTTTAGGCTTGATTTGCTCCCCCAATTCGGTACAATAAGCGCGTTATGGCAGATCGTACACAGACGGATCCGGAAAAAATGGAGAAAATCGTCAGCCTTTGCAAGCGCAAGGGTTTCATCTTTCAGTCGGCGGAAATCTACGGCGGCCTGAACGGTTGCTGGGATTACGGTCCCCTCGGTGCGGAGTTGAAGCGCAACCTCAAGGATTACTGGTGGCGCGTCAACGTGCAGGAGCGGCCCGACATCGTGGGTATGGACGGCTCGATCCTCACGCACAACTCGGTGCTCGTGGCCTCCGGTCACGTCAGCGGCTTCACGGACCCGCTCTGCGACTGTCTGCTGACCAAGGAGCGCTTGCGTGCCGACCAGATTCCCGCACAGAGCGGCATCGCCTACTGGTGGAAGGGCGCGGCCCGCAAGGACGGTTCTTGGGCTACCAAGAAGGAGTTTTCCATGCTGGTGCCCACGGAGAGTGAGAAGGACGCTAAGACGGCCCGCCAGGGTGCCCTGCGTTACTACAGCCAGATTGCCGGTAAGGATTGCTCCCCCGCTGACCTGGAGCTGAAGGACGAGACGCATGAGGCCGTGACGGATTCCGTGCGTTATAATCCTGCCAACGGTTCGTTGGTGACGGAGGCGCGTTCTTTCAACCTCATGTTCAAGACCACCATCGGCGCGGCGTCCGATGAGAATGACCCGAGCAGCATCGGCTGGCTGCGTCCGGAGACGGCGCAGAGTATCTTCTGCCAGTACAAGAATATCCTGGACTCTTCGCGCATGAAGATCCCCTTCGGTATCGCGCAGATCGGTAAGTCTTTCCGCAATGAGATCAACCCGCGTAACTTCACCTTCCGCTCCCGTGAGTTCGAGCAGATGGAGATTGAGTACTTCTGCAAGGAGTCGGACGGCTTCGCGCTGACGGATGAGTGGCTGGAGCGTTGCCTGTGCTTCTACGAGAACATCGGCATTCCGCGCGATAAGATTCACATTCTGGATGTGCCGGCGGAGGAGCGTGCGTTCTACTCCAAGAAAACCTATGACTTGGAGTACGCGTTCCCCTTCGGTATTCAGGAGCTGCAGGGTATCGCCTACCGCACGTGTTATGACCTCACCCGCCACCAGGAGGGCTCCGGTAAGCCCATGGAGTACTTCGATGAGGTGACCAAGGAGCGTTTCATCCCGCATGTGGTGGAGCCTTCCGCCGGTTGCGATCGCACGGTGCTGGCTGTTATTTGTGAGGCTTACGACGAGGAGGATCTCTCCAAGGACGGCAAGAGTGATATGCGCGTGGTCATGCGCTTCCATCCGCGCATGGCACCCATCAAGGCTGCTGTCTTCCCGCTGCTCAAGAAGAACCCGGAGCAGGTGCGCATCGCGCATGAGATCGAGACGCAGCTGCGCCCCTTCATGAACGTGTTTTACGATGAGGGCGGTGCCGTGGGCCGCCGTTACCGCCGTATGGATGAGGTCGGTACGCCTTTCTGCATCACCGTGGACTTCGCCACGCTGGGCGAGGAGGGCGAGGAGCTCAAGGATACCGTCACCATCCGCCACCGCGATTCCATGGAGCAGGAGCGTGTCCGTATCTCCGACATCCTCCACTGGCTGCTCAAGCGTATCCGTTGATTTTTCACCCAATCACATCTGACAATGGCTAATCCTGATTTATACATCAAACCGGCTCTGCCGGAGCGCATCTTCCCTTGGGAGAAGTACGACCCGCAGACCCGTGAGGAGATCGATGCGTTCTTCAACTCGCCGGAAATCCTCGTGATCAAACAGCGCATGGTGGACATGGGGCAGCGCCTCTACAAGCGCGAGTATGTGGACGGCAACGGCGGTAACCTCTCCGTTCGCGTCGCCAAGGATCTCGTGCTCTGCTCGCCCACGCTCTGCTCCAAGGGCTTCATGACGGTGGAGGACATCTGCCTGGTGGATATGAACGGCGGCCAGCTCTGCGGCTATCGTCCCGCTACCAGCGAGGTGAAGACCCACATCGCCATGATGAAGGAGGTGGGCGTGAACGCCTGCATCCACGCGCACCCGCCCTGCTGCAATGCTTTCCTCTTTGCCGGTATGGTGCCGCCCAACGGTATCAACCCGGAGGCGGACATCTTCCTGGGCCAGATTCCCTTGGCTCCCTACGGCACACCCGGTTCCCCGGAGACGGCCAAGGCGGTGGCGGAGGCCTCTCGCCAAAGCACGGTTGTGTTCATGGAGAACCACGGCGTCATCACCGGCGCGCGCCACATCGAGGAGGCGGAGTGGTTCATGGAGAACGCGGACGCCTACTGCAAGATGGTGCTGCTGGCGGATCTGCACGGCGGCAAGCTGAACCAGGTGAACGAGGCGGGTATCCGGGATTTCCTGTCCATCCGCAAGGCCTTGGGCTACTCCGTGCCGGAGGGGCAGCCGCTCTACAATTTCCGCGACTTTAACGGTTACACCATGGGCACTGCCGGTAAGGAGTAACCGCGCCTATTCTTTCATTCAGGCGGGAAGAGGGAAACCTCTCCCCGCCTTTTTCTCACCTTGCGAATACGAACTGTATCTTATGCCACTCTCAGACAAGACGTCTGTTTCTGAAAATGCAGAAAATTGAAAAAAGTTTCGCGGATTCGGGGGTGGGGCGGCCTTATCTTGGGTGAGGTGGCGAAGAATCCACCGATTTGCATATGATGACAAGGATAGTCAAGTTGATGACCCGGGCGAGCCTGATGGGGCTTGCGGCCGCGCTGTTTGTACCCACGGTGAATGCTGCCCCCTTGCCGGAGAAGGCGGATCTGCTGGCAACCAACACGGTTGTGGCTGTCTACCGGGGTAAGGTGAAGCCCCCCTGTCGTTTTCTTACCTCCGAGTGTCCGGACCGTTGCGGCCATTCCCGAGAGCAGGCAGTTTTCACCGTCAAGGCCAGCGAGGCCTACTCTCACCCCGGTAAGTACGGAGATGACCGCTTGACCCCCGGTGCGCAATGGATGGTCGGTACCAAGGACGACATCCCCGGCCAGGACCCCGCTGTGCTCACGCAGCTTGCGGGCCTGCAACCCGGCGACACCGTGCGCATGACCATCTCGCACTACTACGTCACCGTCAACAACGCCTCTTACCCCGTTCGCCCCGTCACCTCCCTCACCGTTCTGCCGGAGAAGGAGCAGGTGGAGCCCCTGAAGCCGCAGTGCCCCGACGACAGAGCCGCCATGCCGGTACCCGCCGCCCTCTGACGCCCCTGCGCTGAACCACCCCAACACCCTATCGGCCTCCCCGCTTGCCCTCCGTGCGGCAGTGGGGAGGCTGTTTGCCGGGGCCACGGCGAAATTAGGCTTGCCAAAGGGTGGAGGAGGGGGTAAAGTAGAGGCAGCAGAGATATGAAACGTACATTGGTAAAACATGCGTTGGCCGCGGAGAGCCCGGCGGAGTCGATTGCGGTGGCTGGTTGGGTGCGCACGCGGCGCGACTCGAAGGCCTTTTCCTTCCTGGAGGTGAACGACGGCACTTGCCTCGCCTCCATTCAGGTGGTGGCGGATGCGGGAATCCCCGGTTACGAGCAGATCGGCAAGATGGGCACGGGAGCCTCCGTGGCGGTGGAGGGCCGCTTGGTGGAGAGCCCCGGTAAGCAGAAGTGGGAGATCCAAGCCACCTCCCTGCGCCTGCTCGGCGAGAGCCCGGAGTCCTACCCGCTGCAGAAGAAAGGGCACTCCCCGGAGTTCCTGCGCTCCATCGCGCACCTGCGCCCCCGTACCAACCTCTACGGTGCCATCTTCCGCACCCGCTCCCGCATGGCCGCCGCCGTGCACCGCTTCTTCCTGGAGCGCGATTTCGTCTGGGTGCACACGCCCATCATCACCGCCTCCGACTGCGAGGGCGCGGGCGAGATGTTCCACGTTACCACCCTGGACCCGCTGGCAGATAACAAGAGCTACGAGCGCGACTTCTTCGGCAAACACGCCAACCTCACCGTCTCCGGCCAGTTGGAGGCGGAGACCTTCGCCTGCGCCCTCAGCAATGTCTACACCTTCGGCCCCACCTTCCGCGCGGAGAACAGCAACACCTCCCGCCACGCTGCGGAGTTCTGGATGATCGAGCCGGAGATGGCGTTCTGCGACCTGCAGGGCGACATGGAGGTGGCGGAGGCTTTCATCAAGCACCTCGTCCGCACCATGCTGGAGGACACGAGCGGGGACTTCGACCTCTTCTGCAAATTCGTGGACAAGGGCCTGCGCGAGCGTCTGCAACACGTGGCGGACAAGCCCTTCGTGCGCTGCTCGTACACGGAGGCCATCGAGATCATGCAGAAGAGCGGCCGCAAGTTCGAGTACGAGCCGCGCTGGGGGATGGACATGCAGAGCGAGCACGAGCGCTTCCTCACGGAGCAGCACTTCAAGTGCCCCGTCATCGTCTACAATTACCCCAAGGAGATCAAGCCCTTCTACATGCGCCTGAACGATGACGGCAAGACCGTCACCGCCATGGATGTGCTCGTCCCCGGCATCGGCGAGATCATCGGCGGCAGCCAGCGCGAGGAGCGCCTCGATGTGCTGGAGGCCAACATCGAGCGCATGGGCATGGACAAGGCGGCCTACTCCTGGTACAACGACCTGCGCCGCTTCGGCACCGTGCCGCATGCCGGCTTCGGCCTCGGCTTCGAGCGCCTCATCATGTTCGTCACGGGTGTGCAGAACATTCGGGACGTGCTGCCCTTCCCGCGCACCCCCCGGAACTGCGAGTTCTGAGTCAGCGCAATCCCCCTTTGCCATCGGCGTCGTCGGGTTTGATCCCGTCGGCGCCGATGCCGTTATTGTACGCGACGTTCGTAGGGACTCTCAACGGGGTTTGCGAACGTTGTTTTGTTGGATGATGAAAACCTTCACGTTTTGTTATGGAAGCGGTTATCTTTTTTTTTTTTTTTTTTTTTTTTTTGAGCGAATTCTTGTAACCCCTTGATAATCAACGGTTTACGTTGTTTTGTCTTGATATTACTGCGTGTTATGACATAAGTAATTCGATAATAAGCTTGCAATTGTTCCAAATTGTGGTATTCTCCCGCCGCGCTGAAATGCCGGGCCAATAAAAACGGCTTGGGTAGCAAGTTTTCCGTGGCGTTTTCCACGGTAAATGAGCGTCGGCGCACGGGGCTTTTCCCCGTTGAACCACAGAACATATGCAGAAGAAAGGAACAGAGATGAGGATGGTCGCGACCGCGCTGTTGATGAGCGCGGCAGCGGCTTGGGGCTCGGCCGCGGAGGCCGGGCGGGATGGGCAGTCTGTACGGAAGGAGACTGCTGCGGTGGAGCTGCGCATCCGCGAGATGGCAGCGGAGAAGTGGACCCGGGCGAGCTTCGGCCGCCGGGAGTCGGATTTGTGTATGGAACCCCTGCCGCGCCGCGAGGGAGACCCCGCGGGCTTGCGGCGTTACCTTTTGACCGCCGAGGGGCAGCCGCCCTGCCTGTTGCTGGTGGTGGTAGACGAGCAGACGGGCGAGCCGCAGGGTATGCAGCTGCAGGACACCGCCGCCACCACGGAGGAGGAGGTGCGCAACAAGTACCATGTCGTGCTCCGCAACCTTACCACGGGGCAGACGCTTTCTTATCTGCGCGGGGATATCACCCCGCAGGTGGGGAATTATGCCGGCGTGCAAACTGTTAACTTCGGGGGCGCGGCCGGATTCTCTTATCGGCCTTATGCGCTTTCCTGGGTGGTTCTGCCGCCGCATGAGCGGGGCAACCGCGGCCTGACCCTTCCGCTGCCGCCCGCGCCGCCTGCCGAGGAGGAGCGCGAACGCGAGGATGATGAGGAGCGGCCTGCCGTTGCGGAGTTCGCCGCATCGACCGGTGGCACGTCCTCTGCGCCTGTCGCCTCGGCGGCTGCCTCGTTCTCTGCCGGGGGTACCGCGAGCTCGGGCGCGTCCTCGGGGGCCGGTGGCGCCGGTTCCTCCCGATCTCGCATGATGAGCGCGCCTCTCAAGCTGCTCGGCGCTGCCGCAGATGCCACGGAGGAGAGCTCCGGCTCGGTGACGGACACCACGGGGGGAACTCGGACCTATGGGTGGAATAGTGTGACAAAGTGCGTGCAATACAGCACGGACGGAGGGGCGACGTGGAAGGATGTGGCGTATAAGGGGAAGCAAAGTAATACAACCTTGACGGGAACCCAAGACTCCAATTGGACCGGTTCGGAGGTCTTTAGCATCACGCCCGATACGGAGGGGAAGTATTCAGATACCGTATTTAAGCTCGGGGTCATGCCCAAGACCATACAGGCTGTGTATGCAGACGGGAATGCAAACAAAGACGCCCATGTCAGCATCCGGATAGTCGGCAACTCGATTTACGAGAATGTAAACCCCGTAGCAACGGATTTCATCGGAATCGACACGGTACACATCGGGGCCATGATGGATGATATTACTCCGGCAATGAATGATTGTCGTCAGCGGCATACGCCACCTTCGGATGCTGGAATAGTTTGGCCACCGTTGTCGGATCCTGGCTTCTTTTTTCC
>SFDX01000059.1 GCA_004557455.1 Akkermansia muciniphila | reverse complement strand
AATCAAAGAGGCGGCCAAGGCCGCAGCAGAGGCCACCGGGGCGAGCTCGCTGCCGACGTGGGCTAAGCATCTTATCTGGGCGCTCATCGGGGCCGTGGCTGCCGTGGCGTCAATGTTGTGCGCCGGTTGCACGGTCTCCGTGGACCCGGAGGTGGTGCGCTACATCATCACAAATCCTATTGATAACAGCGGCAAGTGATATGTGTGAGCGCAATCAAGGAGTGGATTTACACCGATATGAAAGAGCTGTTGGTAACAAACACGGAGGTAATGCGAGAGACGGCAAGCGCCCTCCGAGAAATCAACGACCGTCTTGAACAACTGGAAAGTAAAGTCAACAATGAAAGTAGCCATTGATGTAGGCCACGCCAGTGGCACCGGCGCGCGCGGCAATGGGCTGGAGGAGCACGAGGAGTGCACAGGCATCGCTCGGCAGCTGCACCAAGCCCTGACGGCTCGTGGCATCGAGTCCGTCATCATCGATAACCCTCAACTCGGCAACCGGGAGGACCTCAACGAGGCCATCCGAGAGGTGAACGCCGGCGATTACGAACTAGCCGTTTCACTGCACTGCGATTGCAGTGATAATGCATCCGCCCGCGGCGCGCACGTCTGCTACGTCTCCTCAGCAGGTGCACGCTGCGCCGCGCTCATTGCAGAGCCCCTCTGCCGCCTGCTTCCGGGCCGAGCCATGACCACCGTGTACAGGGGTAACCTTGCCATCCTGACACGGACACGCTGCGTGGCCGTGCTATGCGAGTGCGGATTCATCTCCAACGTCGTGGACGCCGGGGTGATTCACAACGAAAAAGCCAAAATCGCGGAGTGCATCGCCGCAGGAATTCAGGCATGGAGTAGCGTAAACGGCTGATAGAAGAGCATTTTTGTGCGTGTTTGCCGACAGCGTCTCAAATTGTTACGAAAATCAGAAAAATAATGCAAATAATCGTGATTATTTTCTTGATAAACGAAACATGAAGAGCTAATATGCCCCTGCGCCGAGGGCAAGGGGCCCGAGGCCGAAAAAACAGAAAACCACAGACAGACATGGACACGAACACCACAGACAAATTCCTCACCATCATCGACCACTTCTCCACCGGCAGCGGGGTGACCTTCACCTTCCACGAGAACAGGGGGAGCAACAAAATCGAGGCCGCAGTCCGTGCAGCCTTGAAAGGGTACCATCGCGATGACAGCACCTACAGAGTCATCATTGCCCGCAAGGCGAAGAAGGGGGTGTACGTTGGAATCATGGACATCCGCAAGGACGGCTCAATTAAGGACATCGCAAATGATAGCGATTTGCGCGAGGTGTACACGTTCAGCGTGACGCCCGACATGATTCAGCAGTAAACTTCAACCACGCGCCCGGGGCATTCCCCCGGGCGCCACAAACAGAAAACCACAACATCATGAGACACTTCTACAACGCGGCGGCAAGATACCCTAAGGTCGCCAGAGTCATCATCCTCCTCATCGCACAGGACCCCGAAAACTGGTTTGAGGTCGAGGACGGCAAGGACCCGGTCGACATCTTCAGAGGCTACTTTCTGAATATTCCGGACGACGACCTGCGCGAACTTTACGAGCAGATTACAAATCTCACGGACGCGAGCGATTTCCGAGGGGCCGGCCTCAAGAGACTCTTCGAGGAGTATTGATTCGGCTCATAAACTCAAAAACCACAGACAACCATGACCATGAATACCACCGACCGCGCCGTGCGCAAAATCATCATCAGCCAACTCATCAGCACCTACGCCGGGGCCGTCGACATTTTCCTGCAGCGCAAGGGAGACCTTGACCGCATTACCAAAGAGCATCGCGTCCTTTGTCGGCTTTGGAGCGTCGTGAGCGGCATGGGCGCAGCATACGAACGGAAGGCCGAGGGGCTCATCCCGAGGCAGGATAGGATTGCGCGGGCACAAGATGACCTAGCCGAGGCCGCCAAGGCTCTCACCGCCGCCGCTTCCGCCCTCGACAAGGTAGGCATCGGCGTTGACTCGTGCGGCCTTCTCAACGAGGCCATGCAGGCCGCCAACCTTTAATCCCCCGTTGCCTGCGCGGGTCATCGCAGGCAACTACTCGCCGCAGAATAGAGGCCGAGCCGCTGCATATGAGTATGATATCACGGCGGAATCGAGCAGGTTCGAGTCCTGCCTGCGGCATCCTCATGCGAGTGCATGCCGGAGCATAGTGTTATTGCGTACACCCCCGCAGCCCGGGCGGGTAATCCCGGGCACAAAACCACATGTTTACGGACATCAGACAAAAGTTGGCCCGCTGGATTGCGGGGGATGGAATGGAGCGGCAGGTTCGCGATGCCCTCCTGCTTCTGGAGAGCCGCGATTGCGAAATCACTCGGCTGCGTCAGCAGCTGTTCGAGTCAGAAATCGAGCTGATACGAGCACGAGACCAGAGGGACTACGCGCGCAGGAGTGCGTTGATTTTGCGGGAGCGGGCGAATCATTGAGCATGGGAGGAACGAAAATGAGGGCAATCGATGTTGCACTGACTGTTGTGCGCCGGATGCACGACATGCGGATAACACCCACTCAGGGTGAGGCCCTGCTCCTGCTGGCCGACGGCAAGGAGGAGGCCATCCCTGCATGCATGAACGCCGGGGCAGCAAGGAGCGTGTTCGATTCCCTGCTGCGCCGCGGCTGGATACGAACGCGCCCGGACGGCGGCTTCTCTCTGACGGCGGAGGGGAGCCGTCAAACCGGAAATTTGCTGGATTTTTTCAGGAAATAGCCAATTGATAAACGGCATTCCTGAAAAACAGAAAAATAATGCAAATAATCGTGCTTATTTTCTTGATAAACGGAACACGAAGAGCTAATATGCCCCTGCGCCGAGGGCAAGGGGCCAGAGGCCGAAAAAACAGAAAACCACAGGCATGAACATCACCATGACAACGAACAGCAACTGCAACGAGTACCGCACTGGTATTAACATCATCATCAACGCCTACCTCGACGCCGTTGATACCTTCAACAAGAAGCAGACCGAACTCGCGAGAATCGAGGTCCTTGCAGCCAAGTGGGAAATCTTCGGGTTCGGCGCGAAGAGCAACGACGAGCGTATCCGATTCGCCGGATACCGCGAGGAGACCAAACGGGAGGCGCGCGAGGTGAAGGCCGAGCTCGCCGAGGCTGCACAGAAGCTCATCTCATGGGCCAAAACGCTGCGGGGATACGGGCTGCCGGTCGCCGAGGACATCATCAGCCTTGCCGAGGCCGAAACCCGATAACTTCAACACCGCGCCCGGGGCATTCCCCCGGGCGCAACAAACAAAAAAACCACACACAGCCATGACAAAATACTACATCAACAACGGTTGCGGCGGATACCGCGAGATTTGCAAGGCGACCTTCGACGAGATTGCAGCGTTTGCGCCGATGCGCGTAACGGAGATGACGAAGGACGCCATCAAGGGATTCGGCGTGCGCCGCCGCCTGAGCCTCAACGCTCCGGCGGCGGCGGCGAGAACCATTTACGAGGTAACCAGCATCGAGCAGGCGGGCGAAATCATGGAGCTCCTGAAAGCAGGGGTACGGATGCTCACCTTCAACATCCACTAACCCCGCGCCCGGGCGGGTAACCCCGGGCAAGACAACCATGACCGAGAAAGAATTAAAAGAATTCATCGAATTGTACGAGCTCTACACCTTCAGCGATGGCGCAGAGGGTGTGCGCGGGGAGTTGAACGGGGCGGACCTTGAGAAGGCCGTCATGAACGGGGCCCACCTGATGGGCATCAACATGAGCGAGGCACGGCTGGAGTTTGCGCAGCTGCGCGGGGCAAAGCTGTACCTTGCGGACCTTCACCGGGCCAACATGGCCTCCTGCTGCTTGGCAGGCGCGGACCTGCAATTGGCCTTCCTGCGCTGGACAAACCTGTGCGGGGCAGACCTCAGGGGCGCAGACATGCGCGGGGCTGTGTTGGATTATGCGGACTTCCGGGGGGCGGACTTGACTGGCGCGCGCATGACGCGGCAACAGGCTGACGAGGCGGCCCTAACGCGCCGGCAGCGCGAATGGCTTGTCCTGTCCGACGATGAGCCGGAGGAGCCTGAGGAGGAGGAGCCGGAGACAGAGGAGTGAACCACTTACCACAACGAACCATGACACTACGCAAATACATCATCAACGCCATCCGCAGGGCCTTTGAGCAGAACGAGGTCCTCTACATCAAGGGGGCCCGACTGTACCGAAATCACAGCCCGGAGGACGGTGAGGTATTCTTCGCGCCGGAGGTGTTCCTGAGGCATCGGATGGGCCTTGCGGCAACGGATGCCGAGCGCGCCGACTTGTTACAAATGCTGCGGACTCTGGCGGAGCACGGCGGCCTCGGGCGCGAGCGGGCGCGCCATTACACGGAGACCTGCAACAGGGCGGGCTTTCTCAAACCCTTCCTGGACGACTTCGCCGTGCTGTTCAAGGAGAGGCTGGACCCGGATACCCTGCAAAATACCCTAGCGGAGGCCGTGGAAATGCTCATCTGTGAAATTTCCGAAGCCGAAGACGATGATGATGAGGGCGAAGATGCAACCATTGTCTACACGGAAATGGACCGCGGGGTAGTCATTGACCCGGACACACTGGAGGTGGAGTCAGATTTGCGCGATGCCTCACAAATCACTCTGGTGACGGCGGAGGAGGTTCGCGACGCCATGGAGGATTCTGAGGAGGGGCCGTACGACGCGTGGCGAAACAGCTACGAGACGGCGGAACAGCTAGCGGCGAAATTCTGGCGCTCCGTCAGTTTTTATGACCACCCCCGGGAGCGAGTGATGCGCGATGGTAAAGATATACAGGCTTCCCATCCTCGGCATCTTCTGCTATAATTA
>SFDX01000032.1 GCA_004557455.1 Akkermansia muciniphila | reverse complement strand
GACGTGGTGAAGATTTTTCATCATTAAGTCAACTTCGGCACCTGTAGGGGCACCCATACCGGATATCCCCGGGACACAATGAAGATTCTGAGATGAGATCGAGGAGCTACTCTCATTGTAACAGTTTCCTTTAAATTTACTGGTCTCATCATCTAAGGTATCGCACGAACACAAAATCACAACCAAAATATATAATAGCAGCTGTGGGGCATGTACGAAACAAATGATGAAGTTCATAGCTTTCATAGTAAGAACGCGTGGGAATAATTTAAGGTGGTATCCCCTTCTCGACACCGAGTAGGCTTTTCTTGGTCAGACTAACGGGGCTGAAGGGATTGTTGCATTTTCTATCGTCTGTGTCAAGCCTTTTTTTCGCCTCTCTCTCCGAGAGTTTCCGAGCGGAGAGAGGGGACTCTCGGAGAGAGAGGTGCCTCTGCCCGCTCCTCTCTCTCCGCTCCCTCCCCGATGAATGGTGATTTAAGTTGCTCCGCAAGCCATTCATCGGGAGATAGGTTCCCAAGCTCCTGATGCGGACGCTTCTCGTTATAGTATTTTATCCATTTACCACACACCTCAGCAGCCTCCTCCTTGCTCTCAAAGTCATGTAATAAAAAACATTCATGCTTCAGGCTCCTCCAAAAGCGTTCCATCCGTGCATTATCTTGCCATCTGCCTCGTCCGTCAAGACTGATCTGCACGCTGAGACCCGTTATTCTTGCCTGCCACTCTCGAGATGTGTACTGACTACCTTGATCCGTGTCAAAGACCCGTGGAAGCAGACCACTCTCCAAAGCCTTATCAAGAGTCTCAAGACACAGATCGGTTGTCATATTCGGTCCGATGCGCCACCCGAGTACCTTGCGGCCGGCCCATCCCACGCCGGCATCCGGGAAAGCGATTCTGAGTAAAGAACGAACGCTACAATGAAATCATCGACAACGGGTAACTTGTCGATCAATACAAAAGCCGCACGAGCAGAACCCGTGCAGCTTTTGTAAAACGGTGTGAGAGGGTCAACCCTGGAGGGACTCATCGCCGAAGGAGATACCGATTTCTCGGGCAGCCTCGACGATTTGGCTCTGCTTGTCAACGAGGTGGAGGGTGCGAACGGCGTCCTCGATAGGCATAGACTCCATGTCCACGCCGCGGAGGGCAACGGTTTCACCGAACTTACCCTCCTCGATGAGCTGGACGGCCTTGGCGCCGCAGCGGACACCGAGCACACGGTCGAAGGGAATGGGAGAGCCACCGCGCTGAACGTGACCGAGCACGCAGTAGCGGGTTTCGATGCCCGTGATGGTCTCCAGCTTCGTGGAAAGGAAGTTGGCGATACCACCGAGGCGCACCTCGCCCTTCGTCTCCTCGTCCAGCGTGATGAGCTTGCCCCCGATGGTAGCACCCTCACTGACCACAACGATGATCTCGCGCTGGCCGAGAGCCTTGAGCAGCTCCACCTTACGCACGACATCCTCCAGAGTGAAGGGAATCTCCGGGATGAGGATCACATCCGCGCCGCCGGAGATACCGCCGTAGAGGCCGATCCAGCCGGCGTGGCGCCCCATCACCTCCACCACCATCATACGCTGGTGAGAGTAGGCCGTGGTGCGCAGGCGGTCCAGGTTCGTGGAAACCAC
This sequence comes from Akkermansia muciniphila, assembly GCA_004557455.1. Classification (GTDB taxonomy): domain Bacteria; phylum Verrucomicrobiota; class Verrucomicrobiia; order Verrucomicrobiales; family Akkermansiaceae; genus Akkermansia; species Akkermansia muciniphila_D. The sequence goes on along the minus strand of SFDX01000032.1, from coordinate 25,659 downwards.
GCAGGCCGCCGTCCAGAAACCGAAGGTGTAATCCGTTGCGCCCAGGTCGTTATCAATGGTCTTGGGCACACCGACAATGGGCAGACCGATCTTGCGGAGCTCCATGCCGATGGTCTGCGAACCATCACCGCCCACAACGATGAGCGCGGAAAGCCCGAGACGCTCGACCGTTTCGCGACTGCGGTCCAGCACCTCCTTGGCGATTTCCATACGGCCGCCGACACCGCTCTTGACGGTGAAATTACCCTGATTAACCGTGCCGAGGATCGTACCGCCCTGGGCGCGGATATTCAGGCAGTTGGCGCGCGTCAAAATGCGCCAGCGCTCGTTATCCGGGGTAGAGAGCAAGCCCTCGAAGCCATCGTAAAAGCCGTACACGGTCCACCCGCGCGCGGTGGCGGCACCGACGGCACCTTCGATAACGGCGTTGAGACCGGGGCAGTCACCACCGGCATTGAGAATACCTATGTTCATGAGAAATTATTTGCTGGGATTGGTGGGAAGTTTAAGGAATTTGTTGGGATCCGAGATATCGCCGGTCTTCTGCCAATTCTCCCACTCGGTCCAGCCGTCACGCAGGAACTGGGTGGCCGCGCTGTAGCGAGACTGGGAGTCCGGCATACCCAACTGAACGAGGACGAGACACTGAGCGAAGGTCTCCTCGCGTCCGGAGAAGGGATTGAGGAGCTTGACGGAAGCACGCTTGGCAGAGCCCATCAAGCAAGCACCGGCAGTGTGAGAGCGAGCAGCCTTGAGACCGACCACACCGGAACCGGCGTTCAGCAGGCGATTCGTGTTCGTAACCGTCACGCTGCGCGAGGTACCGTCAGCACCCTGAACGGTAACAACGGCACTGCGCTGGGAGGTGATGTTGATGATAGCCGGGTTCTGCGTGGCATACTGGGCTAACAGAGCCATATCCCGAGCCGAAGACTGCGTAACCGTAGCACCCGTAACCCCCTTAAAGTAGGTGGACGACATGTTAAGCTGCTTACGCGCCAGCAAATTCAGCTGCTGCGTGAAAGCCCCCTGCGGGTCCGAGGGATTAAGGCTGTAACCGCAGGCCATGGCCAGGGTTGCCGCCGCCGAACTGTCATCCCACAACAGGGTGGAATACAGAGCATCGCGCACGGAGATGCGGTCCCCGGGCTTCAGCTTCAGCAGGTTGGTACCGGGCCACTGCTGCACCAAGGACGGCACAACGATGAGGCGGGAGGTATCAATTTGGCTGTTCCGAATCCAGTCGAGGGCTACGACCGCCGTTGCCACGTTGGCGAGCATGCCGATGGGGCGCTTCTGCGTAGCATTCTGCGAGTACAGAATACGGCCCGATGTCATCTCCAAAACGAGATAACTGGGCTGCGTGGTTGCCGGATCCGGATACGACGGCGTGCAGGATGAAAAGAGCCCGGCAACGGCGACCGCAACGAGAGCAAATGTGGATTTAAGGTTCATCGTAACAGATTGCCGTGCATTACTTACCCTCACCCTCCGAAGGCTTGGCCGACTTAGACTTACATGTACGCTTGGCAGCCGGGGCTTTACCCTTGATCTCCGCCGCAATCTCCGCCGCACTCCGGTCGCCGAAGATGATCCCCAGTTCCCGAGCCGTCTGCACGATCTGGCTGTCCGGCTGCACCATACGCGGCTTCGCCACCGCCTCATCGATGCTCACGCTGCTGACCTGCGGCCCGTTGAGCACGAGCGAGACGCCGAAGCGCTTCTGCTCGATGAGCTTAACAGCCTCCACACCGAAGCGAATGCCGAGGATGCGGTCGAACGAGCAGGGAGAACCACCGCGCTGGGTGTGACCCAGAACGCAATAGCGGGTGGTGAACCCGGTGAGCTCCTGCAGCAGACGGCAGAGGCGGTTACCGATACCGCCCAGACGTTCCTCACCGCGCTCGGTGCTCTTCACCGTCACCCACTTGCCATTCAGCTTGGCACCCTCCGCCACCACTACGATGATCTCGCGCTGGCCGGAGGCCTTGCGGGCCTTGATGCAGTCCACCACCTTGTCCAGATCGAACTCAATCTCCGGGATGAGCACCACATCCGCCGAAGCCGCGATGCCGCTGTGCAACGCAATCCAGCCGGAGAGGTTACCCATTACCTCGATGACCATGATACGCTTGTGCGCGTTGGCCGTGGTGCGGATGCGGTCGATGGACTCCGAAACAACGGACACCGCACTCTGGAAGCCGAAGGTGTAATCCGACGCCGCGCAGAGGTCGTTGTTAATCGTCTTCGGGATGCAGATGACGGGCAGGCCCTCCTCCGAGAAGAGCTGGGCCGTCTTCGCCGAGCCGTCACCGCCGATGACCACGAGAGCCTGGAGTCCGAGAGCCGTGATGGTCTTCTTGGCCTTCGCCATGGTCTCCTTGTCAATGGATGCACTGCCGAATTTGTTGACATGCACATTGAAGTTACCCGTATTCGTGGTGCCGAGGATAGTACCGCCGAACGCGCGAATCTTGTGCGTCTTCATGGGGGTAAGCAGCTCATAGCGCCGCCCGCCCGCCATCGGGAGCAGACCCTCAAAACCATCATGGAAACCGATGACGCGCCACGCCCGCTGGTAGGCAGCGGAGACGAAGCCCTCAATCACCGCATTGATGCCGGGGCAATCACCTCCGGAGTTCAGAATGCCGATAATCATGGATGTATTCTCTTGTAATCTGTTATAAACTTATTTTGCGGAACTCGGAGCCGGGATGGCGCCGAAGTAGTGAGCGCAGTTCCAGAGCGCGCGGGGGTGGTGGAAGAAGGACTTCCACATCGTGCCCTTGAGCCCGTTGGCCGGGGAGCCGTCCCGCTCCAGGTAACCGAACCACTCGCCGTGCTCCGGATCCTCGAAGTGCCCGAAGGACCAGTCGTGGATACGCTTGTGCCACTCCGCGTACTCCTCCTTGCCCGTGAGCACATAGGCCAGGCAGGTTGCGATCAGGGCCTCATCGTGGCACCACCAAAACTTCATGTTGTGCCAGTACTCCTGCACCGGGCCGCCGAAGACGTCCGTGTAGTACAGCAAGCCGCCGTACTTGGGATCCCACCCGCGCTCCAGGGACCAGTCGATCATCTTGCATCCCAGCTCGATGAGCTCGGGGTCACCGCCGCGACGGCGCGCTTCCTCGAGGATGAACCAGCCGCCCTCGATGGCGTGACCGGGGTTCTGCGTGCGCTCATCGAAGTGGTCGATAATCGAGCCATCCGGGGCAACGACCTCGAGAATGGCGCGGATGTCCTCCTTCACGAAATAGGTCTTGAGGTCTGAGATGCAGCGGTCAATCCAACCGGTGAAGTAGCCGTCTGCATCGCCCAAGTACTTGCGCAGCTCTTGGCAGGTGACCAAGGTGATCATGCGCGGAGCCAGACCGATGGAAGGCCGCTTGCCCGTGGTCTTGGGCAGCATCTTGCCGGGAGTGAAGAAGATGTCAACGTAAATCTCGAACCAGTGGCGGGCGCGCTCCGCGCTCACGGGGTCGCCGGTGGCACCGAAATGAGCCGCCCATGCAATGGCGGTAAAGCACTCGGAGTACGCATAGCGACGCTTGCGAATGGGGGTGCCGTCTTCCGTCACATGGAAGAAGAGCCGCCCGTCCTCGGGGTCCACACACTTCGTCTCCAGGAAGTTCAGGGCACTCTCCGCCCACTCCTTCCACTCCGGACGCTTCTCGATGCTGTTGTAGCAGGTCAGCAGCATCCAAGCCATGCGCCCCTGCGCCCAGGTGTTCTTGTCCGTATCCACAATACGCCCGTCGGCATCCACGCAATGGTAGATGCCGCCGTGCTTTGTGTCGACAAGACGGGGGAACCAGAAAGGAATGCTGCCGTTGAGCAACTTATCCTTGTAAAAGGCCCCCAGCTCTTGCGTATTGATCATATACTGCGGGGATTATTTATTGATAGCCCAGTCAAAGAAGCCGATGGCGGTGAGCTCATCGCGGAGCTGCTTGACGGTAGCGGCATCCGGGGTGCCCATGGGCAGACGGGCCGGGCCGAGGTCAACGCCCCACCAGCCCATGATCTGCTTGCAGCAGCCCATGTAGCCGTGGGAGGCGATGATGTTGATCATCTTGACGGAGAGGAGCTGCAGGTGGCGGGCATGAGCCACATCCCCCTCGTTGAAGGACTTGATGATGTTCTGGTACAGCGCGGGAGCATAGTTGAAGGAAGAGCCCACACCGCCCTTGGCGCCCGTGGCCAGAGCACCCAGGAACCACTCATCCACGCCCCACGGAATATCCCACTTGCCGCCGTCGTGATTCAGGGCATCCATGTACAGCGCCAGGTCCGGGTTGGTGAACTTGACACCGCAGAAGTTCGGGATGCGGGCCGCCATGGCGTCGATGATCTTGCAGGGGTTGAAAGCCACGTGGGTGAGCACGGGGATGTCGTAGAAGTAGTAAGGCAGGTCGGGAGCACCGGAAGCCTCGAAGGCGGCGCAGTCGGCCAAAGCCTCCACGGAACCGGGCTTGAAGTAGCAGGGGGAGTTGCTGGCCGTGCCGTCCGCCCCGCACTCGGCAGCGTAGGCAGCCAGCTCGCGGCCGTCATACACGCTGTTGCCGCCGGTGTGCACCACAAAGCCGATGCCATACTTCTTCTTGGCCTCACCCCAGGCGGCCATGTTCTCCTTGCGCTCGGTGAGCTGCATGTGGGCAGACTCGCCGGTGGAGCCGGTGATGAAGGTCATCTTGATGCCCTGCTCCGCCAAGAACTTGGCCTGGGCATCAACGGCATCGGGGTTGCAGGTACCATCGGCGTTCATCGGTGTATGCGTTGCCGCCACCAATCCGTGAAGTTTGAGTGTCGTATTCATGTGTTGAGATGTTTCGAGCAGGTTTGTACTCTTGCGGCTATAGTAGCTTTTTTTTCAGTCTTTTTCAAGTATTTTTTTCGCGACGGGCTGTATTTTCGGCAAAAGAGCGGGCGGTTCAGTCATCCTCCTCGTCTTCTGCCTCGTCATCCTCGGGAAGAGAGGTACTGCCGAGGGCCGTCTTCTTGCCCTTACCGGGGGGCGGGGGCGTAGTACTTGCAGGCGCGGGGGTGGGTTCGTCGTCGTCAAACCAGTCGTCGTCGGGTATCTCGGTGCTGCCCAGCGCACTCTTCTTGGCGGTCTCGGCCTTTTGCTTCTTGGCGGCGGTCTCCTTGGCCACAGCCTCTTGGGAGTCAACCCACAGCGCGATAGCCCCCTCGGCATAGGCAGCATAAACGCTGGTGGGGTCTATATTGCGCATCTCGGTGTACAGCGCGCGCAGGCGCTCGCGCGAGGCACCGCTGCGGCGCAGGTGCCCGGCATAGGCGGCCATCATTTCCTGCCGCTGCAGGCGGGAGTAGCAGCCCTGCAACATCAGGCGGCGGATGTAGGTGTTCGCTTCCTCCGGCTTGAGGGGTTGCAGCTTGGTGACCACGGCCAGCGGGTCGAACTTCAGGCGTTTCTCCAGCCCGATGGTGTCCTTCATGGGGCGGTCGCTCGCGTTGCGGCGACGGCTGCTGCGCAGATCCGCCGGCAGGGAGAGGGGGATGTCCGCCGCGCGCGCCACGAGCTTGGGGCGTCGGGTACCGGAGGCGGTCTGGGCCTTGGCCAGCAGGGCTTCCTGTTCATCAAAGGCTTTCACGAGCTTTTCGAGGGCAGCGCCGGCCGTCTCGGGGCTCTTCATTTCCTCCGCGCTCTGTACGATGCCGCGCAGGTTGCCCCGTGCATCCACCACGGCTAGGCAGGGATAGCTCCAGATGCCGCCGGGCAGGCTCTTATTGCCCATCAGCTTCTCCCACTCTTTCTTTTGCTTCTCATCGGGATTTTGATACACGGGCACCTCCAGCAGAATGGCGCCCTTGAGGGCCGGGGCTATCCCTTTCTTGCCGATGAAGGCCTCCCGCACCGCAGGGCCGTTCTTGTCGAAGTCTACGCCGTAGCAGAACAGCACCACCGGTTTGCGTCCGGCGCGGGATAGCGTGGTCTCGTACTCCGACGCCGCCATGAGCGCGGAGCACCATGCCGCTGCCGCCAGGAAAAGGAAACAAAGAAGGTTTTTCATACGTACCGCTTGGCAGTGTAGCACAAATACTCGCGGACTGCAACCATATTTTCCGCTCCGGGTGCTTTACTCACCTTTATCGGACGTCCCGAAGAGGCGGGTAAACTCGGGGCTGCGGAGGAAGTCGGACAATGTTGCGCTGCCGAAGCACTCGTGCTCGCGGAAGTAGCGGAGAGTGGGTTGCAGCATGGCGGAGCAGCGGCAAGCGGTGTCCTGCGCGGGGCCCCAACAGGCCGGCCAAGTCGCCTCGGGGTCTGCATATGCGAGCAGGCGCGCGGCATAGGCAGGCAGCAGACGACCCACGGCCTCCGCCCGTGCGGGTTCCCGTACATCGGCTAGGAGGTAGCAGATGCGTTGCAGGCCGCGTTCGGTCTCGCTTCCGTCATATTTAGCAGGAAGAGGCGCACTGCGGGAGACAGAGCGCATGCAGTGTTTGCCCCCCTGCCCTGCGGACCTCGGCTCGATGTAGTCTGCCGTTCCTTCCGCGAAATCCACGCGCAGGCACTGCACGGCTTCCGTACGCACGGGTAGCTGCCAAAAAGGTCGGTGAACGGTCACGGAGCAGCGCAGCTCGTAGGTACGCACGGTGTGGAGGGCTCCCCGGGGCATGCGGACGGTGGCTTCTCCCTCCTTGCGCAGGGCGTACTCGGTCTCCACCCGGCAGAAGGGCTCCGCCGCACGCAGCACGGGCGCATCGGCCGTCACGCGCACCTGACCGTCCTCCGCAGCCAGGCGTATGTGCCACACGGCCTCGCTCAGCAGGGAGAAGGCGTCATCCTCCCCGCTGCTGCGGTAGATGGTGATGCCGGGGGAGTCCTTCATGTTCCAGGCATAGTCCAGCACACAGGGCTCGGCGAGGCTCTGCTGCTCGGCGGGCGGCAGATCGGCCGGGGTTGCCGCATCGGGAAACCAAGCGGGGCGCAGGGCGAAGGCGAGCGTGCCGAGGCTCCCCACCGCCAGCACCGCAAGGGTGCGCTTGTGCCATTTCTTCATGCGGAGAGTATAATGCAGGCGCGCCGCAAAATCAAGGCTTGAGTTTTAGCGCGTGGGGGGGTATAATGCCGCCACCGCCATGAGTATCGCAGATTTTTGCAACAAGTACGTGCAGGGGCTGGTGGCTTACCAACCCGGCAAACCCATTGAGGAGACCGCCCGTGAGCTGAACCTCGCGCCGGAGGACATCGTGAAACTGGCCTCCAACGAGAACGCACTGGGGCCCTCCCCCGCCGCCGTGGCTGCGGCGCAGCAGGCTTGCACGGGTGTCAACCTTTACCCGGACGGCTCGTCCTTTGCCCTGCGCAGCAAATTGGCGGAGCTTTGGGGTGTCTCGTTCGAGCAGACGGTGGTGGGTGCCGGCAGCAGCGAGCTCATCGAGCTGGTCAGCCATGCTTTCCTCAACCCGCAGGCGGAGGTCGTGGCGGCTCAGTACAGTTTCACGCTCTACCTGCTCATGTCGCGTCTTTTCAACTGCCGCTATACCGAGGTGCCGAATAAGCCGGACATGACGCATGACTTGGCGGGCATGCTGCGGGCCATTACCCCGGCCACACGGCTGGTTTTCATCACCAACCCCACCAACCCGGTCGGTACCATGGTGCAGCAGGAGGAGTTGGATGCCTTCATGGCTGCCGTGCCGCCGCATGTGGTCGTTTGCTTCGATGAGGCATACATCCACTTTGCCGAGCAGCAGCCGGATACCTTCAAGTACCTGCGCGCGGGGCAGCCTGTTGTCATTCTGAGGACTTTCTCGAAAGTCTATGGGCTGGCAGGTCTGCGTGTGGGTTATGCCATTACCTCGCCTGAGATTGCGGACCTCATGAACAAGGCGCGCTCCCCCTTCAACGTGAACCTGCCTGCCCAGGCTGCGGCGCTGGCGGCTCTGGCGGATCGCGAGCACCTAGCGGCTTCCGTGGCCATGGTGGCGGAGGGGCGGCAGCAGTACGAGGAGGCCTTCCGCGAGATGGGGCTGGATTTCGTGCCCTCGCACACCAACTTCATCCTCGTGAAGGTGGGATGCGGCCGCTCGGTGTTTGAGTCCTGCCTGCGGGCGGGGGTCATCCTGCGTCCCATGGGCGGCTATGGGCTGGGTGAGTACATCCGCATCACCATCGGCACGCCGCAGCAGAATGAGCGCTGCATCGCGGCCCTGCGTCGAGCCGTGAAGGGGTGCTGAGGGGGCGGTTTCAGCATTCTCCGGGGACTTTTTTCTCTTTTTGCTTGCAAGGCGGGCAAGAATGTGCTATGATGCACGGCGTATGAAACTGACCTCCATTATCTCGATGGCGGCCTGCGCGTTCGGCAGCATCATCTCCATGGTGAAAGCTGCCGATGAGCGGCCGAACATCCTGTTCATTATATCGGATGACCATGCCGTCCAGGCTCTGGGCACCTGCGAGAAGGACAGCCCCGTGCCCCTGCCCGGCTTCCGCCGCATGGCTCAGGAGGGTATGGTGTTCGACCGTGCCTACTGTGCGAACTCGCTCTGCGGGCCCTCCCGCGCGTGCATGCTCACGGGGCGTCACTCGCACAACAACGGCTTCCTGTATAACTACGGCGGCCCGGCCTTCAACGGCGCGCAGCCTACCTACCCCAAGATGCTGCAGGCAGCGGGTTATCAGACGGGTATCGTCGGTAAGTGGCACCTGATCTCTCAGCCCACCGGTTTCGATTCCTGGCAGGTGTTCGTTAGCCAGGGTGAGTACTGGAACCCGCATTTCCTCTCCCGCGGACCCAAGGGTGGTACCGTCGGTCAGACGGAGCGCGGTTATGTGTCGGATCTCCTTACGTCCAAGGCCATTGACTGGATTGAGAATCGCGATAAGAGCAAGCCTTTCGCGCTCATTCTCGGCCACAAGGCCCCCCACCGTAACTGGGTCACGGCCCCCCGCCACCTGCAGAAGGTGAAGGAGGAGGTCGCGAAGATGACGCCCCCCTCCACCATCGATGACACTTGGTCGGACATCCCGGAGTTCTTCGGTCAGGGTCGCCAGACGGTCGGTTGGGATCTCTGCAACTGGAACGATTCGCACCTCAACCAAGACCTCATCCCCTTCGAGGTGATGAAGGAAATTGTTCCCAAGTGGAAGCTGCGCCAGATGGTCAACAACGGTCGCTTCAAGGATGAGATTCCTGCGGATTTCGACTGGAATGCCTTTGAGCCAAAATATGCTACCAAGACGAACTACGGTTGGGATCTCAACAGCATTGACCCCGGCATGCGCTGCATCTACAAGGATTTCTTCGATACCCGTACCCGCGAGTTCGTGGAGGCCTTCAAGAGCGGCAAAATTCAGAATCAGCATGATATGACCGTGCAGCGCTGGCGCTGGTACATGGAGGACTACCTCGGCACCATCATGGGCGTGGATGAGTCGATCAACGACATCCTCACCTATCTGGATAAGAAGGGTCTGTCCGAGAAGACGCTCGTCATCTATGTGGGTGACCAGGGCTTCTACACCGGCGAGCACGGCTGGTATGATAAGCGTCACATTTTCGAGCAGAGTCTCCGTATGCCGCTCATCATGCGCTGGAAGGGTCACATCCCCGCCGGCGTGCGTTCCAACGCCATGGTGCAGAATATCGACTATGCGCCCACCATCGTGCAGTTGGCAGAGGCGGATAACTCCAAGAATGTCGCTACCTTCGACGGCGTGTCTCTCGTGCCTTTGCTCAAGACGGGCGAGGCCCCGGAGTTCACCGACCGCGCTCTCTACTACGCCTTCTACGAGCAGCCGGGTGAGCACAACGCGCCCCGCCACGACGGCGTGCGTACCTCTCGTTACACCTTCGCGCACATCTGGACCCCCACCCCGGAGGAGCGGAAGTCCGGTCAACGCAAGCCCTCCAATGAGTGGTTGCTCATTGATAACGAGAAGGACCCCGACCAGCTCCACAACGTTTCCCAGGATCCCGCTTATGCGGAGGTCATGAAGGAGCTGACGGAGAAGTACTACGAGCTGCGCAAGCAGTACCGCGTCAAGGATGACTGCCCCGGCTCCGGTAACAAGATTCCGGACTTCATCCCCAGCTGGGGACCCGGCGAGAAGGATCACCTGTAATCGCCCCGCCACCCCTTCCCCCGCCTGCGCGGCCGAGTGCTGCGCAGGCGGGCTTTTTTATACGCCGCCCATATTCGGCTTGCAGTCCGGGGGATTTTTTGCTATACTCGCGATCGCGCGGGGGTATTCGTCCCGCAAGCATGCTTAACAACCACTGTTTCTCACAGAAATGACACTCGTTTCCCTCATCGCCATGGCGGGCATGACGCTTTCCCCCGCACCCTTCCATGCCCCGCAAGGTCCCGTCGCAGTGGCCTCCGCTGCTCTCGCTCCCGCCTCCTTGGCCGGTAAGACGATCTCTTTCGATTATTCCTCCGCCACCTGCCACCTCTCCTGCGACGGCGGCGAAACTTGGAGGGTAGACACGGAGTCCTCCGATGTATCCTATCAGCTGAGCGCGAAGCCCAACAAGAAGAAGGGCGTCAGCAGCGAATTCGGCGATGGCAAACTGCTTGCTACCTGCATATCCGGCAACGACAAAACACCCACCTCCTACACCTATACCAAAACCGGACAAAAGACCGCCACCCTCGTCTTCCCCGGTTACGAGTGGAAAAACGTATACTCTCTCCACTTCCAAACCGCCACCTCCGGCATAGCTGTCTGCACCGGCTCCGCCGAGGCTGACTCGTGGAAGCAAATCAATATCAAGTTTACCATCAAATAAAGCCTATCCCCTTCCCTTCAAAGGTCTGCTGCTTCCCGCAGCAGCCGGGGTTTTTGTCCGCAGATTGAACAGATATAGAACGGCATGCGTCGTGCCTCTGCGGAAAGTAAACGGTGGCTACAGCGTAACCCCGTGGCACAAAAATACCCCGATCAGAAACCGGTGTCTACCGACAGGTGACACGGGCAACAACCCCGGGCTACTATCAGAACTACCGCCCCACTCTTTCAAGTTGCTGTCGGGACACTCCCCTTAACCTACCTACATGTATTGTCAAGCAAAATATCTGCGGGAACATACATTTTTTTACTCGTAAAGCATATCCGAACGAGGCAGCCCCGCCCGTGGGAGCAGAAGGAAGGGTGGGGTCGACCGGCCGGGGCGGCCCCACTTGCAAGGATGGCAATGGGGCCGGTAATCGAAGCGCATGTGACCGCGCACAGCCGACGGGCGCGCAAGGGTGCATCAGCACCAAGTGAGTCCGACGGCGGTACGGATGCGGGTGAGGGTCTTGGCAGCCTCCTCGCGGGCCTTGGCGGCACCGTTGGCGAGGACCTCGCGGACGTAGTCGGGGTTGGCGAGGAGCCATTCGCGGCGTTCGCGGGCGGTGCGGAAGTACTCCCAGTAGGCCTCGAAGAGGTCCTTCTTGAACTGGCCGTAGCCGACGCCGCCGGCGTGGTGGGCATCCACCATGGCCTGAAGCTGCTCCGGGGTGGCAAAGAGTTTGTAGAGGGCCAAGATGATGGAATTCTCCGTGGGCTTGGGGGCCTCCAGCGGGGTGGTATCCGTCACGACCTTTTTGTTAATGAGCTTGCGCATGGCCTTCTCCTCGCCGAAGATGGGGAGGGTGTTACCGTAGCTCTTGCTCATCTTCTGGCCGTCCAAGCCCGGGACGACAGCCGTCACCTCGCTGATGAGGGGCTCCGGCAGCTTGAAGAGCTCGGCCCCGAAGGTCTCGTTGATCTTGCCGGCCAAGTCACGCGTCACCTCCAGATGCTGCTTCTGGTCCTTGCCGACGGGAACGGCATCGCTGTCATACAGCAGAATGTCCGCAGCCATCAGCGCGGGATAGGCGAAAAGGGCATGGGTAGCAGCAAAACCGTGGGCCATCTTGTCCTTGTAAGAATGGCAGCGCTCCAGCAGGCCCATCGGGCACACCGTGGAGAGGATCCAAGCCAGCTCATTCACCTCCGGCACAGCGGATTGGGCAAAGAACACCGCCTTCTGCGGGTCCAGCCCGCAGGCCAACAAATCCACCGCCAGCCCGAAGGTGTTGTCGCGGAGCTTCTCCGCGCTCTCCATGGTCGTCATGGCGTGGTAGTTAGCAATAAAGTAAAACGCTTCACCCTTCTCCTGCAGCTCAACGGCGGGCTTGATGGCGCCGAAGTAGTTACCGATGTGGAGCTGACCGCTGGGTTGCAAACCTGTAAGGAATCTCATAACGTGATGTCTGTTAGTTATTGTGAAGAATCATCGGAAGGGGAAAGCACGCGGCGTATCATATGGCGCAGCTCATCTGCGGCATAGCTGCCCTCTATGGTGCTGAGCTTGACCCCCTCCGTGTAAAGGATGGCCGTGGGCACCTTCGTGATGCGGAACTCCTCCGCCACGGCGGGATACTCATCCGCATTCACCACCACCACCTGCATGGCCCCCTTCTCTGCCTTGGCCAGTTTCTTAAGCTGGGTGATCATCTTGTTGCTGTGCGGGCACCACGGGGCCGTGAAGCAGAGCAGCAGACTGCGCCCGGACACCCCCGTCACCTGCCGAATGTCCTCGCCCTTGTACTCGCTGAAGGGCTCAAACTTGGGCGCACCGAAGGGCGAGGTCGCCTCGGGGCGTATCTCCGTGCGCACCAAGTCACTCAGCTCCTCGTGCTCCGGGTTGGGAGCGGGTTTGGTGGAGGTAGTGAATTGCTCGGCGCGCGCCTTGCGCTCCGCGTCCGACTCCCCGCAGGCGGAGAGCAGGCAGAGGGCCGCCGCGGCGGCGAGCATCGTTGCCGGCACATACTTCATGCGCGTCATTATACGCCACCGCAGCTCAAAAGGGAAGCCGCTATTCTGTCTGTGGGCCACTTTTTTTGCCGGGAGGTGACGGCGAGAAGCACAAAACACGGCGTTCCGGCAGGCAAAACCACTCCCCGGAGCCCGGAAGCCGCAGACGGCGGGGGCGTCGCTGCTGCAAGCGGAAGGTCCCGAAATGCGCCAAGCGCACGCAGCCGTCCTCCGCCAGACCCTCGCGCACGGCCTGAGCCACCGCCGCTATGGCCAGACGCGCCGCCATCGGCGTGGCGGTTCCGCCCAACGCGCGGCGCACCGCCTCCTGCAACTCATCCGCAGCCATGGCTTACTCACTGCGACGGCCGGAGTGCGCCAGAATGAGGAACACGTAGTACAACAGGCCGGCCAGGGCCGACAGCGCTGCGGCCACATAGGTCATCGCCGCCCAAAAGAGAGCCGTCCGCGCCTCTTCCTGCAAGGCGGGCTGCACTACCCCGCGCTCCCGCAGCCAAGCCAGCGCACGGCGGGACGCATCGAACTCCACCGGCAGGGTCACAAGCGCAAAGAGTGCCGTGGTGCCGAAGAGCGCAACACCCACCCAAGCGACCTCCGGTCCGCTGCCGGCAGACAACAGAATCAAGCCCAAAATCAGGATGATTTGCCCCATGCGCGACCCGAAATTCACCAGCGGTACCAAGCGGCTGCGCAGCCCCAGCCAAGGGTAGGCAACGGCGTGCTGCACCGCATGCCCGCACTCATGCGCCGCCACGGCCACAGCGGCAATGCTGTTGCAGCGGTAGACGTCATCGCTCAGGTTCACCGTGTGATCCATCGGGTTGTAATGGTCGGTCAACGAGCCGGGAGTATGGGTCACCCGAACATCGTTGATTCCCTTGCTGCGCAGCATGCTCTCTGCCACCTGCGCCCCCGTCAGAGGCACATAAATCTCCGAGGCCCTGCGCATCACGGACATCAGACGACGCTGCACCACCATACCCACTACGCTCATCACCAGCACCAGCAGTAGCCCCAACATCGTCATTCCTCCCATGCCTGAGCCGCCCATCCCGGTGCTGAAGCCGACCGAAGAAGGATCCGGGCCGTATCCGTATTGAGCCAACAAAACATCGCAGACCATATTCATGCCCTCATTATAGCCCCCCTACCCGCTCCCGCGCAAGCCCCTGTTGTGTCACCGCGTGTCTTACGGAAGGGGGCATCACTGCATTCAACTGAATATCAGCGGAAAATACTGATTCTTTGAACATGTCCGGATGAGTTCGGGATGCCGAGCCGAAATCAGACTTCACACCGCAGTGGTAACAGAGAGCGAGAAAATAAGGACCGCGGAATGAAAGGAATTTTCGGAGAGTTTGTGGCCTGCTTAGCTCAGTTCAGACTGCATGCCGGTGGGATAGTAGCTCCCTTGATTGTTTGATAAAAATCTGAAGCCACCTACCATGAATTTGCCCCGACGTCATGCCGAAGTTCCGAAGGCCAACCGGTTTCCGAAAATTCCTTTCATTCCGCGGTCAGCATCCACTCGACCACGATGGCCACGGCGGCGTGAGGTCTGCATCCAAGCCAAGCACGCCACTTCCCTTCCCAAAATTTCCGCGGTCAGCCGATCTCGCTTCTTGTTTCCGCAGCGGAGTGAATATCAAAAACGGTGCCCGAGGGGAACTCGGGCACCGTGTAGGAAATGTGCGGGTTGGTCAGCTCTGCGGCTCTGCGGGGGCAGCGGGAGCGGGGGCTGCCTTCTTGGAGCGGGCCTTCTTTGCCAAGTAGATGACGCCGGCGACAGCTGCAAGCAGGATGATGCCGACCACGGGGCGGTAGAAGAGCCAAGCCAAGGCGATGTCCAGCAGCGAGATGACCAGAGCGATGACGAAGCACACGCCCTTGGAGACCGCACCCACGATGTTGCCCAAGAAGGGCAGGACGTCGCAGATCACCTCAAGCGGGGCCACCAGCATGCTCAGACCGATGAACATGGCGAAGAAACCGACGCCGCGGAAGATCCAAGTCATCATGGTGTTGGCAGACTTCGCGTCGTTGAACATGGCCTTGGCCGACTTCACACCGTCCGTCAGCAGATCCACCTCACCGCCGCCGTCCTCTGCCGTGTAAGGCTCGAAGGTGTTGTTCACCTGCACGGCGACCAAACTGATGGTGCGCTGCGGGGCCACGAAGCTCCACTGCACGCGCACATCGCCGATCTGCGCCTCGTTGTCAAACACGAGCTTCGGCTGCGCAGCGGGCTGCTCGGCAGGCTGACCCTCAACGGGAGCCGGCAAGGTCGTGGCAACGGGCTGCTCCGCGTTCACGGGAGCGGGCTGAACCGGCTGAACCGGCTGCTGCACGGGCTGAACCGGCTGCTGCACGGGCTGAACCGGCTGCAGAGGCTGCTCAACGCGACCGGGGTTCATATGCAGGTAGAGCGTGTTACCCCCCTGCACCTCCGCATTGTTCGCGATGGAAGCGGGGATGGTGTACTCCTCCAGCGAGAGCGACTCCGAACCACCGATGCGGGCGATCTGGCCGCTCGCCAGCTTGAAGGCACCGAAGCTCACCTCCTTGGCGCGGACATCAAAGTCCGGCAAGGTCGTGAACACCCTGTTTCCATGACCGGACTCCTTGAAAGCCGAGGAATCCTGCGGGGTTCCGACCCACTCCTTCGAGTAGGTATAGGTCGTAATCACCTTCTCACTGCCGCCCATTTGCTTTTCCCGCTTCTCGGACTTGTGCTCCACCCACTGGTAGTACTCCACCTTGCGGGAGAGCCCGATGGCGTTTTTGGACAGCGCAAACGTGGGATCCGTCAGGGTCTCCGACGTCGACGCCTCGCCGGACATGTGGACGAGCTTGCCCTCGTTGGCACTGTTCACCTTCGTGATGTCCTTCACGGCCACCACATTTCCCTCGCCCTCAGCCAAGGCCTTCGCCGTGGTCACGGCGCGACCCTCGTTCCACCACAGGAAAGCGATGGAGCCGAAAAAGAGGATGATACCGACGATAACACCGCCGAACGACTTACCGAGGCGCGAGCCCCAGCCTTCTTCTGTTACTTCTGTTACTGCCATATGTTTATTGGGTTGTAAGAGTTATTCCGTCACACCGCAAGCCTCCAAAGCCTTCTTGACCTCCGGACGCGTCGTGCGCTGATAAGCCGTCTTACCGGCCTTATCCACCATCTTGGGATCTGCGCCGGCCTTGATGAGCACCTCCACCATAAAGTCCTTCTTCACATCCATGAGCGGCGTGGCACGGCTGGAGGGCATGACCTCATTCACATCGCCCAGCTTGTGGTCGATGAGGTATTGCAGCAGAGCGGGGCTGTCCGCAATGATGTTCGTGGCAGCAGCGTAAATCAGACCGAGCTTAACCTTCGGCCAAGCGTAGTCCGTGCGCACCCCCTTAGCCAACAGGTACTCCAGCAAAGGAATGGCATCCTGGCAACGGCGGGAAGTGAGCACGCGGTGCAGAGCTGTGGGGCCCTCATACCCCTCCATCTTGTAATCAAGGTCGTACTGCTCCAAGGCCTTGAGCTGCTCCAGAGCCTTGGCGGGGTCACCGTTGCCACACGCATAGTGAACCAAGCTCAGGCCCTCCTTGGTCTTGGCCTTCGGGTCAGCGCCCTTGCTGATGAGGTGCTGCAGCTGATCCGGCGTGTAGTAAACGATGTTATACATCAGCGGCGTCACACCCTTCTCATCGGCAGCGTTCAGGTCCAAGCCGCACTCATCCACAAAGAAGTCCGCCAAAGCCTTGTAGTCCGGCGCACTGCCCATGGAGAAAGGCCCGCGGCGCAGGGCATCATAGAGAGCAGTGCGGCCATCGCGATCCACAGCCTTGGGATCGGCACCGGCCTTCAACAGCACCTTCATCGTGGGAATATCCTGGCTCCACGCCGCGTGCATGAAGGGAGTGTACTTAGCCTTGCCGCAGGTTTGGTTCACATCCGCACCTTGGGAAATCAGGAACGCGGCGGCATCCGCCAGACCACGCTGAGCCACCCAAGCGAGCGGCGTCTTGTGCCCCTCCGGCATCTCGGCATTGATGTCCGCCTTGCCCTCCTTCAAAGCCGTGAAGGCAGCCTTCGCTTCCTCATTTCGTGCAACCTTGGTCACCGAGAGCAAATCATCGTACGACTTAACACTGCCGAGCTCAACCTTCGGGGCAGCGGGGGCAGTTGCCTGCGGTGCAGGGGATTCAGGCGCAGGAGGTGTTACTGCAACGGGAGTGGTTGCGGGAGCGGGCGCTTGTTCGGCGGGGGCAGCGGCAGGTTCGGCCGGCGCAGGCGCAGCAGCGGGGGCTGCGGGGGTCTCGCCCTTCTTGTCATCCCCGCAGGAGGAGACGAACAGGGCGCAGCCGCAGAACGCAGCCAATGCCATCAGGTCTTTGGTCTTCATAAATCAATCTCCGGTTAAGTTTGATGAAAGGAGCAGCCTCCGAGCCTACCAAAAGCTCCTTACCGCTCGGACAAAGAATAGCATGCAGCAGCCTAAACAGTCAAGCAAAAAAACACGGAATGGCGGAAAATTTAATTCAGAGGAACGAAAACGGACGGCAACGCTCTACACCCCGGGGGGCTTATTTCCCCGTCATACCGTGAATTTGGCTTGACGCCGCGGCGGATATGTGGCACTATCCTCGCCCGTATGAGTTTTTCTGACCTGGGCATATGCCCCGCCATCTTGGAAGCCATCGAAGTACTGGGCTTCGACACCCCCTCCCCGATTCAGGAGCGCGCGATCCCGCCGGCCCTGCAGGGGGCGGACATCGTGGGCATCTCGCACACGGGCTCGGGCAAGACGCTGTCCTTTGCCATCCCCGCGCTGGAAAGCATCGACCCGGAGGTAGCGGGCGTGCAGGTGCTGTGCCTGGCCCCTACGCGCGAGCTGGCCGTGCAGATTTGCCGCGAGGTAGAAAAACTGGCGATTTTCATGGACGGCGTCTCCTCCGTCCCCATCTACGGCGGGGCCTCCTTCGGCCCGCAGATAGCAGCCCTGCGCCGCGGGGCCCAGTTTGTCGTCGGCACCCCGGGGCGTGTCATCGACCTGATGGAACAGGGCGAGCTGAACACGGAAAACATCTCCATGCTGATTTTGGATGAAGCGGATGAGATGCTCGACATGGGCTTTCAGGAGGACATTGACCGCGTGGTAGCCATGCTGCCGGAGAAACGGCAGACCCTCTTCTTCTCCGCCACCATGTCACCCGTTATCCGCAGACTCATCGACAGCCTGGCGCAGGACCCGTTGGAGATTGCCATCGAACGCCCCGTACTCACCGTGCCCACCTGCGAGCAGGCGGTGTACGAGGTACTCTTCTCCTCCCGCATCGAGGTACTCAGCCGCCTCATCGAGATGGGCCGCATGAAGCGCGGGCTTGTCTTTGCCAACACCAAGCGCGTAGTCGATGATATTGTGGACGGCTTGCTGGCCCGCGGCTACTCCGTGGACCGCCTGCACGGCGACATGCCGCAGACCCTGCGCGAGCGCGTGATGGAGTCCTTCCGCAAGGGCAACATCAATGTGCTGGTCGCCACGGACATCGCCGCGCGCGGGCTGGACATCGATGACGTGGACATCGTGGTGAACTTTGAGCTGCCGCGCGACCCGGAGGACTACGTGCACCGCATCGGCCGCACGGCCCGCGCCGGGCGCAAGGGCAAAGCCGTGACCTTCATCGGGCGGCGCGATTTCTCCCTGTTGGCCCGCATCGAGCGCTTTGTGGGGCAAAAGATGCCGCGCGAAAAAGTGATGACCGCCGAGCGCGTACAGCAAGCACGCCGGGAGAGTTTGGTAGACGAGATATTGGATGCCGCGGCGCAGATGCCCGAGTTCCCCGATGAACTGCGCGACCTGGAGCTGCCGCAGGAGAAGCTGCTTGCCGCCATGTTCAACCTGCTCATCAGCAAGCAGAGCCGCGAGCTGCAAACCATACCGGAGGACCGCCCGAGCCGCCCCGCGCGCCGGGAGGCCGCCGAGAAGTCCCCGCGCGAGCAGCGGCCGGACTTCCCCGCGCCGGAGGAGTGCACCACGCTGTTCATGAATGCGGGCTCCCGCCTGCGCATCCGGCCCAAGGACGTAGCGGGCCTGCTGTATAACGAAGGCGGCGCACCCCGCGGCAGCGTGGGGGATATCCGCATCTTCCCCAAGCACACCCTCATCGAGGTATCCACGGAGGTCGCGCCCATGCTGCTGGAGCACCTGCAAGTCTGCATGCTCTGCGGCTATGAGGTGAACCTGCGGGAGGACAAAGGCCGCGGCGACCACCGCGAGAACAGCTACCGCCCCCGCGAGCGCGAGGACCGCCGCGAGCCGCGAGGCCGCCACGGTGCCCCCGGCCGCTCCTACCGGGGCCGCGAGCGGGAGGCCGTGCCCTTCCACGAGCGCTTCTCTTCCCCCCGCCACCGCAGACGCTGAAGGCCGCGCTGTGTGTCATGACTGCATATGAGCTTGACGTCCCGCCGCGCACACGCTAAAATCGCATCTGCTGTTATGAAAAACGCACGCCACCTTCTCCTTCTTCTCGGCACTGCCTGCGCTGTGCTGCCCGGCACCGCCGCCGCGCAGAACGCGGTGAATACCTCTTCCTGCTCCAAACCGCTGTGGACGGCGAACCTGTCCGGCGGCGCCACCAGCATCCTCCTCACCTCCGTCATCTCCGTCAGCCTGCACTCCTACTTGCTGGATGGCTCCGTGCGCATGATCGAGCTGACGGTGGACACGACGGGCAACCACTCCATCCGCTTCTATGCCTACACCGGCGAGCAGGCGAACACCTGGAAGGAACGCCTGAGCAACACCCGCGACCTGGTGGACAGCAAGACCGGCGGCGCCACCCGCCTGCCCGGCCGCAAGTTCCCGGAGGGCGCCTACAGTCACAATGTGGAGTTCCAGCTCGACAGCGAGGCGCAGGTGCGGCAGCTCTACAAATCCCTAATGGATTCTTGGACCAAGACCAAGAACACCTACCTTGACACCACAAAAAAATAACTGCATTTCATTATGAATAACATGCACAAAACGATGCTCGGCCTGGCTCTTGCAGCCATGGCTCCCCTGGCCGCTGCCCAAGAGCCGACCGCCGCTCCCGCTGCCGCCCCGGCAGCCGCAGCCCCCGCTGCGCAGTGGACCCCCTCTGAGGCCTTCTCCTACTACATCGGCTACATGACCGGTGCCCAGATGACCGCAGAGACCAAGTCCATCTCCATGGATGACATCAACAAGGACAAGCTCTTGGAGGGCTTGGCTTCCGCCCTCAAGGGCGAGCGCCCCTCTCAGGAGACCATCGCCGCCATGGAGGCTCCCATGAATGCCTTTACCGAGGAGCTCGCCAAGCGCGATGCCGCTGCCGCTGACGCCAATGAGGAGGCAGGCAAGAAGTTCCTAGAGGAGAACGCCAAGAAGCCCGGCGTGACCACCACCGCCAGCGGCCTCCAGTACAAGGTGATCACTGAGGGCAAGGGCCGTAAGTTCGATGCCGCCAAGGACGGCGACAGCGCCATTGCCGCCGTTGTCTACGAGGGCAAGCTCGTGGACGGCACCGTGTTCGATTCCTCGGAGGGTCAGCCGGTGGACTTCCCCATCACCCAGGTCATCCCCGGTTTCACGGAGGCCCTCAAGCTCATGCCCATCGGCTCCACCTGGGAGGTGTACATCCCCTCCGAGCTCGCCTACGGCGACCAGAACCTCGGGCCCATCTCCGCGAACAGCACCCTCATCTTCACGATGACGCTCAAGGACATCAAGAAGGCCCCCGCGAAACCCGCTGCCGGCAGCCTCGATGCCCTCACTCCGGAGATTGAGGCAGCGCTCCGCGCCCAGGGTCTCGACCCGCAGGGCGGCGAGATCGTGCCCGCCACGCCGAAGAAGTAACCCCCTTCCTCATTTCACGAAGCGGGCTGCGATTCACGGAGTCGCAGCCCGCATTTTATATTCACCGGGCGAGGCAGAACCCGAGGGCGGCCAGGGCCAAGCCGCCGATGAGTGAAAGGGCCATGTAGGCGGCAGGAAGGAAGAGGGAGCCGGAGCGCAGCAAATCGATGTTCTCCTGAGCGAAGGTGGAGAAGGTCGTGAAGCCGCCGCAGAGTCCGACGGTGAGGGCCAAACGCCACTCCTGCGGCAGCCCGGGGCAGCGCTCTGCCAAGCCGGTGAGGAATCCCAGCACCAAGCAGCCCGACAAATTGATGAGCAAGGTGTGCCAGGGAAAGGCACCGCCCACCCACAGCAGCCGCACACGGCAGCCGAGCAGGTGGCGCAGTACCCCTCCGCAGGCACTTCCGGCGGCAATGAGGAGCAAGCTCTTCATGCCGTCATGCCATGCGCGCGTGCGCATCCGCCTCCACCGCAGCCCAGAGGGCGTTGATGGACGCCTCTACGGCAGCCTTCGAGGCGGCGAGCTCCGCCCCGCGCTCACCGTGGGCAAAGAGGTAGAACTTGATCTTGGGCTCCGTGCCGGAGGGGCGCACCGCGAAGCTGCGGCCGTCCGCCAGGTCGATGAAGAGCATCTTCTCCGCCGGGATGGGGTCGCCCTCGGCATCTACCAATTTGCCGGACGAGAAATCGCGCACCGCAGTCACGGGCGTTCCGGCCATTTCGGTGGGCGGGTTCTCAATGTAGCTGCGGGTGAGCGCGGCAATCTTGGCCGCACCGTCCGCGCCCTCCATCACGATGTTCTTGCCCAGCTCCTTGTAGAAGCCCAGCTCGGCGTAGATGTGATCCAGACACTCGGTGAGGCCGATACCCTGCGAGGCGAGGTAAGCATTCATCTCCGCCAGGCAGAGGGCCGCCACGTTGGCATCCTTGTCGCGCACGAAGTCCTGGGCCAGGTAGCCGTAGCTCTCCTCACCGCCGAAGACGAAGTACTTGCTGTGCTGCAGGCGCAGGGCGCGGGTGGCCGCCTCATCCATGCGGCGATAATTGCCGCGCAGCTCGGCGGGGATGGCGCGCTCGTACTTGCCGAGCTTGGCTGCAATATACTTGAACCCGGTCAGCACATTCACGGTAGCAATACCGAAGTGGGCCGCAATGGCGTCCTGCAGCGGGCTGGTCACAAAGGTCTTCACCATCACCGCGTGCTCCGCGTTCGCATCCGTCACCAAACCCGCATCGCGCAGCGACTTGCAGCGGTACCAGGCCAGCAGACAGCCCGTCTGGTTGCCCGTCAGCAGCTGCATCTTGCCCGTGGCGGCATCTCGCACGGCAATGCCCATGCGGTCGCAGTCCGGATCCGTGGCAATCACCAGATCGGCCTGCTCGGCATCGGCCAAGCGGATCGCCATGTCCAGAGCCGGCGCGTTCTCCGGGTTCGGGGAGGCCACGGTCGGGAAGCGCCCGTCCTGCACATCCTGCTCCGGCACGGTGATGACATTGCAGCCCACCTCCTGCAGAATGGGCACCACGCAGCGCTTGCCCGTGCCGTGCAGGTTGGTGTACACCACCTTGGCCGAAGCCTTGCCGAATACCTCCGGGCGCAGCACCACGCCCTTGAGGCGGTCGATGTAGATGCGGTCGAAGTCCGGCCCCAGCACGCGCAGGCTGCCCTGCTGCTCGGCGGGCAGCGGCTCGTAGGCGTCCGTCTTGAGGGCGTTCACCTCCGCAATCACCGCCTTGTCATGCGGCGAGACAAGCTGCGCGCCGTCGTTGAAATAGGCCTTGAAGCCGTTGTCGTGCGCGGGGTTGTGGGAGGCCGTGATGACCACGCCCGTGTCGGCGTTCAGCTCACGGATGGCAAAGGAAACCTCCGGCGTGGAGCAAGGGCCGTCGAAGAGGGCGCAGTCGCAGCCCAAGTCCGTCGAGATGCGGGCGCAGAACTCCGCGAAGTCGCGGGAGAAGTGGCGGGTGTCATGCCCGATGACGATGAGCGGTTTGCGCCCGCTGCCCTCGGCCTCCACAAAGCGGCGCACATAGGCAATGAGGCCCCGCATCGCGCGCCCCACATTGAAGAAGTTCATGCAGGCCGTACCGACGCAGGGGAACTGCGGGCGGCCGTTCACCCCGCCCTCGCCGGCCTCTGCCGGGGCGATGACGGAGCCGATGGTGCGGCCGCGCAGGCCGCCGGTACCGAATGCGAGCGTCTTGTAGAAGCGGTTGTTGAGCTCTGCCCAAGCCCCCTGCTCTGCCAGTTGCTGCACGGCGGCAGGCACCACGGGGTCCCCGGTGCCTTCCAGCAGCAGGCAAATGTTATCTACGGCGGCGGCAAGCAGTTTGCCCTCGGCAACTGCCTGCTGAAGTGCGGAAAGAAGTCGGCTGTCCATAACGTTGCCGACAGTTTAGCACACGCCCCGCCCGCCCGCAAGCAAAAAATGCGCGGGATTTCATCACCCCGCCCCATCAGCCCCGCATCCTACCCCGGCGCGGTCGTTCAATTCAGACAACGCCCATCGGTCGGATACCACCTTATAGAACATATAGCAGCAGAGCCAAGAAGTACTGAAATGTACGAAGCCTCGACCGAGGAAGGGAAAGCGGTGCAAGTCCGAATCCTTGTAACGGTGCGGAGGAGTTGTCAGGGTATCCGGCGAGGAGAGATAAAGGAGTTGCGGCAGGAACATCAGTTCCGAGACTAATCACACGCCGAGAAACCGCCGTATGCCATAAATGGCATGTACGGTGGTGTGAGAGGGGGACGAAAGTCCCCCTACACGATTAATTCTCGTCAAGTTATAAACTGGCGTCATTTCCCCGTATTAGGCAATATATGATACTCCCTCACAATTCTTATAAAACTGGGCGACTCTTTTACAATGCCAAAATAATCGTCCCGCAGCTTAAATTCTCCCCTAATAGACCCTTTGCATGATTTGTCAGACATGTTTATTTCAACAGACTCATGTCTGGAATAGATGCTCAATTTATTTTGTGTTATTGTTATATGTGAAACATCGCCTATAACGGGAAGCCCCCCCTAACAAAATGTCATTAATATATATCTGCACGCATGATTGGCCTACTTTAAAACCTTGTTGATTTACTTGTATATATTCATACACTTTGCAAACAATTTTATCGTTCATATGAGAAACCTCGTCTGCTTTTGACTCACATTTTAATATACACATAAACGAAAGAAAAAAATAACAAGCTTCAATAAAAAACTATTTAAATGATGATTAGTTGACACGTTATTTTCATTTTTAGAATTTCCCTCGTCATCGGTGAAGCTCCGCGACTCCTTCCACATGGTCGGCGACATCGGGGTATTCACTTGGCCCTGACTCACCGAGAAAGCATCCGTGCCCTCGGCGGGCTGCTCGATGACATCCAACTCGCTGCCCGAGACACCGGAGATACCCACCGACTTGAGCGGGGTGCCGCTCGCCGTGTAGAAGCCGGATTCATCCTTCGCCCCGACCTGTGACAACGGAAACACCTCGACCCTATCGGCCGGGATGAAATCGTATGTATTTGAACTCATATTTTCATCCGCTGATGCGGAACCGGTTGTATTGTTTGATGTAGACATATCTTGCTATGTTCAATGGGTTATAGGGCCGCTTTCGACACTTCATTGGGTATATCTTCATACGGCAATTCAGACGCTCTGTGTCCCTTACGAGGGTCATTTTACACTTTTTCTCTGTTCTGTCAACACCAAAATGAGAATTTGACAAACTATTTTTTGAGATTATAGAAAGGCATTGAGTGTCAATGCTTTTCGGGTTTTCTTGTACCTTATTCTTGCATGTCTTGCCCCTTTTTTTGTCCCTTGTCCATAACGGGCGGTGGACGTGTTGTATGCGTCAGCGGCGGGGGCTTTTGGCGTGCCGGGGGTGCTCAGTCTACGTTGTTTCGCGCTCGTGCGCGTGCGCGCGTGTGCGTGTATAAAGGTCGGGGCGGGCATGGTGTCCACCTCCGGGGGCCGTGGTGCATGCGCGGGCGGCGGGCTTGCATATCCTCCGGGGCATGCTTGCGGGTGCTCATGTGCCGGAGGTGGTGGCGGGGTGTACTTGCGCCGGGATTGTGAGAGAATGCGGGCGGCTTGCTTGCCCGGTGCTCATGGCGGGCCCGTGGTGGCGGGCGGTGGGTAATTCCGGAGGCGTGGCAGATGGTGCGGGGTATGGTGTTCACCTCCGGGGCGTGCGCTGTGGTGTGCCTTGCGGGGCATGTCTGCGGCGGGTCCCCTTGCGGTGATGATGTCCGGAGGCGTGGCAGGGCTCACTTGCGCGGGGATAGGTTCACCGGCGGGCGGTGGTGGTGGTGCCTGCGTGGGTGCGGTGGCCGTGCTCACCTCCGGGGCTTGCGCTGCGGTGTGCTTGCGGGGTATGTCTGCGGCGTGCCCCTTGCGGATGACGTGCCGGAGGCGTGGCAGGGCTTACTTGCGCGGGGATAGGTTCACCGGCGGGTGGGTGGTGGTGCTTACGTGGGTCATGGTGTCCACCTGCTTGCGGCTCATGGTGCGCCCGTGGTGGTGGGCGGTGGGTATTCCGGAGGCGTGGCAGGTGGTGCGGGGTATGGTGTCCACGTCCGGGGCGTGGTGGTAAGCATGCGGCGGGGCTTGCGGTGCTCATGGTGCGCCCCGTGGTGGTGGCCCGTGGGTATGCTTGCGCCGGCGTGGTTCCCCTTGCATGTCTCCGGGGGCTTGCGGAGTGCTCATGGTGCGCCGGGGGTGGTGGCGGGGTGTACTTGCGCCGGGATGGTGAGAGAATGCCGGAGGCTTGCTTGCCCGGTGCTCATGGCGGGCCTCGTGGTGGTGCGGTGAGTATTCCGGAGGTGTGGCAGGTGGTGCGGGCGTGGTGTCCACCACCGGGGCTCGCGCTGCGGCATGTCTGCGGCGGGTCCCCTTGCCCTTGCGGTGGTGACGTGCCGGAGGTGGTGGCAGGGTATACTTGCGCCGGCGTGGTTCCCCTTGCATGTCTCCGGGGGCTTGCGGTGCTCATGGTG
>SFDX01000005.1 GCA_004557455.1 Akkermansia muciniphila | reverse complement strand
TTCGTTTCCTACTCGCTCAAGCTCTTTCGGGCTTCCCCGTATCGGGGTGCGCAGAGTTTACTCCTTTTTCCCTCGAACGTCAAGCTTATTTTTGCAAAAATCGGCAAAAAAGTGCAGAAAGCTGCAAAAAAGTGCCAAAAACGGACCATTTTCGGCAAAATCGGCACAAAAACACCCTTCAAGACGCCCGAACCGCGGCAAAACGGATTCAAAACTGCCCGAAACGCAGAAAAAAGCCACGAAAACGCCCTTCTCGCACGCGCGAGCACACGCAATCTAGCGCTACCGGAAAAGGAGACTTCCGCAAAAGAGCTACGAACAGCACAACGCCCTCAGAGAACTCAGGGCCGGAAGATCAGCTCGTGGAGGAAAGTGTTTTTTGCCGCGGGAGAAGAAACCCGAATGGTGGACGGTGAACCGGAAAGGCGGAAAATGCGAAGGGCCGGAGAGGAAGAGATGAGAGAGGCACCGGGGATACTGCATGGGGCATTGCCGATGAGAGCGACCTGACGTGAACCATCAGGAACCGGAACGGAGAGAGACAAACCCTCCGAGCAGTCCAGAGCAGTCGAGAAATCGGCATCCAAGAGAAGATCCGGACGTGGTGCTCGCGACGCAGACTCCGGCAGGGAAATTGAAAAAGCGTTGATGCGCATGTTCTGAAGGCCGGAACCGCGGTTGGTGAAGCGCATGCCGAGAATGCCCCCCTTGGGAAGAGAAGAAGCAGGCACAGAAAGGACCGTCCCCTTCATATTGCCCTTCACCGGTTTCAGAGACCCATCCGGAAGAATCACCTGCAAGCAGCCCCAGCCCCCTGCCCCGGCATTATCTACATCAACCGTCAGACCTGTTGGACGCACCGGAGCAGAAGCCCGAAGCTCCAAAAACTGCCCGGGGCTAGCCTTGGTGAACTCCATCACGCGATTGATGAAAATCTCACGCGCCTCTGCTGTCGCCGTAATTCCCTCAAATCCCGCTATATCACTCTGAGCCGAGAGCAAAGCAGGAGCATTTACAGAGAACTCACACACGTTTACCCACTTGGGATCCGCCTGCAACATACGGTAACGAACGGCCTGAGCCGTGACCGGCCGAGGCAGAGAACGCACCACGACCGGTGTGGATGATGCCTCGCCTATCGGAAGCCACGACTTACCGTCCGGCGAATACTCCAGTTGGCCGCGACGCACGAAATCCTGTGCCTGAGGCCCGCCCATCACGATACGAACACTACGCACCTGTTGCGGAGCACTGAAACGCAGGCCAAACCAATCATCCGGCGTCTGCGGCTGTCTGTTAATCCAAAAAGTAGCATCCTTACCGTCCGTTGCCAACTCCATCTTCTCCGGCGGCCAGCCTGATTTACAAGCGAACGACACCTGCACATCATCTCTGCCGGCCAAGGCAGAGTATATGCGGCGCGACGCCTGATCATAGAGCGCCTCCATAGCCGGCGCCATATGAGACGCACCGACCTCCACACTATCCACCGTCTTGACAACACCGGCACGCCACTCCGGCCTCGTGATGAGACGCATCCGACGGCGCGCATCCCCCGCGCGCAGGATCTCCGCTGCCATGGAAACCGGCTCCGTCGACTTCAATGCACGAACGGATGCCGCACCGCAGCGCCCCACAAGCTGCATCTTCTGCAACCAAGGCTTGACCTCCGCACGGAGCCCTGCCGCATCCTTTCCACGCAGGAGGATTCCCCCGGCCTTCTCCATAGCTACAAACTCCTTCAGAACCCGCTTCCCTTCCGATCCTGCATCCCGGCCACTGAGAGCCGCCTGCGCTACGGCATCCGCCGCCGAAGCGCAAGGCGCAGACTCCTCACGAGCGTAGTGATGCACATTAGGAGACAGGTTTGAATTGTGGCGGCAGAACACCCGCATGGCATCTGCGCTCTGCGGATACAGGCGCCCGATGCCCGCTTCCCATGATGCATGAGAATCATAGCCCGCAATATTCCAGGTATAATCGGCCACGCAGAAAAGGCCCACCATACTCGCCTCCGCATGCTCCATGGGGTTAGCAACAAAACCGCTCATCGAACCACGCATCGCCGGCTCCGTTCCGTTACCATAGGCACGCCCCATGCAGAGACGAGCCCGTTTGAAGTCGTTACAGGGCCAATTATACCAAACAAAAACGGGGCGTTTGAGGTGACCGTTCACCCACTTCAGGCCATCCCGCCCCTCCTGCCCCAGCACAATATCATGCACCACACTGTCACCCGTCCACATCACCTGCACACAGGGATCCAGCTCAGCCCCCAGTTTAGCTAGGGTACCGGGATTCGTACGCGGTTTGCAATACCCCGTGGGACAGAAGATGAGCTGCTGCAGAACGTCCGGGTGACGCCGGATAAAATTCTTTACAAGATAGTCAGCCAGCTGAATCTGCCGCTCCGTGCGACCGATTTCGCCCTTAGTGTCATCCACAAAGAGTGCAAAAGCCCGAACACCCAGATCATACATCTGCTGCATTTTACGGCAGAGCCCCTCCAGTTGCTCACGCCCGCCATTCTCCTGCCAGCGCACTGTATCCGCGGGATGAATAGCCCAGACAAACCACACATGATTTGCCTTAGCCGCCCGCACCAACTCCGCCAAACGGCGAGCTTTATCGGCAGGATAGGGCTTGTAGCAGCCCTCCCCATGGTGAAATTCATCATCCTTAGGCCCGTAAATGTAGACATTCATCTTATTGCGACCGAAGAAACGAAGCAAGGCCAGACGCGACTCAAAACTCCACGGGGCACCGTAATAGCCCTCCACAACGCCTCGATAGGGAACATCCGGCCAATCCTCAATGCTGCAATCCGACAACCTTGCACCTCGCAGCATCTGCTCGGTGCCCCCCGACGAGGGATCTCGCCTTGCGGTAGGACACCCCCTACCCTGCACCAGCTGACTGAGCGTCTGCCGCGCATAAAACGCCCCCGCCGCATCATGTGCGCACACCTCCACCTTGCCACTGCTCACCCGCAAGGCATACGCCCCCGATACCTTCCGAACGCGCTCCCAAAGACCACCGGAACTGCCCTTTCCCCGAACTTTTACACTCACCGAACTGACAGCACACACCTTCTCCGACGACACACGACACTCCTGCGGCACGGGATACACAGCACTCTGCGCCGCGCACACGGTCGACAGCATCCATCCAACAAAAGCGACAAGAGCAAGGCGGCAGAATGTACTCATAGCCAAGGGAAATTACTTGCCCATATTATACCGCATTCCGCCACAGGCGCAAGCACAAAACACGCCGCTGCCGCAATTTTGCACCGAACAAGCAGCGCACCATCCTCCCCCCCCCCCTGTCACAGGCGATCAACGAGCTGATGGGCAATCCGGAAGTGAAACTGCTTCTGTCGACTCATTCCCCGCCGGTCATGGCCCCTGCGAGGATTTATTCAGCGCTGAACAGGATCGCCGGTTTGATTAAGGTGGTAGCCTCCCCTCGACACCAAGTAGGACTTTCTTGGTGGGTACAGGAGATATTATTGCATTTTCTGAGGTCTGTGGCAAGCCTTTTTCCCGAAAATCTCTTCCATCAGAAAAATTCTTTTTTTTTGCTAAACATGTATTTTTTTGTGAGTTACTCAGCTATGTTCGGGCTTGGCTGACGTGCCGCTGAACCTCCACCGGTCAATCAATGATGGTGAGGCATTGCTCGATATTCTCCTCGAGCCAATTCGAGAACGTATCCAGTTTTCTCTCACGGGGTGGGTTCCCAAGTACCGGAAGCAATCATAGCATCGTAGCGGCGTTGAGCCTCGGCGGCACCGAGGTCCTGCTTCGCGAGGTTAAGGTAGTGTTCGGCACGGGTGGAATCTCGTTGAAGCTCGGGTCCGCCGAGGGCATAGAGGACGGCGAGGTAGAGGAAGGACTCCTTATCGCCGAGGGCTGCGGCTTCCTGGAGCTTGAAGGAAGCCTCCAGAGCACTGCGCTTGATACCGCCGACGCCCTCGCACTGTAATTTGGCCAAGAGGACCAAGGCGTGCGCGTAATTCCGGGCTGCAGCCTCTACAAGAAGAGCGATACCCTGGTGCGTATCCTTCTCGCAGCCGATACCGCGAGCCATCATATACCCTGCGGCGGCCGCCGAAGAAATGCTCTCCAAAATCATACCGTTCCGGAAGTGCTGAAACGCACGCGCCGGGTCCTTGGGCAAGGTAAATTCGCCGTTAAAGTAGGCACGCCCGAGCCAAAAACAGGCACGCTCCTCCAGTGTCATCGAAGCAATCTTGATAAGACGCAGACCGTTGGGGATGTCCTGCTGAATATTCAGTTTTTTGGCGGAATCGGATAATTGCTCCGGAGATGCTACGAAGAGTTGACCCAGCGCAAATAAGGCATGCGGATTATGCAGTTTGACAGCCTCTTGGAGCAACTTATACCCGGCCTCCGGATTGGTTGTAGAAAAGATGATCGACAACTCATACAGGGCCTGAGCATTCCCCTTTTCCGCCGCTGCGCGCAACCAAGCCAACTGATCCTCCGCCTTGGTGGCACGACGGGAAAGCTCATACATAACCATATCATTACCCCGTTCCACCTCCGAACGGACCTCGGGAAGATTCCGATCCTCAAATGAATTCAAACGACCGCTGGCAAGTAACCAGCGATGACGAGGCGTGAAAGAGCCGGATTTGCAGGCAGAAAAGATAAACTTACCGGCGGCCTCGGCATCCGCCGAGGTACCGATCCCCTGGGACATGAAGAGATAGAGGCTGATCACCGCCGGGTCGTACCCGGCCTCGGCAGCCTTTTTCATCTGAGCGAAGCACTCCTTTGCCTCGGCCCCCATGGCTGTTTTGGGCGTAAGGAAGCGCACTTTTCTATTGTAAACGAACTGAATAGCAGCAGGATTCCCCTCCTTGGCAGCACGCTCCATCCACGAATCAAAGGCCAACTCATCCCCCAGCGAATTATAGACAATGGTCATCGCCGGACAGAAATCGTATACATTCGCCTTTACCTGGGCATTCAAGCGCTCCAAGAACGCATCGTAGCCCGTCTTAGCCGCCTCCGGGTCAGTAGCTGCCGACGATATGGGAGAATCCCCGAAAGGCGAAACAAAAGGCTTCCCGGAGCACACAAAGCCGGACTTACCGGGCACGACGGGCAGCTCTGCCGATGACACAGTCGACACAAGAGGCAGACTGAGCGAGCAAGCCCCCGTCACCCGGAGAAAAGAATAAAAACGAGCAAACATATCTATGGGAACGATGATACGCCGAGCGGCGGGGGGATTCAAGCCCGAAGTGTGTCTTCCGCTCACATCTGCTCCGCAGCCTCCTCGGCCCCCTCTGCAAAAAGCTCGTAAGCAATGGCATCGGCTATCTTCACCTCTGCGAATTCCCCCACAGGCAACGAGCCGGGCACATGGATGGAACCATCGACATCCGGCGCATCCCACGGACCACGGGCAATACCGGGAGCATCTACCAAGACCCTCACGGTTTTCCCGATAGCCTCTGCCCCCATCTCATCGGCGATGGAAGCAAGAATCATGTTCAGCTCGTTGGCACGACGCTTACGCGTAGCATGATGCACCTGATTCTTCATCTTGGCCGCAAGGGTTCCCTCCTCCTTGGAATAAGCGAAAACACCGGCACGCTCGAAGCGGAATTCACGGATAAAGTCCCGGAGTTCTGCATGGTCATCCTCCGTCTCCCCCGGGAGCCCGCTGATGAACGTAGTACGAATGCCGATACCGGGGACGGCAGCACGAATATCTCGCAGAAGCTTGCGAATATAATCTCCGTCCGTCATTCGCCGCTGCTCCTGTAAAATATGATCGGAGATATGCTGGAGGGGTATATCCACATATTTAACGACCTTATCACACTCGGCAAAAGCATCAATCAGTTCCCTGCTCCAATGAGCGGGGTGCGTGTAAAGCACGCGAATCCAGAAATCACCGGAAATCTCATTGAGAGCTCGCAACAAAGAAGCCAGGGAGTCACCGCGTGAGGAATCGACCCCACTTGTTTTCGTAGCACGCTTATCCCATTTGTCCATGCCGTAATAGGTTGTATCCTGGGCGATAAGATTCACCTCCCGGACACCATGGGCAACGCACTCGCGAACCTCACGAACGATAGACGCGAGTGGACGGCTGCGGTGGGGCCCGCGAATGCGAGGGATAGCACAATAGGCGCAGGCATGGTTACACCCCTCTGCAATTTTGATGTAGGCAAAATGTCCCCCCGTAAGACGATAGCGCGACGAACCGAAATCCGGCAGCAAGGTAGAAACCTGCGTGGTATACACCTTCTCCGCCGTTCCGGCGAGGCACGCAGCAGCAATCTCCGCTATGCGGCAGATAAGGTCAACCCCCACAAAGCAGTCGACCTCCGGCATAGACTTAACCAAATCCTTTGCATAGCGCTGGGAGAGACAGCCGCATACCACAATCTTTTGGTCGGTCGGCGAGAGTCCGGCATCACGATCCCGCACTGCGGCGAAGATTGTATTGATGGCCTCCTCTTTGGCGGGCACAATGAAAGCGCAGGTATTGATGAGCAGGATAGCTGCCTGCTCCGGCTGAACCTTACGGAAGCCTGCCTGCAGCAATTGATTGCACATCACCTCCGAATCCACAAGGTTCTTGGCACACCCCAAGGAGATTAAAGCAAAAGACTGATCCATATGCGCACTATACCACAGCCGGACGCCAAATGCAACCGTTTTCCCGGACCGGGACGGAGCTCACCCGCCACGGGGACAGCAGTTTCTCAACGGAAAATGATTTCGTTAATGAAGCAACCCGGTTGCGCCGGTGCCGTGAGTCGGAACTCTCGGCACCCCTTCGGCAGCTTGAACACCTGAACGCCATCATCATGGTGCGGCAAACGCTCCATCCCCTGCAACGCACAGCCCGCCGTGCCGACCACAGCCACCTGCGTGCACGACGCAGGCACCGGTACGTCCAGCGTAATCCCCTCTGCACAGCTCAAGGCCGTAGACAAATCACCGTCCAAAAGAGAGAGGTTCGATGTACCGCGGCCGTCAATCGGCGAAGCAACCATGAACGAAGAGAGCTTCACCTGCTGCGGAGAATCGGACGCATTGACAAGGCGAACAGATGTAACGGGGATTTTGGGGACCTTCTTGTTCCACTGCGAATCTCCGAACAGCGTCTCACCGTTAGCATTCAGATGGATTTCCTCCGTGTGACCATCTGCCGTCACCAAGAACACCTTGGCCCATTTGCCGATATCCGCATTACCCATATTAATGTTAATGGATTGGAGGACAGAGGGAGCATCCAGCTGCATCTCCAGGAAACGCCCGGGCTCCATCGTGGTGTACTCCATCACTCGCGTTGCACGCAGGAACGAATCCACGACATCCACCCCCACACTGGAGAAAGCCGGAACATCACTGCTGACAAACGGCGAGACCGGAACATTAACAGACAGGGAAACGACACGACAAGGCTCTGCCGCATCCGCCAAAACACGCAAACGCACCTTCGAGGCCCGCATACCGGCAGGAGCCGTGCGAAGGATACGCTCCCCCGTACAGGGAGTTCCGACCGTCTTCCAGTTCTGACCGTCATCCGACACCTCCATCTGAGTAAGGAGAGTACCGGGAGCCCCGCATTCCAAGCGTGCGGAGATGTTGTTCACCCAAACAGGGCTACCGAAATCCACCCCGAACCACTCGCCATGCCTGAGCGGGCGTTTGATATCCCAGGAAGAACTTTTATCTGCATCCAGAGCACCCTCTACCCCGTTTTTATCCAAATCCGGGCTGCAAATGAAATCCGCCAACAGGGGCAGCTTACGCTGAGAAACATAGGCATACATGCGAGCATTCAGATACTCAAATGCAGCCTTGACCACCGGCGTGAGGAAAGCCGCACCAACCTCGACATGCTTGACCGGAGTGATACCATTCTTGCTCCATTCATCGCGAGCGACCTCCCCCATACTCGCAAGGGCATTTGCAGCCTTAAGGAAATGGGCAAACAGCTCGGCCGGGTTGTCGCTGGTCTTCTCCTCCAGAATTACCTTCATGAGCATGGAACCGGCCTGGCCCAGCATACCGAACTTACGAATCCATGGCTCCACCTCCGCACGCATAGGCGCCACGTCATCCGCCTCCCCCAACACCTTACCGGCGGCGGCCACACTGCGGAAGAGACGCTCCAACATGACCGTACGATCATGGCTCGGCTTACGATCCGCCAAATCCGCCAAATACTGCTTCACATCCTCTGCAACCTCCCGGGACTCATCGCGAGCGAAACCGTGGTTATTAGGGGCAGGGTTGGAATTGTGATCACAAAACACCTGCATCGACTCGGCACTGCGGGGGAAGAGCCGACGTATCCCCGCCCGCCAGCTCTTGTCCGGGCTGTAAGCCGTGATATTCCAAGTATAATCCGCCACCCCGAAGAGACCGATCTTACTGGTTTCCGCATACTCCATGGGGTTGGCGACCAGACCCCGCATGTGGTCACGCATCTCCGGCGCTGTATCCAAGCCATAGGCCCGGCCCATACACAGACGGCTGCGCTTAAAGTCATTGCAAGGCCAGTTCCACCAAATAAACGTGGGACGTTTGATGAGATTATTCACCCACATCTGACCACCCTCGTCAACGGAGCCCAACTTGATATCATGAACAACCGTATTACCGGTCCACATCATATCGATATCCTGTTTCAAGTGCTCACCGATGTAGGAGAGCGTCTCGGCATTCGTCCAAGATTTGTTGTAACCGGTAGGACAGAAAAGGAGATTCTGCTGAACATCCGGATGCTTGCGCACAAAATTATCAAGGATAAAATTAGCGAGCTGCACCTGACGCTCCACCTTACTGATTTCACCACTGGCATCATCCACAAACAAACCGAAATTGCGGATACCGAGATCATACATCAGCTCGAGCTTACGCAGAAGTCCCTCGAGCTGCTCGCGGCCCTCCTCCTGATCCCAACGGACGGTATTGGCCGGATGAATCGCCCACACAAATTTGACATGGTTCTCCTTAGCAGCCCGAACCAAAGCAGCAATCTGCGCGGCACTCTCCTCCGGATAGGGCTGATAACAACCGCCACCATGATGATAAGAGTCATCCTTGGGACCGTAGATGTAGGTATTCATCTTATTGCGCCCGTAGAATCGGAACTGGGACAAACGAGCCTCATGGCTCCAGGGTGCACCATAGTACCCCTCCACGACTCCTCGGAACGGCAGGTCCGGCCAATCCACGATTTCAGCATCAGGGAGCGGCTTCAACTTAACCATTTCCTCCAGCGACTTACCGGCCGTCGGGTCAGTATGAGCTGTCGGCTCACCGTTCTCCTGCAACTGGGAAATACTTTGACGAGCATAGAAAAGCCCCGTCTCATCGTTCGCATAAATAGCCAACCTGCCCTGATTAATTAAGACAGCATAGCCACCTTCCACTCCCGACGGCAGCTTCTTCCAGATGGAATCATGCTCGCCGTCTCGACGCAGATGCACGGCAACCTCCGATACAGGAACAGGATCCCCATTTAATCGGCATTCCTTGGGGGTCGGGTAGATATCCGCTGCATGAGCAGCAGATAAACAAGCGGCCAAGCCGCCCATTGCCAAGGCGACTACGGAAGCGAACTTCTTATGATGAGAAGGCATGTTTGTAACGATATGGTTACCGGTTGAAACCGGCCTTGCAGCAATTCTACCACAATCGGGACGGCAAATCAAGCATCTTTTCCACCTTTTTATCGCGCGTAATCATGATAGCATTTCTCGAAGAACCGGCGTAGAGCCGAGACAGCCAATTTCCCCAAGTTTCCGCTTGCCAGCACAGAAAAAATCGTATAGAATCCCCTGTGTGAAGATTGACCGAAACACGACCCAAGAGGAGCTACTACTGCTACGCCGCAGAGTAACCCAGAAGCGCTTTTTACGCAGCACACCGTTAAACGCGCCCATGTTCCTGCGCTACACACTGCTTTTCCTCCTGTTTCCCGGTATGATGTTCGGTTTTAAGGTCGGCATGTTCGCCACCCTGCTCTTCTCTTGCAGCCTGCTGGGGATGCTGCTCGCCGATGCAACGCATGCGGCCCTCTGCTGCACCTCCGTATGGTTCTCACTGGGGGCCTGCATCATCGTGTACATCACGGCACGCGAGATTCAGCACGCACGCCGAGAACGTAGGCTGGCAAGGCTATACCGCCCGGCTGAAAAGGAAAAGAAAACAGCAGTACTTCACCCGGAACAAGTGGAGCTGAAGTGGAAAAACAATGGAAACTTCAAGACCGCAACCCTTTACCTGAGAGTCCCTGAGCGAGGCATCTATGCCATGCTCCTCACCATCGAGAACTACGCCGGCGGACGCATTATTGCCGAGGGAAAAGTAGGAGTCTGCATTGTTCCCACTGATGAAAAAGCACAGGGACTACGCCACGCCCTTATTCTCTATAGTCTGGAAGCCGGATACCACACGCTGAGCTGGCGAGCTGACAAGAAATTAGGGACAACCACCCTAACCCAGCTCAACAGCGTGGGAGAGGGAGCTCAGCGGTAGGTCGAGCATCGGTTGAGCCAGCCGGGCAGCCATCGACGCTCGCCGCGCTCGGCGGGAGCATTCTCCACACGCCGAGTCAAGACAGCCGCTGAGGCGCGGGCAAATTCGGCCGTAGCAGCCCGCCCCTGCGGGTTGCCCCTCATTTCCTCCAACACCTGCAACAAGCCCCAGCCCTGCCCCCTGTAGCGCTCCGTAGACTTGATCCCCTCGCCCTTGAAATTCACGTAATCAACCAAGCAATAGACACCCTGAGTCGTACGAGCAAGAGCATTATAGTGGGCGCGTACCTGCTCCGGGCGAGAACTCTGCTGCATCATCTTGGCCAAGGAGGCCCGCGAGCGCGCCATGATGAACTCCGTTTGCAACGTAAGATGGGCAGCCAGCCAATCGCGCATGCGATCCGCCAGACCACTTCGATCTGACAAGAAAGCACTCTTGCTCGACCACGGCGCTTTGCCGACAAAATAGGCAGGAACGCGGACTCCTCGACGCTGAGCGTAGGCTACAAATTGAGGAAAACTTTCATCAAAGGGACCCTGATACCCGGCAGGATACCAGATAAAATGCCCTATACCCAGCGAAGGGAAAGCCTCACCGGCATTCCATGAAACCAGCCCCTGTTTTGTCCCGGCACATTCATTGCGCCAGATGCGCTGTCCCAACGCAGTCGTATCCACAGCAGCGACATTCGTACGCACGGCATGATCCCGACGGGGTGGCTCATTACAGGAGGCTATCCCCAGGGCCGATAAAACAACGCAAAGCACACTCCGGCTTCTCATATGCGGCATTCTAGCACCATTTTACGGCGCCGTAAAGGGTCCAAAACGTCAGCAGGCCGAAAATAATTCGTCAATTTCCGCCTTTGTGCTTGACATAAGCAGAACATTGTGCTACTTTCTTGCACCGACCTGTAGTTCGCGTGCCCGCCACCGTCCCGCAGGCAAAACAACCAAATCATTACGCAATATCTCAATATGGTAGCAATTCGTCTTAACCGTCAAGGTTCCAAGGATCGTCCGTTCTACAAGATTGTCGTCGTCGACAGCCGCAGCCGCCGTGATGGCGACTTCATTGCACAGGTGGGCACCTACAACCCCATGGCAGAAGGTGAGAACTTCACCCTGAACCTGGAGGAGGTGGAGAAGTGGATTTCCCAAGGTGCTCAGCCCTCCGAAACCGTAGCTTCCATGATCAAGAAGGCTCGCGCTGCCAAGGCATAAGCCCGCGAACCTTCACTGAAACCTTTTCTTGGTTGTTTCTGGCGCACCCTCGACTTAACGTCGGGGGTGTTTCTTTTTTGTCACAACCCGCAAAAGTGCAAAAAAAGGCTTCACATTTTCCCGTGTTCCTGCTATAATGCGCCGAGTGCCGAGGTACAAGAGCCCGGCAGAGAACCGTAAGATAGAAAAACAACTGACATGACGACATCCACAACGACGGCACCGACAGAGAGGAACATGATGACCGGGGCAGAAGCGCTGGTACGCAGCCTCGTCCTACAGGGTGTGGATGTCGTGTTCGCCTACCCCGGCGGAGCCAGCATGCCGATTCACCAGGCTCTGAGCCACGAGCCGGCCATTCGCACGATTCTCCCCCGCCATGAGCAGGGGGGCGCATTTGCCGCCGAGGGGTACGGCAGAGTCACGGGCAAGGTCGGCGTCTGCATGTCCACCTCCGGACCGGGTGCCACCAACATGATTACGGCAATTGCGGATGCGTATTCTGACTCCATCCCGATGGTTGCCATTACGGCACAGGTGGGTTCGAGCCTCATCGGAAGCTCCGCTTTCCAGGAGACGGATGTATTCGGCATGACCGCACCGATTGTCAAACACAGCTATCTGGTAACAAAACTGGAGGACATTCCCCGCATCGTGCGGGAGGCTTTTTACATTGCGCGCACGGGGCGTCCCGGGCCGGTGGTCATTGACATTCCCAAGAATTTCCAGGAGGGGAGTTTTATCCCGGACTTTGATGCCCCCATGGACTTACCCGGGTACCGGCCCGAGGTGGTAACGGATACCGAGGCGCTCGAGAAGGTGCTGCCCGTTATCCTCAATGCTAAACGCCCCGCCATTTATGCCGGTGGCGGCGTGGTGACAGCGGGAGCATCTGCGGCGCTGCGGGAGTTTGCCCACCGCACGCAGATTCCTGTGGCAACGACGCTGATGGGTATAGGCGCCATGCCGGAGGACGACCCGCTGTCGGTTCGCTGGCTTGGAATGCACGGAGCCGTGTATGCCAACAACACGGTTAACGAGGCGGATGTAGTTATTGCCATCGGCACCCGCTTTGATGACCGAGTGACGGGTGCGGTTCGCACTTTCTGCGAGCACGCACGCATCATTCACATTGATTTGGATGCGGCGGAGTTGAACAAGAACAAGCGCGTTGAGTTCGCTATTCGTTCCGATGCCAAGATGGCGTTGGATTACCTCAACTCGCGTCTGGCTGAGTTAGGCATGCCCGAGAAGGAGTACAGCGTTGACAATAGGCCGGAGTGGTTCGGCATCATCGAGGAATGGAAGAAATCATACCCGCTCACCTACGAGAAGCGTGAGCACGAGATTGCGCCGCAATCGGTTATCGAGGAGCTCTACAACCAACTCGGTAAGCAAGAGGCAATCATTTGCACAGGCGTGGGCCAGCACCAGATGTTTGCCGCGCAGTTCTACCGCTTCAATCATCCCCGCCGTTTGTCTACCTCGGGAGGGCTCGGCTCGATGGGATACGGTCTGCCGGCAGCTATGGGTGCCAGTGTTGCATATCCGGATATGCCTGTTGTTAATATCGATGGCGA
This sequence comes from Akkermansia muciniphila, assembly GCA_004557455.1. Lineage (GTDB taxonomy): Bacteria > Verrucomicrobiota > Verrucomicrobiia > Verrucomicrobiales > Akkermansiaceae > Akkermansia > Akkermansia muciniphila_D. The sequence goes on along the minus strand of SFDX01000005.1, from coordinate 116,213 downwards.
TGGCTCGTTCCTGATGAATGTCCAAGAATTGGCAACCATTCACATCGAGCGCATGCCCATTAAGTGCATTATTCTCGATAACCAGCACTTGGGTATGGTGGTACAGTGGGAGGATCTGAAATATGATTCCAATCGTGCGCAGACCTTCCTTGCCGACCCGCGGGATACATACGACCCGACGCATCACACTGAGTCGGTTCTCTACCCGAACTTCCCGGTGTTGTGTGCAGGGTTCGGGGTGAAGTGCGAGCGTGTGGTCGAGCCGAAGGATCTGGCGCCGGCTATCGAGCGTATGCTCGCCGCGAAGGAACCGTATGTTCTCGACGTGATGGTTCCGCATGATGTGCACGTGCTGCCCATGATTCCCGGGGGCATGGCTTACCGTGATGTGGTGCTGGAGCGAATAGCCGGCGACGGCAAGGGCCGCAAGGCTTCAGATCTCGGTAAGGAGATTCCCTCAGCGCTTTAACTCCCGCGCATGGAACAGATCAACATACGCAAGTATATACGCTCCACCATTGTAGGGATCGTATTGGTTGTTCTGTCCTTTCTCATCGGCACAGAGGCTGCAGAGCGTGGCGCAAATGCGATGATTATCGTGGCGGCCATCGTCTCCTTCCTCTTCCTGATGTATCTGGGGCGAAGTGCCTGGTGGACGCTCTTCCTGCTGCCGCCGCTTATCGGCATGCTGCCGCTGGGCATTGTCCAGAGTTTACCACTGGAATACACGCTGGCGGTGCCCATCTGTGCGTATTGGGGAATCATGTGCCTTGTTCGCAAGGCTCGCTTCGAGTGGCGTTCTGTTTGGTGGTTTGACTTGGCAACGCTGATTTTGTTCGGGTACTTTGCCTTCACGTATCTGCGGCATCCTGTTTCGGTTAATATTCTCTCACAGGGTGAAGCAAAGACCGTGGGCGGCAAAGACTACATCATGGCGTGCTTTGCCTTTGCTTACTACATCGTCATCTCATCTATTCCCTACAAATGGGAACCGTTGAAAAAGGTGCTGAAGATACTGATGTATTGCTCACTCTTCTTCGCGTTTTTCTTTTTTGCTCTGAATGTATTGCGTGGGAGAACCAATATTGCCGCCATGAACGAGGCGGCAGAAACGACGCGAATGGGTGGATATGCAGGGTTAGGAGGACCGCTTTTCATGTACCTTCTGAGCCGCTACAAAATTGCAGAGCTGGTTTTCAGTGTGAGAAATGCCTTTCTCTGCCTTGTATCGCTTGTGGCGGTGCTGATGGGAGGCTTCCGAGAGGATCTGCTAGACATGTTTTCCGCAACCGCAGCAGCAGCCTTCTTCCGTAAGCAGTTTCTATTTTTTCTGTCCGTGTGTGCTGCAGTTTATGGGATTCTCGTATACTGTGGAACTCAGGAACTAACGGAGTCATGGCCTTTTGGAGTACAACGAGTGGCCAGCATGTTCCCCGGGGTCAAGGTATCAAAGGCGGCTAAAGACAGTGCAGAGGGATCGGCAGAGTGGCGTGTTGTCATGTGGCGTTGGGCCATGGATCCCAGAACAGGGTACATCAAAGACTACGTGTGGGGTGATGGCTATGGTCAAGATATGGCTAACCTACGCCGCTGGTGGACTGGTGTTCAACGTGGAACTATTGCCTTCGGTAACCAAGAACACTTTGCAGAAACCGGCACATGGCACAGCGGCCCCATCAGCACAATTCACCGCACCGGATACGTTGGTTTGGGGGTAGTGACCCTCTGGTTACTCTCGGGGCTTGCCCTCGTACTCTTCATCGGACGACGAATAGCTAACCTGAAGGACAGCACAGCCCTTTATTATATCATTTTATCTTTCCCAGGACACGTCACCCTATTTTATATCTCTGCAAGGAGCTACGCCTCAACCTTTGTTGCCCTCAAGTTCGCCGTCATGGCGAAAGTTGCCTATGTAGAGGCTCTTCGGGCCGGGGAAATTACCCCCTTCCGCTGGAGACATCACTACACCCCCATGACACTGCAGCAGATTGAGCAGGAGGCTGCTGACAAGCAAATCGCTGCACACATCCAGTAGAATAAAATACAATTCTGCGACCTCTTCGTATTTTAGGCTTGCTATTTCCCGTGTAATGGTGTACTCTGTTCGCGCCGTTCGGGTTCGGGTGGTCGCTGTACAGCTTGTCTGCGCAGAGGAAAGTCCGGACATCTCAAGGCAGCGTGCCCGGTGAAAGCCGGGGCAACCCTAGTCAGGTTGGGTTGACGGAAAGTGCCACAGAAAAGAAACCGCCCGCAAGGGTAAGGGTGAAAAGGTGGGGTAAGAGCCCACCGCTCCGAAGGTAACTGAGGAGGCAGGGTAAACCCCACGCGATGCAAGACAAACAGGGGAAGGGTCGCCTGCCCGCTATACCCCGGGTAATAGTTGCACCCCGCAGGTCGGGGCACGGTCGAAAGACCGCGAGAAAAATGACCACACAGCCCCTCGGGGGTGGACAGAATCCGGCTTACAGAACCCGAACGGCATTTTCCCCGGATAACAGGTCACCTCTTCTTCTCCCGTGAGGCCAAGAAAATCTGAACGGAATTGGCAAAATTGTGAAAGAAGATATAAAACACCGGCCCCACATAGGCCAACGGGTGGCTATATGACTGTGCCGCAATATACAGCACTAAAATTGTATTCTTCTGTCCGAGAGCCTGGGAACATTCTCTCTTGAGGCTCGGATACCCCATGCGATAACCTACCACAAACCCAACGGCGCAGACGGCTAAAGCCCCCAATCCCAGCGGAACCAGAGCCTGCAGCCCTACCCCGGATTCCATCAAATGCTGCGTCCCCCAAGCCGAAATAACGGCCAGATTGACGCACCAAAGTCCCAACGACACGTCTGCCAGTTTCGATGCCCAAGCACGCGAGGGCGGATACATCCATCTAACAGCGAAAGCCAACAAAGAGGGCAGAAGGAGCACCGCACCCAGTTGTTTGGCAACCAGCACAGCCAGCTCTGCATAGGTCAAATCAGGAGCTTCGAGCAGAAGAGGCAGTAGCAGGGGCATCGTGAGAGCAAAGGATGCATGACTTAACAGCATCGCAGTCGTACTGAACTCCACATTTCCTCGCAGCAGCTGCACAATAACCGGACTGGCCACCGCAATCGGTGCCGCCGCACAATAAAAGAGCGACTCCGCAAGCACAGGAAAGCCCGATGCTCGCGCCACAAGCCAGTATGCAAGGGCTAACAGAGGAATTGCCGCCAAAATCCAGAAGTGCAGCCACCTCGGCTTCATCTCCTCTACATGCACCCCCATGAATGTTATAAACAGCATCGCGCCCACCCCGTATGGCAGGTAGGCATTACATTCCCCCAACACCCCATGAAACACGGCACCGAGTGCAATGGCCACAACCATGCACACACTGCGCAAACTCCGTTTCATGACTGCTTTTCCTCTTCGGCCGATGCGGTCGATCGCGCCTCTGCTAAGCTCTCACTGTCATCCGACTTCTGCTTAGGATACTTAATCCTTACATGCGCCATTGCGATACACGTCTTAACAAATCTATCCTTTATCGTCTCAATCTCCCCCAAGGTCAGACCACTGTCGCGCAGGTGACCATCCAACACGCGTCCCTTGAAAATACCGTTGACCATGTTTGTTATCTCCTCCGCAGTAGGCTTCGTCAGCGAGCGTATCGCACTCTCCACCGCATCTGCCATACTCACAATTCCGGATTCCCTGGACTGCGGGATCGGCCCCTTGTATGTATAGATGGTCTTATCAACCTCCTGCGGCGGAGCATCTATCACACCCTCCTCATACTTGCGGCGTTCCTCTTCATACTCATCCATCGCCTTTCGGTAGAAGAAATACGCCGTCGACGTGCCGTGATGCTCTCGGATAACATCAATAATACGCTTATTCAGCCTGTACTTCTTCGCCAGCTCTACCCCATCCGTCACATGCTTGAGGATGATCTTCGCACTTCCGTCAGGCGTGAGACCATTGTGCGGAGACTCCGAAAAATCCGGAATATTCTCAGCAAAATACGCAGGAGCATTTATTTTTCCTATATCATGATACAGGGCACACACACCGGCACGCAAAGAATCCGCCCCTATCGCATCCGCGGCCTCTTCAGCCAAGCGCTGAACTGCCTCACTGTGGTGGAAGGTTCCCTCTGCAACAGAGCGCATCTTACGCAGCAGTGAACGATTCATGTCCGCCCACTCCAACCATGTCATCGGCGTTGCTATTCCGAACACTCGCTCCAGCGCCGGAACCAGCCCGCCGACGAGGGCCGCGAACATGAAATGCACCACAAATATCATAAGCAGAGTAGACATCCACTCAAAGGCAGGGGCATCATAGCACCGCAGGAGAGGGGGCGTTCCCGGCTGCTCCAACAGCAGCGCATATGTCAGAGCCCACGCAAACAAAATCGATACGATTCCTCCCACCATACCGGACACCAAGACCTGCTCACGCTTGTGAACTCGTCCGGAGGCATACGCACTGCTCAAGCCCACCGCCAGCGCGATAATCAGGTAATTCCCCTGCTGGGTGCAGGACAAATCGACAGGCAGAAATGCCCAGCCGTACAAAGCCGCACTCGCGGCTGCAAACATCCCCGTCCGTCGCCCCATCATCACAGACGCGATCGTCGGTGACAACAAATACGGCAAAACCGGCAGCAGCTGCTCGGCCGGCACATCCGGAAACCGCTCTCCAACCTTCAAAATACCCACCTGCAACAGCATTTGCCCCACCAACACAGGCAGCAGTAACACACTGTAGCGCGGTTGCAAACACTCCCGCCCCTCACATGTTACAAAAGCAATCTGCAGACACACGGAACACAGCACAATCCGTATAATACGCCAACCTGCTTCCTCCCACGTTCCGGAAAAAGAAGCCGCTATACAAGAAAGTGCACCGACCAGCACAACAAGCAGCAGCAGACTGAATCGCCCGGAGCGGGACTCCAAACGATCCCACCAACTCACAGTATTCTCGTTCATCCTACGAAACATGATACTACTCCTCCGCCCCCATGGTACCACACTCCCCCCGACCTGTCAAGCTCTGCCTCGGCAGGGGACTCTATATTGTGGGCTCCGCTGCTAAAACCACCGGCGGGAGTAGGCGAAGAGAAGGCTCAAAGCGGAGAGGAGGAGGAGGTTGAGGGTGCAGAAGAGGGTATAGAGGGTCCACTCGCGGATTTCTGAGGCGAGGCCGAATAAAACGCAGCCCAGGTAGCAGCAGGTGAGGAGGGCGGCGGGGCAAATGAGGAAACGGCAGACGGGGCCTTCTCGCAGGGGCGTGAGCAGCAGCAAGGCCAGGCCGGCCAAGGCTGAGGCCCCGAATAGGACAGAGGCCGGGGGCTGTGCGCCGGGCAGAAATCCACACGTCAACCACGAACTGCAAACACCGTATGCAGCCAGGGCCAAGCCGGCCATCAGCAGCCAAGACATCTCGCGACGCGACTCCTTGTGCGCCCCTGCAAGCAACAGCAGGGCCGGGGGCATCGCTATGGACATCCCCAAGAAGGACACCGCCTGCCCTCCCCACCACAGCAGCCCGCAGGAAAGGGCCACCGCTGCCACCAGCGGAACAACGGCAAAGCCGATGCTACGCCCGACATAGTAGGTCAGCACGCGGCATCCCACTAACAAGGCCACCCCACCTAAACACTGTACCAGCAGGCCCTGCCGACTGAATAATACAAAATCAGCTCCAGCGTCGGCGACATAGGGAAAAACATTCACAGCCCAGCCATAGGCAAGCGCAAAGAACGGCCACCCGCACCACAACCCCAACGCCCCCAAACGGCTCAGAGACTTCGATGGGGTCCACGATGCGTTGCAAAGCGGCAGCAGGGAACCCCAAAACTGCCCGCCGATCCCCACCGCAGCCACACATGCCGCCACAGCCAACACAGACGCCGGGAAGGTTCTCCACAACTTTTCGTAACCCACTATCCCCAAATAGAGGTCAGTGTTCAGCATCATGATATTTTCGTTAACCTGACTGACAAAAAGCGTGTAGCCAAAAATTAACACCATCAATCCAACAATGAACAAGCGATGTCTCATAACTTTTTAATAGTTTGCAAAAAATCCGCCAAATTTCTCATTTCCGCAGGAGAAAGCCTTCCCTCAAACGCCGGCATGGTCCCCTGCCCCGTTCGAATCGTCTCGTACTGCTCTGCTGCGGATTGCGATGAACGCGTCAAATCCCCCACGGCAGGCATTCCGGGACGTGAGGCCGTGTAGCTCACCCCGTCCCCGGTTGCCCCGTGACATGCCACACAACGAGCAGCAAACAGACTCTCCCCGGGGGCGGGGGACTCCGGAGCTCCGAACGTCACAGCCCCCGGCGGCGGAGCCGAGCGGACTCGGCCCTCCGGCGACATATTGCCCGGCAGGCGCGGGACTTCCCGTTCTCGGTCAACAAAAACGACCCACGCCGCCAACAAAAGAAGCACGGATACCGCTGTCAGCGCAACATTCTTCACATTCTCAACCTCCGCATTAAATTCATATAAATCGCCACCCCCGCACCCAGCAGGCCACACACCGTATACACCGGAACCTGAAAAAAAACACCGTGCGGCCGCCCGGTCAGAACACCGGCCGTCTCTGCCCCCTGTGTCGCATACAACCAACACGCCGCCGCGAACACCCCGATCAAGCCGCCCAGCCATGCGACCCGGCCCTGCCCCGGCGGCGCAGATGCTGCATTTCCACCGTCAGGCCCACCCTGCGGCAAACGAGCATCGAGCAACAGAAACAGCCCGATGAAGGCCCCCATACTCCCCACCAGCATGGCCACATCCGTCCGGGTCGGCATGTAATCCACCCCGAATAACATTTCGGATCGCCTCACGATGATATGCACACGCTCCAGCCACATACCGACCAATACCCCCGCTCCGATCAATACCTGCAACACCCCCCTCCGCTGAACCACGGGCAGCAGCAAGCACAGAGGAGCAGCCACATTCAACGAAATCACAGCAACATACACTGCATCAAACAGCATCGGACTCTCCACCAGTTCCAACGCATAAAACACCCCCATCCCCGTTGCTACCCCGGCCGTCAGACGCATCAGGGGCACAGGAACCGCCCCGCCCATTCCCCGAACAATCAGCTGCACCATGGCCAACCCGGACAAAATCGCCCCACATACAAAGTACGGCGGTAGAAAAGACGCATGCCATCGCAACAGCACCGCGAAATCACACCCCACCACGGAATGCACCGTCACCACCAGCGGTGTCAACACACCGGCCATCAGCAGACAAGCCCGCGCACGCGAGTTCCTCTGCTCCGGGGTCATCCCCTGCCCCGCCCTCAGGCCCATCGCGGCGTAAAGCACCGATAGCAGGAAATAAGCCCCGATGGCAACGGGATCCCACACCAACGGACTGGCCGCATTCGGCCACAAACCTCCGGGCAGCGGACCGGGATAAAACATCCACTCCATCCACACTCGGCCCACATGCACCGCCGGAAACACCGCCGCCACGGCCACGGCACACAGCGTCATCAGCTCCGCCTGTCGTGCAATGCCGCGGCTCCACTCCTGCCGCGTCAGAAGCAGCACGGCAGAAATCAGTGTACCGGCGTGGCCCAAGCCTATCCAAAACACAAACTGCACCACATCCCAGCCCCAGGGCACGGCATTGCTCACCCCAAGCACCCCCGGCCCCTCCAGGGCAATACGCAGCCCGCCCCCGATAAGTCCCACGAGGCCCACCGACAGGCAAAGCAGCATCATCGCACGGCGCCGACAGGCCGTTTTTTGCTCCGGAATGCTCACGGAGGCCATTTTACCATGCCCGCCCCCCATGCGGCAAGCCCCTTTTCTGCCCTGCAACAGGCAAAAAATGCCCCGGGGCAAAATCCATCATTGCAAAGCCGGCACCGATGTGCTACAATACGCGGCGAGTCAATACACCTTCCACTTATGGCAACACTGAAACCTACGGGGGCCCCGACCGGTCCCAAACGAACTCTCATCAACTCGGGCGTCGTTCCCAAGAACAAACCTAAGCTCCTGGGTGCCGGCGGAGGCGCTATCGCTAAGGCGGCCCCTGCCCGCCTCAACAACGCCAAGGGCGAACCCCGCGCAGAGGACATTGCCGCCGATAAGGCCAAGGCAGAAGCCCGCGCGGCGGAAGAGGCAGCCCGCAAGGCGGCCGAAGAAGAAGCCGCCAAGGCCGCCGCCGAAGAAGCCGCGCGTCAAGCCGAGGCTGAGCGCTTGGCGCAGGAGCAATACGAGCGCGAGATGGAGGAATATAACCGCCAAATGGCCGAATACGAACGGCAACTGGCGGAGCAGAAGGCCGCTGAGGAGGCTGCTCGCAAAGCGGCCGAAGAGGAGGCCGCCCGATTGGCCGCGGAGGAGGCAGCCCGCAAGGCTGCGGAGGAAGAGGCCGCTCGCTTGGCTGCCGAGGAAGCGGCGCGCAAAGCCGCCGAAGAAGAGGCCGCTCGGAAAGCCGCTGAAGAAGCCGCCCGAAAAGCAGCGGAAGAGGAGGCTGCTCGCAAAGCCGCTGAGGAGGAAGCAGCCCGTAAGGCCGCCCCTGCCCCGGGCATGCAGATGCCGATGGGTATGCCCGGCATGCCGAATATGGCGAACATGCCGCAGGACCAGGCCAATGCCATGATGCAGATGATGATGGCCCAGCAAATGATGTTCCAGCAGATGATGGCGCAGCAGATGGCACAAAACGGCGGCCAAATGCCGGCCGGTATGCCCATGGGCATGCCCGGTCAGGCCGCTGCACCGCAGCAGCAGGCTCCGCAGCCGGCTCAGCACAAAGCACCCGCTGCCGCCGTACCGCCCACTCGTGCTGCCGCCAAGCCGCCGTTGGCCAAGGACTCCACCGGCAAACCCGCCTTGGGCGCGTCTGTTTTCGGCAAGAAGCAGGCGGAGGAGCCCGCCGACAAAGGGACCCCCGCCCCGGGGGCTAAGCCCGGTCTTTCCAAGCCGTCCGTCGGCAAGTCCGCCCTGGGCGCGTCCGTTTTCGGTAAGAAGTCCCCGGCACCCGGCGCTCAGGAGCCGGCGGCCGCTAAGCCTGCTCCCGTTCCGGGTAAACAGGGAGCCGCAGCCCTCAGCGCGGGCAAGCCTGCACCCTCGGCCGGCAAACATGCTTTGGGTGCCACCAAGCCCACTCTCGGCGCGGCCAAACCTACCCTCGGGGCCGCTAAGCCTGCCGCCCCGGCGGAGGAGACTGCGGCGGCTCCGTCTGCCGGTAAGCCTACTCTCGGCAAACCCGCGCTCGGTAAGCCGGCCCTCGGTAAGGTACCTGCCGCCAAACCGGGCCTCGGCAAGACCCCCGCAGCCAAGCCCGGTCTCGGTGCACCGGCTGCTAAGAAGGCACCGGTTCCCGCCCCTGCTCCCGATGCGGGGGGGCAAGAGCCCGATCCGGAAGCAACGGAGGATCTGCCGGAGGGCGAGGCTGCTCCGGAGCTCGTGAAGATGAGCGAGGAGGAATACGCTATGCTCACTCAGCAGGCCGTGCCCTTCTATAAGAAGAAGAGTACCCTCATCGCCTTGGGCATCTTCGTCGTCTTTGTCATCGTGGTCTTCTCCTATGTGGCCAGCGTCAATGCCGAAACAAAGGCCAAGATCAAGGCCGCCAAGGAGATCAGCGATGTCATCAACAAGGCCATCCCCATCATGAAGGCTCACACCAAGGATGTAGGCGGCACCACCACCAACCGAGACGCCGCTCTGGCTAACCTCAAGCTCTCCCCGGCAGAGATGAAGATCCTGCGCGGCATTATGCTGCATCCGGACAAAAAGGACGAGAAGGGGCAAATCATCCTCGGCAGCACCTATGTGGGTGTGGCGCAGAATGCCTGCTACCTCATGTGCTGCTTGGCAGATCGCGACCCGAAGGTAGCGGACGAGCTCTTCAAGTTGCTCAGCGACAATGCGGGTAAGATGAATAAGGAGCTCTTCCGTTTCACCGTTGTGCAGCTTTCCACGTTCAGCAATGTCGCCGACTTCGAGAAGCGCATGCTTGCCATGGCCAAGAAGATCCGTAAGCAGCCCAAGTCCCCGGAGGCTACCGAGGCTCTGGCTGACACGTGGGAGATTCTCGGCGCTCGTGTAAATGAGGAGGCCGTGGAGGAGATGTTCGCCCTGTTGCAGGATTCCGAGACGGAGCCTAAGGTCATGTCCAAGCTCTACGTGGGCTTCCGCAACTACATGATTCTGCCCACCGGCGATGCAGCCAAGAAGAAGTCTGTCGCAGAACGCCTCTTCGATGTCACGCCGGAGAAACTCCGCAACAACATGTCCCAGGCCATGGCCAAGGGCTGCTCGGAGAAGGCGCTCGCATTCTACAAGGGTAAACTGGGGAGCAACCCCGCCGAGTGGAACAAGAACAAGGACGCTCTCAAGTTCTTAGCCGAGTGGGGTGATGACTCCGTCCTCGATTTCATTGATGAGATGCAGCAGAAGGCCGGCAGCGATGAGAAGGCTCAGCAGAGCATCCGTAACCTGCTCGGTACCCTCCTCTGCCAGCGTCGCGAGCGTGAGAACGCTTCCGCCGATAAGCTCATCAAGGTGTACCTGGGCGATCCGCACGCCGATACCTCCAAACTCCAGGAGCTCATTCTCAAGACGGATCTGGATGCCGAGCCGAGACCCGATGAGAACAGCCAGGAGTACAAGGATGCCAAGGCGCAACGCGATAAGCTGGAGCCCCTCCGCGATAAGAAGATTGCGCTCATTAAGATGATGGGCGGCCAGCTCGACTTCGCTTGGGTCAATCATGTGCTGGACAGCTATCTCAATGACCCGGACAAGGAGGTAGCCATCTCGGCCAAGGAGGCTAAGGCCAAGCTCAAGAAGAATCAGGAGGAGTACGATATGCAGCAGGCCAAGCACGCCGCGCGGCAGAAGTAACCCCCGTTCCTCCGCTTTTCCCCACCGTTCCTTCTCGGTTCGGTGGGGATTTTTCGTCCCGGGACCTCCCTCAAAGTCGTATTTTTTGCAAAAAAACGAGAATTTGTTCTTGCAATCCGCAGAAAAATCTGTATAATGTCCCCGTATTCATGACATCGAGCTGTAGCGCAGGCTGGTAGCGCGCTTCGTTCGGGACGAAGAGGTCGCAGGTTCGAATCCTGTCAGCTCGATTTTTCCCCACTCATCGGCGGGTTGTTCCCCGCTCGGGGTTCCCGGGATGTTTTGATTTGGCTTTTTGCGGTGTTTGCTTCCCGCCCCGGCCTTTGTATGGAACTTCCCACCGGGGCAAAATACTTTCCAATCCACATTCACTACGTATGTCCGGTCATAATAAATGGTCCAAGATTAAGTTCACGAAGGCTGCTGCCGACGCGAAGAAGGGCAAGATCTTTGCTCGTTTCTCTCACGAGATTACCCTGGCTGCCAAGAGCGGTGGCGGCGATGTCGACACCAACCCGCGCCTGCGCGCTGCCATTGAGGGTGCCAAGGCCGCTTCCATGCCCAAGGACAACATTGACCGCGCCATCAAGAAGGGCACCGGTGAGTTGCAGGGTGCCACCATTCAGGAGGTCACCTACGAGGGCTACGGCCCCGCCGGTACGGCCATCATCGTCGAGGTGGCCACGGACAACACGAACCGCTGCTCGTCGGAAATCCGCACCATTTTCTCCCGCAACGGCGGCAACATGGGCACCCCGGGTTCCGTCTCCTACCAATTCGACCGCAAGGGCGAGGTTCGCATCGTTGATGAGTCCCTGGACGAGGACGCCGCGATGGAGCTGGCCATGGACTGCGGGGCGGATGAGTTCGAGCAGGGGGAGAACGAGAATGAGTGGGTCTTCACCTGCGGCCCCACGGATCTGCAGGAGATCTCTTCTGCCCTCTCCGCTGCGGGTAAGAATGTTACCGGCATGAAGCTCATCTCCGTGCCGCAGAATCCCACGCTCATCTCGGATGTCGAGACAGCTCACAAGGTCATGAAGATTTACGAGCTGCTCGATGACTACGATGACACGATGAACGTGTTCACCAACTTCGAGATAGACGAGGCTATCATGGATCAACTGTGATCCGCCCCTTTTCTTAATCATCACGTCACCTACAGTCGGCGGGTGCACCACCCGCCGATATGTGCAAGCACACAACATCATGGGTCAACCGGAGGAATTAGGCAACGCGCCCAAGCGCAGGTTCTTCAAGCGCCACACGTCGCGCCCGCAGGGCGATAACGGCGGCAATGGGGATTCCCCGGATCGCCGCCCTGCCAACAACGCCGGCGGCAAGAATCGCTTCCGCAAGCCTTTCCACAAGGGCGCTCGCAAAAACGCCACCGGAGGCGGGGCGGCCTATGTGCCCGTAGGCGAGCCGCGTGAGCTCACCGGCTTGCTGGAGATCACGCCCAAGGGCTTCGGTTTTGTGCGTGAGCAGCAGTGCAACTGGGCACAGAATGTTGATTCCGTTTATGTGCCGGCGGACTTGATTGCCAAGCTGCACCTGCGTCCCTTCGTTCAAATCACCGGCATGGCGCAGAAGTATGAGCGGGGTCACCAGATGATTTCCATCACTTCCGTCAACGGCCAAAGTCCTGAGGAAGCCGCCGCCAACCCGCATTTCGCCGACCTCAAGGCCTACAACCCCACCCATCGGCTTGTCTTTGAGACAACGCCGGACCGCACGACCACGCGCACGCTCGACCTCGTTGCGCCCGTGGGTCGCGGGCAGCGCGGGCTCATCGTTGCCCCGCCCCGCACCGGCAAGACTACCTTCCTCATGCACATTGCGGAGGGTGCCCTCAAGAATTACGAGGAGGATCTCCACCTCATGATTCTCTTGGTCGATGAGCGTCCGGAGGAGGTCACGGAGTTCAAGCGTGCCCTTCCGGGGGCGGAGATCTTCGCCTCCAGCAATGACAGCAACGTACAGGAGCACTGCCGCATCGCAGAGATGTGTGTGGAGCGGGCCAAGCGCTTGGTCGAGGCCGGCCGCCACGTGCTCATCCTCATGGACTCTATTACACGTCTCGCGCGTGCGTATAACAACAACACGCGCGGCAACGGGCGCACCATGAGCGGCGGTATTGACTCCCGCGCACTGGAGACCCCGCGTGCGCTCTTCGCCGCCGCCCGCGATACCCGCACCGCCGGCTCGCTCACCATCCTCGCCACCGCTTTGGTGGAGACCAACAGCCGCATGGATGACCTCATCTTCCAAGAGTTCAAGGGCACCGGCAACATGGAGCTTGTCCTCAACCGCCGCATCGCGGAGATGTACATCTACCCCGCTGTCGACATCCTCAAGAGCGGCACCCGCCGCGAGGAGCTCCTTCTCCACCCCTTCCAGCTCGAGAAAATTCACCTCATTCGCCGCGCCCTCGCAGGCCACAAACCGGCGGAGGCCATGGAGCGCCTACTCTTCTTCCTGCGCAAATGCCCGAAGAATGCCCAGCTCCTCATGGACCTCAAAACCCGCTGACCGGCCCGGAGTGGGGTAGTACGGGTCTCCGGATGTCTTGAGTCATCGCCACGCCATGCTGCCGAAACACAAGCCCTTGACTGAGGTCGGCTTTTATGGCGAATGCTCGTATGCGAGGAGGGAGTACTCCGAATCTAAAAGCCCCAAACCGGCGCGCTTTCGATAGCCGAATTGTCCCCGAAAATCCTCAAAGGGTGTCCGGATCGACTACTGCAACAATGCCCTTCCCTTTCCAGTAGATATCATCCATGGAGAATATACTCTTCCAGAAAGAGGACTGTTTCTGCCCATACTCGAAACACATGATGCAGTTACCCCCTAATTGTATTGCCCTGCGCGCCATAGCCTTCTTCAGGCTTTCTAAACTTTTCAGCTGCGTTTGGACGAACATGCCATCCATGCTTGTCTCTATGGCCCGTATGGGACGAGCAGAGGGGACTCGCCCTTCAAAGAAAGCCACACCGTCTGTAACTGTATACTTCATTATTTATCCCTTTCTAAAATGATAATCATTTCCTCACGGGTACCGGTAAAACCTTGAATGGATGCGGTAGAACTACAAACTACCCGATATCCCATCTCCGCATAATCGTTGAGGGCTTTTTCAAGAAGCGCCGGATCAAACTTTCCGGAATACCACTTGTCCTTTTGACTGAGAACCTTGTACTCCTTTTTACCCGGACCTGCTGCGGTTGGTCGAGAAGAGGTAAACATTTTAACCTTTTCCTGTACCGGCCGAACCGATGCAGTGGTCTTTGCTTCACCGAGCGTCAGAGTCTTCTTTCCGTCCTCGGTGGCAAGGATGGAAGAATCATCAAGATTACCCATGAGGAGCAGAGCCTTTAGCGTGTATAACTCCTCACTCCAAGTGTTCGTGGTACTGTCTAAGAGGTAATATTTCATAAACTGAGGTGTATGCTTTCCTTAACACGCAGCTTCGGTTAATCCCGAATTCGTGCACGGGTCGAATTATCGCATATCCGGGTATCTTATGTCAAGTCCGATTTCAACAATTTGTCAAATTAGATGAAAAAAAATCACTCTATGACTGAAAATACTCATTGAACTGCAAACAGACGTTGATTAAAAAAATCCGGAGCAGGAACGCAACGGATGGTCCCGGCGGGCGTTTCTATTATTTCACTGAGCGATTCTGTAACGATGTAACCGACAGTGAGCTTGGTCTCTGCCATAGCAGAGGTGAGGGCTCGGATTTCACGGCTTCGAGTCTCCGGGATACTCATGTCTTCGCATACCTGAACAAGAACCTTCTCACCGTCGGGGAGTAGAGCGATAAAGTCGACTTCGTAGCCTTCCCCGGTGCGGTAGTAGTAAACACCCGGAGTTTCCTGACGCAGAGCGCAGAATACCATATTTTCGAGCATCTGCCCTCGGTTTTTCAAAATGCGGGTGCTCAGGGAGGCGGCCATGGAATGGTCGACACAATACAGCTTGCGGAATTCTCGTGTCCGGCGGGCCACGGAGGCACTGAAAGCAGGAACGGCAAAGATAAAGTAGGCATCTTCCATCCACTGCAGAAATTGCGTGATGGTATCGCGTCCGAGTGAATACCCCAGTGATTTCAGTTCATCATGCACCTTTCTGACAGAGAACAGTGTACCGATACTATTGATAACCCTATTGGCCAAGTGGCGAAGCACTTGGGGATAGCGCACGTTGTATCGCTCAATGACATCTCGGAGGAGGAGAGCATTGAAATATTCCCGGTGCAGTTGCCGACGCAGGGACGCATCGATTCCGAAGACGGCAGGGAAGCCACCTTCCTCCTTATATCGCTCCCACGCATTCTGCATGAAGAGACGATAATTGCTGCTCTTCTTGTTGCGCGGCGGGTTGCAGCGGATGAGGTATTCGCCGAAGGAGAAAGGAAACAATTCCCAACTGAGGGTCCGCCCCCGGAGGGCTGTACCTATCTCCTTTGACAGCATACGAGCCGAGGACCCGGTGATGTAGATCTCGCAATTTTCCTCGCGACGCAGTCGCTCCACAAATAACTCCCAATTGGGATAGAGCTGGATTTCATCAAAAAAGAAATAGACTTTTTCCTTTCGGCGCTTTTCGGGATATATGGAGAAGTACACACTGTGGATAATATCCCAATCGCCGAGGCGCAGGGGAAGGAAGCGATCATCGGAGAAGTTAAGCCATACGATGTTTTCGCGTGGCACCCCCTTCGTTACCAGCCGTGCCATGATGCTTTCCATCAGTGTGGATTTACCGCAGCGCCGCACCCCCATCACAATGCTGATGCCTCCATCCTGTGCCCGAATTTATGGTATACGAGAGCAGGGATCTGTAAAATCTGCCTGCTGAACATCAATGATCTGTTCTGCCAACTACGGTTTTTGAGTCCTCGTTCATGGCTCCGGACTACCTCATCTTCACCCCAAAAACAAGGAAAGAGTCTTCCGAGATGGCCGCTAATGGCGGCCAATTCTGCATTTTTTGGTCGCCATGGAAGGCCAATTCCGCAAATTCCCGGATACAGCGTTCCGGCGACATGGGCGGTACCGAGACTACTTACCCTCGGCCAAGCTCCGTACGAAACGCTGAATGTTGCGGCTGACCAAGGCCATGCGGTTGTAGTCCAAGGTCTCCGGGGTATCGCCCGGGGTGTGGTAGTTTGAGTTGCGCAGCATCGCGGTATCGGTGATCATGATGGAGGGGATACCGAGGGGCTCGTAGTTGCGGTGGTCGCTGAAATAGAGGGCTGTATCATGCACCCACGGAACGTTGAGGCGCAGGGCTGCCATGTCGGCGGAAAGAAAGCGGTACGCCCGGCGGGCGAGTGAGACAGCAGAAAGGTCGCCGACCACAGCCACAAAGTTACCCTTGGAGGGCAGAAACAGGCGGGAGCCGGCAAAGAGGGACGGCTGGCTGCCGGGCTCATCGCTGTAATACCCCAACATCTCCAAGCAAACCATGCCCCGCACCGTCTCCGGGCTGCAGGTAGCGGCATGACGCGCGCTGCCCATATCCTGCGTGCCGAACCACGGGGGCTCCTCGCAGTCGTAAAACACCAGCTCCAGCCCGTACTCCCCCACGGCGGCGGAGCCTAAGAAACGCGCCAGCTCCAACAAAACAGAAACAGCACCGGCATTGTCGTCCGCCCCGGGATTAGAGGGTTCCCCCTCACAGGCATCGTAATGAGCCCCGATCACATAGCGCTGAGGACTCCGCCCAGGGATGCTCACCGAGATATTCACCCTCTTCTCCCCATCCACCTCGAAATACTGCCACTGCGGCGTAAAGCCCGCCTGCTTCAGTTGTCCTGCGATGTACTCACGGGCATGCTGAATCGTCTCCCCGTAGCGCGGCACCCGACACAGCTGCTGCACATGTCCCCGCAGGCGCAGTACGCTCGCCACTTCCGCCACGGCCGGAGTCTTTTCTGTATATGTCAAACAAGCACACGATCCCAAGGCAAATGCCACAGACAGGAACCCGAATAACAGCGTTATCACTATGGTACACCTCTTACCCATGCACTCATTCTACCATATCATCCACCCCCTATCAAGCAAAATCCGCCCCTTATTCCCCAGAGGAAAAGTTTCCCGGCGTTATATGGCCTTCTTACCCCCGTCTCGACAAGTACTTCAACCCTCCGTTCCACGCCTTCGTTATCAAAACGGAGAGAACAAAAGAGAACACCACCAACAATCCAAAATTCAGCGGTGTCGGCAACCCGTAAAACCACCCGGCAAACCAATACCCGAAGATCAGACGATGATTCAGCCACATACAGGCCGAGTAATTCCCCAACAACACCAGCGGCCTCACCCACCGCCCCGGCACTCGTTGTAATATGTAGACAAGGAGTAGTGAAATGAGGAAATACACCTTCACTGCCGATGATGTATCGCCGCACAGAATGCCAGTAACGATAATACCTATTTTGAGGAGCGGAGAAATACCATCCTTTTGGCCCAACGCCGCCAACAGCCATCCAATCACGAAATAAGGCATCCAAGAGATTGCTCCGAAGTAGCATATCTCTGATACTCCAACCACACATTCGGCGGGATTACTCGTAAACAGAGCAAGGATATGGAAACACACGGAATAGAGTGTATTCTTCCCAGGAGAAATCGCCAGCAGAACCCAAAGTGCAATGTATAGCAGCTTACTATTCCTGCGAGCAAAGAGAAAGAGAGGGAAACAGAAAAGTGCCGATAGAAGAAAAACACTGATATACCAATAATCCGTTATCCCATGCCTCAGTCCTACCATTGTCAAAAAGTAGGAAGGCACACGCTCCGGGCAGATCTTGCCGGAATACGGGCACAAATAAGCCAAACATATGAACAGACAACAAAACGCGATAAAGAATGGATAAAAACGCCTGAGTCGGTCCACTGTAGCGCTCACAATACCGCGTGATTCTCTGCCGGATATGACACAGTAGCCGAATCCCGTTACAAAAGCAAACAATGCCAAACAAAGAACACCGTGCCCCTGCGATGCCGGACCGGCCAAGCACGAGAAAACCCGGTCAGCACGCATCGCCTCTGCACTCACATCAACACTGAACATTCCGAAAAAATGGGAATACAGCATCGTTAAAATTGCCACGCCCTTGAGCATCGCCGATCCCTCCTTGCTGTATAATCCTCCGCTGCACCTGTCTGACATGCGGCAAGCATACAGCATTCCCAATGCTGTAGTCAAGTCCAATATGCCATTTCGCTTGAAAACACAGGGAATTTTCGTTCTCGCGAGCCAAGGTTATCTACTGCGAGGAAAGAATACAAGATAATGTAACTCGTTGATACTGAACAGCTTAGTCGAGGTGTGCATTGGGAATGCACCCCTCGCGCCGAGAAGCCAGGAGCGGAAGCGCCCGGAGGGTGAGCTACCGGAAGTCATCCCCTTGAAGGGCGTCCGTTCCGGCGAGGGAGTAAATTCGGAATTTCCGAATTTGCTAACCTTCAGCATCAATACGGATAGAACGCGCTTTTCGACCACGAGGCGCGGGGTATCCGAATCCTACCCCTTGGGAGAGTAGGCGGCCCATGTAAGGTACGCAATCTGAAGGCGGAGGAGAAGGGCTAGGCTCATTCCCCAAGTAATCGCAATGGTGATCTTGGCCTTGGGGCTGCGGCGGCAGAAGCGGGAAAGCCACCAGAAGGCGGCCCCTTGCAGGGCAGCGGAGATACAGATGGCGGCGGACAGGGACACCCCGAGAACGGACTGAAAAATCATCCCGGGGGGGAAGAGGAATGCCGCCAGCACATTCATAAGCCCACGCTCCCCGCCGGCCAGGCACACAACGGAAGAAGGAAGCATGACACAAAGAAAGAGCGTAATTTTGGCCACTTTGCTGTATCTTTCTTCTTGCGTGGGGATGTACATGGCTGCATGATGCACCAAAACGCCCCGCGTGTCAATACCGCATTGTGCTATGGGCATTTTTCAACTCGAATCGCGCTACACGCCCTCGGGCGACCAGGAACAGGCCATCGGCAAGCTCCTCAAATCCCTGCGGGCCGGCAATAAGCACCAATGCCTGCTGGGTGTCACGGGCAGCGGCAAAACATTCACCATGGCGAACATCATCGCGGCGCAAGACCGCCCCGTGCTCGTCCTTTCGCACAACAAAACCCTAGCCGCCCAACTCTACTCGGAGCTGAAATCCTTCTTCCCGCACAATGCCGTGGAGTACTTCGTCTCGTATTTCGACTATTACCAGCCGGAGGCCTACATCGCCAGCACGGATACCTACATCGAAAAAGACAGCGCCATCAACGACGAAATCGACCGCCTGTGCCTGAACGCCATGCGCTCCCTGCTGCTGCGGCGCGATGTCATCGTGGTGGCCTCCGTCTCCTGCATCTACGGCTTGGGCGCGCCGGAGGATTACCGCCAACTGACCCTGAGCGTGAGCGTGGGGCAGGAGCTGGACCGCGATGAGATGCTCGCCCGGCTCACGGAGCTGCTCTTCGAGCGGAACGACTACGACTTCCAGCGCGGCAGGTTCCGTGTGCGCGGCGATGTGGTAGATGTCTACCCGGCACAGAGCGACGGCGAGGTGGTGCGCATCGAGTTCTTCGGCGACGAAATCGACGCCATCTCCCTGGTGGATGCGGGCACGGGACGCGTACGCGAGCGCATGGCGAGCTACCTCTTCTTCCCCGTCAAGCAGTACGTCTCTGCCCCGGAGAAACGGGAGAGCGCCATCCGCTCCATCCGGCGGGAGTTGGCGGAGCGCATCGCTTGGCTGGAGTCGCAGAACAAGCTCATCGAGGCCCAACGGCTCAAGATGCGCACGGAATACGACCTAGAGCTCATCAACGAGATCGGCTTCTGCAAGGGCATTGAAAACTACAGCCGCCACCTGGCCGGCCGTGCGCCGGGTTCCACGCCCTCCACCCTGCAGGACTACTTCCCGGCGGACCACCTGACCATCATCGATGAATCGCACGCTACCATCCCGCAGATCGGCGGCATGTATGAAGGCGACCGCTCGCGCAAGCAGGTACTCATCGACCACGGCTTCCGCCTGCCCAGCGCGCTGGATAACCGCCCCCTGCGCTTCGATGAGTTCATGGCACGCCAAGCCCAGTTGGTCTACGTGAGTGCCACCCCCGGGGCTTTTGAATATGTGAACTGCGTGCCGGGCAAGAAAGGCTACACCCCCATCCTCAAGGCACGGCGGGGCAATACCCACAGCCGCAGCGCAGAGGCCAGCCGGGCCATCACCCACGCCCCGGAGGGTTTCAAGGGGGTCTTCTTCCACAATCTATCCGAGCTCCGGGTCGCACCGCATCCCAGCGATGCCCCCGTGGAGGACTTCGACCCGACCCGCCTGGGGCAGCCGCTCATCGTGGAGCAGCTCATCCGCCCCACCGGCCTGCCGGAGCCGCGCATCACCCTGCTGCCGCTGGAGGGGCAGATCGACAAGACCATCGAGCTCTGCCGCCGGCGCGTCAGCGTGCGAGAGCGCGTGCTCATCACCACCCTCACCAAGCGCACGGCGGAAGACCTGCGGGACTACCTGTGCAGCACAGGGCTGAATGTAGAATACATCCATGCCGATGTAGACGCCATCGAACGCGTGGAGATTCTGCGCAAACTGCGCTCCGGCAAGGTGGACATCTTGGTAGGCATCAACCTCCTCCGTGAGGGGCTGGATCTGCCGGAGGTGTCGCTGGTGTGCATTCTCGATGCGGACAAGGAAGGCTTTCTGCGCAACGAGACCAGCCTGGTGCAGACGGCAGGCCGCGCCGCGCGCCATGTGCACGGGGAATGCGTGCTCTTCTGCGATGTGATCACCGACTCCATCCGCCGACTGGTGGAGGAAAGCGACCGCCGCCGCGCCGTGCAGCTGGCCTACAACGCCGCCCACGGCATCGTGCCGCACTCCGTGGCCCGCGCAGACCAGAGCACCCTGCGCCTCTACACCCCGGATGAGGAGTTGGAGGAAGATGTGCTCGATGCAGCGGAGTCCGACACCGAACCGGCCGGCCCGGAGGAACTCATCGCGCAGTTGGAGAAGGAAATGCGCGCCGCCGCCGCCAAGCTGGACTTCGAGACCGCCGCGGTGCTCCGCGACCGCATCAAACATCTGCGCGGATGACCCCCTCCGTGCGCTTTTATGCCGCCACCCCCGCTTTTCGGCTTGACACCCCCCACGCCCCGGCGTATACTGGAGGCGGAGTTGAGTATGACGAAGCAACCGAACCTCTTAGCATGCGTCCGCAGCCACCTCATGGGGCGCGGAGAAGATTACCGCTGGGTGACCATGGGCCCGGAGGGAGAAAAGATCGGTCTGGCCTATCTGCCCGCACAGACCACGCCCATCCCCTGCACCTTCATGTTCACCGAACTGCGTGAACCCGCCAGCCTCGTCTTCGATGCCCACTTCGCGCACCGCATTGCCCCCGCAGACCAGGCGGAGCTCAGCATGCTCTTCCTCACCCTCAACGCCAACCTGTCGGAGGGGCAACTGCTGCTGGATGCCCCCACCGGGCTCGTCTACTACCGCCTCAAGTTTGTGCTCGGCACCCCCGCCCCGTCGGAGGCGGAAATCCTCGCGCGCATCGCGCACATGGAGGCCGTGGGGCTCAGCATGGCCAATACCTACGCCCGCATCATCGCCGCAGAGTTCCCGGAACAATAAGCTTTTTACTTCATCACATTTATGTCTATCGAAAAACCATTGGAAGGAAAGGTCGGTGTCGTCACCGGCGTCGCCAATAAGCGCAGCATCGCTTTCGGTATCGCCAAAGCCTGGCATGCCGCCGGTGCCAAACTCATCTTCAATTACCAGGGCGAGCGTCTCAAGGACGGCGTCATCAAGCTGGTCCGCGAGCACTTCGGCGAGGATACACCCGTCTGCGCCCTCGATGTGGCGGATGATGCCTCCATCGCTGACTTCGCGGCCTTTGTGGGGCAGCACACGGACCACGTGGACATGGTGCTGCACGCCATTGCCTACGCCCCGAAGGAGCCGGGCTGCCTGGAGGGCCACTTCTCGGACATCCCGCGCGAGGCGTTCTGCACCTCCCTGCAGATTTCCGCCTACTCGCTCATCGCGCTCTCCCGCGCCATGGCTCCGCTGATGGTCAACGGCGGCTCCATCACCGCCCTCACCTACTACGCCAGCCAGAAAGTGGTGCCGAACTACAACCTGATGGCCGTCTCCAAGGCCGCCCTCGAGACCTGCTGCAAGTACCTCGCCTTCGACCTCGGCCGCAGAGAGGCCCCCATCCGCGTCAACTGCATCTCCGCCGGCCCTGTCCAGACTCTCGCCGCCCGCGGCGTCTCCGGCTTCACCGGCATGTTCAAGGTCTACGAGGACAAGAGCCCCCTGCAGCGCTCCTGCACCCTCGACGAACTCGGCGCTACCGCCACCTTCCTCGCCTCCGACGGCTCAGCTTCCGTCACCGGCCAGGTTCTCTACGTGGACGGAGGCTACGAGATCATGGGCATGTAACCCACCTCCACCACACCTTTCCACCGCCGTATGCGCCTCACTGCCATACGGCGGTTTTCTCTTCACCTCTTTTTCTCTGCCTATCGGCAAACTGTTCTCCCGCAGCCCCGACAAGGCTCCGTCTTTCGTTCAATATGTGTCATCCATGGGGCGTTTCAATCGCCCCCTCTCCAAAAGGCGGGGTTCTAACACCACATATCAAACACTATCGACTCGGAAGCTCTCTCTCCCGCCTATGGAAGAGTAATCTAAATATTCATAATTTCACAATTCCTACATACGATTGAATTACCCTTCCCTCCTGCAATAAAAGTCTGAAAATCTTCCATTAGACACCTGCCAGATATTCCTGACCAAAATGGTATCACTGTCGATAAACTGACCAATGATCCCATTTCCCAAGACAACCCATTTAGGTGCACCTATAATTGGAGTAATCAGAACATCAGACTGAAAGGAATCCTCATCACGTGCCTTAATCTTCATCCGCAAAGCATAAGACGTCCCAAGTGATAAGACCGGAAGAGCATCCTTAGAATTTGTTACACGCGTCCAGAATTGCCTATAAGCAGTCTCTTTTATAATACCAATTCCCTCGTCAAACCAGAAAGAGGTTACCCCTGAATTCTTTATAGCAGTATCTAGCATTCTTTGTACATTCCCGACAAAGGGGCTTTCCAAGTTTTCTCTCAGAGACTGTTGACTCGTATCCAATGCAGATCTAATATCATTCTCCTCAATTATATGTTGCCCTATAATTACTCGTCGCGTTCCATCTGAAGGACCACTCCATATGGGGAATAAATCCGACGCTACATAGGCAGAAGAGAACAGCGTCAAAAGACGCGCATCCTGTCCCTCTACCAAAGACCAGTCTCCTGAACACTTTACAGGAGATACGCTATTGAGCTGTATTCTATCCCTGCCTTTCACGAAGTAACACAAGCAAGATATAGTCAAAAATACTGATACAAGCATTCCTATTCTAACTCGACAAGGAAGAAATAACGAAACGCTAATCAAGGAAGAAAAAAAAGCCATTCCATAACAAGAATAGAAACCACCTCCCAGCAACATCTTATTAAGAAGAACCTGTGCAGATGGGCGCGCAAGTGCAAAGTTAGCAAACAATGTACTATCACCGAAAAGTATGACCCCCCCGAGACCGTGTTGCTTTCTTAAACCGATACAGAAAACATCGATCATCTCTTCATCTGAAATTTGATTATCAGAAAAAAAGGATCTCTTGCTGTAGTCTGTTCTTTCCTGATATCCCGGCTGAAATAACCAAGTCTCCCCAGCACCTTGGATACTATTTGCTGAGAGGCCTGAATAAGCTCCAAAGAACGAAAAATATGTTCCGCCATCTCCGCCTTGATCCAATATGACATCCTTCTGGATATATATACCGAACTCATTCATCAAGGAAGAGAGAGATGATGCATGACCGAATAAATCCGTATGATCTGTTACAATAACCAATCTTCCGCCCTTACTTACCCATGAATTCAAGATTCTGTTTTGATCGTCATTAAAGGGCTTAGTAGGGGTGATTAACCACAACTCATTATATGATTCGAGTTGATCTAAATCATCGATTCTACTCGCCCCAATAAACCTATGTAACAAATCATATGAATACTGTGATGTTATATTTAGTTTCTTTTCGTAGGGTAAAGCATTTCCCCATCTACCGTGTTCTAATACTGCAACCTTTTTCTCCGCTGATTGATGAATTACCTGATGAAGCCAAAAGGATCTTGAACCACAGAACAAGGATAGCGTAAATATCGCAATAGGTAAATATGCACTGGACTTACGAATTATTAATTTAAGGACTGCTCCCATCAGTAGGATTGATGAAGGAAGGAATAATAAGTATGAAGCTATCGATGTATGGCGGTATATAACAAGAGATGGAAGTAATAGCAAAAGTCCGATTTTTATCAATATTTTACAGTTTGCTGCCGTCAGCAAAAGTAATAGAATTGAAGTCAATACGACATCCGCCAATATCCAGAATTCGTTTCTCAGAACAGCATCATTTATACAACATATACAAGCACAAATGAAGGAAATAATCCATACAAATTTTCTCAGAATGGCCATATTAGTTGTTTTGGTTGCGCTGATGGGGTTCCTGTCGCTATAATCCTCACGCCATTAATATCCAATTTAGATCGTTTGGTATTATTTTTATTTTTTTACTATATATCTTGCATCTACAACTCCATCCGAATTACCTAACGGAAGCACATCCGCTGCATATATTGCCCCACCTATTGATACCGATGCACCTGGTTCTAAAACAACAATTTTCTCATCTTTTATTCGGGTGGAATAATTCCCCCCGACTACCAAGATTGTTGTGTTTCTGTTTCCAAACACTGCGTTTATACCCTGTTGCTGCAGGACTCGAACTACCCCCTCGCCCAGATCTGTATGAGCCCATTTATGGGAACGTCCGACGTATCGAACATGCCCGTCAACGGGCATGTTCACAATGTAGATATCAAAAACTATTATCAGTGAGGCTACGACTAATACACCTGTTTTTGAGAAATAAGAAAATACAAGCAAAAAACCGCATACAAAATGAAACAAGCGATTAAACACATCGTCCCCTGTCAAATATCGAATGAGATTCCGTTGATAAGGAACCAAACAGTTGACAACAAAATCCGAGTCACCCAGCACAAGACGTCCATCGCTATTTAATATCAGAGGTATGATGGTATTACCATGATACACTCCTGCTATGAATTTCGCATTTCTCTGACAGAGAATCGCCCCTATGTTACATATCAAGCATCCATCTCTGTATACTGCTCTCCGGAGCATCTCGGAACCTACAGGAATATTAATACTCCATGGTCTTTTCTGCTGAAAAGTTCCTGAATCCCATTGGGTGTGAGCATCGTGATCAAGATATATAGTTCCTTCGCCTTTCACCTGAGTATACCTTTCATTATTGTATACTAGTGTACCCTTTACAGAAGAATCAAGGTGAGTTATCTTACTGATAGCTTCACCGATCTGATACCCCGACGATGCTGCAGAGTTTATTGCAGGATTAAGGCTCCAAGCTGTTGTACATATAAAGGCTAATCCTACACCATATGATATTATAAAAAAACTCTCTATATATGGCTTACTGCGTCTGAATCTACAGCATAAAATGAAGGACACAGAGTATATTATTATGGAGACTAATGGATGAAGGAGTATATACGGAAACGAAATCAGAGGAGAAAAGAGAATAGGCAACTGCGATGCCAAGAAACAAGCTGCCTCACGTTTTTGATCAGCAATAATAAGAAGCGCCCCAATCAGAGAAGAACAATAGGCTATCGACGAGTCTATGAATAGTGCCAAAACAAATAGCAATATCGCTGTTCTCGCACCTATTCTGCCCAACGCAAGAAACAGCACTCCTCCTAAGACTGACACAGCCGCCAGATAAAATACAGAATTACCCCAACAACTCGAGGCCAATAAACATATTATACCATTTATATATAATTTATTCATAACAAAAGGGAGACGAAACCGTCTCCCTGCACATTCAGTGTATTCAGGATATTACCAGCGTCTGCATCCAACAGAGCACCCCACGGAGCACCCCATGGAGCACCCCGTAGAGCATCCAGTGCTGCGCCCCCACTGATGCACGGTTGTATTGTTCTCGAGTTCCATCACAAAAGCACTCTCCGAAGAGACATTTGAGATGTCACCGCTTTGAACGAATGAAGCCTCCGCAGCGGGTGAGGAGAACTCTCCTGTTCCAGGGGTATCCGCGCCCTGATTTGTCGCCATAAGGCCAAAACCAGAAGCGCACATCAAACTGAGTAATGTTGCTTTCATAGCAGGAGTAAGACTACAGCATTTTGAATGCACACCCCTTGTAAACTGTTGATACTCAACGGGTTACAACAAAAACGTCCCAAATATGATTGGCGGGGTTAGGAAAGAAAAGTTCGAAAATTCGTTGATTTGTCATAAAAAAACAAATTCAGGCTTGACTCTGCATTCAAAATGCAGAGAGCAGCCCTACCCTGACATACTCGACAACAAACAGAAGTCCCTGAGGGACAGAAGTGCTGAAAGAAATCCTACCAAGCTGCGGGTTTTACGCGCGGTCGGAGGCGATGCTGACGGAGCGGATCCAAGCGCTCTGGGGGAGTCGGGCGGCTTGGGCAGCGGTGAAGGGCATGCGAGGCCGCCAGTTGGTGCCGCCCTCCGTGCCGGGGAGGTTGAGGCGCACGGGTATGTCGAAGAGATCCGTCCACATCATGCAGGCGTAAGCGGAGCGGCAGGCAAAGAGTGCGCGGAAGAGGCGGTCTTTCACCTCCGGGCTCCAGGGGACGAGGGCATCATGCTCGCGCTGCACGCCGCACCAAGCACCCAACCAAGCCAGCACTCGCGCGCAGCCTTGCCCGTTGAGGAGGGTTTGGCGTATCTCCTCCGGCGTGCGCGACAGGTCAGCCGCCGCGCGGCGGGCCTCCTGCACGGCATTGTACCACACATCCCAATCACAGCGCAGCGGCGGGAAATCGTGGGTAGCGTAGGTGGCAAAGGAGCAGGGATTGTAGGTATGCCCCGGGATAATGTGCTGCCGATCATCGATCTCCCAATGCGGGATCTTGAACCCGGCAATGCGCAGTTGGCTGAGGTTCGGGCGCACATAATCCGGCACACAGCCCAAGTCCTCCCCCACCACGCGCAGCCCCGGGGCGGCCTGCAATAGGCGGCGCAGCAGGCGGTCCCCCTGCATCAGGTTCTGCCGTCGATCCTCCGCCTGCCAATCCGGACGCGGGCGGAAGCCCGGACGGCGCCCCCCGCAGCGCACAGCCGCCTCGTCCTCCGACAGCGGCAGGAACTCCGGATTGCGGTCCGGCATCCAGGGGAAGGCATAGATACGGTAAAAGCCCAGCACGTGATCAATGCGGTACATGCGGAACACCTCCGCCATTTTGCGGATACGGCGGTTCCACCACGCAAAACCATCCGCCTCCATCAC
Source organism: Akkermansia muciniphila (assembly GCA_004557455.1). Taxonomy (GTDB): domain Bacteria; phylum Verrucomicrobiota; class Verrucomicrobiia; order Verrucomicrobiales; family Akkermansiaceae; genus Akkermansia; species Akkermansia muciniphila_D. Next base: position 88,815 of record SFDX01000005.1, on the reverse strand, counting down.
CTCCCAGCGGTAGAGCGGGATGCCCCAGTTCTGCCCCCACTTGGCCGTAAAGGGATCCTCCGCAAAGTTACCCTCCGCCGGCGCGCCGCCGCTCCAATCCATATCGAAGAGATGCCGCTCGAAAAACACATCCGCGCTGGCCACGGAAATACCGATGGGCACATCCCCCATCAGCAGCACCCCTGCGGCATCCGCAGCGCGGCGCACCTCCGACCACTGGCGGGCGCAGAGCCACTGAAGCCAGGCATGGTACTCCTTCTGCCCGCGCAGCTCCGGGTCCCCGTCCACCCAGCCGCGAATGCACGCCGGGTCCTGTTGCGGCCAACGCCACCATGCCGTGCTACCCATTGCCAGCGAGGCCACGCGGAACACCGTGAAATCCTCCAGCCACGCCCCCTCCGCTTGCACCCAGTCGCGGAACTTCCCGCGCTGGTCGGCAAAAGCCTCCTCCCCCGAGAAATGCTCCCATGCCACCCGGAAGAGCCTCCTCTTATACTCGCGCACGCGCGCGTAGTCCACCAAGTCCGGCCCACCCGGCAACTGCAGCGGCAGCGCGTCCACCGGGTAGGGCGGCAGCTCCGCCGGCATACTGGGAATCTCCTCAAGGGTGAGGTAGAGCGGCTCCAGAGCCACGCTGCTGATGGCGGAGTACGGCGAGGGGGCATCGTCCTCCCCCACAGCATTAACGGGCAGTAACTGCAGAAAACCTACCCCATGCTCCGCCGCCCAATCGATCCACTCCCGCAGGGCCTTCAGGTCACCTATCCCTCCATCGCCATCCCGCCGCAATGAAAATAGCGGCATCAATATCCCGGTTTTACGTTCCAACAGCATGCTGCGCCCATTCTACCATATTCCTCCCCCTCCCTGCAATACCTTTCTAACCCGCGTCGCCCCTTTTTGCGTTTTTTACAGAAAAACTCGCAAGGTACGATTTTTTTCTTGCATTCTGTGCCGAAATGTGGTAGTAGCAAGCATGCACCGGCAGCGGCACTCCGTTCACCGGTCTCACATTCATCATACTCACTTCTTTCTCAAATATGGCTGCATCCCCCAAGAAATCATCTTCCGACGCCTCAGCCAAGGCGTCCAAGTCCACCAAGAAGACTTCTGCCAAGGCGGAAAAAGTCGGCAAGGACGGCATGACCCCCGCCGAACGCGAGCGCGCCAAGAAACTGCGCGCCACCATGGCCAAGCTGAAGGAAGACCCGGAGTGGGGCACCTTCCTGGAGGAGCAGGAGGCCGCCCTCAAGGCCCTGCGCGACCACCTTGCCCCGAGCGTTCAAAACACCACGCGCGACCACCTGCGCAGCGGTGCCTCCAATGTCTCCTCATCCTCCGGACAGCACATCGGCGATGCCGGCAGTGAGGCAGAGGTGCGTGACCTCACCATCCGCCTGCTCGATAAGGACCGGGAGCAGCTTTTCGAGATCGATGCCGCCCTCCAGCGCATCAAACGCGGCACCTACGGCATCTGCGAGATGAGCTTGGAACCCATCCCCAAGGGCCGCCTCCGCGTGCGCCCCTTCTGCCGCCTCACGGTGAAATGCCAGGAGGAATATGAGAAGAAATATGGCCCGAATGCCGCCTACAGAAGCAAAAAATCGGACTCTGTGGGCTATGCCGGGCTGGAAAATGACATAGAAAATGCGATTTCGCTTGACGAAAGCGAAGAATAGTGTATACTTTGTGGCCGCAAGTCAACACATTCAAATATGCCAAGAGACATCATCATCCTGGAATGCACCGAGGCCAAGGCAGAAGGCAAGACGGCCTCCCGCTACGTGACCACCCGCAATAAGAAGAGCCCCCGCACCCCGGGCCGCCTTGAGAAGGTGAAGTTCAACCCCTTCCTCAAGCGTCGCACCGTTCACCGCGAGATCCGCTGAGTCTTTTGCCCCACTTTCACACACTATGATTACCGAATTCCACAGCGTTGAGCGTCGTATCCGCTTCCGCACCTGCAACAAGTCCATGCCGCGTCGCCGCATCGACATCCCCGCCGGTGCCGTCGATATGTGCAACCCCGAGTTCCTCGCCAAATTCACCTCCGAGTCCGGCAAGATCCTGCCCCGCCGCGTCACCGGCGTCTCCGCCAAGATGCACCGCAAGATCACCCGCGAAATCCGCCGGGCTCGTGCCGTGAACCTTCTTCCCTAACTCCATGCTCCCGCAGGAGTATCTCGACGGCAAGAGATGTCGTTGATGTTGAGGGGGCTTGTGCGCGTCTGTCGCCAAGCTCCCTCCCTCATTTCCTCCCCCTCCCGTTATGAAAAATCTCAAAGATATGCAGAACGAGCGCGACACGCGCTGCATTTCCATTGATCGCGTCGGGGTACGCGGGGTGCGCTTCCCCATCGTGGTAAGCGATAAAGCCAACCGCACCCAAAATACTGTCGCGACCGTCGCGCTCATGGTAGACCTGCCGCAGGAATACAAGGGTACGCACATGAGCCGCTTTGTGGAGGCCCTGCACGACGAGGGGGAGGGACCCCGCCGCCTGAACATCCACACCGCCCTGCGCCTCCCCAACCGTCTGTTGGAGAAGTTATCCGCCCAGCGCGCGCATGTGGAGATCGCTTTCCCTTTCTTCCGCCTCAAAAAAGCCCCCGTCTCCGGCATGGAGGGCATGATGGATTATGACGTCCGCTTTGTCATCGATGCCGAGCGCGGCGGCAAGAGCCAGTTCACTCTCACCATCAAGGTGCCCGTCACCACCCTTTGCCCCTGCTCCAAGGCCATGAGTACCCACGGGGCCCATAACCAGCGCGGTATTGTCACCTACTCCGTCCGCTTCGTCGGCCCGCCCATTTGGATTGAGGACCTTATCGACATGATTGAGGACTGCGCCAGCTGCTCGCTCTACAGCATCCTCAAGCGCCCGGACGAAAAGTTCGTCACGGACCACGCCTACGAGCACCCCGTCTTTGTCGAAGACCTCGTCCGCAACGTCGCCGTGGCTACAGAGAACCACACCGCCTTCTCCTGGTACCGCGTGGAGGCAGAGAACTTCGAGTCCATCCACAACCACAACGCCTACGCCTGCATCGAGCGCTCCCTGACAGACTGAAGGAACAAGGGCAGCGAAGCCGTGCAGACGCGACACGGGACTTCCTATCGCTGATTTGATAGAGGACGACTCTAAGCTGACCGCGGAATAAAAGGATTTTTTGGAAGGTCAGTGGCGTGCATAGCCCGGTACAGACGGCATGCCGACGAGATAGTAGTTCCCTTGGTTATTTTGATAAGATTCCAAAGCCGGCTACTATGAGCTTGCCTTGAAGTCTCGCCGAAGCTCCGAAGGTCAATCAGTTTCCCAAAATTCCTTTTATTCCGCGGTCAGCATTCTCTCGCCCACTATTGATACGGCGGCATGAAGTCTCCTTTACCCCTCCGCTCGGCTCTGCTTCCCGTTCATCCCCCCCTTCATTCCGCGGTCAGCCATTCTCGCTACCTTCCAACTCGGCGGGAAGTCTGTTTTGGGGCGGCAGGGGGGTACTGCAAGGGGATGACAGGGCAAAGCGGGGGTGGTGTAATAGTGAAGGCAAGGCCACGGAGGGCACCGGTAATCCGAAGAGGACCCGGTGCTCCGGGGGCCGGCGGCAGACCCCGAACGGGTAATCGCGGGCCACATTGCCGAAGGGTGCACGGTTGCACCCGAGCTACACACTAACCATCACACAACAACATTATGGCTACAACCATTTCGGATAACTATCAGATCAAATACAGCGAGAAGTGGGGGAGCTACCTGCAGCAGGAGGCTTCCCGTTTGGAGAAATACGTGACCGTCGAGACCGGGCTCTCCGGCCGGATGGTGGCGTATGACCAGTACGGTCTCCTCGAGTTCGAGGAGAAGAACGGCCGCATGCGTCCCACGGGCTTGAGCGAGGCCCCGACCTCTCGCCGCGTGCTTTTCCCGCGTCTCTTCTCCAAGGCCGTCGGCTTCGATGAGTTCGACGCCAAGCAGCTCGCGAACATCGACCTGCCCGTCAGCAAGACGGTGGAGGGTCTGCGCGCAGCGGCCGGCAGGCAGATGGACCGCGTGATGCTCGATGCCTTCCTGGGCACCTGCTACACCGGGGAGCACGGGACCGTGGGCGTGGATTTTGCAGCGGACCGGGTCGTGCCGATCAACTATGTGGAGAGCGGTACGGCGGCGGCGAGCAACCTGACTGTCGCTAAGCTGCGCCGCGCGCTCGATATGCTCATGCAGTCAGAGGCCTGGAGCGAGGACCGCCGCGCTTACGGCGATGAGCTCGTGCTCGCTTGCTCCGGCAGCCAGATCTCGGCCCTGCTCCGCAGCCAAGAGGTGACCAGCTACGATTTCAATACCGTGCGGGCCCTCGCGGAGGGGCGCGTGGATTCCTTCCTCGGGTTCCGTATCATCCGAACCGAGCTCCTGCCCATCGACCCCGATTCCGGCCAGCGTACCTGCCTGGCCTGGGTCAAGAGCAAGGCCCAGTTCGGTATCTGGGATGACTTCCGTGTGAAGATCTCCGTGCGCGATGATTTGGAGGAGACTCTCCAGGTGCGCGCCAAGTTCGCCTGCGGTGCCACCCGCCTGCAGGAGGAGGCGTTCGTGAAGATCCTCTGCAAGGAGTAGCGGCCCCCTGCCCGCCCCCTCTCTCCGCCTCGGGGAGAGGGGCTTTTTTGTGGAGCGGTGGAGGAGAAGGGAGGAAGAAGGAGGCGGGCAAGGTGAGGGTATAAAAAGACCGGCCCGACGCGTGGGAGCGAGGGGCCGGGGAGAGCTTGGGTTGGTGCGGGGATCAGAAGCCGAACCAGAGGCCTGCGGGGGAGGCGCAGAAGAGGGGCTTGGAGCCGAACCAGAGGAGCGCGAGGACGCAGAGGATGAGGACAGCCATGGAGATACCGGGCACGGTGACGGGCTTGTCGGACTCCAGGGGCTTCTCCCAGTACATCTCGCGGATGATCTTGAAGTAGTAGTAGAAACCGGCGGCGGCGCAGATGACGGCAATGGGAAGCAACCAGCAGAGGGTGGAGCAGGAGCCGCACTGCAGCAGGGCCACGAAGCTGCGGAACTTGGCGATGAAGCCCGCGGTAAGCGGGACACCGGCCAGAGAGGCGAAGCAGACGGTGATGAGGAAGGCCAAGCGCGGGTTGGTCTTGGCCAAGCCACGGAAGGCGGAGAGCTCCTCGCTGCCGCGGCTCATACGCACCAGAGCAACGGCATAGAAAGCCGGCACAGTAGCGAGACCGTAGGCGGTGAGGTAGTAGAACACGTTGTGCTGCAGGGGCACGAACTCCACGCCCGACTCGGCGACCTCGAAGGACTGGATGCCGAGGAAAAGCAGGAGGATAAAGCCCGCCTGACCGATGGAGGAGTAGCCGAGCAAGCGCTTGACGTTGCTCTGCGGGATGGCCCCCAAGTTACCGATGAGCAGGGTAGCCGCCATGATGACCGTGAGGAAGAAGACCACGCGGTCCGTGTAGAGGCTGCCTACCTCCGGCACGCTGAGCACCGTATAGAAGGGGCGGAACAGCAGGATGAGCACGCAGAAACCGGCCGCCTTGGACGCCACGCCCAGGAAGATGGAAACAGGCGTGGGAGCACCCTGGTACACATCCGGAATCCACCCGTGCATGGGAGCGGCACCCACCTTGAAGAAGGCCCCCGCGAAGAGGAACACGTAGGCCAGCAGGATGCCCGTAATGCGACCCGGGCTGAGGAAACCGACCGCCAAGGTGGCGGGGCTGAGCGAGAAGCTGCCCGTCATACCGAAGTACCAAGCGGCACCGAACACGAGCAGGCCCGTGCTGAGCGCGCCGAGCACCAGGTACTTGACACCGGCCTCCACCGAACCACGGTTGCGACGGAAGTAGCCGGCCAGCACATAGGAGCTGAGGGTGAGCACCTCCAGCGAGACGAACAGCGTGATGATGTCCCGCGCCTGCGTGAGGCAGAAGATACCCGCAGCCGCCACGAGGGGCAGCGCGTAGAACTCGCCCGTGCCCTCTTGGGAACCGGCACCGCAAACGGACTCGCAGGTGACCTTGTGATAGTCAACGCCCAGCAGGACGGCTGCACCCGTGGCGATGCAGGCCAGAGCAGCGAGGCCCGTGAGCGAGATACCGCCGTCACCGGGCAGGATGAAGAGACCGGTGACGATGGCCGAAAGCGCGCTGATGACCGCCAGCCCCTGCTTGGGGAAGCGCGGAGCGAAGGTATCCACCATCAGCAAGGCGGCAGCAATGCCGACCAGCACGAAGGCCGGAGCGAACTGTGCCCAAGTGTAAAACGCAAAGTCTTGTAACATGGTAATCTACAGAGGTGAGGGTTATCAGAAGAGGCTTGTGACCGGGATGCAACCGAAGAGCACGATGAAGAAGGCCAGGAAAGCCGCAGCTAGCACATCCCCGCTGCCGAGCGCAACGGCGCGCTTGGCGGCATCGGACTCATCGCCCTCGAAGACGCGGCGGAAGGCGCGCAGCATGTAGACCGCGCTGATGACCAAGCCCCACAGAGCGAAGAAGGTGACCACCTGCACCGGCCCGATGTTCATGAGACCGTCCCCGAAGCTCGTGCCATTGAAGCAGGAGGTGAAGATGGTGAACTCACCCACGAAGTTGGCCAGCAATGGCAGACCGATGGAAGCCATGCCCGCCAGCCCAAAGAGGAAGCCCAGGGTGGGCAGCCGCTTGGCGAGACCGCCGAGGGAATCCATCTCCAGCGTGCGCGTTTGGTCCTCCACCTGCCCGCAGAGCAGGAAGAGCAGAGCAATGGTGAGACCGTGGCCGAAGATGAGCGCCTCTGCACCGAGAACGGCGAGGTGGTTCGCCCCGTTTGCCGCGATGTAAGCCGCGAAGGCCAGGAAGATGTAGCCCATGTGCATGACGGAAGAGTTACCCAGCATGTCGTCCAGACGCGTCTGGCTCACCGTCACGTAGCCCACCCACAGGATGTTACCCAGCAGGAAGAGGAGGAGCAGGTTGTTCCAGGAACCGAAGACCTCGCCGCAGTGGGAACCGAAGCAGTCCGCCACCATGAAGAGACCGTAGAGACCGAACTTCTTGAGCACACCCGCATGCAGCATCGCCACCGGAGTGGGAGCACTCGCATAGGCCGGAGCCGCCCAGGAATGGAACGGGAAGAGAGACACCAGCGTGCCGAAGCCCGCCAGCAGCAGCCCCGCGATGACGCCGGCGTAGGAGTAAGTACCCACGCCCGCCGCCACGTTGGCAGCCAAGCCGGAGAAGGTGAAGGCACCGAAGCTGAGGCAGAGCATCAGCAAGCCCACCAGCAGCACCATGGAAGCCACACCCAAGTAGATGACCATGGTCCAGGAGATGCTGCGGCGATCACCGCGGCCGTAGTAGCCGATCATCACGAAGGTCGGGATGAGAGCCAACTCATGGAACGCGTAGAACGAGATGATGTTGTCCGACAGGAAAGCACCGGTGGCACCCGCCGAAATGAGCAGGGTGGAAATGGCCCAGCTGCGCTCAGCCTGCGGGTTCGGCGCCTTGAGCCCCACCGCTGCACCGAGCGTAACGATGAGGGTGAGCAGCAGCATGATGCGCGCAAACACGGGCTGCAGGGTGAACTGGGAGCACTCCGCCCCGCAGCAGCAGCAATCAATGCAGCCGCTGTAGGCCAGAATGGCCCCGAGACCGAGCAGGAAAGTGAGCGTAGCACTCACCAAGGCCGTGGCACGCCCGGGAGCCTTGAGCAGACCGATGGCGGCTGCCGCAAGCACGGGGATGAGAATAAGCCAAATAAGCATGGTTGAAAAATGAGGTTAAGGTTTACTTAGTGAGCCCACTGAAAGGCGAGCAGGAGCATCATGATGATGAAACCGATGCCGACCACGGCCGCATAGCCGCGCAGGCAGCCGCACTGCAGCCGGCCCAGCAGCATCCCGATGCGCCCGGTAATCCAAGACAGCGTCTCTGCAATGAGCCCGCGGATGATGGCCAGATCGATGCAGCCGATGGCAACGGAAACGAAGTGCTGCAGACCGCCGATGAGGCCCTTGTCGTAAATATCATCGATGTACAGACGGCGACGCAGAGCGGTGGAAACGAAGTTACCGGCCAGCGGGTCCTGCTTGCGGCAACCGCAACCATAGAAGGCCACCGCCGCCAGGATGCCCAGAGCCAGCGAGCCGAGCCCCGCATAGAAGGGCAACCCCACCGAGAAACCATGAGCCCGGAAGCCCTCGAAGGGCACTAGCGCATCCGCCACACAACCGTAGCCGGCGATGACCGCCATGACAGCCAGCAGGATGAGCGGCAGCAGCATGGTAGCACCGGCCTCCTTGGCCTGCTCGGCACCGTGAGCACGCGGGCGACCCAGGAAGGTCACCAGGCAAAGGCGCGTCATGTAGAAGGTCGTGAGAGCTGCCACGGCAGCACCCAGCCAGAAGAAGGTGGGATTCTTCTCCAGCGCGGCCTCCAAAATGGCCTCCTTGGAGTAGAAACCGGAGAAACCCGGAACGGCGATAAGGGCGAAGGTACCCATCAGGAAGCAGATGGCCGTACCCGGCATGCGGCGCAGCAGGCCGCCCATCTTCCAGATGTTCTGCTCATGGTGGCAGCAAACAATGATGGCACCCGCACCGAGGAAGAGCAGAGCCTTGAACCAGGCGTGCGTGTAGAGGTGGAACATGGCCGCCTCCCCCGCCAGCAGGCCCACGGCCATGACCATGTAGCCGAGCTGAGAGAGCGTGGAGTAAGCGAGCACGCGCTTGATGTCATCCTGCTGCATGGCCATGAGAGCCGCCAGCAGGGCCGTGATGCCACCCACCGCCGCGATGACCGTGCAGGCCGTGTCCGTGAAGGCGCTCGCGCCCATGCTCACCTGCAGACGCACGAGCATGTAGACACCCGCCGCCACCATCGTGGCCGCGTGGATGAGGGCGGAAACCGGCGTCGGACCCTCCATGGCGTCCGGCAGCCACACATGCAGCGGGAACTGGGCGGACTTACCGACCGCACCGCAGAAGAGGCACAGCACGATGACCGTGAGCACGCCGCCCTGCATCAGGTTGGCCTTGCCCGCCATCTCCCCGAAGTCCAGCGTACCGAACACGAAGAGCGTGAGCAGGATGCCGATGAGGAAACCGAAGTCACCCACACGGTTGGTGATAAAGGCCTTCTTGGCCGCATCCGCCGCAGAGGCCTTGTGGAACCAGTGGCCGATGAGCAGGTAGGACGAGAAGCCGACCATTTCCCAGCCGATGAAGGTCATCGCCAAGTTGTCCGCCAGCACAATCATCGTCATGCTGAACATGAAGATGCTGAGCCCGGCGAAGTAGCGGGAGAGGTTGGAGGGGTCACCCTTCATGTAGCCGATGGAGAAAATGTGGATCAGCGAGCCGATGCCGGTGACGACGAGCATCATGCGGACAGCCAGCGTATCCAGTGTAAGGCCGAGATGAAGGTTCAGCAAGCCGTCCGACATCCAGACGTAGGCATCCGGCGTCCCGGTGCAGAGGCCGGCGTAGATAGCCAGCGTAAGCCCGAGCGTGAGGAGCACGGAGATGAGCGAAACGGCGGTGGCTGCACCCGGGTTCTTGCGGAAGCAGAGCCAATCCAGAGCAGCCGCCAGCAGAGGCAGCAGCAAGAGGAGCCAAGGGAGATTATTCATGGTTGCAGCGTGGGGTTAGTCTTTGAGAGTGTTGAGCGACGCGCTGTCCACCGAACGGCAGGAGCGGAACATGGCCACGATGAGAGCCAAGCCGATAGCGACCTCCGCCGCCGCGACAGCAATGATAAAGAGCGCCAGCACCTGCGCATCATACACCGGCACACCCTCCGTGCCTTGGGCACGAGAGAAAGCCACCAGCGAGATATTCGCCGCGCTGAGCATCATTTCCAGGCACATGAACACCACAAGGATGTTCCTGCGCACCAGGACGCCGGCCAGGCCGATGGAAAACAACAGCCCGGAGAGAATCAAGTAATGAGCTAATGGAGTCATGGTCGGTAAAACGGGTTAGTCTTGCTTCAATTTACGGGCCAGTGCGACCGCCCCCACCGCGCCGACCAACAGCGCCAAGGAGAGGATGACGAACTGAATGCTGTACTTGCCGAAGAGCACAATACCGAGCAGCTTGGCATCCGAATAGGACGCCTTCGCCGCCTCCTGACGCGTCATGGTCGGGTTGGCCAAGCGGTTGGCGAGCGTGGTATTGATCTGCGGGAGAGCCCCGCCGTAGTTACCGGCCTTGGGCTGAGCCTGCTCCCCGGTGGTGAGGGCGGTCGCGTTGTCGCAGAGCACCTTAGCCGGGCACTCACCCTCGGCGGCACCGGGAAGCGCCATCGAGGTCTTGAACACGGCAGCCGACAGAATGCCGACCAGAACGGCACCCAGCATGTAGGCCCACACATTGCGCGGACCGTCGGCCTCCGCCTTCACGTCCATCATCATCACCACGAAGAGGAAGAGCACCAAGATGGCACCCACGTAGACGATGATTTGTACGATACCCAGGAAAGTAGCCGAGAGACCGAAGAGAATGGCCGCCGAGAAAGCGAAGCACATAGCCATGCTCAGCGCACTCGATACCGGGTTGCGGAAGAAGACTACACCCGCCGCGCAGAGGACGGCCGCCACGGCAAGGATGTAGAAGATGATTTGACTTAATGAGGATTCAAACATAAGCAGAGCTTTATTTGTATTGGTTCCATTTGTTGACGAGCCCCTTGCGGGTACCGCCCAGCTTGTAAAGCGTCTCCTTGTTGCGGATAGCCTTGCTGCGGTCCGTGAGGGTGATGAGGTATTCCTTGGAAAGGAAGATAGCCTGCTCCGGGCAAGCCTCCTGGCACATACCGCAGTAGATGCAGCGCAGCATGTCGATCTCGAACTCGGCGGGAGCCTTCTCCTGCTTTTGGCAGGGGGAGTCCGCAGAGACGACACCGGGGGTTACCTTGATGGCGCGGGCCGGGCAGATGAACTCGCAGAGCTGGCAGGAGACGCAGCGCTCCCGCCCGTCCTCGCCGCGCACCAGAACGGGCGCGCCGCGGTAGTAGGACGGCAGGTGGGCATCCCACCGCTGCTCCGGGAACTGCATGCACACGCCGACGCCGTTGCCGTTAAAGTCTTTCTTGCCCCGGCTCTTGCCCAGGAGGGACAGCGTCAGGTGCTTGAAGGTGATGCAGAGCCCCTTGACGAGCTCCACCACGTACACCTTGTCCAACAGAGAGAACTTGGGACGTTTGACAGGAATGTAGGACATGATGAGTAATTAGTTGAAGAGGCTGCAGAACGGGGTTTGCTTGACGAAGAACATGATGGCCGCCGCCAGGAAGATGTTGATGACCGTCACCTCGAAGAAGACGAGCCACCCGAGCTTCATCACCTGGTCCCAACGGAAGCGCGGCAGCGTCCAGCGCACCCAGACGAAGAAGAAGATGAAGGCAAACAGCTTCACGAGGAAGACCAGGAACTGGCAGAGCACCGCGAGCCAATCGCAGTAGGCAGACAGCGCGGCATCCGCCCCGAAGCCGATGGACCAACCACCGAAGAAGAGCGTAACGACCAGCGCCGAGCCGATGACCATGGCCGCATACTCACCCATGAAGAAGGAAGCGAACTTCATGGAGGAGTACTCCGTGTGGTAACCGCCCACCAAGTCTGTCTCGCACTCCGCCATATCGAAGGGCGTGCGGTTCGCCTCCGCAAACACGCAGGTGACGAACACCAGGAAGCTGACGAGCACGGGCAGGTAGAGCGCCCAACGCTGCACGTTGAGACCCTCACCCCACAGGGGCAGAAGCGTCCAACCGTTGTCCGCCTGCTGCTGCACGATCTCCTGAAGGTTGAGGGTGCCGAACATCATGAGCAGGGGGATGATGGCCAGTCCCATCGCCACCTCATACGAGATGAGCTGGGCAGAGGCACGCAGGCCGCCCAGGAAGGGGTACTTGGAGTTGGAGGACCAACCCGCCAGCGTGAGGCCGTACACGGAGAGGCCGGAGACGGCGAAGATCCACAGCACACCGATATTCAGGTTTGCCACGCACATGGAGATGTGGCCGTAGCAGGTCTCCACCGCCGAGGCGAAGGGAACCACCGCAGCCGCCACCAAGGGCGGGCCCAGCACCAACATGGGCGCCAGGATGAAGAAGAGCCGCCGCACGTAGACCGGCGTCACCTCCTGCTTCAAGAAGAGCTTACCGCCGTCCAGGCAGGGCTGCATCAAACCGAAGGTCGGAATCTCGCGGTCCAAACGCAGCCACGTGCAGAGTTTGGCAATCCAACCGTCCTGCGGAATGCCGAAGAAGTGCAGGACCTTGGAGAGCGGCTGCTTCTCCTTGCTGCCGAATCGCTTGAGCAGGAAGAGCGGGATACCCGCGCGGTTCGGACCCGGGCGGTCCTGAATCCAGCCCGCCACTCGGCGCTCCGTCCACACGGAGAGCACCACGAAGGCCAGAATAACGGCGAACATGAGGACGAGCTTGACGAGCGTCGTGATCAGGTAGAACCAGATCTCGTTGCTCATGACGTCATCGTACCATTGCTGCAATATAGAGAACATAATGGGAAGGATGGATGGGGGTTACTTCTTAGCTTTCTCTCGCTCGATGAGCGGGATCGTTACACCGGTGTTGAGGATTTGCTTACCTTCGTTGCCGATGCTGCCCCAGGTGAGACCGCGCATGGGCTCGAACTCCTCGGCCATCTCCTCCAGCACGTTGATGGACGTGGGGCAGGCGATAACGCGCACGCAGTCGCAACCCAGCAGGTGGCTGAGGTCGCGCATGATGAGCCACTCCGGACGCGCCTCACCCAGCGGCTCGATGGCCTTATTAAGACGCTGAATGCGGCCCGTGACGTTGATCATCGTGCCGTGCTTCTCCGCAAAGGTAACACCCGGCAGCACCACGTCCGCCTGCTTGGTGGTGGCGTTCTCGCTGTGGGACATCACGAGCAGGTAATCCAGACCGCGCAGGTCCTCCTCCGGCACCCCGGCCTCGGCGGTCAGATCCTCACCGATGGAGATGACGAAGCGGATGCTGCGGTTCTTGATACCGCGGCGGATACCGGCCAGACCGGCGCCCGTCTTGTTAAGGATGAGCTTGGCACCGTTCGTGTTCGGGTTGCGGTCCTCGCAGATGAGCATGTTATCCGCCTCACCCATGCGGGGAACGATGTCGAACTTGGTGATCCCGAGCTGGCGGGCCAGCGCGCGGGCCATGTAGAGCTCCTCGTTCGTGCAACGAGCGGAGACAACCATTGCGGTCTCTGCCGGCGCGCACTTGTGGAGCTGCTCCACGACCATGTTCAGCGTGGCATCCCAGGTAGCGGGACGCTGCCCGGCACCGCGATCCGTCCGCACAAGCGGGGTGAGGATACGCTCCGGGGCGTTGATGAACTTGTAGTTCAGGCGCGCGTCATCGGGCATCCAGCAGCTGTTCACCTCATCGTTTTGGCGCGGGGTGATACGGTAAACCTGCTGACCGCGGGTCCAAATGTTGATGTTGGTACCCGTGCCGCAGTTCATATCAATGGTAGGCGTGCTCTTGAGGAACCAAACGCGCATCTTGAAGCGGAAGTCACGGCTGGTGAGGGCACCCACGGGGCAGAGGTCCACCACGTTCATGGAGTAATTGCCGTCCAGCTGCTTACCGGGGTAACAGGAGATGGCGTTGTGCGTACCGCGACCCACGACGCCGAGCACCTCCTCGCCGACAATCTCCTTCATGAAGCGAACGCAGCGGCGGCAGAGCACGCAGCGCTCTTGGTCCAGATTCACGCGCGGCCCGAGCGACAGGTTCTTGCCCTTCTTGGTCTTGGACTCCGTGAAGCGGTGGGTACCGCGGCCGTAGTCGGCCGTGTACTCCTGCAACTTGCACTCGCCGGCCATGTCGCAGATGGGGCAGTCCAGCGGGTGATTGGTGAGCAGGAACTCCAACACGCCGCGGCGTGCCTCGCTGCACAGCTTGCCATCCGTGCGGATGCCCATGTTCTCCGCCACGGTGTTGGCACAGGCGATGACGGCGCGGGGCATCCACTGAATGGTCTGGTAGCCGTCCTCATTATAAGTGGGGGTGGCACCCGGGGCCAAACGCGGGGGCATGCCCTGCTCCACCAGGCACATACGGCAGGAGCCGGCCACGGACAACTTGGGGTGGTAACAGAAGCAGGGCACGTGCACGCCCACGGAATTACAGGCATCCGCAATGCGCGTGCCTTTCGGGAAGCGGTACCACTTGCCGTTGATCTGTACGTTCACCTTGCCCTCGGCAGCGGCGGCGTCTTTCGGCAGTATATTCGGTTTTGTGATCATGCTGATGAGGGGAATTTAGTCTTCTCGGGTCAGGAACTTGCATGCCTCGGCAGCCTCCTCCGAGTGCGGCTTAAGCGCGTTGATGGGCTTGGTGAGTGCCAGGAATTCATCCCGGAACTTGGTGGTGAAGGCCTGCGTGGGCCAAGAGCAGGCCTCGCCGAAGGCGCAGACCGTCCGCCCGCAGATGTTGTCCGCCACGTCCTTCAACAGGTCCACATCCTCCGGGGAGCCCTGCCCGTTGCAAATGCGGGTGGAGAGCTTGAGCATCCAGGGGTTACCCTCCCGGCAGGGGGAGCACTGGCCGCAGGATTCCCAAGCGAAGAAGCGGTTGAGGTTGTTGAGGATGTGCGGCATGCTGCGCGTGTCATCCATGACGATGACACCGCCGGAGCCACTCATGGAGCCGAAGCGGGCAATGCTGTCCAGGTCCATCGGGATGTCGAACACGGAAATTTCCTTGACCGAGCCGTCCGGGTTGCGATCCTTGAGCACCTCGTCGCAGCGCATCACCTTAGCGGAGGCACCGCCGGGGATGATGGCCTTGAACTTGCGGCCGCGCTTGGGACCGCCGCATACCTCGTACAGCAGCTCACCGTAGGTGATGGAGCCGGAGACGAACTCGTACACACCCGGGCGCTTCACATCACCGGAGACACCGATGATACGCGTGCCGGGGGAGCGCTGCGCGCCCTCCTGCGCATAGGCCTCCGCCCCGCGCAGCATCACTTGGCGCACCTGGCAGAGGGACTCCACGTTGTTCACAATCGTCGGGCAACCCCACAGACCGATGGCAGCGGGGAAGAAAGGCGGCTTGATACGCGGGTACGGGCGCTCACCCTCGATGGAGTTGATGAGACCCGTTTCCTCACCGCAGATGTAGGCCCCTGCCCCGCGATGCACGATAATCTGCAGGTCGAAGCCGGACTTGAGGATGTTCTTGCCCAGGAAACCCTTGGCCTCCGCCTCCTCAATGGCCTTGCTCATGATCTTGGCTGCCTCCGGGAACTCCTCGCGAATGTAGAAAACCGCGTAGTGCGCCTGCACGGCATAGCAGGCGATAATCATGCCCTCCAGCAACTGGTGCGGGTCCTGGTGCACAATGAAGCGGTCCTTGAAAGTGCCGGGCTCGGACTCATCGCAGTTGCAGACCAAGTAGACGGGCTTGGTGTTACCCTTCGGGATGAACGTCCACTTGACACCGGTGGGGAAACCGGCACCGCCGCGGCCGCGCAGGCCGCTCTTCTTTACCTCATTGATGACATCCGCCGGCTCCATCTTGATCACCTTCTTGAGGGTCTCGTAGCCGCCGTCCTTCATGAAGCACTTGATGGAGGGGTCATAACCCACGCGGTTGATGTTGCGGTAGATGCGGCGTGTTTCCCGCGGATGCGGCTCCTTGCCGGGGAGGTATTTAATATTCTCGCTCATAATCGTGCGCTTGGGTTACTTCTTGCTGTAAGACGCAATGATTTCGTCGATTTTCTTAGGCGTCACCTCGGAGTAGAGGGTATCGTTGACCATCACGTTCGGGCCGAAGCCGCAGTTGGCCAAGCATTCCACGGCCTCGATGCTCCACAGCCCGTCCGGGCTCACGGCCATCGGCTCGGCATCCGTCATATCCGCCGGGTTTACACCGATCTTCTTGCAGATGTAGCCGATGAGGTCCTCCCCGCCGCTCATCGCGCAGGCCACAGTGTGGCACACGCGGAAGTGGTATTTGCCGGGGCAGCTGCGGTGAATACCGGGGTAGAACGTGACGATGCCGGCCACGTGAATGGTCGAGCAGCGGCACATTTCCGCAATCCACGGCATGCACTCCGGGCAGACGAAGCCGAACTTCTCCTGCACCAAGTGGATGATGGGCAGCACGGCGGATTTCTCCTTGCCCTCCGGGTACTGCGCTACCAGCTTTTGCGCTTCGGCCACAAGCTCCGGGGTTACCTCAAACTTGGGGAAAAACTGCTCACCGGGCGAGGGAATGTGCTCGGTGATGGCATCGATGGCGTTTGGTGATTCAGACATGTTGAAAAGTGTGAGTTGAGGTGAAATCAGCGGTCGCATTCGCCTTGCACGAAGTCAAAGGAACCGAGGATGGCGCCGATGTCGCTGACCAAGTGGCCCGGCAGCAACTCCGGCAGGATGGAGAGCGTGCAGTACGAGGGACTGCGCATCTTGAGGCGATTCGGCAGGCCGCCGCCTTGGGAGTCCAGGAAGAAGCCCAGCTCGCCCTTGGGGTTCTCTGCCGCAAAGTAGACCTGCCCGGCGGGGGCGTTCACGCACTGCGTGGTCACCATGAACTGGCGGATTAACTCCTCCATGCCCAGCAGGGTGTCCTTCTTGTTGGGAAGAATACCCTTGTCCAGCTGCACCCAGATCGGGCCCTTGGGCATCGTCGCAATCACCTGGCGGATGATACGGACGGACTGGCGGATCTCCTCCATGCGCACCTGGAAGCGGGCGTAGCAGTCACCCTCCGTGGCCACGGGTACGTCGAAGTCGTACTTCTCATAGCCCAGATAGGGGTTGGTCTTGCGAAGGTCGCGGTTCACACCGCTGGCGCGCAGGTTGTTGCCGGTCATGCCGTTTTGCAGCGCCATCTCGCGGGTGATGACACCGACGCCGACGAGTCGGTCGATGAAAATCTTGTTATGCAGCAGGAGCTTTTCCATCTCGTCAACCGTCTTGAGCGCGCTGTCGCAGAAGTCCAGAATCGGCTTCTCGATGCCGGCGGGGAGGTCCCGCGTCATGCCGCCGATGCGGGTGTAGCTGGAGGTAAAGCGCGCGCCGCAAATCTGCTCGTAGAGGTTGTGCACCTTTTCCTTCTCCTCGAAGGCGTAGAGGAAGGCCGTCATCGCGCCCGTGTCCATGGCATACACGCCCGTGCCCAAGAAGCAGGAGGAAATGCGGGAGAGCTCGCAGCAGAGCACGCGAATGGCTTGGCCGCGCTCCGGCAGCTCCCAGCCCAGCAACTTCTCCACCGCACAGGCGTAGGCTATGTTGTTGCTCATCGGGGCCAGGTAGTCCATGCGGTCCGTATACGCCACAAACTGGTTGTAATGGCAGTTCTCCGCAATCTTCTCCATGCCTCGGTGCAGATAGCCGATGACAGGATCGCAGGAGACAATCACCTCGCCGTCAATCACCAGCTTGAGCCGCAGCACACCGTGCGTCGCCGGGTGCGAGGGGCCCACGTTGAGCGTCACGAGCTCGCCGTGGTCATCAGCATCGTTCTTCAGATAATCCAGCGCCGCATGCATTGCATCAGGCACTTGCAAAGTCTTTGTCGTATTCATAACCTTTGTTTGCAGCGGCCGGCTCCGGCCACATTGGTGCTCATTCATTTAACCCCACTTGCCCCCACATTGCAAGCCTAAAGTGCCCACAGAGTGCAATTTTTGCTCACAGCAGCGGTAACAGGGGCTCGGAATGGGATACTATTAGCATTAACTAACACATTCGAGACAAGCCTGACGCAGGCGAAGGGCCTGCACCAAGGGGGCTACATCGTGCACACGGTGCAGTTCGGCCCCGGCGTCGGCGGCCAACAGGCTCATGACAACCGTGGGAAGCGGGCTGACCTTGGGGGCCTGCGGGTCATTCAACACGGCGCCCATGAAGCGTTTGCGGGAGAGGGCCATGAGCATGGGCAAATCGTGCACGCGAGTCTGCTCCAGGTGACGGATGAGCAGGAGGTTGTGCTGCACATTTTTGCCGAAGCCGATACCGGGGTCCAGGCAGATACGCCGGCGGTCGATGCCGTCCTGCTCAGCGGCCTGCACACGGACGGCGAAGAAGTCGTGCACCTCGGCAACCACATCGATATAGTGCGGGTTCTGCTGCATGGTTTTGGGTTCGCCCTGCATGTGCATGAGGATGACGCCGCAGGGCAGCTCGGCACAGACTCGACGCATGTCGGGGGAGGCCAGGCCGGTGATATCGTTGACAATGTCAGCCCCGGCCAGAAGAGCGGCACGGGCAACGGCTGCATGGCGGGTATCGACGGAGAGACGGGCAGTGGGGCGCTCTCGGCGCAGGGCCTCGATGACGGGCAGCACGCGGGCTGCCTCTTCCTGCGGCGGCACGGCGTCGGCCCCGGGGCGGGTAGATTCCCCGCCGATGTCGATAATGTCTGCCCCTTCATCCAGCATGCGCAGGGCATGGGCCACGGCAGTCTCGGTGCCGAAATGTAAGCCACCGTCAGAGAAAGAATCGGGGGTAACATTCAGAATCCCCATCACCGCCCCCCCGGGGGGGAGGGCCCAGCATTCGCGCGCGAGTTGCCAGCATTTGCTCATGCGGGTACTATAGCGCAGGGAGGGCGGCGCGTCAAGGACAAAGGGCAGTAAGAAGGACACGCAGTCGGCGTGGGAGCAGACTGCGTGTCGGTGGGGGGCATCAGCCGAGGCGGGCGAATTGGAGGTGCATCCAATCATAGTCGCGCTCCCGACCCAGGGAGGTGGCGCCGTGGGCTTCCCATATCTGCCACCAGGCCGTGCAATCAGGGTGGGAGAGGCTTGCCCGCGGGGCGCGGAGGGAGTAGCTGTTCTGCTCGGCCGCGAAGTCGAGGGCGATGCCCCATGCGTGCATGGAGAGCGCCTTGCCGCCGGAGGTGCTGCGGTAGTTGTAGCTGCCGCTGTACCGGTCCAGTCCCAGGCGGTGCAGCTCGTCTTGTCCGTAATGGGCCGACACCTCGCGCAGGGCGGCGAGCACATGCGGGGCAATGAGCTTGTGCACCCGCAGGGAGCGCACGGGTTTGCCCTCATACAGGAGGGGATAGGGCGGCAGGATGCTCACCAGCGAGGCCTCGCAACCGGGAGAGCCGAAGACGCTCCTGCCGCTGCGCACCTCACTCTGCGTGGGCCATTGCGGCACGCGGTTTACCCCCAAGGCGCGGCAGAGGGCCTCGACGGTGCGGCTGCCGATGATGCCGTCCGCGGTCACACCGAGTTTCTGCTGAATGAGCTTAATGTCCTGTTTCATGCTCGGTGGGGGCTGCGGTGTTCTGCTCCAGGTGGGCCAGCCGGGCATCCATGGCGCGCAGGATCTCGGCTGTCTCGGCGGCTGCGGCGGCTTGCTCGCGGGCAAGGGTGCGGAAGTCTGCGTAGACGAAGCAGACCAGCACAAAACCGCCGAAGGTGATGATCTCGCGGGTATATTCCCGCACAATGCTCAGATAATCTTGAATGGGTTTGCACATGCCCCGTTTATACACCCTCCGCGCGGCCGGGGGCAAGGATGAAAAAACCGCGGACACATCAAAAGAGAGCCTTTTGTGTCCGCGGTTCGGAAAAGTCGCTGCCGTTACGAGGCAGGCGGCGCGGCCGGGGTGGCCGGTGCCGCAGGCGTGGCCGGCGCAGCGGGTGCGGGCGGCGGCGCTATGGGTTCTTTCGTGAAGTACGGCACACCGTTGGCGGAAGCACGGAAGCTGCCGCGTGGCAGAATCTCCACCTCCAGCGTGCCGCCGTTGTAGGCGGAGGGATCCGGCACGGGTACGCTGTACTCGCGCAGAACGGGGGCGCCGTCCTGGTCCGGGTCACGCACCACCACCTTGATGGGGCCGTTGACCGCGGGGCGGCCGGTGACGGTCTCCGTGCACTTGGCACGCCCTGCCATAAAGCCGCAGGGGTACACATTGTCGGCGGCGTCCGTAGCCTCCACAAAGAGGCGGCCTTCCGTCCCGTTGATGAAGGAGATCTTGTAGTTCATGTTACCGGCAGAGGCAACGGGGGCAGCCGGCTGCGGAGTGGGCGTAGGCTGCACGGCGGGCTCCGGAATGGGGGCTACCGCAGTGGGCTGCCCCGCTGAGGTTGTCGCGGGGGCTGCGGGCACCGGCTGCACGGGGGCAACGGGCATGCCGGCCGTGACTTCGGCGGGGGTCCCGGTAGCAGCCTGTTGGGCGTAAGCGGCCACTTGGCGCTCAAAGGCGGCGTTGGCATCGTTGGCCGACAGAGCGGCTTCCGCCGGGGAGCTCACCGCTGTAGAAGCGGGCACGTCGCGATGCACGTTGGCAGTCGGGACGGGGGGCACCTGCGGACGCAGAGCAGGCGGCAGCATGGGCGTGGGGTCACACGCCGAGAGCAGCACGGAAAGTGCCGCGCTGAGAATGATGTTGCGTTTCATGGTTTCGGTCTGCATTCTAGCATAAAAGCAAGCATGGTGCAAGCGCATTGTTGCACAAAATGCCTGCGGGTGTTTATTTCCGCCCGGCGGGAGGAGGGGTTCAGGCCTCCTCCGCAGGCTGCTCGGCATGGCGCCGAATGCTCACTTGGGTCACGCGGCGGCGGTCGCAGCCGGTAACGGTGAAGATATAGTTGCGCAGGGTTACAGACTCCCCGCAGGCGGGCATGTGCCCAAGGGCCTCCGTAATGAAGCCACCCAGAGTGGAGACATCGCCCTCCGTCTCTACCTCGCCGAGCTCCGGCAGGTACTCTTCCAAGTCGAACAGGGCCAAGGATCCGCTGGCGGTGTACCGCCCTTCCCCGTTCGGGAAGAAGTCTTTGTTGTGCTCGGTCTCGAACTCGTCGCGGATGTCATCACCCACAATTTCCTCCAGCACGTCGTCCAGGAACACGAGGCCCAGGGAATCGCCGTACTCATCCACGACCAGCGCGAAATGCGTGTGCTCCTTGGAGAAGAAGTCCAGCAGGGTGTCCAGCTTCATCGTCTCCGGCACCACCTTCAGCTCCCGGCGCATCTGCATCAGATCGGGGTTGGGGGTGTTGGCCATCTTCAGGAAGTCTTTCACATGCAGCCAGCCCTGCACCTTGTCCAAGTGGCCCTGCACCAAGGGGAAGCGGCTGTGCGGGCTGTTGATCACACGCTCCATGTTCTTGGCAAAGCCGTCGTTCACGTCCAACACCTCGATGGAGCTGCGCGGCACGTAGATATCATGCACGGAGCGGTCGTTGAGCTCCAGCGCGTTCTTGGAGATCTCGGCCTCGGTCTCCGTCACGGCCTTGGACTTGCCGCTTTCTTCCACAATGATGGCGATCTCCTCTGCGCTGTGCGGGGCATTCGGTTCGTAGTGCGGGTCAACCCCGAACACATAGTGGGCAATGCCGTTGGCCGTGTTGTTAAACAGGCGCACGATGGGGGAGGAAAGCTTGGCGAAACGCGTCATCCCCGGGGCGGTGGCCAAGGCCAAGGCCAAGGGTTTGCGGATGGCCAAGCTCTTCGGTACCAGCTCGCCGAGGACCACGTGTGCAAAGGTAAAGAGGCTGTAGGCCAGAGCGTACGATACCGCGCTCACCACCGTCGGCGTCAGGTGGCACAGGTAGGAGAGCGGCGGGGCTATCAGGCTCTCGATGAAAGGCTCACCCATGCCGCCCAGAGCCAGGGAGGCTATGGTGATACCTACCTGGTTAGCAGAAAGATAGGTATCCAGGTGCCGCACGATGTGCAACGCTTTGTTGCGGCGCTTGCTCTGCCCTTTCGTCTCGCTTTCATCGCCTTCCAGCAGCTGACTCTCGCGCACGCGCGCACTCGCAAATTCGTTCGCTACGAAGAAGGCGTTCAGAAACAGAAAGAACGCAATCGCCAGAACAAAAAGGATGATCGAGCTGAAACTCGGGTAGCTCCAAGTTAACTGCGAGATCTCTTCCGGTGTCAAAAATATCTGCATGCCCTTCCCTTTCTCGTTACAGCTTTTCGTACACCCCTGTCTCCCGCTTCTCCATCACGGTGAAGCCCGCTTTCTTCGCATCCGTTACGGATAACGGAGCCAGAATGTGCGGCACATTCACCGCACTCACTCGCTTGCGCACCGGGTTGTGGCAATACATGCACCGCTCCAACGGCGCCCGATCCACCGGCCGCATCAGCTCAAATCCACGACGACACATCCGGCATGACCTCGCCGGGTCCTCCGGATGTTCAGATATGTATTCGTATATCGGCATATAATCAACGTGGGCTATCCTTTTCCGGAACAGCCCACGCTTCTACATCTTCTCTCTGCCGCGGGCTTACCAGCTGGACTTGGTCACGCCGGGAATCATACCGGCACTTGCGAGCTCGCGGAAAGCAATACGGGAAAGGTGGAAGCGACGCAGGAATGCGCGGCGACGCCCCGTCAACTCGCAACGGTTCACCAGACGCACGGGAGATGCGTTGCGCGGCAGCATCGTCAGCCCCACGTAGTCGCCCTCGGCCTTCAGCTTAGCGCGCAGCTCAGCATACCGAGCCACCACCGCTGCCTTCTTCTTATTTCTCTCAATCCAGCTTTTCTTTGCCATAACTGTGTGGGCGCAGTATTTACACCATTTTCACCCCATTGTCAAGCTTTATCCGAAACTTTTTTCTTTTTTTCACCTTTTTCACCCATTTCCACCCCTAACCGAGCCCTCTCTTTCCTCAGCATACAAATTCAATATTAATACGCGAATTCTGAGATTAAGCGAAAAGGGGAAGGTTTACCTTCACTCGACTCCCCCAACCGCGTCATTTGCGGGCGGCGTTTGCGGTATGCGGGGCGCAAAGGGCTTGACAGGGGGGGGGAGGGGTGGTAGGATGGGGGCACGATGCTCGGCAAGGTGCTGTTGGTGCTGCGCGCGGTCGGCTCATGGGTCGCTGCGGCAGGGTTGATGCTCACGCTGGCGTATCCGGACAGGTTGATACCGGACACGCCGGAGGCGTATTGCACCCCCGGGATAACGCCGATGCTGCTCAAGCCCTATATGTGGCTGCTGCCGCTGCTGGTGCTGGAGGCCTTCAGCAGCTTGGGGCCGCACCGCAACCGGCTGTACTTCGGGGCGCTGTTGGGGGTATTCATCCCCGGTCTTTTGGCTTGGCCGGTGTTGCAGGCGCATTGGCCGGAGCTGGCCTCCCCCACCTTTGCCTACGAGGACGGCAAGTTGACCTTCGCGCTGCTCTGCATGCTTGCGCTGCTCGTCTGCTCCGTGGTCTTCCGCTTGGTCATTCTCAACTACATGCTCTACTACCGCGTGGGCGTGCGCGAGGACGTTGCGGGCTCCGTCGAGGCCTCCGTGCTGGACCCCGCGAAAGGCCGCACCGTGCAGGAGATAGCCGCCGACCCGCGCCGAGTGCAGCCGAACTTCCGCTTCGGCCCGGCGGATGAAAGCCTCATCGACCGCTTCACCGCCCTGATGCGGCGCATGCTGCGGCTGTATACCCTGCGCTGCTATGCCCTCTGCGGCTTCTGCCTCTTCTGCCTGCTGTGGCTGCTGCTCTACCCCCGCCCGAATGCAGAGGAAGCATTCCGGCGCGACTTGGCACGCATGTACGACACCTACACCCCGCGCCCGGGGCTTTGCGTGGCTACCGAGCCCGCCCTGCACTCCGCCGTCCGCGTCTTCCGTCGGGTGGATGCCGAGCAGAGCCTCTGCGGCTTGCAGGCGGAGGAAGCCCTGCGCCGACTGCGTGTGCCGAAGGGTTACGCCACCGCCGGAGTCCGCACCGTGCGCCCCATGGACTCCGAGCCCCTGCTCACCGTTGCCGCAGGTCCCCGAGCCGTGGCACTCTACGCCTATATCAATGAAGAAGACGGCAGCATCACCACGGTCTCCTGCATGGAGAACGGCTGGAACCTGCTGCGCGATGCCCAACTGCAGCGCACCCTGCAGGGTTTGCCGCCCCTGACTCGCCCCCGGGCAGACGCCCCCTCCCCTTTCTTACCACCACGACAATGAACTCGCTCGACATCCAAACCCGCGTTGCCATGCACGATACCGACGCCTGCGGCATGGTCTACTTTGCCAACTTCTTCCGCTATGCCGAGGCTGCGGAGACCCATGCGCTGGAGGCCACCCTCGGCGAGGCCTCCGC
This sequence comes from Akkermansia muciniphila, assembly GCA_004557455.1. Lineage (GTDB taxonomy): Bacteria > Verrucomicrobiota > Verrucomicrobiia > Verrucomicrobiales > Akkermansiaceae > Akkermansia > Akkermansia muciniphila_D. Next base: position 64,777 of record SFDX01000005.1, on the reverse strand, counting down.
CAAGCTCGACGCCTACCGCTTCCCGCGCGTGCACGCGGAGTGTGATTACTTGGCCCCCCTCCGCTTCCGCGATGAGGTCACCGTCTCGCCCTCCCTCACCGCTATCGGTAACACCTCCCTGCGTTGGCAATTCATCATCTCCACCTCCCGCGGACCGGCGGCCATCGTCCGCGCTGTCTCGTCCCGCCGCTTCCCGGATGACTCGCCCGCGCCTTTCTCCGAGGCGGAAAAAACGGCCTTGGCACCGCTTTTGAAGCCGACCCGGGGGTGATTTTGAAAAAAAGTGTGTCTTTTGCGCATATTTTGATTGCCAAAGCTCAATTTTGGGTGTATACTTCCGCACCCACAACGAGCCGAGAGGCTTCCGGAACATTTAATTAACAAGAAGACTGAAGAGACCATCATGAACATTCTCGACACTATTGCAAAGGAGCAGCAGAAGGACAATGTGACCCCCTTTAACGTGGGTGACACCGTGAAGGTGCACTGCCGCGTCATCGAGGGCGGCAAGGAGCGCGTCCAGATCTTCCAGGGCATCGTGATTGCCCGCCGCGGCTCCGGCATCAACGAGGCGTTCACCGTTCGTAAGATTGCTTACGGTGAGGGTGTTGAGCGTTCCTTCCCCCTTCACTCCCCGAAGATCGCCAAGATCGAGGTGGCCATCCGCGGCAAGGTGCGCCGTGCCAAGCTGCACTACCTGCGCGACCGCGTGGGCAAGGAGGCCGTGACCGTGAAGACGGCCCGCTGATAACGGCAGGCCCTGTCGTTTTTTCCCGTTCCCCCGCTGTGCTGCGCTGCCGGCGGGGGTTCTGCATAGCGGAGCGCCCTGCGTCATCCGCTGCATTGGGGGTTGACCGCCGGGGCTGCGGGGCTTATAATAGCGGCAAAGGAGATTCGATACCATGGACAACGATGCACAGAACTTGTTGCTGCCGCCGGATACCCCGGTAGGCCCGTACACCATTCGCCGCCGGCTGGGGGACAACCACTGCTCCGCCACCTATTTGGCAGAGGACACGCGGCAGCCGGGTTCCTTTGTGTGGCTGGTGGAAAGCCTGCCGAAGTTGCTGGTAAAGCGCAACGCGCGCACGCTGGCCGTGGAGCCGCGGCAGCGCAAGCTTGCGGATCAGCTGGCCAAGGCGCATGCCACGTTCGTGCAGTCCATGCGTGAGATGTCGTCCCGCCCCGTGAATGTGCTGCACCGCGCCAAGGGGGCGCTGCAGGCGAACGGCACCTGCTATGTCATCCTGATGCCGCCGGGCGGGCAGTCCCTGCAGGAGTGGATGAGCTCTTATGCCAAGACGCCGGCGGAGCATGCGCGCAGGCTGCTGCAAAGCGCTCTGGCGGCCCTGGAGGCTGTGCACGGTGCGGGGCTGCTGCACTTGGGTATTTCCCCGGCCAATCTTCTCATGATAAACGGCATGGTGGCCTTCACGGGTTACGGGCGGCCGCAGCGCTTGCTGGCAGAGTTGTGCGAGCGCCCGCTCATGACGCAGCAGTTCTCTGCGCCCGAGCTCGGCAACCTGTCCGTGCCGCCCACCCCGGCTGCCGATATTTTCTCCTTGGGTGCTACCATGCGCCACTTGATTACGCGCAAGAAGCTGCCGGCGCTGCGCTCTGTGGGGGATGGGCTGTCGCTGCTTTCGGCAGATGAAGCCCTCACCCGGGAATACGGGGCCTCCATGCTGGCCTGTATCGACAAGGCCTTGTCCGTGCAGCCGGAGCGCCGCTGGCAGAGCGCGAAGGAGTGGGCCCTCTGCCTGAAGGAGGGGCGCGTGCCGGATCTCATCGGCCCCTCCCCTGCCGAGGCCTTGGAGGCGGGGGTGCTGCCGCTGCAGTTTGAGGTAGCACCCGAAAAGCCGCAGGTGACGCCGGTGCCCGCCAAGCCCGGGACCAAACCCGCTGACGCCAAGCCCGCCGACAAACCCGAGACCAAACCCGCTCCCGCTAAGTCTGCCGACAAACCGTCTGCCGGGAAGCCTGCTGACGAAAAACCTGCCGTAGCTGCACCCGCGGAGGCCTGCGAGCCGCAGCAGCCTGCTCAGCCCGCCGTGGCAGAAAAGCCGGTGAAACCTGCGGAGAAGAAGCCGGAGAAGCCCGCCGAGCCGAAAAAGGCGGAGCCCGCCGCCGCAAAGAAACCTGCCGCTGAGGAAGCGCCCGCACCTGCCGGGGAATCCACGCCGCAGAAGGAGCAGCCCGCAGCCCCCACAAAGCCCGAGAAGTCGCAGGCGCCGAAGCCGAAGTGCCCCGCCCCTGCCCCGGCCGAGCCGAAGACCTCCGCCCCGGAGGAGCATTCCATCTTTGACATCATCGACAAGAAGAACCGCCGCCGCAAGGTGACGATCTGTGCAGCGCTCGCTGTTCTGGCGCTGGGCGCGGGGGCCTATGCCCTGCTGAAGGACAAGACGGTGCCCGTGGGCGGCGATATGTTCGCGCCCTCCAAGACCATCTCGGAGGCAGCCAAGGGCAAGACGGAGCAGCCTGACGAGATGAAGCAAGAGCAGCCCCCGGTCGCTGGGCCGTCCGCCAAGGAGGCGCCGGTGCTGCCGAACGAGACGACCATTTCCCTGCCCATCCCGGAGCCGATCACGCCCGTGGCAGACACGCCGCCCCTGCCCGTGCAGCCGGCGGAGCCTGCGCAACCCACGCAGCCGGACACACCCGTGGCAGGCCATGAGCCGCAGCCGACCACCCCGGCGGAGACCGTGACCGAGCAGCCGACCCCGCCTGCTCAGACGGATACCCCCGTGGCGGGCAACGAGCCGCAGTTCCCGGAGGATCAACCCGCGTCCCCCACCCCGACGGAGCCTGCGCAACCCGCGCAGCCGGATACACCCGTGGCAGGCCATGAGCCGCAGCCACCGGCCCCGACCGAGACCGTGCAGCAGGATACCCCGGCCGAGCCGGTGAGCGATTTCGAGGCCCTGGTGCAGCAGGCGCAGCAGCCCGGCAACGGTAAGGCCATGCTGCTGCTGGCGCAGGCCTATGCAGAAGGCAAAGGTACCGAGAAGAATGATAAATCTGCCTACAAGTGGTTCTACGAGGCCTCCCAAAAAGCCAACGGAGCCACGGGGGCAGACTTGGCGGAAGCACGCTACCAAACCGGACTCTGCTACCTGCAGGGCAAGGGCACGGCACGTCGGCAGAAGGAGGCTATCTACTACTTTACCCTTGCCTCCGAGCAGGGGGGCCACGCCCTCGCACAGTACAATCTCGGCAAATGTTACCTAGAAGGCATCGGCACCAAGGCAGACAAGAATCGCGCGCGTCTCTGGCTCAACAAGGCCGCCAAAAAGGGTGTGCAGGAGGCCAAGGAGCTGTTGAAGTCCCCGGACCTCAGGGAGGAGCCTGCTGACACACGCCGAGCCAATCGCCGCACCCGGCGCTGAATTTATTAGCTTGACACAGCGGCACCACCGCATATAATGGCAGGGTATGAAACACGCATGCTCCCTTCTGCCGGTGGTCGCCGCGCTCCTTGCGCCGGCGCTCTCTGCCGCCCCTACTCCGGCTAAACCTTCATCCGTCGGGAATATCATGTACGTGGGCGATTCCATCACTCACGGTGTGAACAGTGCCTCCTACCGTTGGCAGCTTCACAAGATCTTTACAGACAATTCACTGGCCTACACGGAGCTCGGCATCAACACGGGTAACACGCCCGGGCACCTGGGAGGCTCCGCCCTCAAGAATACCACGGCGGACTACGCGGGCTCCACGTTCCGCAATGCTCACTGCGCCCAGTCCAGCGGCCGCGCCTGGGAGATCTCCGGCAATGCCTCCGGCGGTAAGCCCGCTAACCAAAAGTACCAACGCTACAACGGCACCAATATCAAGAATTGGCTGGGGCTGGACAAGAAGACCAACCGCGGGGAGGAGTACTCCGGCCCCGTGTTCACCAAGTCCGAGGCCCCCGCTCGGGTCTGCATCATGATCGGCACCAATGACTTGCTCTCCGATACGAAGCAAGGCTCCACCCTCGTGGCTAACAAGGATAGGGAGATCGCTGACCTGCTCAAGGACGTGGATGCCATTGTGGCCACCATCCGGAAGGCGGCGCCCAAGGCTCAGATTTCCATCAACGAAATCCCCGCTTGGTGCATGGCCGGCACCATGGCAAACGCCGATGTGCACGAGGCGGTGCGGGAGTACAACGACCGCCTGCGTAAGTGGGCGCAGAAGAAGAAGATTACCGTCATCAATGTGAACCGCGGCCTGGCCGATGTCACATCCACCAAGCCGTTAGAAGGCATCCCGTCCATGTTCACGGCAGATAAGCTGCACCCCGCAGCCCAGGGAGATTTGATCATCGCGGGCAACATGGCGCGCGCCCTCGAGTGGGGCGGCCGCACCGCGGGGCTCTCGCGCAAGGCTGCCTCGGCTCTCTCCCCCCTGCCCTCGTTCTCCGCAGACGGCGCGAGCGCTGCGGGGCAGAATGCTTACAAGCTCAAGGGCGGCGACTCGGTATCGGCCTCCTTCTCCCCCGCAGCGGAGTTCACCGTAGAGTTCACCCCCACCGTCGGCAACGGTAGCAAGGACGGCTGGGATGCCGACTCCGCGCTCTCCGTCACCATCCCCGGTGCAGGTTCGCTCTCGGTCGAAGAGGGCTTCATCCGCTGGAACGGCACCCCGCTCTTCTCCGGCGATATGTCGGCTAACAAGGAGCCCATCCGCATCTGCAACCTGCCCGGCAACGACGCCTCCTCCATCCCCGGCGGCATCTACATCTGGCTCGGTGACATGCTCATCGGCGAGGCCCTTCCCACCGCCGCCCCCGCAGGCGACTCCCTCTCCTTCTCCCTCGCCGGCTCTGCGGACGCGCACCTCACCCTCCTCGCAGCCGACCCTGCCCACGCCTTCGCCCCCGCCACTGCACCTTCCCCTGCCTCCCCCAAGGCCAAACCCAAGAAGCGCAGGTAACCCCGCCCCGCGGAAGAAAGGGATTCTGCGGCAACTGATCGGCCCGCCCGACTCAGCCACCGGGGGTTCCTTTCATTCCGCGGCCTTCCCTTCTTGTTCTTTATCGAATCTCCGGGTAGTTCCTTCGGCTTTTTGGGGTAAAGAAGAGGGAAAGACCGGGCTAAAAGGGAGCACCTTGCAACCACGAGACCAGGAGATCTCGGCTCTGCGAGGTTAAGCGGGCATACAGGCGCACAACGGAGCCCGCCGGTTCGATATTCTCTTTATAATACAGAGAGGATAATTGGCCCGGTATACCATCACGCAAACAGAGGACTGCATGAGGCGTTCGGAACGTGCGCGCACAAAATGCAGCATCCAGCAGGCACTGCACACGAGTGGGACCTGCTTGAAGCAGAAGAGTGCTGATGGGCTCCAACACATCTGCCTTTTTCACCATCGGTCCGGTGACAGGCACAGTTCGTTTTTCGGTGGCAGCAGGCTTCGATGGCGTCCACTCCTTGAGCACCTTTTTCAGTCGAGCCGAGGTGTCCTCCGGAGGATTGATAAGGAGCAGGAACTCACTCTTCTTACCACGAATAGAATACTCCTGTGAATAAGTTTCCCCCGGCTTCGGGGTATTATTCTTTCTGCACAGCAAGGGCGTGGGGAGGTCTAACTGCTTCTTACAAAACGACTTATTGCACAAATTGCTGAGAAGGCAAGCCTCATCCGTTCCGTTACGAATCGCCTGCAACAAGAAATCGTATAGCTCACGCGTCGCCCCGGCAATATCACGGGGGGAATTACTCCGTGCCTCCTCAGCCCATCTGAACACGGCTTCCGATGCGGACTTCGGAATGGTGAGCAACAAGGCATAAGTTTTTCCGGAGTAGGTGACATGGCAAGCCGGATGATAGCTCGGAGATGTGACCTTATTACCCTCCGTTTTCTGCAGCAGGGCCGAAGGAAGTCCGAAATGCTTCAGGCAAAACTCCTTCTGACACAACAGGGGGCAGGCATTTGCGGACAAGGCACCGTCATCAAACAACTTTTGCAGGAGCTTCTTAACCTTAGCGCGTATATTTTTATTCGCGGATTTCGCTTCCGGGGCGGGAACCACTATCGACTCCGGGCTCGGAACATCGGGTCCCTTCGGTTGAGTTTTACCGGACGATGACGGAAGAATGCAGCGGTATAGGTTCAATGCTTGGGCAAACAAATAGTGATTACTGCCCACAGCGCCCTCCGGTGCCTGCTCACATAAGAGTTTTGCCAACCGCTGCATCCCATTCTCCGCGAGAAAGAGGTCGTCCGTATGCACAGTGATGCGCAATTGCTTCAGCACCTCGCTCTCCCTGCAGTAATTCCCCACCTCTTCAGCAGCCTCCTGCACCTCTGCTACCGCATACGCGCTCAGATTAGGAGCAATGAAGGCCGGGAAAATGCTGACTCCGGGAGTCGGTGAGACGACCAAGCAACAGGTAACCGCACGGAGAAACTTCTTGATCATGGCCTTGCGAATCCCCTGGTATTGGTTAGCGGAGGCCTCTACCACCACCATGTTTTCGAGCGTACCGCCCGCACCGAACCTCAGCCCGAGAGCATCCAGCTCTGAGCACCGAAGAAACTTCTCGAAGTTCTCGGCATCCAAGGAGTATTTATCCGAAGCATCGGCATAGAAAAGCACTGCCGGGGAGTCCGCTGCCGGAGTTTCACCGGAGAAGCGCCAATTTTGCTGTACCACGGCGCAACCGCGGCCCCACCTTGCCCAAAGCTCGCCCGCAGACTCCCAGAGATCGATATTCATGGCCAAGCCAAATTATTCCGCTGCAGGCACCACATCAATCTCGAGTGTAATGGTATGGAGGGGAGGCACCCCCTTCTCCCTGGGCCGTAGATACCCGAGGCGCACGGACAACTTGCCGGGATGCAGGCCGCGGAGCAGCACCCTCGTGTAACCCGGGGATCCGCAAATCAGCTCCTCGGAGGGCACATAATCCACGGTGAGCTCTACGGGTGCGTCCTCCGGCAACACATCGATCACAAACCAGTTATAGCCCGTGGCCGGATTGCAGCATACACTCACCTCCTCCGTTTGTCCCACAACAACACGAGGGCTGATGACGGGTGTTTCCATCGGCAATGGAATGTGTGGAAGCGGCTCCGCCTGTGAAACCAACGGAGAGAACAGCAGCGCCAATGCAATCAGGATAGCTCTCTTCATGCGCGAATGCTAGCACGAGCCGACATTCTTGGCAAGCACTTTCTCGGTTCACTATACCGAAAAAAAGGATTTATGCGTGTCATATGCTCTACCAAGAAGCACTCCGGACGAAGCCCCACTCCTCCGCCGACATACACTGTCTGTGCTCTGCAAACGGAGCGCCGGCGAAGCAATGAGTCCACTTCAGGTACTCATCGCTTCGCTTCCCTTTCTACTCTGTATTCTGATTCTCCACATCGGCACTGTTACTTAATCAAGCCGTTGCGGCGCAGACGCTCGAGCATGGCGGGACTCCAGGGAACCTGCTCATCCTTGCAGAAGGTGCGGCAGTAGGGTTCCACCGGGTAGAGATGCTCGCAAGCCTGAACGGCAGCATCGCGATCCTCGGGGGACTCAAACAGGTAGACAGCATAGCCCCCGTGACCGCCGCCGCAATATTTGCAAGCGAGCGAGCGAGCGATGGTCGGCAGAGGCTCCATCCCCTCCTCCATCTGCAACTGGTAACTCATCTGCACAGCGATGGCCAGCACGGTAATATCCTGCTGCAAGACACCGAGACGCGCCACGCGCCCGGCCTTGGCAATTTTGCCGAAATTACGCTCCACAGAGGCGAGTCCGGGGGTATCATGTTTGATACGGGTATCATACACAGCCATACGACCCGCCAGGAATTCGCCCGTGTTCTTGAAGTCCAGCACCGGCTTGGTCCCGGAACGCCAAACGCAGGCCCCGGTCTCCGCAATCACCGCCGGGTCCTGCCAGCCGACCCCGAGACCGAGCTCGGACTTGACGGGGTCCCAGCCGTTCAGCACGCTCCAACCACCGCTGCCGCCCAGCCCCGCACCCTGTCGGTACAGCCACTCCTTGAGCGACACGGTGGGAGAAATAGCACAGTTAACCACATATTCCCCCGGGATGGCATAGCGCGGCACATCCAGCCACCCGCCGGCAAAATCAACCCGCAGGGGCACATGAGACGGCGCGCGCATGCGCTCCACCACCTTGCTGCTGGAGACCTGGCCCTCCTTCGGCTGCGTCTTCTCCATGACCACGAGGCGCACCCCGTGGGCGAGACAGAAACTGCGCTTAACATCCAGATAGCGGTCATCCGTTGTTACGGCCAGGATATCCGGCTTGCACTGCTCGAAGGCACTGCGGAAAGAGAGCTGCTCATCTTCATCCGTAGAAAGCACCACCTCATCCACCATCTCCAAGGCGCCGATGAGAGCGATCTTGTCCTCATCTTCCAACATGGAACGTTTATCATACAGTTTCCACAGCAAATCCGCGGGCGGGAAAGAGACTACCAAGTAGTCCCCCAGGGCCTTGGCATCCTGCAAAAACTGTACATGGCCGGCGTGCAACACATTAAAGCTGCCGGATACAAAAACTTTAGTCATGGTCATTCAGTCGATTGAGAAAGAGAAACGGGCCTCACGAAAGCCCCAACCAGCGGAAGAAACGCCCGCTGAGCCCCCGAGCGGGGGGCTGCACCGCTGCCTGCTTCTGCGACTCCTCCGCGGCGCGCGAGGCTCCCCGCGCCAAACGCGCCTGCAACAACGGTACCAACAAGGGCGGCAACACGCGCAGCAACGACTTAACCCAAGGCTCCGCCGTCGGCAACACAGGAGGCGCCGGCTTCTTACGCAGCAGAAAAGCCACAGCCGCAGCCGTACCGACCGCCGCCAGCAGCCCGGCTGCACCGCCCAGCGGCCCGCGGCAGGCTTGCCAATGCGCCCGAGTGCGGCAGCAAGCATCCACAAAACGCGCACGCGTCGCCGCTACGGCCATCAGCGCTTCCCGCCGTCCTTGTTGAGCATCATCTTGAGGCATTGCAAATCATTTTGGAGTTCCGCCATCGTCATCGGAGCCGGGTGACCGGGGCGCAGGCGGGCGGCAAGGGCGAGAGCCAATACCGCCACCGCTGCATGAAGGAGCACCAGGCAGCCCACAGCCACAGGCCACCCCAGCACCGGCGCCAGCAGCAACACCGCCAGCACACACAGCCCCAGGTAAGCCACCAGCAAACACCCCACGGCCACGGCCCGCAGGGCGGCCCGCTTGGCCTGCTGCGCTGCATAGGCCGCCAGCTCCGCCCGCAGCAGGGCCACCAGAGCCTCCGCATGTTGCAGAGCCTCCGATGCCGTCTGCCGCGCGCCGTCTGCCGCCGCCAACCCCGCATCACGCGCAGCTGCCAGCCGATCGGGTATGCCGAACCAGTTCATAGCACCTTCATCGGGAGTGCCCGCAGCAGCCGTCCTTATTTACGACCGCCGATCAGCAGGCCCAGGATAACACCTACACCCAGCGCACCCAGCACGCTGCCGGTGGGGTTGGAGCGCACATACTCCTGCCCCACGCGGTGCAGGTCCTTCGCCTTGTCACAGGTCACATCCCAGCCTTCGTTGATCTGGCGGCGGGCGGTATCCGTATAGCGGCGGGCATTCTCCATCTGTTCCGTGGCAAAGCGGCGAGCCGTCTCCATCTGCTGCGCCGTCGCTTGGCGCAGGCGGTCGTACTGCTCCTCCGCAAAACGGCGAGCAGCCTCCAGACGCCCCTGGGCATCTGCCGAGGGGGCCGCCGGGGCGGGTGCGGGTTCCTCTGCGGCTGCCGGTGCAGCCGTCACCTCTGCTGTCTTATCATCTTCCATGGTTCAAAACTTATCTCGATTGTTCAGGGCCCGGCCGAGCTGCGTCCTGACGCAGTACTCCCCCGCCGAGCATAGTTAATTCTACAGCATGCCCCCCCCCATTGCAAGCAAAGTTGGAGAAAATGACAGCATTTTTTCCGTTTCTGTCTTCCTGCGGCCCCCGCAATGCACTTTTTTACCCCGCGCACGCATTATTGCCTTGCTTTTTACCCCGCAAGGTGCTAAGATGCCACGGCTCAACATCAAGGTAATGACGACTGCAATTCTAGCACTGGAAGACGGAACGATTTTTGAAGGCACCTCCTTCGGCAGCACCGGCACCATCACCGGCGAGGCATGTTTCAACACCTCCATGACCGGATACCAGGAGGTACTGACGGATCCCTCCTACCGCGGCCAGATTGTTGCCATGACTTACCCGCTCATCGGCAATTACGGCGTGTGTGAGGAGGACAACGAGAGTGCTTGCCCGCAGGTGCGCGGCTTTGCTGTGGCAGAGCTGGCCCGGCTGCACTCCAACTGGCGCGCCCAAGAGCCGCTGGAGGACTGGCTGACACGCCACAACATCCCCGGCATTCAGGGCATCGACACCCGCAAGCTCACCAAACTGCTGCGCACCAAGGGGGCCCAGCGCGCCTGCCTCACCACCGAGCTGAGCGCAGAGGAGGCCGTAGCCCGCGCGCAGGCTGCCCCGCCCATGTCCGGCAGCGATTTCGTGACGGAGGTTTCCACCCCCACCGCCTACCACTGGGAGGAGGAGAGCCGCGACTGGAAGCTGCCGAACAAAACGACCGGAGACCTTTCCCTCTACGCCCCTCTGCCGCCGGTCAAGTACCGCATCGTGGCCTATGATTTCGGCATCAAGCGGAACATCCTGCGCTGCCTGCGTCGGGATGGCTTTGACGTAACCGTGGTACCTGCTCACACAACAGCAGAGGAGGTGCTGGCCATGAAACCGGACGGACTCTTCCTCTCCAACGGCCCGGGGGATCCTGCGGCCCTGCCGGGTATCCACGCCCAGCTTCGCAAGATGATCGGCGTGCTGCCCATCTTCGGCATTTGCTTGGGGCACCAGCTGCTCGGCCACGCTTTCGGAGGCAAGACCTTCAAGCTCAAGTTCGGTCACCGCGGCGGCAACCAGCCCGTCAAGGACCTGCGCACCGGCAAGGTGGCCATCACCTCGCAGAACCATGGTTTCGCGGTGGATCCTGAATCCCTGCCGGCGGACGTAGAGGTAACGCATATCAACCTGAATGACGGCACGGTGGAGGGGCTTCGGCACAAGTCGCTGCCGGTCTTCTGCGTGCAATACCATCCGGAGGCTGCTCCGGGGCCGAAGGATGCCGCCTACTTCTTCGGCGAGTTCATCGACCTCATCGAGGATTTCCGCGCAGGCAAATACGAACAACACTGATTTTCTGACAGCACAACCATGAACACACTAGTTATAGGCTCCCAATGGGGCGATGAAGGCAAGGGCAAGGTTATCGACTTCCTTACCGAAACGGCGGATTTCGTTGTCCGCAGCCAGGGCGGCAGCAATGCGGGGCACACCGTCATCGCCGCAGGTAAGAAGTATGTGCTCCACCTTGTTCCCTCCGGCATCCTCTGGCCGGGCAAGGTGAATGTGATCGCCAACGGCGTCGTCATCAACCCCACCATGCTGGTGGAGGAGATCCGCGGGCTTCAGCAGCAGGGTGTTACCATCACGCCGCAGAACCTCCTGATCTCGGATCGTGCGCATGTGGTGCTACCCATTCACAAGCAGATCGATGCCGCGCAGGAGGAGGCCCTCGGAGAGCATAAGATCGGCACGACCAAACAGGGCATCGGGCCGACCTATGCAGATAAAGCGCGCCGCATCGGCATCCGCATGGCGGACTTCATCGACCCGAAGCATTTGGTAGAGGTGCTCACGGTGCGCATCAAGACGGCCAATGAGGAGCTGGTGCGCCTCGGTTGGCCCGCCGCCGACCCGCAGGAGACGCTGGAGGCTGTGGTGGCTGCGGCTGACGTGCTCCGTCCGCACATCACGAATACCATTCCCGTGCTCAATGAGGCGGTGAAGGCCGGTAAGAATATTCTCTTCGAGGGGGCCCAGGGTGCCATGCTCGACATCGACTTCGGCACCTATCCCTTTGTTACCAGCTCGAACACCAGCGCAGGCGGCTGCTGCACCGGCTCCGGCGTGGCTCCCACCCGCATCGACCGCACCATCGGCGTCTGCAAGGCTTACACCACCCGCGTGGGTGAGGGGCCCTTCGCCACCGAGGATGCCGAGATTGCGGACTACCTGCACGGGCTCGGGCGTGAGTTCGGCGCTACCACCGGCCGACCCCGCCGCTGCGGGTGGACGGATGGCGTGGTGCTGCGCTTCTCCGCCATGTTCAACGGCTTTGACGAGATGGCGATGACCAACTTGGACGGTCTCGACCACATGAAGACGATCAAAATCTGCACCGCCTACAGGATGGGTGATCAAATCCTCAGCTACCCGCCCGCCCTCATGAGCGATTGGGCCAAGTGCGAGCCCATTTACGAAGAGCTCCCCGGCTGGCAGCAGGACACCACCGGCTGCACCGCTTGGGAGCAGCTGCCCGAGGCCTGCCGCGCCTACGTCAAGCGCTTCGGCGAGGTCGTCGGCTGCCCCGTCTCCTCCGTCGGCGTCGGCCCGGACCGCGAGCAAACCATCCCCACAGGTCTCGTCTGATTTCCCCTTCTCTCATCGAAATAGCACCCGGGTGCCGCCCCTCACGGAGCGGCACCTTTTTTTCGCTCAAGGATAAGGCAAACGAACACTTACCTCGTCTGCATCTTACGGCGGCGGCTCGCAGTCACTCCCGCGAGTCCAAGCAGAGAAAGTGTGACAGTAGCAGGCTCGGGGACATCCAACGTAAAATAAAACGTACTGTCTACCGTATTGCGGTAACTAAAACCCGTAGCCGATACAACCAATTCGGGCTGCAGCTTTGTGTTCTCATCAAATGAAAGGGCCAGGAGCGAATGATCCCCCATGAGGGCGGATATATCATCAATCTCCAATGTAAGATCACCAGTCAATGACGTCGCCTTCAAATGGCCGGACATATCCAATGTAACAAAGTCCGCCTGAGCCTCCCCCTCTGCCGGGTGGTGCACTTAATGATGCAATGCAGAACTCCTGCCATAATTGCTGATTTTGTGGTTTGAAAATTGCCGTTTTCGGAGCGTACACTGCGGAGTGCAAAAACGTACACCGGAAACGTACCCCCCGACTATACCACCGTACGCAGTACCTCGCAAGCCAAATCCCTTAATAATAAAGGCCCCACGGGGGTTATTCCGTGGGGCTCAAATGTTATTTTGGCTACCGACTGTGGGACTCGAACCCACACTCTTTCGAACTCGATTTTGAGTCGAGCGCGTCTACCAATTCCGCCAAGTCGGCATGGGGGGTGCGGAGAGATTAAACACGAAATGGGTAAGAAAGTCAAGAGTAAAATGAAAAAAAGTGTGTCAAAGTGTGGGAAGGTCGTTCCAGGGGATGCCTTGGCAGGAGGCGTAGAGGGGGTGGGACCAGAGGCGACGGGCAAGCGCGGCGGGGGAGGAAATGCCGAGGAGGAAGCGGCGGAGCTGGGAGGTGCGGTCGAAGGAGGGGAGCTCCGCTGCGGGGAGGGAGGGCAGCACCGGCGTGGGCGCGGAGGGACGGGTGGGGACGGAGCCGAGACAGGCGGCGCAGTGGCCGCAGGCGGGCGCGGGGTCACCCGGGGAGAAGTAATCCGCGAGGGCCGCATTGAGGCAAGAGGGCTCGGTAAGCATGGACAGCACCGCCTCCTGCCGCGCGAGGTCCGCCTCCCGACGGCGGGCGAAGGAGGCAGAAAGCTCGGCAGCCAAGCGGCGTGCATCCACAGCGTGAGCGTTCGGCCCCGGCACCAGCAGCAGGGTCTTGCGGCGCAGAGTAAGACTCCATTCCCCCGCATCACGGCATTCCTGCAGCTGCTGCATCGCCTCCGCATAGTCGCATTGCCAAGCCTCCGCAGCGTCCTCCACCTCCCCTTCCGGGTGCTCGGACAGCCAGCGCAGGCGCGCAGTCTCCTGCGGGGCGCGGCCGTCCAGAATAACAGACAGCGGAAACAGCGGACGCACCTTGTAAAAACGATACCCCTCCCCCGCGCACTGCACGGCCCCCGTCTGCACCAACCCCTCCAATGCGCGCTGCGGCACATCCTCCGCCACATCACAGGCCCCGCAAATCTCCCAAAAACACACGAGACGCGGCGCCGCAGGCAGCAACCAGCGCACACAGCGCAGCACCCCCTCGGCATCCGGCTCCGCAGCGAGAATCCTGTTGCGGGCCTCAACCACATCGGCAGCATGCAGCAACACATGACTGTACGCCGTCTCTCCGTCCCGCCCGGCGCGCCCACTCTCCTGCACATACGACTCCGGCGAGGCCGGCGCGTTGTAGTGCAACACCGCCCGCACATCCGGTTTATCCACCCCCATCCCGAAAGCGATGGTCGCCACAAGCACCGGCAACTCATTGCGCAGAAAAGCATCCTGAAGCCGCGCCCTCAGCTCCGCCGGCTGCCCGGCGTGATAACAAGCAGCCGACACCCCCGCCCGGGAGAGCTGCGCCGCCACCTCCTCCGCACCCTTCCGCGTACGCGTGTAGACAATAGCCGGGGTATGCCCCACCTGCCGCAGAAAACGCAGCGCTGCCTCGGTCGGCGCCTCCGTAGCCTCCGCCGTGCGCACAATGTTGGGGCGATACGGCGACAGCGCAACCACCTGTTGCGGCGCAATACCGAACGCCGCGCAGAGGTCCTGCTGCACCCGAGGGGCCGCCGTAGCCGTCAGCGCCATCACACTGCGGAAACCGAAGCGCCCCGCCCAAGTCGGCAGCTTCAGGTAATCCGGTCGGAAACTGTGTCCCCACTCGGAGACGCAGTGCGCCTCGTCCACCACCAGCACCCGCAGCGGGGCCGCACGCAGAGCCGGGGCCAGCATCGGGTGCTCAAGGGCCTCCGGGGCCAGAAACAGCAACCTCAGCTCCCCTGCTGCCACCTGCTCCGCCACACGCCGCCGCTCGTTCTCCGGCAGGGTGGAGTCAAAACGCGCCGCCGGCAGTCCCGTCCGCCGCAGGGCCTCCACCTGGTCGCGCATCAGCGCAATGAGCGGCGACACCACCACAGACACCCCGCCCAGCAGCAGGGCCGCCGCCTGGTAGCACAGGCTCTTGCCGTGCCCCGTGGGCAACACCCCCAGCACCGGCATCCCCGCCAAGGCCGCTGCTATCACCTCCCGCTGGCCGCTCCGCAGGGTCCGCTTGCCGAAAAACGCCAGCAGGCGCGCCTCGTCTTGCTCTGTCAATTCAGTCATGCGCTGCGCCCAGTATACCGCACACGTCGACGCAATGCACGCCAAAAGCCCCGCAGGGCGCACATTCTGCGCGGGAAATTACGCATTTTGCGTACTCTTTATGAAATTGTGCTTGAAATTCTGCGCGTTTTGGGGGATAGTAGAGTTTCCGAACACAAAGGTATGTCAGAACACAAAGAACGCAAGACACTGGAAGAACGGAACCGGGCAAGCGAGCTGGAGCGCCTGCGGCACTCCTGTGCGCACGTTTGCGCGGCTGCCATCTGCCGACTGTGGCCCCAGGCCCAGCTGGCGGCCGGCCCTGCCGTGGAGAATGGGTTTTACTATGACATTGAGCTGGACCACAACATCACCACCGCCGAGTTTGCCGACATTGAGGCGGAGATGAAGAAGATTGTCAAGGAGAACCAGCCCTTTGAGCGAACGACCGTCACGCGCGAGGAAGCCCTGCGACTGGCCGAGAGCGGCGAGCTGGGTTCCATCGGCCCGCGTGATGTGGCCTCCAAGTTTAAGGTGGACCTCCTCAACCGCATTCCGGAGGGCGAAGAAATCTCCATCTACCGCAACGGCGACTTTACGGACCTGTGCGCCGGCCCGCATGTACCCCGCACGGGCAACTGCAAGGCTTTCAAGATCATGAGCGTGGCCTCCTCCTACTACCAGGGCAACGCCGCAGGGCCACGCCTGCAGCGCGTGTACGGCACCTGCTTCCCGAACCGCACGCAGTTGGATGAGCACTTGCAGCGGCTGGAGGAGGCCAAGAAGCGCGACCACCGCCGCTTGGGCCGCGAGATGGGGCTCTTCGCCATCGATGAGATGGTGGGCCAAGGGCTCATTCTTTGGAAGCCCAAGGGTGCCATCGTGCGCCGCCAGTTGCAGGACTTCATCTTGGAGGAGCTGGATCGCATCGGTTATTCCCAGGTCTACACCCCCAATATCGGCAAGCTGGACCTCTACAAGACCTCCGGCCACTGGGATCACTACAAGGAGAGCCAGTTCCCGCCCATTCCGGATCCGGATGACTTCAAGAAGCTGCGTGACGAGAACGCCGGCTGCGCGGAGCTTTTCAATGCGCTGGATCTCGGGACCATCAGCGGCTTCATGCTTAAGCCCATGAACTGCCCGCACCACATCCGCATCTACGCCAACGAGCCGCATTCCTACCGCGATCTGCCCGTGCGCTTGGCGGAGTTCGGTACCGTCTACCGCTGGGAGCAAAGCGGCGAGCTGGGCGGCATGACCCGCGTGCGCGGATTTACGCAGGACGATGCCCACATCTTCTGCCGCCCGGATCAGATCAAGCAGGAGGTACAGCAGTGCATCGGCATTGTTAAACACATTCTCGGCACCCTGCAGATGACGGATTACCGTGTGCGCCTGTCCCTGCGCGATAAGGACTACACGGATGAAAAATACGTCGGTAGCATCGAGAACTGGAAACTGGCGGAGACGGCACTGCGCGAGGTGTTGGCAGAGAACGGCTTTGACTTTACGGAGGCGGAGAATGAGGCCGCTTTCTACGGGCCGAAGATCGACTTCATCGTGCGCGATGTCATCGGGCGCGATTGGCAGCTCGGCACCGTGCAGGTAGACTACAACCTGCCGGAGCGCTTCGAGCTGACCTACACCGGCGCGGACAATGAGCCGCACCGCCCCGTGATGATTCACCGCGCTCCGTTCGGCTCCATGGAGCGCTTCACCGGCCTGCTCATCGAACACTTCGCGGGCAAGTTCCCCACTTGGCTCGCGCCGGAGCAGGTGCGTGTGCTGCCTATCTCTGACAAGGTGGCCGACTTTGCCGAGCAACTGCGGCAGCGCCTAGCCAACGCGGGCGTGCGCGTGAAGTTGGATGATAAACCGGACAAAATCGGTGCGAAGATCCGCAACGCGCGTCTGGACCGCGTACCCTACATGCTCGTGGTCGGCCAGCGAGAGGCCGAGCAGGGCTGCGTAGCCGTGCGCCATCGCGACTTAGACCTGCTGGGCACCATGCCGGCGGAGGACTTCATCGCGGCCGTCAAGCAGGAGATTGCCGACCGTCTCGTCAAGCCGGCTCTCACCCCGGTGCAAGCGCCGCAAGCCGGCTGATCCCCCCCTTCCCGCCTGCGGTTGCACGGTGCAGCCGCAGGCGAAAGCCAAGAACTAAAGAAGACACAACGTGCCTACACCACAAAATAATAACAACCAGGCCAATCGCAACAAAAACCTCCGCGATAAGGCCGCTAACAAAACCCAGCAGCCCCGCGTCAACGACCGTATCCGCGCCCCGCGCGTGCGTGTCGTCAATGCCAAGGGTGAGCAGCTCGGCATCCTCCCCACCCGCGAGGCCCTCGCCAGGGCTAAGGAAATCGGCCTCGATTTGGTAGAAGTCGCACCCAATGCGGACCCGCCCGTCTGCCGTGTCATCGACTACGGTAAGTACAAGTACATGCAGGCCAAACTTCAGAAGACCAACAAGGCTAAGACCACCCGCATGAAGGAGGTCATCATCCGCGTCGGTACCGACCTCAATGACTACCATGTCAAGATGGCACGCGCCGAACAGTTCTTGGATCACGGCCACAAGGTGCGCTTCCGCCTCCGCTTCCGCATGCGCGAGAATGCCCACAAAGAGCTCGGCTTGGAGAAGATGGCGCAGGTGCAGGAGGACCTCAAGACCATGGGCCAGGTGGACCAGGCCGCCAAGCTGGCAGGTAACACCGTGATCATGGTCATGGCTCCCCTGCCCGCCGCCCAGCGCATCAAGAAGTTCAAGAAGTACGAGGAAGAGGGCTTCGATACCGAATCCGACGAATTCGACGCCAAGGACGACGTGGAGGAATAAACACCCCCGCTGCGGCACCCCACCGCAACCCCACTTCCCTGCCGGGCTCCCACCGGACGCCCGGCAGCTTTTTGTTCCGAGCGCCTCACACCATCGTATGGAACATTGATGGAAGGGTTGATAGACATCAAGCACCTGAAGAAGTCGGCCCCCCGCCTTTCAGGGCTATGCTTCTAATAAGGGATAAAAGTTGGAAAATAGGCGTAAAATACTCCCATATTATGTTTCAAAGCGCACGAATAGCAACCTTTGTGTATATTCGTTCACTTCGTTGCGTTGATAAAATAAGGCCCTTTCGTGGGAGCAGGTCGTTTTTCGGAGACTTATTGGAAGTCCCCATCATTGAAATACCCGGCAGGCAACTTCGGCTCCGGGATGGGAAACGTATTGGTACCGAAGGGCATCGAGTATTCCTTTCCCTGCATCCACCACGACAATCCATTGGCCAGGTAACTGTACCCATCACAGTTCCACCCCTGCAGAAAACGCGAGTACACACTCGACGCCCGTGTCAAGGCCGTGCCCGTACCGAATGGTGGCACCTCCCCCGCATCATGGCTCTCGCCGTAGGTCTCCTGCCATACCTGAATCAGGTTGGAGTCCACAGCCGCCCAACTCATCCAAACCTCCCCATTCGCTGATCTGTTCGTGTCGCATATACGCGCATCAGCCATCTTGATCTCCGCATGTGCTGAAAACGAATATGCGGCAAAAATCAGGACAAACAGGGCAAATCTCATTTCGTTATTATAGAGGACGAATGAGGCAGGGGCAAGGCTTTTTCTCGTAAATTCCTCAACATCCCACCCCTGTCCCCCTGCGGCGACGCCTTGCAGCTACCCCGGCAAGGGCAAGCAGAGAAAGCGCGGCTGCAGCAGGTTCGGGGACATCTGTGGTAACATAGGTTACTTTCAGTTGGCCGTCATCTGTCAAGCCAACGTAATACGAACCAACGTCACTTGCGGAAACCGAACTATTTACAAGAGAATCGGCAAGTGTATCTGATAGAGTCAGGGCTGTACCCTTCCCATCCGCCAAGCTTACTTGGTAGCCATCGGCACTGCTGAAACCGGTTCCGGAGAGGGTTCGAGTCACAGCATAGAGACCATTCCCCAGGTCATCGACACTGTACATGGAGGCAGCCGTGCTACCCAAGGCGTTAATTTCCGCCACACTGAGGGTTATGGCATTAACGGATGTACTCGTCCCGTAATTGGCATCATACAGACCGCACTGGTTCAGGTACAGAGTAATGGATGCGCCGGGGGCTATCCCCACATTCGTTCCGCTGATGGTAGTATTAATGTCAAACCAGCCACCATTCGTTACATTAATCTTGTGACTATTCGTTTCTGACCAGTTAACGGATCCGACGGAATTGGCGGTGCTTGTCTGAAAGGTAATCCCTGTTCCAAGATGCAAATACTTCACCGAGACGTTGCTGTAATTATTAAACTTGAAACCAGTATTATCGTCCAGCCAAAGCCCGGAGAACGACGTATTCGGGCTGTAGGGCACATAAGTTCCCCCGGCAGCAAGAGAAACGCGATAATTTGTATTAGCACTCTCCAGCTTCTGTGAAGTTGTAATGTCTGTAAAGGTCACGCCATGAAATTCGGAAGCATAGGAATAGCCTCCAAGCAAAGACACCATAAGTGCAACTGTCCATCTCATTGTTCGAATTCTCCTTTCGGGGCTTAGTCTACAGCATTTTGAATGCTGGGTCAAGCAGAAAGTAGGAATTTCCCTGAAAAAAAATTGCAATTTTTCGATGTATTTCTACTTGGCTCCTCCGTTCCTTCTGTACCCCGAATTTGACGCAAGCCCTTGATTATCAACAACTTACAGAGGGTGTGCATTCAAAATGCAGTAGGCAACCGGGGGCGTTGTGGGAGAGGGCGAAGCAGGGACGTATACTCCCCCTACCCTATTGCACACAGCAATAATGCAGCACAGCGCCTTTCTGCCGGGCTCTCACCGCACGCCCGGCAGACTTGTGTTCCAAGCCTCCGTTTTTTTCCTCCACGGGAGGAAGTATTTGCTTGCCTTTTTACCATACTCCTGTAAAATAGGCGGTGAAGCATTATGTCCGGTAACAAAGCAATCGATTTGGGCGTCATGACCCGAGTGAACGACCTGCGCAGCATCTGGCCGGATGAGGCGCGTAGTTTCACCCCTTGGCTGGCAGAAGAGGAGAATCTCCGGTTATTGAGTGAAGCCGTGGGAATTGATTTGGTGCTGGAGGAAAAGGAATCTCCGGTCGGAGCGTTCAGTGCTGATATTTATGTGAAGGAGGAAGGCACCGACCGCCGCATCATCATCGAAAACCAATTGGAAGCAAGTGACCATGACCACCTCGGCAAGCTCATTACCTATGCCTCCGGAAAGTCGGCCGATGTGGTCATCTGGATTGTAAAAAAGGCTCGGGATGAGCATCGCCAAGCAATCGAATGGCTAAATCAAAGGACAGACAATTCTCTGGGATTTTTCCTTCTGGAGGTTGAGTTATGGAAGATTGATGACTCAAGGACTGCTCCTAAGTTCAACATCGTAGAGCAACCCAACGAATGGGCTAAGACCACAAGGAACACGGGCTCTCAGAGCGAGCTGCAGAGATTCCAATTGGAATTCTGGTCGGCCTTTCGAGAGGCTGCCGGAGCAGATGAGGAATTCACACGTTCCTTCACCTTACAGAAGGAGCGTGCTCAGGCATACTTCGACCTAAGCATCGGCAGTTCATCTTGCCATATAACCCTGCGCTTAAGTCCGGACAAAAAGCAACAAGTGGCGGCCGCCTTTTATATCCGAGATGACAAGGATCTGTTTGCAAAGCTCAGCAATGAGTGCGATATCATCGAACGGGAGGTGGGAAGTAAAATGGAGTGGCATGAAGCAAACAAGGCCTGCACTGTCTCCCTCATTCGGAAAATAGATGTCCGAAACAGAGAAACTTGGCCGGATATTTTCAAATGGCTCCGATCAAGAGCCATCCTTCTCCGCAAGGTTTTTACGTCGCGAGTCGCCTGAAGCGAGCGTTTCCGCAAGGCGGTGGAGACCATGCTCTGAGGCCCGGGTTTCCTTCCTATAGAAGCTACTCGTTCGCCGCTCCTCTACCGGAGTCCCTGCGTTCGCGTTCCGTTCGCAGCTCGTCGAGTGTCCTCCCCTGATAGGCCCCGGAGCTGTTGCGTCTTTCCTCCGGCATGAAAGCTCTCACGAAGGGGGAGAGTTTGTAGACGTGCCCCCTGTACTCCACTGAATCATCACTTGCCACTCGAACCTCAATCCCGGTGGGGACGAAGATGAGCGTTTCACCCTTCCGCACACCGATCATGTGGAATTTAAACGGGCCCCGATGGGTTCTTGCATCGCCGGTAGGTTTTTCCGCGGGCTCATTCTCGCCGGAAATTTCAGCGGTGGACTCTGCGAGGGACTCAACCGCCTGTTCAACGGGGGTTTCTGCCGGTTCTGCGACCGCCTCAACAATCGGCTCCTCGGTCACTTCTTCGTCGGACTCCTCTAGGGGGGCGACTTGCCGTTCGCGTTCCGTTCGCAGCTCGTCGAGTGTCCTGCCCTGATAGGTGAAAAACTTGGCCCCCTGATAAGCCCCGGAGCTGTTGCGCTTCTCCTCCGGCATGAAGGCTCTCACAAAGGGGGAGAGCTTGTAAACGCGCCTCCGATACTCCACAGAATCATCGCCTGCTACCTTGACCTCAATGCCGGTGGGAGTAAATGTTACCTTTTCACCCTTTTTCACGCCGACCATGCTGAATTTGAAACGTCCGCGACGGGGAGCAGACTCCCCCGTATTTTTCTCCCTTTGCTTTCTGTTATCCGGCATTTCTGCCTCATCCTCTTCGATGGGCTTGTTATCCCGGTATATCGTCACCTTCGCATCATCAATAAGCGCGGTAACCCGTCGGAAAATTCCCAGAGCCTTCTGGGGACTGACGTTGAAAAACTCCCGTGTTTTACGAATACGCAGATTCGTCAACTCATCGATGAGCCCATGAACCATCTTTTCCGCCTCGCTGAACTTGACGGTCTCCAACGTTGCATAAATCTCGAAAGGCAAAGGTACCGCCGTATTGTCCAGCTCCTTCGAGCGCACATCCACGGGGCGAATGCTTTTCCCGATTTTGACCCAATCCTCCCGAAAACTCGGATTGGTCAGTATGTACACATATCCCTTGCGGTCTGCCATAATCGTTGATCTCTATTGTCAGTTATTCTTCTTTCTCTGCGGCCTCCAGTTCCGGTCCACCGCTCGACTCATACACAGCCGCCTCGCCGGTAAAGCGGCGGCCGATACCCTTGTATTTCTCATAGAAGGCGGTGAGCTTGGCGATAACGGACTCCTTCTTAGCGGCGCGTCTTCCGCCGAATCGGCTCATCGGGGGCAGCATTTTGTCCAAATCCGTCCCCGTGGTCTTCATGCCTCCATCGCGGAACACGCGGGCCATGAATCGGCGTGTCTCCTGCTCGTTCAGGTTTTCTTCCGCAATGATGGCCCGCAGCTCACGCTCCCGGGATTCCTGAACGAAGTTCTGCCAATCCTCCGGCACGTTGCCGAGCTCATTCAAGCCCTGAATAAACGCCTCGATGAGCTGCTTCTTACTGCGCAACTCCTGGCTGGAGTCCACAGCGCGCCCGATCTTCACCAGAAGCTCCCGGTCCTTGCAATGCCCGTCGCGGTATTGTTCCACCAGCATCAGGATGTAGTCGATGTTGATATCTACCTGGCACATAAGTTCCATCTCGAACACCAAGTCATCCACAATATCCTTCGCCTCGCCGGATGAGGAGTAGCGGCGTAATTCGTCGCGCAGGTCCAAATAGCGGCTGCGATAATCCTGCAGATCCCGCTCGCTCAGTGGGTCTGCCGCCGCAAACTCATCGTAGGAGGCCAACAGGTTCCGCATGCGCAGAATGGCCCCGAAAAGCTTTACAAACGCTTTCTGCCGCCCCTCTCCCACAATCCGCGGCTCCTCCGGCGGGTACTTCTGCCGCAGCTCGGTAAGCATGTCAACATAGCCCGGCTGATGTTTCCCTTTGTCATCCGTAAAGCCGTAGAAATAATCCCGGAACGTGCGAAGGAGCACTACGCCGCCTGCTTCCTTGTTACCGAAGAGGGCAATGGCGGAATCGACACGTTTCTTGAGCGGGCGGAAGCAGACGATATTGCCGTAGGCCTTGACGGAGTTGAGGATGCGGTTGGTGCGGGAGAAAGCCTGCAGCAGGCCGTGCGTCTTGAGAATCTTGTCCACCCACAGCGTGTTCAGCGTCGTGGCATCAAAACCGGTCAGGAACATATTGACCACAATGAGCAGGTCCAGCTCCTTGTTCTTCATCCGCAGGGAGATGTCCTTGTAATAATTCTGGAACCGCTCGCCGCTCGTGTCGTAGTTCGTGCCGAACATGGCGTTGTAGTCCTGTATGGCACGCTCCAGAAAATCCCGGGAGCTCGCATCCAGCCCCGTGGTGTCCTCCGGATTCTCCTCATCCGGAAGCCCGTCCGGCTCTCCTTCGTTCGGTGCAAAGCTGAAAATGGTAGCCACGCGCAGGCTCTCTGCGGGCTTTTCCTTCATCTGCCGCTTGAACTCATCATAGTACAAACGCGCGGCGGGGATGGAGGAAACCGCCAGAATGGAATTGAAGCCGCTGATGCGCTGTTTCTGCTTGATCTCCTCCACTCTGCCGTTCCGCCCCCCTGCCACTTCGCTGATGTTCGTGAGTTTGTTGAAGCTGTACGCCCGCACGTTGCGGTAGGTCTTTTGGTTGAAGTGCGCCAGAATGTACTCCGTCACCAGTCGAATGCGCTCCGGGGTCATGTAGGGCCGCTCGCGGTCGATGTCCCACACTTCCTCATCCTCCACATCGTCCTTCTCCCCCATCGTCCGTATGTAGTCCACGCGAAACGGCAGCACGTTCTTGTCATTGATCGCATCCACAATCGTGTAGGCGTGCATTCGGTCCCCGAAGGTCTGCGGCGTGGTGAACAGGGTATTCCTGACGGAGCGGGACGCATTCTCGGCAAAGATGGGTGTGCCGGTGAAGCCGAACAGGTGGTACCTCCGGAACTTGCCCACGATGGCTTTGTGCATGTCCCCGAACTGGCTGCGGTGGCATTCATCGAAAATAAAGACCACGCGCAGTCCGTACGCCTCGTGGACTTTGTTTTTCTTGATGAAGGCATCCAACTTTTGGATGGTGGTGATGATGATGCGGCAGTCCCGCTTTTCCAACTGTTTTTGCAGCACGGCGGAGGAGCTGTTACTGTTGGCGCAACCTTTCTCAAATCGGTCGTATTCCCGCATGGTCTGGTAGTCCAAGTCCTTGCGGTCCACCACGAAAAGCACCTTGTCGATGAAGGGCAGAGCGGCGGCGAGCCGCGCTGTCTTGAAGGAGGTGAGCGTCTTGCCGGAGCCGGTCGTGTGCCATATATACCCGCCGCCTGCCACGCTGCCGTATTTCTTGTAGCTGTCCGCTATCGAGATGCGGTTCAGCACCCGCTCCGTGGCGGTGATCTGGTACGGGCGCATCACGAGCAGCAGCTTTTCCGAGGTAAAGACACAATACCGCGCTAAGATGTTCAGAATGGTATGCCGGGCAAAGAAGGTCCGTGTGAAGTCGATCAGGTCCGGCAAAATGCGGTTGTTCGCGTCCGCCCAAAAGGAGGTGAACTCAAAGCTGTTGCTCGTCCTGCCTTTCTTCCGACCGCCGCTCTGCGCGCCTTTCACGGCGTTCCGTCGCGTCGTGTTGGAGTAGTATTTGGTGTTCGTGCCGTTGGAGATCACGAAAATCTGCACGTATTCGTACAGCCCGCTGCCCGCCCAAAAGGAGTCGCGTTGATACCGGTTGATTTGGTTGAAGGCCTCGCGGATCGCTACGCCGCGCCGTTTCAGTTCCACATGCACCATCGGCAGCCCGTTGACCAGGATCGTCACATCATAGCGGTTGTCATACGCCGCGCCTTCCGTCCTGCCGAGCTCATACTGGTTGATCACCTGCAGGCGGTTGTTGTGGATGTTCCGTTTGTCCAGCAGGGTGATGTTCAGGGTCGAGCCGTTCTCTCGTTTCAGTACCTGCACGGGGTCGTCCTGGATGCGGGCGGTCTTCTCTTCTATCCCTTCATTCTTGTTGGCGATGCACTCGGTGAAAAATCGCTCCCACTCCCTGTCCGTAAAACGGTAGTTGTTCAACATCTCCAGCTGCCGCCTGAGGTTGGCCGTCATCTCCGCCTCCGTGCCGAGGCGCAGGTACTCGTACCCCTGCCCTTGCAGCATGCGGATGAACTCGGCCTCCAGCTCAGCCTCGCTCTGGTACTGCTCCGCCCGCACGCCCGAGGGTTCGTAGGCGCTCGCAACCGTGTTCTCGCTCGTCGCAGCAACGATGTTGAAGAAGGGTCTCATGCGTGTTTCAGTGGCTTGAAGCTCAACAGTTTGTCCCGGTAGTACTCGTATTGCTTCTTCCTCGCTTCGATCTCTGCCGGTAGCCCGCTCGTAAGGTCGTTGCAGAGGGTGGAAAATTTATCCAGAATGCGGACGATCTCGTTCTGTACCTCAAGCGGCGGGACAGGAAAAGGAAATTCTCGAAACCTCTCCATATCAACCGAAGCAAACCCTCCATTGTTTACGTTATTAAGGCACCACGAATCTAACTTGAAGCAGGCATAAAACGCAAACTTCGGTTCAATCTTATTTCGCCATTTCGCTTTGATAGAAAGGCATGTAAACCTCTGATTTGCCAAAAAAGGCGCAAGTATGAGGGCGTGTTCTCCTATCGTTGCACTCGTTGCCACAATGATGGAATTCGCAGGAAACAACCCACCTTTTTTGACAGCCGTTGTTGAAACATGCTGTACAGCATCCATTAAAATACGGCCATTCTCTCGGATGTCCTCCATACGAAACCAAGGGATCACTCCATTCTCCCAATATTCATTATGCATCTTTGATGGGGTGTAACCATTCCTCATATCAAAAACATCACTCAGAAGATGATACCCCCCCTATCGTCACGATTATCAAAACTTAATAACAAATCTCGATAATACTCGTATTGCTTGCGCCGCGCCGTCAGCTCCGCCGTCAGCTCCGCCGTCAGCTCCGTAAATTTATCCAAAATCCGAACTATCTCGTTCTGTACCTCAAGCGGGGGGACCGGGAGCCGGATGGAAGCCAAATCTCGAGCAAGAAGATGCTTCACGGTTCCACTATTTTTTCCGTCCTCAATCTTCTTAATAATAGGGCCCAGGATATGAGCCAAAAATCCGTTCAGAAGAAGTTTCTGATTTTTTGAAGAAATGCGACATACACGTTGGCAAAGGACACCGGAACGAGATTTCCAAACAGCTACATGGAAATTACCATCCATACCCACCAGCAAATCCCCGCTGCTGATGAAATACTCCTCCGAAACGGCTTCAGTCGTATATGTTGATGTTCTGCCGACAGGAACATCCCTGATACGAACCAGCGGCATGCCTTTTCCATCCGCATTGAAGAGACTCGCATCGCAGGGAAAACCATACAAAACATCTGCTACCTCAAGCAGAGGCATAAACTCCACCCCATCCGGGCAAAGTCGAGCCAACAGTTGGTCAAGTTTAGAACTCATGACTCACCCCCTTCTATCTCAGCGATGATGGCATCGATATCCGCGCGGAGCTCATCGGCATGCGCCACGATACGCTTGAGCTCGGCATTAAGCTTGACGATGTCCACCGCCTCGCGGGTATCCTCGGCCTCCACGTAGGTGGAGACGGAGAGGTTGAACTTGTTGGCCTCCAGCTCCCGGTAAGCGGCGAGGTGGGAGAAATGGGGGATCTCCTTCCGCTCGGCATAGGTGCTGACGATGCGGTCGATATTCTCGGCGGTTAGCCTGTTATTATTCGTCACCTTCACACACTCGGCGGAGGCATCGATGAACATCACCCCGTTATCCCGTTTATTCTTGCGGAGCACCATGATGCAGGTGGAAATCGTGGTACCGAAGAAGAGGTTGGACGGAAGCTGAATGATGGCATCCACAAAGTTATTGGAGACCAGGTACTGCCGGATCTTCTGCTCTGCCCCGCTGCGGTACATCACCCCCGGGAAGCAGACGATGGCCGCCGTACCGTTCGACTCCAGCCAAGCGAGGCTGTGCATGATGAAGGCGAGGTCCGCCTTGCCCTCCGGGGCCAGCACACCGGCGGGCGAGAAGCGGGGATCATTGATGAGCACGGGGTTGGACTTCCCCTCCCACTTG
This sequence comes from Akkermansia muciniphila, assembly GCA_004557455.1. GTDB lineage: Bacteria > Verrucomicrobiota > Verrucomicrobiia > Verrucomicrobiales > Akkermansiaceae > Akkermansia > Akkermansia muciniphila_D. The sequence goes on along the minus strand of SFDX01000005.1, from coordinate 37,567 downwards.
ATGGAATACGGCGGGTTGGAGACGATCAGGTCGAAGGGCTGCTCATCCCAATGCTCCGGGGAGACGAGCGTATCCTCGCAGGCGATGTCGAATTTGTCGAAGGGCACCTCGTGCAGGAACATGTTGATGCGGCACAGGTTGTAGGTGGTGATGTTCTTCTCCTGGCCGAAGAAACCGCCCGTCACCTTGTCCTTGCCGAGCACGGTCAGTGCCTTCAGCAGCAGGGAACCGGAGCCGCAGGCGGGGTCATACACGCGGTTCACCTCGGTTCGCCCCACTGTGCCCAGCCGTGTCAGCAGCACAGAGACATCGGCGGGGGTGAAGTACTCGCCGCCGGATTTACCGGCATTGGAGGCGTACATGGCCATCAGGTACTCATAGGCATCCCCGAAGGCATCGATATCATGGCTGCGCATGTCGCCCAACTTCATGTCCGCCACACCGGCCAACAGCTTGCGCAGCTTCTCATTGCGCTTGGCCACAGTGCTGCCCAGCTTGTTGTTGTTCACATCAAAGTCATCGAAGAGGCCGGAGAAATCCGCCTCGCTCTCCGTACCGGCAGCGGAGGCCTCTATCGCGCCGAACACCTGCTCCAGCGTCATGTTCAGGTTCTCATCCTGCTCCGCCCGGGCGAGCACATTGCAGAACAACTGGCCGGGGAGAAGGAAGAAACCCATCTCGCAGATCAAATCCTCCCGCAACTCAGCCGCCTGCTCATCCGGCAGGGCCGCATAATCAAAACCGGTATCCCCGGCCTCCCACTCGCCCTTGTTCACATAGTAGCAAAGATGCTCGGACACAAAACGGTAAAACATGGTACCCAGCACATAGTGCTTGAAATCCCAACCATCCACTGCCCCCCGCAGCTCATCGGCAATAGCCCAAATCGCCCGGTGCAACTCCTCGCGCTCCTGTTCCTTCTTGGTGTCACTCATAATCCTGATGCTTTATTATACACCGAAACCCACCCCGGGTAAAGAAAGAAGTATGTCACTTTCCCCACAGAAAAGGAAAAAGCACCTTCCACCGCCCTCCCCGCAACCGCATCCTCCGATACTGAAACCCAAACTCCTTCGCCGGTTCCTGCCATGGTTGACGGGGGAGGCTTTGTGTACCGGGGCTCCCGTTTTTGTGTACCGAAAGCGTGCACCGACAATATACAAGGCATTGCAAGGCCGCGCAAGCCAAATCCCTTGATAACAGAGGCCCCACGGGGTTGATTCCGTGGGGCCTTTGTTATCCGGAGCGGACAGGGAGGGATTCGAACCCTCGGTACGCTTTTGACGTACACACGATTTCCAATCGTGCTCATTCGACCACTCTGACACCTGCCCAAGGGGCGCTGCGCCGTAGACGGCGGGAGCGTGCGGGGAGAGTTTAGCGCATTTTTTTTGAGAATGCAAGCATAATCCGCCAAAAAGGCAAAAAAAGTTGCAAAAAGGGGGAGGGCACAGGAAAACGGCTTGCTTTTCCCGGGGGGGTGGCGTATACTGGGGGCGGATCGCGGCGGCAACGGAATGTAACCCCTCTCGGCATCATGATACGACTCTACACGCAGACAGAGAACGGCATTTCACGAACGGTGGGCCTGGAGGACCGGGACTACCGGCAGGAGGACATCTTCTGGATTGACCTGTTGACCCCAACGCAGGAGGAGCTGCGCGAAGCGGAGGCCATATGCGCCATCGAGATGCCGACCAAGGATGAAATGCGCGAGATTGAGGCGACCTCCCGCCTGTATTGCGAGGACGGCGGCCGCTTTATGACGACCTCCGTGCTCAGCCGGGTGGAGACGGATGAGCCGATGATTGCGGAGATTACCTTCATCCTGAAGGGCAAGGTCATCATCACCATCCGCCATACGGATTCGTACTCCTTCCGCGTGTTCTCGCACTCCCTGCTGCGGGCCTCCTCCACCAACCGCGACTTGGTGTTCATCGGGCTGCTGGAAACGCTGGTGGACCGCCAGGCGGATGTGCTGGAGCGCTTCGGGACGGATCTGGATGCGCTCTCCAAGAAAGTCTTCCGCGCACACCGCCGCCGGCCCAGGAAGGATGAGGAGGACCCGGACACGGATGACCTGCGCGAGGCCCTGCAGGAGCTGGGGCGCGTGGGTGACCTGATCGCCCGGCAGCGCGATGCGCTCGTCAACCTGCTGCGCTTCATCACCTATGCCGGCAATGAGGACAAGTGCACCGGCTCGCACGAGAGCCTGTATGATTCCCTGCGCCCGGTGGCCCGAGATGTCAACTCTCTGTCGGAGTACGCCTCATTCCTTTCCAACAAAATTAACTTCATGCTCGATGCTGTTCTGGGGCTTATTAACATTGAACAGAACGAGATTTTCAAGGTCTTCACCATCCTGTCGCTGGTCTTTTTACCGCCCACCCTCATTGCCAGTATCTTCGGCATGAACTTTGCGGACATGCCCATGTTGCAGGAGGGGTGGGGATTCTGGATTTCCATTGTGCTGATGGTATGTGCGGCCGTGCTGCCGCTGGTCATTTTCAAAATCAAACGTTACATCTGAAACCATGATTTCCACACGCAACATCGAACACCTGGACCGCGAGATTACCAAAGCGGAGATACTGGTGGAGGCCCTGCCCTACATGCAGGCCTACCGCGACAAGACCGTGCTGATTAAGTTCGGCGGCTCGGCGATGGATGACCCGAAGCTGGTGAAGTCCCTGATGCACGATATCGTCGTCATGGAGTCCATGGGCCTCAACCCCGTGGTGGTGCACGGCGGCGGCAAGGCTATCTCCAAGGCCATGAAGGACAGCGGGCTGGAGGCGCGCTTTGTAAACGGGCTGCGGGTAACCCCGCCGGAGGCCATCGAGATCGTGGAGCGGACACTGAGCGGCACGATTAACCCCGGTTTGGTGGAGCTGGTGCGCGAGGCCGGCGGCAAGGCGGTGGGCATTCCCGGCACGAATGTTTTTGTGGGCGAAAAACTGATGGAGAAGGACGCGGAGGGCCGCCCGGTGGACATCGGGATGGTTGGCCGCGTGATCGGTTGCCTGTTACCACGCATCGAGGAGGCCCTGCAGCTGCAGCTCACCCCGGTGATTTCCCCCCTGGCTCGGGAGCTGGGCACCAACCAGGCGCTGAATGTGAACGCCGACTTGGCGGCGGCGGCGCTGGCCCGCGAGCTCAAGCCCGTGAAGCTCATCTACATCTCCGATGTTCCGGGCCTGATGCGCGACCCCTCGGACCCCACCACCCTCATCCGCAGTATCAACCGCAAGGAGGCCTTCGAGCTCATCGAGCAGGGTGTTATCTCCGGCGGCATGATTCCCAAGGTGAAGAGCGCGGTGGACGCGCTGAACGCAGGTGTGCGCAAGGTGCACTTCATCGACGGGCGCCTGCCGCACACCCTTCTGCTGGAGATCTTTACCCAGGACGGCATCGGCACGGAAATCGTGCGTGAGCAACGCTGATCCCCTCCCCCGCCATGGCCCGCGCCCTGCAGAGCATCGGCATTCTGGCCCCCTCCCGCACCCCTGCGGTGCTTCGGGTGATTGATACGCTGTATACCGGGCTGGGGCAGGCGGGCCTCTCCTGCTTTGAGTTGGGCCCCACGCTCCGCTCCCCGGGGCAGGGCGAGCCGGATCTGTTGCTGTGCCTGGGCGGGGACGGTACCATGCTTTCCGCAGCGGCAGAGGCGGCGCAGCGCGGGTTGATTCTGGGCGGGGTGAACATGGGACACCTGGGCTTTCTGACGGCTTGCGGTGTGGATGACCTGCAACAGCTCATCGACTGCCTGGCGGCGGGCAGCTACGGGGTGGAGGAGCGCACGCTGCTGCAGGTGCGGCAGCACAGCCCGGGAGCGGAGGGCTGCGAGACGGGGCTGGCCGTCAATGAGCTTTCGCTCATGCGTGCCCAGACCGGCAAGATGATCGATGTGGATGTGGAGCTGGACGGCTGCCTGCTGAACCGCTACCACGCGGACGGCGTGCTGGTGGCCACGCCCACCGGCTCCACGGCTTACTCCCTCTCCGCCGGCGGCCCGCTGCTGTGGCCGGATGCGGGGGTCTACTGCATCACGCCTATCTGCCCGCACAGTCTCACCAACCGCTCCATCGTCGTGCCGGATTCCGTCACCATCACCCTGCGCCCGCGGGAGCGTCGCGGCCGCGCGGGGGAGAGCCTCATCTATTCCCTCGATGGGCGTACCACCACGCCCATCGCCCTCAACGACACCCTTACGATCTCCAAAGCACCGCGCCCGCTGCGACTTCTGCAGATGCCGAGTGCGGACTACGCGGCGCGCCTGCGGGCCAAGCTGCGGTGGTGATCCCCCCCGCTTATGTATTGTTACCGCGCCGTACTCCCCGTTCTCTTGCTGATGCCTGCCGTGGCTGCACCGGTGCCCGGCGGAAAGGTGGGGGAGATATGCGCCCGGCTCACGGAGCACGCTAAACAAATGGACCACCTGCTGCGCACGGTCAGCAACCGCGAGAGTGCCGACCGGGCCGCCGCGGAGTTCCGCGCTCATGCAGAGGCCATCCGCACGCTGCTCGCCTCGCTGGAGCAGCTCTCCGCCACCGAGCGCGGAGGGGACGCCGGCTTGGCCGAGGGTATGCAGCAGGTTACCCGTATCTTCCAGGGCTTCCTGCCTGTGCTGGCGCGCATCCACGAGGTGAACGCCTACGGTTCCGCCGAGCTGGAGGAGGCTACCCGTTCCCTGATCATTGAGCCCCGTGAGCAGGACTCCGCCCTCGAGTCCCTGCCCCGCGCCCGCGCTTACAGCGAGATGATCGATGCGCTGGACGGCATCGTTTTCGAGCTGCGGCTCATCCGCTCCGGGGAGGAGGCGGAGGCTGCTGCCCCGCGGCTCGCGGCCGGCCTGGCCCTGCTACTCGAGCACCGCGAAGCCTTGGCTCGCCTCCCCCACCCCGGCGCCGAGGAGGCCTTGGAGGCCCTCCGTCCGCTGATCAAACAATGGGGCGACCTCCTCAACCAAGCGAACGCCGAAAGGGCCCGCCTGCTCCGCGCGGACTACTTCAACTCCCCTACCCTCCGGCGCATCATGCTGCAACTCCCCCTCGATAACTGACCCTGCCGCCGGAGCGACGGATTTCCCACCGCCGGTTTGACAGAGGGCGAGAGGAGGCTGACCGCGGAATGAAGGGGAGCATGGAAAAATCGGAGATATGCAAGGCTCGACACAGACTTCATGCCGCCGGGGTAGTAGAGAGCGAGAAGATGATGACCGCGGAATAAAAGGAATTTTCGGAGACTGTATCTTATGCGGGACTTTGGCAAGACGTCGGAGGCATGTTCATTGTAGGTAGCTTCAGAATTTTATTAAAATAACCAAGGAGCCTACCACCCCGGCGGCATGCGGTCTGAACCGAGCTAAGAATGCCGATCAGTTTCCGAAAACTTCCTGAAATTCTGCGTTCTGAAAACTTCAGTTACCTACTACCCCTGCGGTATGAAGTCTAAAATGAGTCAAGCAGGCCACTGACTCTCCGAAAATTCCTTTCATTCCGCGGTCGAATCCCTCCCGCGTGCTACCACCCCGGCGGTATGAAGTCTGCGCTACGCAGGCCTCTACCTTGCCCGTTCATCCCTTCATTCCGCGGTCCTCCCTTCTCGGCCACTGATGTCTTCAGCAGCATGCGCTCTCCCGCTGTGCACCGGTAGACGGAAGAACCGGCAGCCCCGGGGGAGAGAGTGGGGATGCCGGTTCGGAGGCTCGGGCGGTAGCAAGCCGGAGCCGTGTGCAGCAAGGGCCTTACTTCAGGAGGTCCGCCACATCGGCGCGCTCCTCAAGCAGCTCCTTGCAGCTGGCGTCGATCTTCTCGCGGGAGAAAGCATCGATCGGCAGACCCTCCACGATGGTGTGGGAGCCATCAGCATTCGTGCGGGTCGGCATGGAGCAGATGATGCCGGCGGGCAGGCCGTACTTGGTGCCGTCCGTGAAGGAGCAGACGGAGAACCAGTCGCCCTCCGCGGTGGGGGTCACCAGGTTCTTCACCGTCATGAGGGCCGCGTTGGCAGCAGAGGCGGCGGAGGAAGCGCCGCGGGCGGCGATGATGGCGGCGCCGCGCTTCTGCACGGTGCTGATGAAGGTGGTCTTGAGCCACTCCGTGTCCGAGATGACATCCGTCACGGGCTTGCCGCCGATCTTCGCGTTGGTGAAGTCGGGGTACTGGGTGGAGGAGTGGTTGCCCCAGATGGTCATGTTAGTCACCTCGCTCACCGGCACACCGGCCTTGGCGGCCAGCTGGCTCTTGGCGCGGTACTCATCCAACTGGGTCATGGCAAAGAAGTTCTGCGAGGGCAGGCCGGTGGCGTTGTGCAGAGCGATGAGGCAGTTCGTGTTGCAGGGGTTGCCGACCACGAAGACCTTGCAGTCCTTGGAAGCGTTCTCCGCAATGGCCTTGCCCTGGCCCACGAACACCTTGCCATTGATGCCCAGCAGGTCCTTGCGCTCCATACCCGCCTTGCGCGGCACAGAGCCCACCAGCATGCACCAGTCCGCGCCCTTGAAGGCCTCGGCCGGGTCCGCCGTCGCCACGATCTCCTTCACCAGCGGGAAGGCGCAGTCCTCCAGCTCCATCACCACGCCCTTCAGCTTGTCCAAGCAGGGCGGAATCTCCAAGAGCTTCAGCACCACGGGCTGATCCGCACCCAGCATCTCGCCGGCCGCAATGCGGAAAAGAAGGGAGTACGCGATATTGCCGGCCGCGCCGGTCACGGTTACAGTTACGGGATTTTTCATAACGCTCTCATTATCTCACACGCACCCGATTAGTCAACACTAAAATGCGCCCCAAGCCCGCTTCCGCAGAAAAAATCTCTTTTTTCTCATTTTCTCTCATTTTGGGCTTGACTCCCCCGCTCCGCCGTGCTAGACTCTCCCCACGCACCTTACAGTGCACATGGAGCGGTGGCTGAGAGGCTGAAAGCAACCGTTTGCTAAATGGTCGTACGGGCATAAACCCGTACCGGGGGTTCGAATCCCCCCCGCTCCGCTCGGATTCGTTATTCTTTGCCCCACGGCTTAAAACCCGTGGGGTTTTCTTTTACTCAGTCCGATACATGTCGGTGCACATTTTCGGTACACAAAAACGAGGAACCGGGTACACAAAGCCACAATACCCACCCAGGGCAGAATGTACAGGGAATGTCCGGGGTACAAGCAAAATATCTCATACCCTCTGCATTTTTTGCACACACCACCTTATCCCTTGATTATCAACGAGTTGGGAAAAGAAGGTCACCGAGAAGAGATTTCATCGCTCCTTTGGCAAGACAAAGAGGCCCGTGAAAAAACAAGAAAAAAAACGTTTTCCGGCTTGACTACAGCATTCAAAATGCTGTATAGTGTTCTCACGATGCAAACCGAATCCATGCTTCAAACAGGAATTATCGAAAAGCGACAGCAACGTGCTGAGGGCCTCGCCAAACTTTCCGAGAAAATTAAGGCCATGAGCGATGCTATGGCAGCAGTGGCTTCTTCCCCTCTCAACTTCACCAAGCCGAAGGAGCTGGGGGCCTTGATGACAGACCTGCGACTGTTTGCCGAGCGAGTCAACCGCAAGCGTCGCCTTTTCGAAAACGGGATGGTGACGATATGTATTGCCGGCATGGAGAAATCCGGCAAATCCACTATGCTCAAGCAGCTGACGGGCATTGACTTGCCCACAGCGCAGGAGCGATGCACATCCGTCAGCAGTGATATTCTGTACACAGAAGACGAGAACGGCTGGTTTGATGTTGAGTATTACAGCAAAGAGGAGCTGTACAACGTCATGGCAAGTCTGTGGGGATACCTGCATGATGCTCCGGCTGATGCGTGGCAGGGCAACAAATTATCCCTGACCGAGGACACACCAGCCGACTTGGAAGCGTTCCTGAACAGCAGGATTCCGAACAGGGATGCCTTGGATCCCCAATCCATTCTCTCGTATGAATCGGCCTTGGTTCAGCTTCGAGCCATTCAGACATGCCTCTACAGTTCCGGGGATAAACTCGGGAGGAGAGATGACAGGAAACCTCTCAGCGAACTGCACCACTTCATCAGTCACAAGACGAAAACATCGGGCAATGTCAGCGAGGAGCAGTGCCTGATCAGGAAAGTAACCATCCACTCTAAATTCGAAAACGGCTGCGCGGCTCTGCGCTTGTGCGATACGCCGGGCGTAGATGACCCGAATCGGAACGCCCGTCACTTGACCTATCGAACAATCATGGAGGAGGCCGATATTCTCGTTGTGGCGCACCGCCCTGATAACCGCCCGGATCCAACTGTATCGTTGGCACGCTTCATCAGTGATCTGAAAAAAGCGGACCGGGACGCCCCCCTGCGAGAAAGGACTGTATACTTCGTCAACTGGAACAGGGGCTCCGATCCGGATCATTCTGCCGCCGATATCCATATTGAGAAGATGAGTAAATACAACATCTTCCGCAGGATCTACGGTCCCTGTGATGTTATGAAAGAAGGAGCCGTTGCAGATTTCCTCAAGGAACTCAACGGATTCATCGCCACCCATCTTCCGGAGCAGGACGATAACCTTATTTCGTCTCTTGAGCAGGAATTCAAGTCCCTGCAAAGTCGCGTGCGCTTGAACATCTTTGATGATTTGTCTCGACAAACGCCCCCTCTTCCGTCGGCCGTCGAGCAACAGATGAACAATAAGTACGAAGACTGGTTCCAAGATACATTCTTCCGCAAGCTGGTCGATGGATTGGGCAGGTTGGCAGAGTGTTTCAATTTACCGGAGCTGTCAGCTGTCCGCGATCAGATCCAGAACATTTTGCAAGTTACGAATGAAGAAATGCTAGCATGGATCAAGGAGAATGCCGGCGAGGAGATATGTGAGCAGTACAGCCGACAAGGTAAAGACCCGGTTAAGGAGATAATGCCCAAACTGGCTAAAGAAATGACGGACAGGATAACAAAACTGACTCAAACAGTGGAGACTCTGAGTCCGGCCATCCAAACACAGGTACTTCAGGTCATTATCGAATCTATGGGGGCTGAGACGGCCGCAGCACTTCTTCCCGGCACATCCGACCGCGATCGGTTGAACGCGCTTCAGGCCAAACTTGCGGAATCGGCTGACAACCAGCGAGACTCTGATGATTCCGTGAGAAAAATTGCGGAGGGCCTCAAGGAGTTTGCGACACTGAATGCCGCCATGGGCTACGTGATGCGTTATGAAATGCGCCCCTGCCTGAACCTCTTGGATCACCTCCGCTGGAGTGCCGCACGCCGCCAGCAGATGGTTAAACGCTGCAAAGCCTTGCTCGATAGCACGGAGCAGGGAGCCCAGGCCTCCGCATGGTTGGGAAAGGCCAGGTTCCCCAGTTTCGGGGATACGTCGGAGGAGCAAGCCCGCTTCCTCCGATTTGTCACGGGAACTTCTCTTCAACTTCTTCACTGCGTCCTCGGAGCACACGCATCTCAGTTACAGATGATGGTCGACGACTTCCTGTCCCAAGCCAGCCAGACATTGGCTACGCAGGCACACTGCGAAAAAGGATGGAAGAGAGGTTTGGCACTCTACAAGAGTACCATCTTGGCGCAGGATGCAGCAAGCCTGCTGTCCGCAGCAAAGGAGGCAGAGGATTTCCGTAACCTACTCACAATCCTCGCGAACTCACTCAACTGATTACCATTATTTCCCATTTTACCCCTATCTCCATACCATGGACATTAACGAGCTTATCAGCAAACACATCAGCATCGCCCGCCTCTGCGCCCCCGAGCAGGAGGCAGCCCTCCGGGAACTACAGATGAGGTCTCAGAAAAGCCTGATGAAGGTGACCGTGCTGGGCGACTTCAAGGCCGGCAAATCCACGATTCTGAATCAGTTGTTTTTGAAGGAACCTCTCCTGCCTGTAGACTACAGTGAATGCACTGCAGTCCCCACCCAACTTGCAAACGGCCCCCGCCGGCTGCAACTCTGGAAGCGCAACCCATCCACCGGCTGTGAAACGCTGGTTCAGGAGACAGAGACATTCGATGAATGTACTCTTGCTTCTCTGATTACGGCCGGAACAGATTCAGCCCGTGCCGAGAAGGCCAAGAAATACAGCCGCGCTGTGTTGACACTGCCCGGCATTCTGGCGGATAACATCTGTCTGGTGGACACTCCGGGAATGAATACGCCGAATCAGGGAATCCTCGTCGGCACCATGGCTGAGGCTCGGGATGCCGATTTGCTGTTGTATGTTGTACGAGGAAAGACTCTTGCCCGCCGTGAGGTAGAGTTGCTGGCATCTATGTGCGGTATGCAACTCGAGAAGATTCCCGTTTTTGTTGTCGTAACTCACGATGACACTCAAAGCCCCGCTCAACTGAAGAATATATGTCGGGAGATACGTGCAGCACTGGCTCAGGCAGGAATTACAGCCTCCTGTTCCCCTTACGATATTCGCAACTCCTCATCTGCGGTATCCATTGATGATTCCCCCGTCTCCATCACTCCCGGCAAATCCGATGGTTTCGTGGGGTGGTTCGACACAACTCCCAAAACAAGGAAGAAGGAGACATCACCAACGAAAGCTAAAGGAGTCGGCGGCCTCGGCATGGAGGGGTGGTTCGATCCAACTCCCAAGACGGAGAAGAAGGAGACAGCATCACCGGAAACTACGGACGCCGATGACCTCGGCATGGAATTGAGCACATTCTTCCGCGACCATGTCGCAACCGGTCACGCAGCCAAGATACTTCGGGATCTCAGGCCCCTGAGCGAGCAACTTCGAATGCGTGCACAGGCAAGGTTGGACGTCAGCCACTCCAATGCAGAACAGGTGGAGGCATTGCAGAAACAACTCCGAACGTTACGGTTCGAATTCCACCGCAAGTCAGAAATCATGATGGACCATATCCACGCCATCCAGATCAATTTTCAACGCAAACTTGCGGCTGAGATCGACAATGTTATCCGAACAAAAAAGAGTGAGTTGAATCTGCTGACCTCCAGCCAACAGGTCATTGACACGCTCAAAGCATGGAACGAGAGCCTGCCCGGCGAACTCGGTAATACGGTGCAACTGCTTAAAATCGATTTAGGGCGGGATATCCACGAAGCTACGCGGCGTTTCGGAGAGGACTTAGATCTTTCTATCCGAGACATGGCTCAGAATTCCATTGAATTCCATGCCGGCTTCCTATCCAAGATCCCTTCGTGGGCCATTATCGTCGGGGATTACGCGCTGACTGAATTTCTGTCACCTCTACCGTTTTTTATCGATTTACCTTTACGTTACCTGTTCGGCTCCTTCCCGTTGATGCCTGCTAACTTGGTGGCAGCGTTGGCCAAAAACATCGCTGTAAATCACTTGGATGAGTCTGCCCGCCAGATAAAAACAGACCTTGCAACAAACGTGGAGGAAGAAATGAAACGCTTGAATGATGACCTGCGTTCCCGTCTGACTGCTTCAACCTTTTTCTCCGACATAGAACTTGAATTGGAAAATGCGGAGAGGAACCGATTGAGCCCCGAGGACGAGCGCTCTCTGTCGGACATCGTCAAGGAACTTGATAATATGTTCTAACCAAACCCGCCCCATATGACTCCGGATTTCAGTACCCAACAGAGCGAACAATACAGAACATTCCTCCGGGAAATCATTGAACTCATCAATCAGGCAGAGGTACCTGTAGAACAGGCTGCCAAGGCATTGGGGCGCCCCCGGGAAGATACCTTGGCAGATACAAGGGAGAAGCTGCGCAGAGAGGTTTTTTCCATCGTCCTCATCGGAGCCTTCCAAAGTGGTAAATCCACCCTGTTCAATTATCTGTGCGATGGGCGTGAACTCAGCCCGGTAGGACCGGGCGGTGGCGGCATCCGTACCTCCGGGTGTCGCGTCAGCGCGCATCCTCAAGAGGAAGGAGGCAGAGAGTATGCGGAAGTAACATGGCGAACAAAAGGAGAACTTCTTCGCTCTCTTGGCTCCTCGCTTCGTGTGTATTATGACATATGTGACAGAGAATCCGCCAACGTCAGCTACCTCACGGAGGGTCTTGTCAATTTGGACGATAAAGATCATCGCGAGAAACTTGCCGGACACGCGTGGGAGGAAATGCGCGATACTCCTGCGGATTTCAGCCATAGCAGCAAAACCGAGCTCATGCGTTTTGCCCTCCTTGTTTGTGCGTTCTATCCCGATTTTGCAGAACGAATCAACAAGAGAACTGAGGAATGGAAGGTGGATGATTCCGTCGTCATCTCATCATACCCCCAAGATTGGGAGAGTCGATGGGAGCGTGTCAAGAGTCCGGAACAGGTCAGGAAGGCATTCAGCCCGCAAGAGGTCACTTTCGCTTTCTGCGGAGGGTTGGATTTCCACCTTGACAGTGCGAATCTGAGAATGCTCGGGTGTTCGATATGTGACTGCCCAGGTTTGTTTATTTCAGCATGGGACACAGAAATCGCCAAAACGTGCATCCGAGAGGCGGATGCCGTTCTCTATATGTTCGGAGGCGATAAAGCTCTGACCCAGTCTGATCTTGAGGCTCTGCAAGCGTGTGTTAAGCTGGGCGGAAAGCATAAACTGATATTCGGGGCCAACCTGAAAATTCCCTCCAGGCGGTGGAAACGCGTCGAAACAGAGGCTGTAGCTCCCATTCTTCGCGCGAACGGTTTTGAGAATCCCGAGATTCATGCACTCCACGCCGGCCTCGCGCTTCGTGCTTATGAGGCCATCCTACATCAGTATGGATCGCTATCCGAGCCTTCGCGCCGGGCTATATCCATTGAACTCAATGATCTCGGTAGGGAGACAACTGATGAAAATATCACATGGTATCTCCAAAAAAAGCAGCTGAAGCGTTTTATCGAGAGATTGACGGACGATGAGCAGGAGCTGGAAGACTTTTGTGACGAGAATGGATCCATTACGCCTACCGGGGATCTGGACGAACTCAGTGCCGTACCGAGGTTTGTTCGTTATGCGAGTGATTTTGTTACGAATCATAAGTTCGAGAGCATCCTCCTCAATCAGGGCTGTCAGCAGGTATCCCGCGATTTGAAGAAGCTGGAAGGCTATTTGTCTGCATTCCACGAGAGTATATCAGGGGATATCGAGAACAAAAAGAAAGCTCTGACAAGTGTGAGAGAGAAACTGGAGAAGCTGAAAGAAAAGAAGGCGGGATCGTGCAAGCATGTGGAACTGAGCATTGAAGAGGGATGCAATAAAATATTATGGCATTACGATGAGAAGCTGGACAAATTGTATGCCACCGAGGCTGTTCCCAGAATTCAGGAAACTTTTCTTTCCCTGAAGCCCGATTTCTTCCTGACAGCGCTCTTCCGCAATAAGAGGAGGCTTGCCCAAGAATTCGCAGATTCGTTTATCAAAATCTGCACGGATTGCTTTAAAGCACTGCGCGAAGACATCAATGCTACACTGCCTACATTACCCGACTTTCAGGAAATATCTCAGACGTTCGATAGAGAGCGCAAATCCATGACGGATGAGTTTTCCCAGTTAGGGGAAGTCTCTGCTATGACAGAAATCGAGGTGCACCTGTCCGGAGTCAAATTCGAGGAAGCTGTAAACAACATGCTACCAAGCGAGAGCACTGTTATGGAGGCTCTCACAGAAGGGGCCTGTGATTTCTGGAGCGCAACCTGGGAATTCCTGACTTTCGGGGTTTATCGTGCTTTTGTAAACAATCGTCAATATGCTGATGCCTTTATCGTGGAACACGATGCGCGCTTCCGCAAGGTATACAAAAGAGCTCTGAAATCGGCATTGTCGGAAAAAGGGGGACCTTTCGATATCATCAGAAGAAAAGGTGAGGAATTCAAAAAAGCATGTGAGGCGGGTTTGGAACAATGCAATAAGCAAATAGATATTGCCGAAGATGCTCTCAAAATGGTAAATACCCCGGAGGCTCACGACAAACTCCACCATATACAGGAATCCTTAAGTCAAATCAAGAAGTGTCATGAGGCCACATCTCTCTTGGAAGGAAGGATTTCCGAATTGGTAGAAACCTCTCGATCTTAGGCTCCGGAATTCTAACCGCAAGAATGTATACGCCGCAGCTTGGCCATTTACCTCCTAACGATGGGGGCAAATCAATGAGCTGCGGTAGTATACATCTCGAGGCAGACTCGGGATTTCCTCCGATCCTATTTTTATTTTGATTCGAGCAAAAACCGTCCCCCGGCAATGAAAATTAGGGTCGCTATCATCGGAGAATTTCAGGATGGGAAATCCACCTTGATCAACGCCCTTTCGGGGCAATTCCGGGCCGAGACGGGCTGGGGGACGGCGACTACCTCTAGGGTTGAAGAATACCCACTCCCCGGAACAGACTGCATTTTGCTGGACACACCCGGCTTCAATGCCCCCCGTGTAGGGGACTGTCCGTCAACATACAGTGGGGTTCAGGATACCGATGCGTTTATTCTTCTTCTCTCCCAGGTACAAGCAACGGATAACCTCCTCGATGAGGTGCAACGCTGCATGAAAATGGGGAGCAAAGGGCGCCGCCCGATTATTCCTCTAATCAACGACCGGGACCGCAACAATCGGGCCATTCAGGACATCAGCATTGCAAAGATGCATCGACGAGGCTTCCATCCCATCCTTTTCGGAAACGAAATGCCCTGTTTCAATGCTCGCCGCTGGGAGAAGGGAAGACAAGATGCGGACGACTATGCCGGTATCCGTCGCTTGAAATACCTACTGGGCATACACCCATCCCGCATTCCTTCACCGCTGACCCTCATCTGCGGTATAATGGGGATCACGCAACGGGTAATTCACGCATTAACGAACACGCAAATACGATGAACCATCAGGAGATAGAGGGACAAATCAGCCAAATTTGGGAGAAACTGAATAACCCGGAATGGGGCGTATGGCGGCGCATCATCAACTTGGAGCAAGCCTCCGAGCGGCTGGCAAAATTAGAGGCAGAGAACGCCGATCTTCGGAAAAGGGTACAGCGGCTGGAAAACGAATTGCCTGCCCTATTGGAAGATAAACTGGTAGAGCTCATTAACCGCAGTCTGGGGGATAAATAGCCATTTCCCAGCCTTTTTCGGCCGCTGTCTCACATTCTCTTCACACCAAAGAAAAACGGGGGTAGTAGAAAAGAGAAGGTACCGGCAGCAACGAATTGTTTGTCGTTTTTTGCCTTCGGTCATGTACACCGACAGCCTGCCGGGTGTACACTGAAAACGTACATGCAGACTTTATCACGGCGTGCACGCCCCTGCCAAGTCCCCCCCTTGAAACTAAAGGCCCCACGGGGGTTAGACCGCGGGGCGAAAATGTTATTTTGAGTACGGGGGATAGGACTTGAACCTACGACCTCCACCATGTCAAGGTGTTGCTCTACCAACTGAGCTACCTCCGCATGAGAGAATGGGCAGGGATGGATTCGAACCATCGAAAGCAAACGCTAGCAGATTTACAGTCTGCCCCCTTTGACCGCTCGGGAACCTACCCTCTCTTGGTGTTGCAGGCTGCGCGGAGCAGCGTGCGGGGGCATTTTACACGTTTTTGCTCCGGAACGCAAGTCTTTTTTTCATATTTTTTGAATTTTCTGCAATTTTGCGTGACGACGGGCGATGAAAAAGAAGATGACACCGAGGAGGATAACACCGAAGGAAAGGTACTGCCCACGAGTGATGACGCCGAAGAGATTGGCGGTTTCGGGCTCTCGGTAGCACTCCGTGATGATACGAGCGGCGGCGTAGAGGAAGCAGAAGAGGCAGGAGAAGGTGCCGGCGGGGGCCGACTTCCAGCGCAGTCGCAGAAGGAAGAGGACCAGGAAAATAAGGAGACCCTCCCCCGCCGCTTCGAAGAGCTGGGACGGGTAGCGAGGCGTCAGGAATGGTTCCATGGCGTTGCGCACCGCCTCATTGGTACGGCAGAGGTCCACGCATTGCTGCAGGCTTGCGATAGGCGCCCCGAAAGCAATCTGCGCGCTAAGGAAGCACTCGTGCATCTGCGACGGCGGCAGCTCCATAATCTCCAGCGGGAACTTCATGGCAATGGGATTCGACGCATCCGCCACGCGCCCATAGAGCTCACCGTTGATGAAATTGGCCACACGCCCGAAGAAAAGCCCGATGGGGCACACAATGGCCAAGCCATCGCACACCTCGGCAAGAGAAAGCCGGGCGCACCGGGTGTACACAATCGCCACCAACAGCACCGCCACAATACCGCCGTGCGACGCCATGCCACCCTCCCACACGCGGAACACCCAGAGAGGATCCGCACAGAACCCACTCCACCCATTCTTCGGCAGCCAGTAGAAGAAAAACTCACCCAAACGCGCGCCGCCCAGCACGCCCAGCATGCACACCCAAGTAATAAAATCGCCCAGCTTCTCCGGCTTGATGCAGTAGAGCTGCCGGCGAGAGAGCCACAGCAGCACCAGGTAGCCCAGCACAAAGCCGGCCACATAGGCCAGACCGTACCAACGCAACGCCAGAGGCGTACCGGGAATATCAACAATGACGGGGTCCAGATGATGGACGTAGGTGGCAAGCATGGGGAAGAGACTGTTCATATGACCGCCGCGCTTTATACCACAAGCGGACGAAAATGAACAGTCCAAAAGTGCGGCATGAAGCCCCGAAAACGGCAAAATGGACTCTTTTGAGCAAAAAAATGCGGGGTTTGTGAAGTTTCTTCTCGCCAAACGGCGGGGATTAGTGTATAAGGGAAGCACAGATTTTCCAGCATTATGAAAAAGACGATTCTTTCATGGTCCATGGCGGCCCTGTGCGGGCTTGCGTCCGTAGCGGTGGCGAACAATGCCGATGCCGTACGCGTGCAGTTGATTTCCAAGACCTCCTCGGACTTCCGGATTGAGAAACTGCCGCAGCTGATGCCCAACACGCTCTCCTCCGGCCAGCCCCTGTTTACCAAGAAGCCGAAAGCGGCAGACCCGTGGCAGATGCTGACCTTCAAGCTGGATCTGAAGCCGCGCTGCAAGGACGGGAGCGACGGCGAGCGGGTGCCGAACTTTGTGGACGAGCTGGACGTGCACGTGTACATCCTCTTCCAGGGCGCGCAGCGCGATTCTCTGGTGATGGTGGACGGTGTGGTGAAGTATGTGGAGATTCCCGTGAAACCGGAGAACGCCACTGCCGACAAGGCGACCACCACCATCAACGCCGCCGTCTTCTTCTCCCCCTACGACGCCAAGAAGATTGTGGACGCCCTGAACAAGAAGGACGGCAAGACGAGCAAGAGCGACACCGTGGCCAATAACGGCGACCTCTCCCACGCTGTGGCCGCCTTTGCCGTGGAAGTGACCCGCCATGACAAGGACGTATACGATGTGAAAGGCAACAAAGACCGCAGCATCGTTGTCAAGAGCAGCATCAAGTCCGGCCTGAAGGACAAATGGTGGACCAAAAAGATGACGAAGGTGGAAGGCGTGCGCGCCCGCTCCATTGCAGAGACGCCGTATGCCCCGTACTACAACCTGTACTTCCCGCCCACCAAGCCCCTGTACGGTGAGGCCGCGGGCAGCAGCTCCGGCAGCACCGGCAGCGATACCCCCTACACCCCCGGTGACGGCACGAGCGACACCACCGACACCACGGCTACGGAGAGCTAACACCCCAAACGCAGATATTTATGGCTGATTATAAGAAAACCGTTGCCTTGGAGATAGGCGCCCAGAGTGTGACCATGGGCGTCTTTACCCCGGCCGGACAAGGATTTGAGCTAGCGCGCTACGCACGGCGGGACATCGTGCTGGACCCCGTGGAAGAAGGCATGCGTCTGGACTATGTGAGCAACGCCATCGGCGAGCTCGTGGAGGAGCTGGGCGTGCGCGGCAGCGATGTTCGCTGCGTGGTATCCGGACAACAGGTATTGCTCCGCTTCCTGAAGCTTCCGGCGCTGGATGACATGGACCTGGGCGAGCAGGTGGGCATGGAGGCCCAGCAGCACATTCCCTTTGCCCCGGAGGACATCATCTACTCCTACCAAGAGCTGCCGGAGCGCGAACCCGGCGAGCGCGAGGTGCTGTTGGTGGCCATCAAGAAAGAGATTCTCGATGAGCTCAACGGCCATGTGGAGAGCAGCAAGCTGCACACGGCGGGGGTGGATTGCGCCATCACCTCGCTCTACAATGCCTACCGCCTCAGCTACCCGGAGGACGCCGAGGAATCCGTCATGATTCTGGACATCGGTGCCAAGACCACGGACATCATCTTTGCGGACGCGGGCCGCTTCTTCACGCGCTCCGTCACGGCAGCCGGCTCCTTCATCACCACCAACGTGGCGCGCGAGTTCAACATCAGCTTCCGCGAGGCCGAGCAGCTCAAGATTGACAACGGCATTATCTCGCTGGGCAACGGGCATACCGACAGCATGAACGAGCAGGACGCGGCCCTGGCCACGACCATCCGCAGCGCCATGTCCCGCCTCAGCTCGGAGGTACAGCGCACCATCAACCACTACCGGGCACAGTACAAGGGCAACCCGCCCACCAAGGCCTACATCTGCGGCGGCGGCGCCAAGCTGCCTTACATGCAGGAGTTCCTGAGCAGCACCCTCAACATCCCCGTCGAGTTCCTGAACCCCATCGCGGGCTTCGGGCTGGGCAATGCCATTGACGAGGAGAGCATCGAGATGGATGCCCTGTGCCTGGGCGCGGTGGCGGGCGCAGCCGTTACCGGCTCCGGTGCGGGTGAGTTCAGCATCGACCTGGTGCCCACCAGCGTGGGCAAAACCCGCGCGGAGAAAAAACTCATCCCCAAGGTACTGCTGGCCGGCGTACTGGCCGTGGCGGGTGCGGGCTACCTGGCCTACAGCACCTCCGCCAACGCGACCGCCGCCCAACAGCAGCTGGACATCGCCAAGAAGGAAGAAGCGCGCCTCAGCAGCCTGAACGACAGCGTGGAGAACGCCGCTCGGAACTACAGCAAGCAGCGCGACACCCTGCGCGCGGCCGGTGAGCTTCTGCAGGCCCGCACCGTCTACCCGCGCCTGCTGCAGGAGGTAATCGACAGCACATCCTCCACCGCCTACTGGCTCACGGAGTTTGCGCCCATGATCAACTACACCCCCGAGAACACCGAGCTGACGGACAAGGAGCCGGACACCCAGACCAGCCGCCGCCTCATCGACATGAAGCGCAGCCTCTCCAACGGCCCCGGCAGTGCCCGCAACACGGTGGAGGTGGACCAGAAGGGCTCCAAGAAGAAAGCCCCGCAGGTGACCGCCGTCTACATCACCGGCTACAGCTTCAAGACCTACGATGCCAAGGAAGGCAAGTTCAAGGTAAACCAAGCCCCCTTGCAGGAGCTGGTCACCAAGCCCTTCCCCGGCAGCTTGGTGAGCATCAAGACGGACTTCGCCCAAGCGCACCTGGGCAACTTCCTCCGCTTCGGCGGCAACGCGGGCAAGGATGACAAAAAGACGGAGTATGCCGAGAAGTTCCAACTGCTGCTGCCCCTGGGCACCGGCATCGACATCCCCGAGCTCGCCGACTGACAGTAACACTTAAACAGGTTAAAGACATGAGTATCAGTGAAAACAAGCGCGTGCTGGGTATCTCCGCAGGCTTCCTCGCAGCCTTCGCCGGGCTCGGGTACATCGGGTTCTCCCAACACAGCGCATGCGAGACGGCTACCAAAGAGTTGACCGACATCGCCGACAACATCAGCAGCATGGCCGATGCCGAGTTTGCGCCCTCCCGCAATGTGCAGAAGGAACTGACGGCCGCCAACAAAGCCCTAGCCGCGCAGAAGGACGCCATGAAGGCACAATTTGCCCCCTACCCCGCCCTGTGCGACACCAAGCCGCTCAGCTCCCCGGAGTTCCAGGCCAAGCTGCGCCGCATGAATGAGGAACTGCTCGCCGCCGCGAAGGCCGCCGGTTGCGATATCGCCGCCCCCGCGCGAGATATGGGCATGAGCACCTTGCTGCGCGACACCCCGCAGGCGGACATGGTCCCCCTGCTCACCTTCCAACTGGAGGCCATCGGCGGACTGGAGAAGCACGCTGTGGACGCCGGAGCCGTACGACTGGACAAGGTATTCTGCGCCCCCCTGCCGGACCCCAAGGAGGCGGCCAAGGCCGCCAAGAAGCTGGAGCTGCTGGGCCGCCGCTATTACCCCGTGGACTTGGAGCTGGCCTTCACCGCCAAGCACGGCACGGTGTTGGATGCCCTCAACCGCATCATGAACGACAAGAAGATCTTCTACATCGTTACCGGGCTTGCCATCAAGAACGACACCCCGCTGCAGCCCATGGATGATGCCCTCGGCAAGCAGCAGGAAGCCATGCCGACCACCCAGGGTGCCGAAGCCGCCGGTGCCGAGGCCGCGGCGCCTCCCGTGCCTGTTGCCAAACAGATTGCAGGCTTGGACAAGGAGCAGGCCCGCGTGCACCTCACCGTTCGCGCCCTCTACTTTATCCCGGAACCCGCCAAATCAACCAAATAATTGCTTTCTGATACCATGGATGCACAATCGAAGACTTCCGCAACCATCGTAACCGTAGGGGCCCTGCTGGGCCTGGCCGCAGCGGGTATGGCTTTCGTGTGGGCCCCCAAGGAGGCCCCGCAAGCCCCCGACGGCAGCGTCAGCGCCAACGGCAGCAAGATAGCGAAGGATACCCAAGCCGCCGTGCAGGGCGCACAGGAGGCCGCAGCCATCCCCACGCTGAAGGCCGCCCCCCTGCCGGAGGACAAAACGCGTACCTCGCAGGCCTTCTTCTCCCTGCCCCTCTGGCAGTTGGCAGACAAGGACGCCGGCGGGCAGGTGCGCACGGCTGTCGTTGACATTCTCGGCAAAAACAGCGTGGATATCCACCGCTACGGGGAAGAGAACACGCCCGTGCCCAACCTCTGGTTCCTCAACAACGGACTCGCCAAGGAGTTTACCCAATCCGATGCCCTGCAAAAAGACTCGGACGGCGACGGCTTCACCAACTTGGAGGAGTTTTTGGCCAAGACCAAGCCGAATGACGCCGCGAGCTACCCCGCCTTGGTGACCCCGCAGGGCGCCAAGCTGGAGGTGGTGCGTACGCAGACGAGCGAGGCCGTCATTGTGGCGGACACCATGTTCGCTACGGAGCCGGCACCGGCGCAGGTGGGCGTAAAGGTCTTTAAGAATGCAGCGGACCTCAACCCCATCAACAAATTGACCCTCAAGCCGGGGGACAAATTCGCCCTCTCTGCCGACGACAAGGAGAAGAGCCGCTTCACCCTCGTCGGGTTCGAGAAAGCGGAGTTCACCGACTCCATGGGCAAGCATGAGGAGAACGTCATCGTGCTGCAGGACAACACCTTCCCGAACAGTGCGCCGGTCAAGGTGCGCGCCGGTAAGCCGAAGGCCAATGAGAAGGACGCGGCGAACGTGAAGGGCCTGCAATACAAGATCACCTCTGCCACCCTCCGCGTTACCGCCGGTTCCGCCGCCAATACGGAGATCACCGTCCGGAAGGGAGATTCCTTCACCGTGCCGGGTTCCTCCATCAAATGCAGCTTCCAGGCCGTCGGTAAGGGAAGCTCCGTTTCCATCCTCCCGGAGGGGGCAGATACCCCCGTTCAGGTCCTCAAAGCCCCCAAGAATTAAAAAAAATCCCGTTTTTTTGCGTAAATACAAACTGTAGACTTTACAAAGCGAGAAAAATCTGCCATAAATAAAGCATTACCATGAACCATTCACCTCTCATCAACTCAAAGAGTGCCATGATCCTTGCGGCCATCGCCCTCACCTGCCCGTCTGTATCGGCAGGAGCGGGCACGCCGGGATACGTGAGCACATCCACCGCATCGGGTACCAGCATCGTAGGACCGGAGGCCCGCTATGCCTCTCAAATCGGCGGCCAGACTGACTCCATCGAGCAGCGCGAGGCCGCTCGCCGCGAGGCGGACCGCCAGCAGTCCCTGCAATACCTGCAGGAGGGCCGCACCCTGTACGATGCCAAGAAGTACAAGGAAGCATACGAGAAGTTTGAGGCCGCCTGGAAAGTGATTCCCAAGGCCCCGGCAACCAAGAAGCTGCAGCAGCACATCGTGGATTGCTTGGACACGGCCGCCATCGCTGTCTCCGTAGAGTACAGCAAGGCCGGCCGCTATGACGATGCCGAGCAGCTCCTGCTGCATGTCATCGCCCGCACGCCGGACAACAAGCTGGCCAAGAAGACGCTGGAGCAGCTCCGCGACCCGATCCGCAACAACCCGGCCCTGACGCCGCAGCACGTGCGCGACGTCAACGAGGTGCAGCGCCTGCTGACCCTCGCCCAGGGCTACTACGATTTGGCCAAGTACGAGAATGCGTATGCCGAGTGCGACCGCGTGCTGAAGATTGACCCCTACAACCGCGCTGCGCGCCAGATGCAGGAGAAGGTCAGCAAGCGCCAGATGCAGTACTACGGGGATGCCCGCCGCTCTGCCCGCGCCGCTATGCTCAAGGCTGTGGATGCCATGTGGGAGGAGAGCAACTCCACGGATCTGCCGGATGTGGATCTGGGCCCGACCGGCTCCAGCGAGCCCGCCGTTACCCCCGGCCAGATGCGCATCGAGGACGCACTGAACCGCATCCGCATCGCCAGTGTCAACTTTGAGGACACCGCCATGGAGGACGCGCTGGACTTCCTGCGCAACGAGACGCGCAAGAACGGCTCTCAGGTGAACTTCATTTTCAGCAAGCCCGCTTCCGCCCCTGCCCCGGCCCCGACGCCCGCCGCAAGCAGCAGCGATGGCGAAGAGGAAGAGGACGGCGAGGAAGAGGAAGAGGAGGGTGAGGAGGAGGAGCCCGCTTCCTCCGGGCCCCGCACCGTGGTGGAGCAGGCTCCGCCCGCCGTTATCCGCGCCCTGCGTCTGGACAACATCACCGCCCGTGAATTGCTGGAGCGCATGTGCGACCAGGCCGGTTGCAAGTTCCGTGTGGAGGAGAACGCCGTGGAGGTGTACCCCGCCGTCGGTGGCAATGAGAAGCTCATCCGCCGTCAATGGAACAACGTCTCCAGCGATTTCTTCACCTCCGCCGGCGGCGGTGACGAGGACGAGGAGGATGATGAGGGCTACGGCGACAGCGGCGGTGCCAAGAAGTCCGCTCGCATCGACGCGAAGGCCTCTCTGCGCGAGCAGGGTCTCTCTTTCCCGAAGGGTTCCTTCGCCCAGTACTCCCGCAGCACCCGTACGCTGACCGTTTACAGCACCCAGGATGACTTGGACATTGTGGACTGCGCGTTGACCGAGTACGGCAACAGCAAGCAGTACAACATGGTGAAGGTGAGCACCAAGTTCGTGGAGGTGACGCAGGAGAACACGGAGGAGCTGAGCTTTGACTGGATCGTCAATCCCTTCTCGGTCAACAACTCCGGCACCACATACCTGGGCGGCGTGTCCAACAACGGTGCTTCGACCACCCGCAGCCTGACGGACTTTGCCACCCAGCCGGGTTCTGCATACTCGAACTTCCACAAGAACATGGGCCAGTGGCCCACCTACACCTCCACCTCCGGTGCTACCAGCGACCAGATTGCCGGTCTTGCCACGGGTGGTCTGCGCACGGGCACGGGTGCCATCACGGGTAACTCGCTCAAGCAGCTCATCGCTGCCGGCTCCGCTGCGGAGTCTGTGGCCCAGACGGCTGCCCCGGGCATCCTCTCGCTCTCCGGCATCTACAACAAGGGTTCTTTCCAGGCCATCATGCGCGGTCTCTCCCAGAAGAAGGGCGTGGATGTGATGTCTGCTCCCAGCTTGGTGGTGCGTCCCACGGAGGATGGTTTGGAGTACTCTTCCCCGCAGGATGACATGGTGCAGAACCAGTCGGAGGATGACGGTGCCGCGAAGATTGAGGTGGTGCGCCGCTTCATCTACCCGATGGCCTACGATGCGCCGCAGATTCCGAACGACGTGCGTGACGGCTCTGCCGTGGCCGCCGGTGCTACGCCGAGCGACTGGGCAGCCGAGGAGGTGGGCGTGATGATGCGCTTCAGGATCGACCCGGAGATGAATGACGATGTCATCCGCTTCCAGCGCTTCGAGGTGCGAGTGGTGGACTTCGAGGGCTTCGTGAACTTCGGCTCCCCGATTGTGGCCCCGGCCGCTACGCCGGAGAACCCGCCCGTGGGCTATGTGGCTCCGGATCCCACCGTGCTGACGGAGAACCGCATCGATATGCCGGTGTTCAGCCGTCGCTATGTCAACACCAACCCCTGCATCTTCGACGGTCACACCATCGCCATCGGTGGTATGATTGAGGACCAAGTGCAGAAGGTGGAGGATAAGGTGCCCGTCTTCGGTGACCTGCCCCTTGTGGGCCGTCTCTTCCGCAGTGAGGCAGAGAGCCACACCCGCAAGAACCTGGTGATCTTTGTGACGGCTGAGAAGATCAGCCCCACGGGTCAGCCTGTTCGCGGTCGCGCTACCACCTCCGCTGCCGACGGTGCCGCCACGAACCCTGCTCCGGGCCTCTTCCCGGATGACGGTCTGGCCCGTCCGTAAGCTCCTACCGGTTCATTGGTACGGCAACCCCGCTCTGCAAGGTACGCAGGGCGGGGTTCGCTGTTTTCAGGGCAGAGGAGCACACCGGGTGCTCGGGGCGACGGACAAAAGGAGGGGGCACGAGGCAAGGAAGCTCCGTCAACCCCGGAGGCGCAGGAGGCATTCCGCGGCGCGGGATTCGCCCCGGGCGGCGGCAATGCGGAACCAATAGGCAGCCAGCTCACGGCAGCGGGGGGCGCCGGTGCCCTCCGCAAAGCAGGTGCCCAGACGCAGGGCGGCGGCGGCATGGCCGGCGCGGGCGGCGCGCTCCAGGCAGGAGACGGCACCGGCGGGGTCCCTGGGGCAGCCGATTCCCTTCAGGTAGCATTTACCGAGTTGGTAGAGGGCATCGACGGAACCGGCGCGGGCGGCGGCATCGAACCATTGCACGGCCTGTTCATAATTGCGGGTGCAGCCGCGGCCGCGCAACAGGCGCTTCGCCAGCATCAGGCAGGCCGCGGGGTCGCCGTCGGCTGCGGCTCGGAGCAGGTCTTTCATGGCTGCTAAAACTCTTTGCGGTTGAAAATCCATGTGGCCGTCGCCAGGTGCAGCAGCATGTACCCCACGGCTAACAGCGCAAGGCG
The DNA here is from genome assembly GCA_004557455.1 of Akkermansia muciniphila. Taxonomy (GTDB): domain Bacteria; phylum Verrucomicrobiota; class Verrucomicrobiia; order Verrucomicrobiales; family Akkermansiaceae; genus Akkermansia; species Akkermansia muciniphila_D. The sequence continues at coordinate 12,520 of SFDX01000005.1, read as the reverse complement.
CCAGAGCAGCCCCGGTGGGGTGGCGGCGGGCTCTGCCGCAAAGAAGAGGGAGAAATCCGGCAACACGCCGGCCATCGCATGCTGCGCCACCTGCATGCCGGCAGACATGCCGTGCCCCACGGGCGAGAGGGCGCGGAAGAGGGTGTCCTGCAGGCTGCCGATCAGGTAGGCGCCCAGGGCAAAGATAATGCTGACAATCGTGCCGCTGGTAAAGCAGGAGATGAGCAGCGTGAGCGTGGTGAGCACGGCAAAACCCAGGAACATGGACGCGATACCGGCCTGCATGCCTGCGGGAGAGGCGGCCTCCCGCAGGGCGGTGAGGTATGGCTCGGCCTCCGCGGCCCCTAAACCGCGCGCGCTGAGGGCGGTCACCAGCTCCTGCTGCATGCTGCCCTCGCGCACCCACAGCAGCAGGCACACCAGCGCATCCATCCCCAGCAGCAACAGCCCCAGCAGCAGCAGCACACCCAGCACCTTCCCCGCCAGGTAATCAAAGCGCGGCACGGGTTTGGAGAGAATCGTGTAGAGAATGCGTTCCTCCACGTCCTTGGGTATCAACAGCGCCGTGGAGGAGACGCAGAAAAGCAGACCCACGACCAGCATGCAGCCCGTCCCTATATCCTTGAGCAGTTGCAGCTGCTGCACCCCGCGGAACTCGATGCCCAGGGTGTCGTGAAAAGGGATGAACTGCAGCCCCAAGAAGCACAGGGCAAAGGCCGCAGGCACCAAAAACAGGCGCATGCGCACCAACTGCGTGAAGGTGCTGCCCGCCACCGCGGCGATGCGCGCGGGGCTTCCGGGTATGCTGCTGTGGGTTCCGGCCATGCCGGGTATGCCTTACTTGCGCGGGGCCTTTTGGCCGGCCTCGATGAGCTGCCAGAACTTGCGGGAGCCCGCCAGCTTCTGGTCCTCCGTTCCGCCGGTGCCGGAGCGGAAGAGGAAGTCCTTCAGCGAGTTGGCATGCAGTACGCGCTGAATGACGATCTTCTCGTCCTCAATCGTAAAATAGACACGGTATTCCCCCGTGCGGTAGCGGTAAATCTTGCTGCCGCCGCGCGCTACGCAACCGAAGGCGCTGCCGGCTTCTCCCTTCTCCAGGGACTCTTCATCCACCTGAAATCCCTCCATGAGCTCCAACTGATCCATGGTGGGGATGGCAGAAAGCTCCCCGGCGCTTATCTCATTGAAAACAATCTGGTGCACGTCTTCATTGTAACTGCCCCCGCACCGGATGGCAAGCAAATTCGCCCGGCACTGACACAATTCGCAGGCAGGAGTCACGTCCCCGGGCCCGGCGGGGTGTCAGGCTCCCTCCGGGGGCGCGGCGTTTGTTTGCTCGGCGCGGAAGCGGTCGAAGGATTCGTCGATGATCCGGAAGGCGGTGGCGCTGTCAAAGAAGTCCCCTACCTCGGTCTTCTTGTTCTGCAGGGTTTTGTAGGTGCGGAAGAAATTCTGAATCTCGGCCAGATAGTGGGGCGGCAGGTCGGCCAGCTCGCGGACGTGGTCGTAGCGCGGGTCGCCGCAGTTGACGGCCAAGATCTTCACGTCCGGTTGGCCGCAGTCAATCATGTTAAGGCCGCCCACAATGCGGCAGTCCACATAGCAGCCGGGGAAGGTGGGCGAGGAGGTGAACACCAAGATGTCCAGCGGGTCGCCGTCCAAATACCGCGTCCCCTCCACATAGCCGTACTCCGCGGGGTAGTAAACGGAGGAGTAGAGCACGCGATCCAGCTTGATGTGGCCGGTCTTTTCATCGATCTCGTACTTGTTGCGACTTCCCATCGGGATCTCTATGCGTGCTTCAATGGTTCTCATAACTCTTGCATTTTAGCAGGCGCGCGCGGGGGTGTCAATCTCTTTCTGCACCTGTTTTCCGGGGGTGTCGGCATTTGATTCGTTTTTCCGAAATACCCGCAGGGAGGGGGACGGAGCCGGGCGGGGCGGCAAGAAGTCCAACATTTTCCGGCGGCTTCTCGGACCGTTCAGCGCCGTGTATCAACGGATTAGAGGATGCAGCAGAAGGGCGTTCGTTTTGCTAATCGCGCAAGGGAATCAGGAGTCGGAGGCCGATGCGGAAGCTCCGGAGCATTTAGGGCTTGACGAAGGGGCCGTTCCGTGGTACAATCCCCGCGCTTTCGCAACGGCGTGCCGCACGACGGCCTGCGGGAGCTCGCGCATGAGGCGCACCCGAACATTTCCCCAAGACGACATGACATCTCTGAAAACACTTGCCGCCGCACTGGTGGCCCTCTTCTGCCTGCTGCCTGCGGCGCAAGCACAGGCGCTCAGCTCGGGCTTTGTGCCCCCCGCTGCTCCCACCACAGCTACCCGGCCCAGCACCGGCCTGCCCAACTTGGGGCGGGATAAACACAAGATGCCTTTCTACCACCCCAAGCAGACCGTCCGTGCCGTGCGCACCACGGCTTACACTCACACCGAGGGCGACCACTTGGCCTACGGCCCCCGCTCGGCTTCCGGTACTCGCCTGAACTACTCGGACACCCACCGCAGCGCGGCGGCGGATTGGTCCGTCTATCCTCTGGGGACGCAGTTCAAGATCAAGGGCCAGCCCTATATCTACACGGTGGATGACTACGGCAGCGCGCTGGTGGGCACCGCCACCATCGATATTTACCAGCCGACCAAGGCGCTGATGCGCAGCTGGGGCACCCGCGTGGTGGAGATCGAGGTGATTAAGTGGGGTTCCTCCCGCGAGAGCATGGAGAAACTCGCTCAGCGCCGCGGCTACCGCCACTGCAATAACATGTACGCCAACTTGGAGAAGATGCAGCAGCGCAAGAAGCGCTGACCCCACCGCGGATTCCCCGAACAGCAGAGCTTGGCAGACGGGGCATGAGACTTCACGCCGCCGGGGTGATAGCGCGCGGGAGGGATTCTGACCGCGGAATGAAAGGAATTTTCGGAGACTGTATATCATGCTGCTCTCAGCCAAGACATCGGAGCACATTCATTGTAGGTAGCTTCAGAATTTTATTAACATAACCAAGGAGCCTCCCACCCCAGCGGCATGCAGTCTGTAGCAAGCTCGGCACACCTCAAACTTTCCGAAAATTCCTTTTATTCCGCGGTCCATTTGCTCTCGGGGCCGACTACCACTGCGGTGTGAGGTCTCCTTCTGCGAAAAAAATGGTCTGTCGGCGTAAGTTGTGCTTGACAGCGGGGGGCAAAGGGTGTATAAGGGGCGCTCACCTTAACCCCATTTATTGAGTTATGGCACACATGCAAGTTATTCTCGCTACAAAGATTGAAGGTCTGGGCTGTGAAGCCGACCTTGTTACCGTGAAGGCCGGCTACGGCCGCAACTTCCTCATCCCGCAGGGTCTTGCGTTCGAAGCCACCCCGGCCAACCAGCGCTTCATCAACATGCTTCAGAAGAAGCGTGCCGAGCGCGAGGCCGCTGAGCTGGCTAACTTCCGCGAGCTCGCCTCCAAGATCGCCGCCGTCACGGTCAACCTCGTCCTCGAGGCCGGCGAGAACGGCAAGGTATTCGGCGCCATCACCAACCAGCAGATTGCGGAGGGCCTCGCTGCCTTGGGCATCACCATCGACCGCCACACCATCGATCTCGAGAAGCCGATCAAGAAGTCCGGCACCTACGAGGTGGAGGCCAAGCTGCACCCGGAGGTCACCGCCATCATCAAGGTGGTCCTCGAGGTGAAGGGCGAAGTGGCCGAGGCCGTCGCCGTGGCCGTGGATGAAATCCCCGCCGCCGAGTAAACCCTCTTTCTTTCCCCGGGCGCATCCCTCGCGACCCGGGGAAAACTGTACCCGGCCGCTGCGTTGACAGAGAGCAACCGGAAAAGACCGCGGAATATTGGGAAAGGTAGTGGCCTGCGTAGCTTAGTGCAGACTTCATGCCGCCGGGCTGGTAGCATGCGGGAGGGATGCTGACCGCGAAATGAAAGGAATTTTCGGAGAGTTTGTGGCCTGCTTAGCTCAGTTCAGACTGCATGCCGGTGGGATAGTAGCTCCCTTGATTGTTTGATAAAATCCTGAAGCTACCTACTGTGAACATGCTCCGACGCCTTGCCTGAGAAAAGCATGATATACAGTCTCCGAAAATTCCCTTTATTCCGCGGTCCATTTGCTCTCGGGTCCGACTACCACTGCGGTGTGAAGTCTCTCACCCCCCTGCCCGGCTCCGCTTCCCGTTCCTACTCTTCATTCCGCGGTCAGTCTGCGTTCGCCCTCTGCAATACCCGCGCTGTGAAGTCTCTCACATTCCGTGTCGAAAATAGGGCTTGACACCCTCCTGCGATGGGCTCATAATAGCGGCCATGAGCACCGACGCCGAGACACGTTATTTCTACCTGGATGCCCACCGAACCCCTCAGGGGCCCTGCAGCCTCGAGGAGCTGCGGGCCGCTTGTCTGCGCGGGGAGCTTACCCCGGAGACTCAGGTAGCCGCCAAGGGCGACCCCGTGTGGCAGCCGCTCGGCAAGCTCCTTCAGCTCCCTGATTCCGCCCTTCCCCCGGCCCCCCCTGCCCCGGAGGCGCTGCCCTTGGAGTCCTTAGGCTCCTGCCCCGTCTGCGGTCAGCCCATCTTACCCGCGTCGACCCCCGCCGCCCCCCTGCCGACGCAGTGCCCCCACTGCAAGCGCGCCCTGCGGGCGGAGCAGGAGAACGCCCTCGGTTACCTGCGGCTGCTGTGGGCCCACGGGCTCTCCTCCTCCGGGCGCAGCCGCCGGGCGGAGTTCATTGCGTTCCACCTCTTCGCTTTCCTCACCCTCATCATCTGCGGGCTTATCCCACCGCTCGCCGCGGTCTCCCCCTTCCTCTCCCTCGCTTTCTGCATCTTCTGCATTCCCGTCACCATCCGCCGCATGCACGACACCGGGCACAGTGCCCTCGCCGTCTGGCTCAACCTAGCAGGCAGCATCCTCGTCCTCATTCCGCCCGCCCTGCTCCTCTACCGGTATATGCTCCCCATGATGCACGCCTTGCAGGAGCAGGCTGCCGCAGGCAATGCGCCGGATGAAGCGGAGCTTCATCGTATCACGGAGGATTCCTTCAGCGGGCTCTACGACCTCCTCCGGGCGCATACCCAAGCCGTGCAGCTCTGGGCTTTCGCCTGTGTCGCCGTGGCCGGTCTCTCGCTCTACGTTTGCATCGTCTGCCTGCTGGACAGCCACACCGGGCCGAATCAATACGGCCCCTCGCCCAAGTACCCCCTCGGCAGATGAGCCCGCGCCCCATCTTCATCCTGGGTCCCACCGGCAGCGGTAAAAGTGCCGTCGCGCTCGCCCTCGCAGAGCGTCTCGGGCGGGCGGAAATCGTCGGGGCGGATGCCTACCAGGTCTACCGCGGGCTCTCCGTGCTCACCGCCGCCCCCACCGCGCAGGACCTCGCGCGTGTGCCGCACCACCTCATCGGCTGCATCCCGCCCACGCAGGCGCACGATGCCGCAACGCACGCTCGCCTCGCGCTGGCTGCCATCGCGGACATCGCAGCGCGGGGGGCCGTCCCCATCGTCACGGGCGGCTCGGGGCTCTATGTCAAGTTCATCTCGCACGGTATCTCCCCTGCCCCTCCGTCCGATCCCGAGTTGCGGGCGCAGCTCTCGGCCCTGCCGCTCGCCGAGGCCGTCCGCCGTTTGCAGGAGGCGGACCCCGAGGGCGCGGCGGCGACGGATCTGCAGAACCCGCGCTACGTGGTGCGCAACCTGGAGATCGTGCTGCTGGGGGGTAAACCGCTTTCGTATTGGCGGAACAACTGGCAGGTGGAGCCCGCGGGGCCGGGGGTCTGTCTGGTGCATGATACCCCGGTGCTCGATGCCCGTATCGTGCGGCGTTCCCGTGCCATGCTTGCCCACGGTGCCTTGCGGGAGGTGGCGGCGCTGCCGCCCGTGCTCTCTCCCACCGCTGCCCAAACCCTCGGCTTGGACACCATCCGCGCTTTCCTCGCAGGGCGTATCCCGCGTTCTCAACTCGTGCCGGACATCGCGCTCGCGACGCGTCGCTACGCTAAGCGCCAGCGCTCTTGGCTGCGCCGGGAGTCTTGGCTCTCTCCCCTGCCCGTCCCGCCTTCCGCTACCCCGGAGTCCCTCGCTGAACACATTTTTTTGCGCTTTTGCAAAAAAATGTCTTGACTCCGCGAGCCTTCGGGTGTATACTCCCCCCGTTCCCACCCAACAGGGCTATGGTGTAATTGGCAACACATCGGTTTCTGGCACCGCTATTCGGGGTTCGAGTCCCTGTAGCCCTACTAATCGCCCCCGCAGTTCTCCCCTGCGGGGGCTTTTTGTACACAGAACGGAAGGCTGCCCCGATAGAGCACGGGGATGCAGTGTCGAGAGGAGGGGGTGGGAGACTTCACACCGCCGAGGTAATAGAGAGCAAGAAGGAGAGGACCGCGGAATAAAAGGAATTCTTGGAGAGCTTAAGTCATGCTTAGCTTGGTACAGACTTCATACCGCCGGGGTGGTAGAGGCCTTTGCTCTTTTGATAAAAATCTATAGCCACCTACCATGAATTTGCCCCGATGTCTTGCCGAAGTTCCGCAGGCCAATCAGTCTCCGAAAATTCCTTTCATTCCGCGGTCAGCCTTTACTCGCCCTCTACTACCCCGGTGGTGTGAATTCTCTTACCCCCTGTGCCCGGCTCCGCCTTTCATTCCGCGGTTGAAAAAGGGCCTGCCGCGGTGTTGCGGCAGGCCCGGGGGGAGCGGCTTTCTGTTGGGATCAGAAGTTCACGCGGTAGCCGACGGAGCCGTTCACGCCCGTCTGGTCGGCGCGGAAGTCGGCGTTCACATCGAAGAAGACGGAGCCGGCATCCTGCGAGATCGGGATGGTCAGGCTGGCGCCTACCTCGGCACCGATGACGCCCTTCTCGTTGCTGCGGGTGCTGACCGTGGCGGTCGGCAGGGCTGCGAGGGCGGTGTTCAGCTTGTTGTAGCGGTCGCCGAGGTCCAGCTTGAGCAGGGCGCGGGCCTCGAAGATCGAGGCGCGGTTGTACTCGTTCTCACCCACGACGCTCTGCAGGCGACCACCGAGGCCGAGGGAGAACTGGGTGAGGGAAGCGGAGTCCGTAGTCAGGCGGGTGTCCGCCGTGCCGCCTTCCGTCGTGAAGCTCATGTTGAACAGGGGCTGCACGCAGGTGCTCGCGTCCTCGTTCAGGGCGAAGGTGCGGGCAACTTCGTACAGGAAGCCGAACATCATGCCGTCCGTCTTGTAGGTCGTCTTGCCCGCAATGCCCGGGATGGTGCGCTCGAGGTCCACATCGGCGCGGCCGAGGGTTCCCACGAAGGTGTTGACCCAGGAACCGGTCGAGACGCGGGCGAAGAGCGAGACGTATTGGGTATCCAAGTCGCCCGTCAGGGTGTCGGCGGCCTTGCCTGTGTAGTCGCCGAAGAGGGCGCTGACGGCTACACCGAGGGTGAGGTTCGGGTTCACATCGACGTCAACGCCGACCGTGCCGCCCCAGGAGGAGACCTGGTAACCGGCATCCGTGCCGCTCTCGCTGAACTGACGGTAGTTGCCATCGCCGCTGATCCAGCCGTTGACGTAGGGCATGTCCTCGTTCACCACGCACTCGTTGACGCCCATGGTGGTCGTGCGGTTGCGGATGGAGCGGAGTTGACGCTGCACGTCATCGGACACAGCCATGCCGACCGCCGACAGCGAGCTGCCCGCCAGCGCCGCGCCCAGCTTGTCCATCGCGCCGTTGTTACCGGATGCAATGTAGTTATCCAGCATATCGAGCACCTGCGCCAACTCACTGCCCGGGTTTTGGGTCTGCGGATCGACGTGGAACATCGCCTTACCCGCCAAAGCGAGGCCCGCCGTGCCGTTGGGCGTCTGCCCGTGCGAAGCATAGATGCCCGTGTTCGCATCCGCCACCACGTTGACGGAGCCCTCCACCACGCGGAAGTTGGTGAAGTACTTGCTCATCCAAGAGCAGCCGCTCATGTCTACGGTCACGTTGTTCACCGTGCTGCCGGCATTGTCGCTGACCACGAAGAGGATGATGTCCTTCTCCGGCCCGTCGGTATTGTAGGCGAAGCCCATGTTATCCACCTCATTGACCTTCAGTGTCACGTTGGTCAGATCGAGTTTCTTGCCTGTGATGACCGTCGGCTTATCGGCCTTATCCGCCGCCAGATTTGCATTTACCTGTGCCGCGGACACCGTGAACTCCAGCTCACATCCCGTCTCACCGCCGTTCATGGATGAAGCATTGACCAGCGTCACCTTGGTCGGCGCGTCGGCATCCGTCTTGTTGTTCAGCTTCACGCTTGCCCCCGTCGTGTCGATGCCACCCAAGACATTGTCTGCTGCTGCGGCATTGTTCAGCCCCGTCACCTCCACCGTGCCGGCTGTGCCAATCACCGTCAGGTTGTCGTCCGCACACAGCTTCTGGAGTGCCCCGTCCGCCGCCGTGCCGAAGCGTACAGCCCCGCTGTAGGTGCCGGTAAAGCTGCCGCCCTCCTTCACCACCACGTCGCTGCCCTCAACGAGTTCGCCCTCACCGGTCAGCTGCTTCAGGGTGACACTCCCGCCATCCGAGCTCTGCAACTTGAGCTGCACACCGTCCTTCTTCTCTACCGTCAGAGCGACGTCCTCCAGGGAGCCGCCTTCACACAGGAGAATCGACGCCTTGCCGGCAACGATAATACCCCTCTCGGCCTTCTCGTTCAAAGAAGAATACATGTTCAGCGTACCGCCCTTCAGCACGAGACCAATCGTATCATCCGATGCCGCTGCATTGAGTGGGTCGCCTTTTTCATCCTTCCCACCATAATTGACAGTTCCCGTGTTGATGTAATAGAGCCCGCTCTTGCCGGAATTAATGATCGTCGCATTGCCCCCTTCAACGGTAACATCGAAATTCGCACCGTCCACGGAAACAGTCGGGAGAGAGTCGATGGTGCCGCTCCCCTTCACGATGTAATAGGTACCGGACTCATAGCCATTGACGGACTCCGACCTCATAACGGCATCATAGTAAGATGTGCCCTTGGAATTGAGTTCGGCAAGGGAGCTGAACGACAGGCTGCCGCCCGTCCCCAGAGACAGCTTACCGGCGTTGGTAATTGTAGCCCCCAGAGAGACAGTCCCCGATACAGTCAGTTCAGAGCCACCCGCCACGGTCAAGGTCCCGCTGCCGGTAACCGTTCCCGTGAGAGTAGTCTTCCCACTGCAGGTCAACACACCACCCTTCTCCAAGGTGACCGTATCGGAGGCAAAGGAGGTCTCAACGGCCACATCTGCTCCGCCCTTAAGGCTCAGGGTGCCGCCGTCCTTCACCGTCACCGATCCGCTGCCCGCAGCTGTACCGCCTGCCAACGTCAAGGTGCCGCCTGTCACTTCAACAGCCGTGGTGCCTGTCAGCGCACTTGTCACCTCCGTTGTCCCCCCGTTGACGAGCATCTTACCCGTGCCCGTAAGGGTAGACAAGGTGACGCTACCCGCTCCGGTAATATTAAGCGTCCCGTCCACCGACAGTCCCCCATTGATCGTAATCCGAGAAAGCTCGTCCCCCTTCTTAACCTCGTTTCCATCTACATAATATCGGGAAGAATCGATGGTAACGACTTTCCCATTTAAAACGGAGAGAGACTTGTTTATGGCCATCTCGCCTACATAGGCTCCAATCGTACCGCCATTCAATACAACATTTATCGTTGCAGTGGTGGAAGTCGAATTAAATGCGTTCGTGCCGAGAATCAGACGACCACCATCCTGAAGTGTCAGGGTGGATGTGGTTGTTACTGCCATTCCGGACGTCGTAAAGGCTCCGACCCCCTTTGTCAGAAGAGTGCCCGTTTCCCCCACTGTAAGGGTAAAGCCTCTGTCACCTGACTGCACTGAGGCGTATTCTGCAATCATGGTACCATTGATTGTGATCTCTGAAGTGGACTGCCACTCCGAGAACATGATCCCGGTAGTTTTGTAGCTATTAGTGTCATTAGTGTCTCCACCGGTTACTCGGAGACATGCACCGTTCAATACGTTGACTTTGCAAGTAGCTCCATCCTTATTATCAGCAAGCTCTATGGTTTCAGTAGTAACACATCCACCCGTAATGTTCAGGGTAGATCCCCTGAAGCTGTTGTAGATCTTGCTTACTTTCAATTCAGCGACATCAACGTTATAGGTTCCGGCGTTGCCGAACTTAAATATATCAGCCCCAATTACTCCGGAACCGGTAATTCTTTGTTCAACTGCACCGGATGACATTGTAAGCGTACCAACAACCGTCAGTTTGCCATTCACTGTCAAGGTTCCCATACCCCAATTATTGTTGATCGCCTCCATCTCAACGGCGACTCCGGAGTTGACGGTAATATTGCGAGACGAAGAATTACTCGTCGTGGTGGAAAGGGTGCCTACGATAGCATCCTTCGCGAAAACGAGGGAACACTCTTTCGACTTCATCTCGATATTGCCCCATGAATCACTCCTCTCACTGTCTATGGTTAATGAAGTCTTTTCCCCCTCAAAAAGGAAACCAGTAGCCTTCTGTGCTGTGCCGTAAGTGGAGGTAACCACGTCCCCCTTATTGATGTAATAGAGGCCTCCATTCAAATCCAGCGTTACACTTCCGCCCGTAATCACGGCCTCTGTACCGCCCCTGTGGCTCGCTTTGAATACTCCGGACAACGTGCCACCCGAACTAAAAATCTCCACAGTACTTTTTGCAACGTATCCGTTAACTCCATCACTGAGAGTGCTTCCATCTTCGCGGGTAAAAGCAGAAAGATCGTCAATACTAATAAGCGTGCCACCGGCAGCGGCATTAATGGTTCCTGTATTGGTGATCGCCCGATTGATGGAGAGTTTGGAGCCAAGATTCAGCGTGCCGGAGTTGGTGATACTTCCCCCACAGAGAACGAGAGTTCCATCGCCTACGACCCCAACTGTCTGATCTTTTGCAAAGCTCAGGTCACCGGTGCCGGAATTTAGCGTTAGGGATTTTCCTGAGGCTATCTTCCAAGTTCCACCGCTCTGAACCTCCATTTTTCCGCCATTGCTTTTTAATGTGGTATTTACTCCGATGTCCATTTTAAGGCCACAAGAACCGGCAACCAGAATGAAATCTCTAGCCTGAGCAGCGGTCCCACCGCTATTAGTTGACTCAATTGTGTAGCTGTTAGTGCTGCCCGTGGTCGTTGTAATCAGACCTCCGAGTGTAATCGGAGCGAATGAGCATTTAAGAGTAATGTCGGCACCGGTTGCGGGTGAATTCAGCTTGAGCGTGTGGCCATGCGTATGCCCCGTTCCCGTATCCTGAACGAACAAGTAATACAGGTTTTGCTCGTCATACTCCCCTGTTCCGTCCATGTATTTGTCAACTTTAGCATTCGTTCCATCGGAATAAGAAGTAATCCCCAAGGACTTCGGCGAATCTGAGACAGCACTGCCCTTATATTTCGTATTCGATCCAGTTACTAGATCCCCCTTGAACCGAGCCGCATGAAGTAGCCCGGTCGATTCATCACCGACATACTCAATGACATAACCGGAATAGGTTACATTGCCTACCGTTGTCGTCTCCGATGTGAGAACCGAGGCTTCTACCTGACAAAGGGCAAAAGCGGCGACACCTGCGGTGAGGGCTACACCGGAGACGGAGGGTGCAACGGGGGAGATGAGGGCCATGCAGGCGAGCAGGGCCGACCGAAGGCGGGAGGGGAGGTGTAATTTCATGACTCGAAAGAGAAAGTGTTGAGAGAGAGATGACGGGGAGGGGACGGGAGGAACCTGTGCCCCTGACGCACGTTCTGAGAATACAGCATTTGAAATGCACCCCACACCCTTATCCCTTGAGCCTCAACACCTCCCGACCCTCCCCCGCCGCTTCCCCTGCACCCCCTCTCCCCGCCTCAGAACCCCTTTTTTGCCCGATTTTTTCGCCTTTTCCCGCCTTTTCTGCTTGACGCAGCATTTCAAATGCTGTAGACTGGGGGGCGCGGAGAGCGGCGCACGGGGCAAGGGGGGAAATGTAGTGGGGCGGAATGCGGGGTGTGGCTGTAAGGTGTTGAGAGAGAAGGGCTTAGGAAAAGGAGAGACGAGCACCTTGCCCCGGCAGCGGGTGGGTGCTAATCTGGTGACGCAGCAAGCAACACACCGAGCATGAGCAAGGACAAGATGAGCACAGCGAGCGAGAAACCGAACCGGCGCTTCTACGGAGTGCCGGGGGTAAAGTACCCGGAACCGGAAGCGACCGGCCGACGGGCGATGCCGGGCCTAAACCCCGAGACCGGGCGCGCCTACGAAGTCGCCCCGGAGGGGTGCATCTGCACCGATGAAGCGGCAGCCCTGCTGGGGGTGACACCACGGACCGCACGACGGCAGCTGCACAAAGCCTGCCGAACCTGCTACCTGGTGCACCGGCACTACGCCCAGATCTACTACTGGCGACGCACGGATGTGATGGACCTGCTGCGGTGTAAAAAACTATTATTAAATTGGCATATTAAGATTATTGTGATATAATATCCCCATGGAAGGGCAGATAGACCTCAAACACATGAAGAAGGCAGAGAAAAAAGCACTCCG
>SFDX01000031.1 GCA_004557455.1 Akkermansia muciniphila | reverse complement strand
GCGGTACCTATATCTGAAGCTACGGGAATCCACCTGCAGGAGCTTTCACGAAGCGCTGGCTCCCGTGGGGTGGTCATAAAAACTGACGGAGTGCCGATAAAATAGACATTCGGAGCCGTAAAGTCCATAATCGGGTATGTTTTCATATACTTCTCCATCTCATAGTTGTATGCTGGCATAGTAATCAACCATGAAGAAAGTGTAAATAGATTCGGAGTACGTTTATAATCCTCTGCAAAAGGCGAGACCCTTTGAGGTGTGTCCGAAAAAGCGAACACACCATAATCAGTCCGAAAAGCCACCGCCCTCCATCATCGCGGGCGGTGGGGGGAGAGGCGGCGGGCGTCGTCCAAGCGGCGGCGGAGGGCGCGGCGGCGTTTGTCGTCGTAGGTTTGGAGGAGGAGCTCGAGCTCTTCCTCGCGGCGGGTACGGGATTCGTCTTGCTCAGGGTGGAGGGCGACGAGGAAGGCAAGGCGTTCGCGGAGCTCGGGGGAGAAGTCTTCGCGGGCAGTGAGAAGGGAGAGGACGCCGAGGGTGCGCTCGCCCTCGGCGGCGGCTTTATCGCGTTGGCCGGCGCGGGCCAGGGCATCGGCGTAGCGGTCGCGGATGATGATATACTGCAGGATGAGGTCGGCGTCGGCGGGATAATCTGCGACAAGTTTACCTGCAATCCGCGCGGCTTTTGCTAAGTGAGCCGTGTCTGTCGAGTTCTCCGGCGGGGCGGGTGCGGTAACAATGCTGAGGAAGAGCCGCTGGAGCAGCTCGTTGCCCTCATCCTTGGCCAGCAGCGATTCGGCCAGGGAGAACGCGGTCTCCCCCTCGGGCAGCAGCAGCTTCTGCAGCTCCGGCTGCGGGGTATCGGCCAACAGAGAGAGCCGCTGTGCCTGCACGCGCAGGTTATCCGGTTGTTCGTCTAACAGGGCGGAGAGAATGCCGTCCGCACGCTTGATGTAGTCGCCGCGTTCCTTGTTAGCATCATTAGCGGACGCTGGGCGGCGACCCTTGCCCTTGGGCCCGAACGTGGGGCGAGTGTCGGAGGTCGCGCGGTCATGCGTCTGCCAATAGCGAGCCGCCGCTCGCCGCGGGTGCCCGGGACGGGGTAGGGGGGACGCCCCGCCACAGGAATGCGCCAGCAGTTGCAGGCTCTGCACGGTCTCCAGCCGAGTATCGAAGGTAGCCCCCGGAACATCCCCCGCCGCCACGGCACGGCGCAGAATGTCGCGCGCCTCTGCTGTTTTTTTCTTATCATTTTGGCGCAGCAGGGCCTCCGCCAGACCGTTTCGGCAGCGCAGGCGGGCAGCATCATCGGCTGCGGGCCCCGCCGCCGCGCGCCGATAGTAATGCTCCGCCGCCGCATAATCACCCGTTTGTTGGGCAATTGCGGCCAGCACACGGCAAGCCTGCGCCACCTTGTCATCCCCATCGCCCTCCTCGGCCTGCGCCACAATCTGCTCATAATACGGCAACAGATCCTGCATCAGGCGCGCATCCTCACGCGTGAGAGAGGCCAGGACATCGCGCGGCATGCCTGCATCCTTGCCTAACAAGCCTTGGAAGATGCGGTGAATGGCGGCATCGGCAATGGCGGCATTCTTTTCCGCCCGCAAACGCTGCGCATTCTCCCCCGACAGGGAACGGTTGACACGCCAGAACCCTATGCTGATACTGGCCAGCAACAGCACCACCAGCAGCCCCGCCGCATGGCTCCATAGCGCCACTGCCGGTCGCCGCCGCATCCACATCACATAACGCCGCAGCACAGAGGCGGGACGCGCCGCCACCGGTTCCCCCGACAGAAAACGCGACAGATCCTCCGCCATGGCCGCCATGGAAGGGTAGCGATCCTGTTCGTGAAAACTGATACTCTTGTTGATAATCGCGCCCAACTCACCCTCCCCGCGCAGGGGCGGGAGCGGCTCCGCGCAGATGCGGTGCACCAGCGACCCCGGCTCCGTCTCCCGGAAGGCGGGGCGACGCGTGATGAGCTCGTAGAGTGTCAGCCCCAGGGAGTACTGATCCCCCGTGAACGAATTGACACCGCGTGCCAGCCGCTCAGGTGGCATATAACGCAGCGTCCCGTCATGACTCTGGGTAACAAGCGGAGCCCCCTCGCCGGAGTTGAGCACCGTCGCGAGCCCGAAGTCGCTCACATGCAGCACCCCCTCATCATCCAGCAACAAATTACCCGGCTTCACATCCCGGTGCAGCACCCCGTGGCGGTGCGCAAAAGCCAGCGCCTTGGCTGCCTGCAAGCCCACCCGCGCCACCGCGCGCTCATAAGGCTCCCCCGCATACACCTGCTGCAGCCGCTTGGCAGACACCCCGGCACCGTGTACCAGCCCCATCACATAGTAGCGGTAGTCCCCCTCCTGCCCCGCACCGAACACCTCCACGATATTCGTATGCCGCAGCCCCGCGATGAGCCGCGACTCATTCTCGAAAGCCCGCAGTTGCCGCTCCTCGCGGTTCCAGGCAGGGGAGAGAATCTTGACCGCCACCTCCCGGTGCAGCGACTCCTGCACGGCGCGGAACACCACCCCCATACCGCCGCTGCCGATTTTCTCCAACAAACGGTAACCGCCCAACTCCTCCGGAAAATGCACCTGCGCTGCCGCCCGGGCAGGCGCGCTGTCCGCGCTCACCTGCTCCATATCCGCCAGGGTAGGCAGCAGCTCCAGCAGCTCCTTCTCGCAGTCCGGTATGCGGGCGGCATACTCGCGCAGAGGCGGTGCCTGCCCGCTGCGCAGGAACTCCAGGTAGGTCTCCACCGCCTCGGCTAACTGTTCCTCGTGCTCTGCCTCCGTCATGGGCCTCAACAGAATAGACCGGAGCCGACCAGGGCGTCCCGGAAGCGCTTGAGGGCGCGCACGTAGCGTATACTGGCAGCCTTATCCGCAATGCCCAAGGCAGCGGCACACTCTCTGTTGCTCATCTCCTCGAAATGGCGCAACTGCAGGATTTCCCGGTCCATCTCCGGCATCTCCTGCAACAGGCGGCGAATGAGCGCGCGGCGCTCCAACTTTTCGATATGTGAACGCGGACTGGAAATCGAGTCCGCAAAGCCCGCCCAAGCATCCATCGCCCCGTCCGTCTCATCGGCATCGGGGGTATTCTCCTTCATGGCGTCGCGTTTCCCGGCACCCAAGTGGTAGCGCTCGCGGTCGGTGAGGGTCTGCAGTGCAATGCGGCGCAATTTAACATACACCGGCACCTCCGGTTCGGCCATCAGAAAGCCCAAGCGGGCACCGCAAGCCAAGTAAGTCTCCTGCAGCAGATCCTCCGGACTCATGCGGCGCAGCAGCACGGGCGGCATGCGCAGCGTCAGTAGCTTCAGCAGCCGTTCCTTGTGTTCCTGCCAAAGTTCCGCCAGCCAGAGGTTACCCGGTAAATCTGTTGCCATGAGAGTGTGGAGTGTGCTTCCCTTAGGAGAACGGAAAGACAACGGCGGATTCTACAGGCAGCGCGCTACAGCACCACATTTTCCTCCCGCAGCTCGCGCGTCATCAGCTCATTCAGCACGGTTTGCGGGGCAACTCCCTTGTAGATGATCTCGTACATCGCATCCGCAATGGGGGTGCGCACGCCCTTCTTGCGCGCCAACTGGTAGAGCGAGAGCGTGTTCGGAATCCCCTCCACCACCTGGCCGATCTCCTTTTGACACTCGCAGGCCGGGGTTCCCTTGGCAATCAGGCGGCCCGCCGTCTGGTTGCGGCTGTGGTGCGAGTAGCAGGTAACCATCAGGTCCCCCACGCCGGAGAGACCCATAAAGGTATCCATATGCCCACCGCAGGCAATGCCCAGGCGCGTCATCTCCGCCAGCCCGCGCGTTGCTACCGCCGCCAGCGCGTTGTCGCCCAGCTCCAACCCGGCGCAAATACCGCAGGCCAGGGCGTAGACATTCTTCATGGCACCGCCGCACTGCATGCCCACCACATCGGTTGTGGTATAAATGCGCATAAAGGGCGTGCTCAGCCGGTGCTGCACCGCCTCCGCCATCGCCGGGTCCGCAAAGCCCACCAAAGTGAGGCTGGGTTTTTGCAGCACCACATTTTCCGCATGATTGGGGCCGGAGAGCGCACCCACGGGGCAGCGCAGCTCCGCTTCTAACAGTTGGGACATGAGCAGGTTGCTGTCCTTCTCGATACCCTTAGAGCAGCTCACCACCACGGCATTCTCCGCCAAGCCGGCAGAGGCCAAGCTGCAGGCCACGCGCCGCATCACCACACTGGGCACCACCACAATGACCAGATCCGCCCCGGCCACATCGGCCCAATCACTCGTCACCAGCACATTCTCCGGCAGCGGCACCGCACCCTCCACGGGGCAGAGGCTCAGGCGCGTCTCGCGTATCTGCGCCGCCTCTTTCTCCAGATAGGTCCAAAGCACCACGGGATCGCCGTTATACGCTGCCGTCAGGGCCAGGGCAGTGCCCCAGGCACCGGCGCCGATAACCGCTGTTTTCTTGAAAAGTCGTTCCATAAGTTAATGTTTACTGAAAGCTTTGGGTTCCGTTCCGCAGACGAGGCGTACGATGTTGCTGCGGTGCTTCACGACCACCAGCACATACAGCAGGCCCAGCAAGCCCAGCAGCATGGCATCCGCCGTGCTCAGCTCGCCGTCCTGCCCCCGGAACTGTACCGCAGCCGCCGCCAGCATGCCCAGCCCCGCCACCAAGCTGGAGAGCGAGACGTAGCGCGTTACCAGCATACAGAGTAACCACACCAGCACGGCCGCACCGCCCACCCACAGGGAGAGCGCAAACAGGGCCCCCGCCGTGGTTGCTACCCCCTTGCCGCCCCGGAAGCGCAGAAAACAAGTGAAGGTGTGCCCCAGCACCACCGCCGCCAACACGGCCAAAAACAGCCCCATCTGCGCCGTGTCAAACTCTGTTATCGCGCAGCCCAGCCGCCCGATGAGCAGGGCAGGGGGAACATAGCCCTTCAGAAAATCGCAGAAAAACACCGGTATGCCCCAGCGCTTGCCCAGCACCCGCACCGCATTCGTGGCCCCTATGTTGTGCGAGCCGTGCTCGCGTAAATCCATCCCGTTCACTCGCCCGGCCAAGTAACCGAACGGTACCGAGCCTACCAAGTAGGCCGCTGCAACCCATGCAATGTATTCCCAAATCTCCATCTGCGTTGCCCAGTATAGCCTTTTTTGCCCCGTTTGGCAACTCTTTTTTTACATTTGCGCTTGCCTTGGCCCCGCTTTTGTGCTACCATACCCCGCACCTCGCCGTGAGGTCTCCCCGGATGGGTGGCAGAGCGGTTGAATGCAGCGGTCTTGAAAACCGCCGAAGGTTTACCCCTTCCGTGGGTTCGAATCCCACCCCATCCGCACTCCGATACCTGCCCCGCGCCGCTCCCGAAACGGCGCGGGGTCCGCTTTTTCTGCTTTTTTGACGCGAAAAATGCTTGACTTCCTCGCCCCTCTCCTGCATAATGCTGCCCGCAGGCTACCCGCCGAGTATGGAGAGATGGCTGAGTTGGTCTAAGGCACTCGACTCGAAATCGAGCGTGGCAGGAATGTCACCAAGGGTTCGAATCCCTTTCTCTCCGTAAAATTAACATTGCGCCCTGCGGTTTAAAACCCTGCAGGGTCTTTCTTTTCAAGGGAGATCCGCTCCCCGGGCGCGGAGCGGTACACAATTCGGGTACACAAAAACGCAGTACCGGGTACACAATTTTTTTATTGTTATCGTTCATGTATAGCCTGCCGTGCCGGGGGAAAAAAACTGAAATCGCGGGTACAAAAACGCGCCGGGGGTGAACCCGGCGCGTGAGCATACACATACAGCCTGAATATCAGAAGGATCAGAAGGAAAAGATAGCCTGGATGCCGAACAGGTGAGCGGAGCCGCGGGTGCTTCCGTTCGGGTTAGCAGTGTATTGGTAATGCGGCATGATCTTGAAGTAATCCGTGATTTGGAGGTTGTAGACAACCTCCAGATTCTGCTCGCGGCGGTGGCGCATGGTGTGGCCGGTGTCCGCCCAGTCGATGCCTCGGTGGGCGGCATTGCAGACGCCGTAGGCGATGCCGAGGAAGTCATCCTCCCGCGAGGGGATGAGACGGAGGTGCGTGCCGACGGAGAAATCGAACACGTTGCCCAGCTCCTGCTCGGCCCCGAAGCCGGCGCGGGTGAAGAAAGCGCAGGCATCGCAGGGCGCGTACTCCAGCGAGCCCGAGATGCCGTAATTCGTGCGGCTCTTGAGCTGCCCATCCGTGTCCTCGTTCGGTGTGCGCTCGATGAAGGGCGTGATGCGCGAGGTGAGCTTGCCCTCCGCCCACGTGCGGCCCCACTCCGCCGTGATCACATAGCCCTTGCCGGTGCGGAAGGGATTGTAACCGGGCTCGGTGTGGGTGCGGGCAAACGCCGCCATCAGGTAGTCCGTGTCCGTGGGCTGCCACTGAACCACGGCCCCCAGGTTGCTGTCCGGCAGGGGCAGGACGGTGGAGTTGACGAAGCTTGCGTTCGCGAAGGAATGGAAGGAGTCATTCGCCAGACTGACCGCATCGAAGTAGTTGGTGAGGTTGACCATACCCGCGATGACGCAGGCACGGTTACCCGCGAAATACTGCATGAGAGCGAGCTCCGGCAGGACGGCTGAATGCGGCTCGAAGATGTCAGCGTGCGGCGAATGTGCGGACCCCGTGGCCTCCGTGATGCTCGTCTTGCGACGGCGGGCGGTGGAGGCATCCAGCCCCCAGGAGCCGGAGAACTCCGCGCGCAGCCAGGTTGACACCCCGGGCGAGGTCTCCCACAGGCGCTGGTTGAGCTGCGCGTGCAGCAGAGCGTAGGTGGCCTTGCGGTTGCTGTCCGGCAGGGTGTGGGTGGCAGAGAGCGCGCTGTAAGCGGCATCGACGGCCCACTGAGTGCCGAACTTCTCATTCGCCTGCACCTTGATGGACGGCGCACCGTCCTCGGGCACAAACATGTTCATATCCTGAAGGAGCTGCCCGGCGGAGGGGGCTGCCTCTTCTGCGACTGCCGACACCGCGCAGAAGGCAGCGGCGGGCAGGAGTGCTTTGATTATGGGTTTTGTATTCATGGTTGTGAGAAGTGGGTCAGGACTTGTTCTTCTTATCCCTGCAGTGCCCCGAGCAACCGGAGCATCCGCAGCCGCTTTCGCAGTTGCCTTGGTTGCGCAGGGCGCAGGAGAAGGCATAGGCGGCAGCAAGGGCCAGGAGAGCGATGATGATGATGTCTTGCATGGTGAAAAATCAGGATTTGGTTTGGGGCATGGGGCGGAAGATGAGGCAGAGCAGGCCGAGCGCGAGCGCGCAGGCGACCGTTTGCGCGGTGCCGAAGCCGCCGCCCGTGCAGAGCGAGCCGATGCTGTAGGTGAGGAAGGCCACGATGTAGGCCCAGGCACATTGATAACCCAGCGCAAAGGCGGTCCAGCGCGCACTGTTCATCTCGCGGCGTATGGCACCGCAGGCGGCAAAGCAGGGGGCGCACAGCAGGTTGAAGAGCAGGAAGGACATGGCACTGAGCCCGTCGAAGGCCTTCGCCGCCCGGAGGTCCGCCGCAATGCCGCGGCATTCTGCCTCCTCGTCCTCCTCTTCTTCCTCCTCCGCCGGCTCGGTCAGGGGCGCGGTGGTCTGCGGGTCGCTGAGCCACAGCCCCAGGGTGAGTGCAGTGAAGGCGTTGCACTTGGGCAGGTTGGAGGTGCGGGCAGGGGACTCGGATCCCTCCTCCTCCGGCGCATCGGAATCGCCCTCGGCGGCCTCTGCGGGGGTATTGCGGGCATAGAGTACACCCAGGGTACCTACCACGTTCTCCTTGGCGATGAGCCCCGAGACCGCCGCCACAGCCGGCCTCCATTCACCCCAGCCCAGCGGGGCAAACAGCGGGGCCAGATTCTGGCCGACATCCGCCAGCATGGATTGCTCCACCGCCTGCTCGTTGCCCTCGGTATCCGCGCCCAGGTACTGCAGGCGCGTGTTATAATTACCCAGGAACCAGACGGCAGCCGAGGCGAGGAAGATGATGGTACCGGCCTTTTTCACGAACGCTTGGCAACGCTCCATGGTGCGCAGGTTGATGTTCGCCGCTGCGGGGCGGTGGTAGGGCGGCAGCTCCATGACGAAGGGGGTGTAGCCGCCGCGGAAGAGGTGCGTCTTGCGCAGCATGAAGCCACTGATGATTACCGACCCGAAGCCCGCGCAGTAGGCGATGGTGGCCGTGTTGGCATCCCCGCCCAACAGGGCGGCTACCAGCGCGATGACGGGGATTTTGGCACTGCAGGGCACGAAGGTGGTGAGCATCACGGACATGCGGCGGTCTTTCTCGTTCTCGATGGTGCGGGTGGCCATGATGCCCGGCACGCCACAGCCCATACCCACCAGCAGCGGGATGAACGATTTGCCGGAGAGGCCGATGGTGCGGAAGATGCGGTCCATCATGAACGCCACGCGGGACATGTAGCCGCAGTCCTCCAGCAGGGAGAGCAGCAGGAAGAGCACCGCCATCTGCGGCAGGAAGCCCAGCACCGCTCCCACACCGGCCACAATGCCGTTGCTGATGAGGGACGAGACCTGTTCACTGCATGCCAACTGTGCCCGCCCCAGGAGCCCGATGCCGAAAGAAACGGCACTCAGGATAACGAACCAGACCGCGAATTCCGTGCGACCGCTGCGTCCGCTGATGCGGAAGGGATTGCGGCAGAAACGCTGTGTGGAGTCCCCGTAGGCATTGGCACTGCGGTGCCCCGGGAAGCTCAGGCAGATGAGCAGAAGCAGCGCATTCGCCCCCATCAGCAGCCAGAGTAAGCCTGTGTGCAGCCAATCCGGTCCGTGCGGGCAGATGTATTCCAGCACGAAGGGCGCTAGGGCCAGGTAGAGCCAGGAGCCGTTCAGCCCCACATCATGCAGGCGTCGCAGGGTGGGCGGGAAGAGCAGGCTCATGCCTACCACGCTGCTGATGATGAGCATGGACTCGATGCCGGCGGGCGCGCTGCCGATGAAGCCGCCCAGCCAGTCCCCCATGATGCTGCCGAAGAGGACGTCGTTGGCCCAGTCCGTGCCCCAGGTGCCGATGGTTTCGATGGAGAGGTAGTAGATGCACCACATGACGGCCACGAAGATGAGCAGGCCGAAAACTCGGTGCGTGAGCAGGGCGTCCACCCGGCGGGAGAGGTCGCGGCCGGCGGGGGCCTTCTCGATGACGGCGGGGAGGAGGGCGCCGATGGCATCGTAGCGGCTGCCGGCGATGAGTGAAACGGCGTCGTCTCCGCAGGTCTTTTCCAGGTGCAGGCGCAGGGTGTCGACGGCGTTTGCCTGCTCATGGTTCAGGCGGGCGGTTTCCTCCGGGTCGCCCCCCAGCAGAAGCAGGGCGCGGCGGCGGTCGCAGAGGGTGAGCTGCCGTACGCTCGTGAGGGCTTCCTCCAACTCCGGGCGCAGGTGCAGGGGCTTGGCGGGCTTGGGCAGGGGGGCCACCATCAGGCGTCGCAGCTCCGCCAAGCCGGTTTGTTTCAGGGCGCTGACCGCTACCACGGGGCAGCCGAGGGCCTTCGCCAGCGCGGCGGGGTATACCTTGTCCCCGCGCTCTTGGGCTAGGTCGATCATGTTCAGCGCGATGATGACGGGGATGCCGGTTTCGATGAGTTGGCTCGTGAGGTACAGGTTGCGCTCGGCGTTCGTGGCATCAACCACGTTGACGATGAGGTCCGGCTTGCCTTCCGTCAGGTACTGCCGTGTTACCACCTCCTCCGGGGAGTAGGGGGCGAGGGAGTAGATGCCGGGGAGGTCGACCAGCTTCACCTCCGGGTGCTCGCGCAGGGTGCCGGTTTTCTTCTCGACGGTCACCCCGGGCCAGTTGCCTACGTATTGGTTGCCGCCTGTCAGTTCATTGAAGAGGGAGGTCTTGCCGCTGTTCGGGTTGCCTGCCAGTGCTATGTTCATGGGTGTGTCTCGGTTTCAGTTTTCTGTCTCGACCATCGCGGCCTCCGCGCGCCGAAGGGAAAGCGTAAACCCGCGCAGAGATACCTCCAGCGGGTCCCCCAAGGGTGCAACTTTCAGTAGCGTAATCTCCGTGCCGCGTGTGATCCCCATGTCCAGCAGCCTGCGCCGCAGCGCGCCGCTCCCGTGTACCCGGCAGACCCGCGCCGTATGCCCTATGGCCACCGTGCTCAGGTTCTTCTGTGTCTCGCTGTTCATAAAAAGTATTAGGTTAAACTAAGTTTGCAGGAGGATTTTAGGACTGACTAACTCTCAAGTCAAGACTTTTTTGAAAAAAGGGCAAAAAAATCGTTTCTCCGCCAAATTCCGCGTCCCAACCTCTCTCTCTCACTATCATTACGGCGGAGAGAAGTCTCTCTTCACGTCTGCAAGGCTCTTCTTTCTATGTCAAAAAATGGGAGGGTGGCGCAGAAAACGCTGTTCAGAGGCGTGAAGTTAGAGTATTATGAGGGTATGAGAGAAACTTGGGAGGCGATTGTATGCGTTTTCGACAACCCGCGTGCGGTGGGCTGGATGTTGTTCGCGGTCTTTTTGGCGGCGGGGTGGCTGGTGAACAGGGGGCTGCGCGGCGTGTTCCGGCGTCTGCGCTCGGCGGGTAAGTTGCCTCTGCAGGTGTTGCGGCTGGCGGAGCATGCGGTGCGCACGGTGGTGTGGGTGATCTTTTTGGTGCAGGCCCTGCATGCGGTGGGGGTGGATGTGGTCAGCCTGCTGGGGGCGGCCGGTGTGGTGGGCGTGGCGATCGGCTTTGCCTCGCAAACAACGCTCAGCAACCTCATCAGCGGCATTTTCATCGTCTCCGAGCGCAGCCTGCGGCTGGGCGACACGATACGCGTGAGCGGCGAGGAGGGGGTGGTGGAGAGTATCAAGCTGCTGTCCATCACCCTGCGCAAGTATGACAACGCGTTGGTGCGCATCCCCTGCGAGATGCTCATCAAGAACCCCGTGGTGAACCTGACCCGCGAGCCCCTGCGCCGTTGTGACCTGAGCCTGGGCGTGGCCTACGGCACGGACATTCACCGCGTGCGTGCCGTGGTGGAGCGCGTAGCGGCGGCGGAGCCCCTGGTGGAGACGCAGCCGGAGCTCATCTGCCGCTTCGAGGCCTTCGGCGACAGCGCCCTGGAGCTTACGGTGGGCGTGTGGTGCCGACGGGATGTGTACCACCAAGCCCGATTTTCCTTTGCCGCAGCCCTGCAAACTGCGCTCGATGAGGCCGGGATTGCCATCCCGTATCCCACTCGTTCGCTGATTGTGGAGCCGGCTCAACCCGAACAAAAATCATGAAGACACCCATTAACTATATGGCCGCCGTTGCCTTGGCGGCCTCCCTGTTGTCCGTCCCCGCCGGGGCGGGGGAACAAGCACCGACCACCCCCACCGCCGAGCCGAAGAATCAGCGGGAGATTGCCGAAATTCAGCATGCTGAGGAGCAGCTTAAGAAGGTCTGCGCGGCCATGCGCAAGGGCATCGATGCCGTGGCCGGTGTGAAGAAACTCGCAGATGCGGATGCCGCCGCCGAGGCCCTCATGGCCGGGTTGGATACCGTGGAGGCTGCCTATGCCGTGTTTGAAACTCTGCCGGATGAGGCGGTAGCGGCTGCTGCCGAGGCGCATCTGAAAGAGACGAAGGCGTTGGGGCCGGATCTCTGCAAGGCCGCCGCTGCTTCGATGAATGCCTTGTCAACGGAGTACCTCGATGCCGTGCCGCTCCTCTACCAGCTTTATGTGCGCCGCTCGCCGTTCACCGACATGCTGATGGAGGATTGCTGTATCATGGAGAGCCTCCTGAGCATTGACCCTATGAGCGAGGATAACCTGAGTGCCGGGCAGAAGCGGGAGCGCGATGCTGCTGTGCAGGAGGCTGCAGGACGCCACGCGGACTTTGTGTCCAAGCATACGGATACTTACTCCGGCGGCGATGGCAACGGCAGCAGCAAGGCCATCCTCCTGTCCGGTGTGTCCGGGGACGGAGATGCCGCACGCGAGGCTGCCTTGGACTACCTGCGGGTGGTCTACCCCGTGGTGGAGGCCTGCTTTGTGGGCTATCAAGCCCACCCGGACGGCAAGCAGTACGACATCTACAACCTGTACACCGGCATCTTCCGCGATGACGACGGCCGCATGCGCTTCCGCGTAACGCCCATTTGGTTCTGCGTTCAGCCCGCTCCGTCCCCTGAGAAGAAATAAAGTTAAGGCTAAGAAAAAGATTTATTAAGAAAATTATTGCTTTAATTGAACAAAACGAGCGTTTGTGGTGTCTCTATCGGTGAGGGCAGCAATGAAGCCGCCCCGCAACCATAGAGACACGACAATGAGAAACATCATATCCAAAGTCATGGCCGCCGCTGTGCTGGCCGCCGCCGTTCTGTCCGCAGAATCCCATGCCGCCCAAAAACAGGTAGCCGTGCAGGTGGGGAACGTGCGGGTGAGCCTGCAGGAGCGCGATCACCGCGATGTCCGGCACTGCTGCGACCGGGAAGCCGAGATGCGCCGCCACCGGGAGGCCGAGCGCGCCCGTCTCGCACGGGAGCATGCCCGCCGCCACGCCCACTGCCACATCTGCGATCGGGCACGGCACGATCACCGCGATGCTCACCACCGCGACAAGCACTGCCGCCGCTGAGGTTTGCTGTGCATGCGCCGCACCGCCTGCTCCCCCTGTTCGTCCGGGGAGCAGGCGCTTTTCTGCCGCCCCTGCCGCATTTTCCGCTTGCCCCCCGGGGTGGGTTGTGGTAGTATACCGCCGATGAAAACCTGCTTGGGGGCATTTTTGTTGCTGCTGACCCTGTGCGCGGTGACGGGCACGGTGGTGTACCACGCTTGTGCCAACTCTGACCTGCGTTTTGAGGAGCGCGACATGAACTCCCAGTACATCAACACGCGCCGCTCCTACCGCCCGCGCAAGAAGCCCCGGCAGACTCCGCCCCCGGCTCCCGTCAAGCAGCAGGAGCAACAGGTGGATGAAATAGCCGAGGAGGTGTAAGCTATGAGTATCGAACAACCCGTTATCGGATATACGCTCGGAGACCAAGCCGGTATCGGCCCGGAGGTGATTCGGGCGGCCCTGCAGCGCGTGAATCCCGCCGCTGAGTATCGCCTGATGGGGCAGCCGCTGGATTGTACCCCCGGGCAGCCGACCGAGGCCACCGCCCGCGCCGCTTGGGACCACCTGGAGCTGGCGGCGGAGGCCCTGCGCACCGGCGCAATCGATGCCGTGGTCACCGCGCCCATCTGCAAGGAGGGCCTGCACCGCTTGGGCTTCCCCTACCCGGGGCAGACCGAGTTTTTCGCAGACCGCTTGGGGGTGCGGGATTACGCCATGTGCCTGACGGGCCGCTGCATCACCGTGGCGCTCGCGACCATTCATGTGGCCTTGGCGGACGTGCCGCGCCTGCTCTCGGCGGATGAACTGGTGCGCATCGGCAGCCTGCTCGTGCGCTTTCTGCAGCGCACGGGGGTGGACTCCCCCCGCGTCGCGCTCGCGGCACTCAACCCCCACAACGGTGAATCCGGCGCTTTCGGGCGAGAGGAAATCGACATCATTGCCCCCGCTGCTGCGCGCCTGCAAGCCCTCTTCCCCCACGCCCGCATCACCGGGCCCTGTGTGCCGGATGGCGTCTACCGTGACTGCGCCGAGGGGATTTACGATGCCGTGCTCGCTCCCTACCACGACCAGGGGCTCATCCCCCTCAAATTGCTGGACTTTGACAACGCGGTCAACGCCACCATCGGTCTCCCTCGCCTCCGTGTCAGCCCGGACCACGGCACCGCCTTCGCCATTGCCGGTCGGGGCCTTGCCAACCCATCCAGCACCCTCCGCGCCTTCGAGCTCGCCCTCCGCAGCGTGCGATGAGGGACGGACAATTTCAGATCACCGAATGACTGCATCAGAAATACAGAAATCATTTATCTACGCCGTTACCCGCGGCGATACGAAGACGGCCCGACGCATGATTGCCGCCGGGGCGGATGTCAATGCGCCCATCGAAAAACAGTCGGAGAGAGATTGGGTGTCCTATCCGATCCTCAAGGTGTTCGGGGATGAGGATGATTTGGAGATGCTCAAATTGCTGGTGGCCGCGGGTGCCGATGTCAACCAAAGGGACGTGGAAAATTGCACTCCACTTATGTTGTGTGACCCGTGTAGGTCAGATGTAACGAAATTCCTGCTCGAATCGGGCGCGGATGTCAATGTGCGTGATGATGAAGGATTCACGCCCCTCATGCTTGCCGCCATGGAGGGCGCGCATGAGAGTGTCCGCCTTTTTCTGGAGGCGGGGGCTCATGTTAATGTTCACGCTCTGCACGATCTTGAGACCCCGTACGATTTTGCGGAGATCGAGGACGAGTTTCTGAATAACCCGGGAGCCCCCGAATGTATACGCCTGCTGGAAGAAGCCGGGGCACTTCCCGGAGTTGTGCTCGATATAGAAGATGCCCCGTCCCTATCACCCGTTGATTACGAATTTTTGCAGGCTGTTCAGTATCAGGACATAGCCAGAGTGAAGCGCGCCTTGGAAAACGGTGCGGATATCAATGCAAGGGATCGTTATGGGATGTCGGCCATGGTGCAGGCTGTTGATTACAACAACGCCGAGCTGATCGATCTGCTGCTGAAGGAGGGAATAGCCGTGGACAATATCTCTGCCTCATTGGAGTGGGCGGCAAGGACGGTGATGGGAAACAAAAAGGATCTGATCAAGCTGCTTCTTTCCCGGCTCGAGGGCGAGCAACGGAGACGTGCCAAGGAACGTGTGCTTCTTACCGCTTCTTATGTGGGGAGCCTTGATGTCGTTAACATGATGCTCAGCGCCGGAGTCGACCCGAATTGTAGGAATGACGAGGACAAAACACCCTTGTTCCTGGCTGTTGAACCCCCGGATTACGAGATGACCGTTGTTCGTGCCTTGTTGGATGCCGGTGCTGATATTAATTGCGTTGATAAAAATGGTGTTTCCGTATTGTGGCATGTCACGGCGCGTGGGTACACCGATGTGATCAAACTCCTCCTAGAGAGAGGTGCCGATTATACGAAAAAGGGTGCATGCGGTATGTCGGCATACGAACGCTCTCGCAAGGATCCGGAAGTAGCCCGCGTCTTCGACGAGGTCTTGAAGGAGATTTCCGCCAAAAACGAAGACGCATGAGTTCCCGCAGAGTCGCTGACCTTCCTTTCTCTGCTTGTATTCGGGGGGCTTTCGTAACCTTTACTGATGGGTTTGTCTTCGCAGTGTTCTTCTTCCTCTCATCGCAGAACCGCTCCGCTTTTTCTGCGTCTGGTCCTGCGGAGAAAGCAGTTTCATGCGATTTTATTGGAAGAAAATATGAGGTTCGCGTAAAAAGGAATTGACAAAAAGGAACGAAGATGAGATGATGACTTTGCACTTTTTAAATGATTTGAAGGATGGTGTCATAAAATTTAATTTCTATGATGAATACTAATACAAGACAAAGTACGTTGTACATCGATTTGCTGTCCATAATGGCAGCTTTTTCCGTGATTTGTTTGCACGCATCGCTGCCTGTGATGTGTAGCGAGGGGGGAGGTGAATACTGGTTGGTCGGCCATTTTATCGCTTTTGTCAATATTTACGCAGTGCCTGTTTTTTTTATGATTTCGGGTGCTACGCTTATGGATTATCGACGTCGCTACAGTACTTTAGAATACTTTAAGAGGCGTACATTTCGTATTGTTGTTCCCTTCCTCGCGTGGTCATTGATTGCGGCTCTTCCCTTTTACCTGATTTATCATCCGGATCAACAGATTAGCGTACGCAGTGTTATTAATTATATTTTTGGTGTTAATTACATGACGGTCTATTGGTTCTTTTGGCCGTTGTTTGCTATTTATCTTTCTATACCGGTTTTGTCTCTTTTGCCCCGTCGGGTTAGGGCTTTCTCCTATTTAATTGTATATGCGTGTTTTTCATATTCAATTGCACCCCTTCTTCGACAATTTCTTGGTGTAAATTTTCCTGCAGGGCTTTTTTCGCCCATAAGTGCCGGTTTCATCATGTATCCCTTGCTCGGTTGGATATTGGCTTCTGTGGATATTCCGAAAAAGAGCAGAACAGTGATTTACGCTCTGGGAATTCTTGGCTATTTCCTGCCTACATGTTTGTGTACAATGCAGTTTCATGAGTTTTTTTACAGGTTTGAGGGCTTGACCACATTACTTTACTCATGTGCCATTTTTGTTTTCTTCCGATATACTGATTGGTCGTGGATTACTCGAAGTGCGACACTCAACAAACTGGTTTCAGCTTTGCGCGTAACAACCTTCGGGATTTATTTAATTCACATGTTTATATCGGACCTTTTTGTCCACTACTGTGGAATAGACGGTGGAATGTCAGGCTTGATGATGATGTTGATTGCCCCTGTTCCGTGGTTTGTTCTGTGTGCGCTGTTGGTTTATTTCATGAGGAAGATCAGATTTCTGAAACTTATCATGCCATAAGATTCAGTGCCTTCCAGGGTATGTGTGCGAAAAGATTCGGTGGGTGTCAATCCTGCGGGTAGCCACCTGTTCCCGGGTTCGCCTGCTGCGCGTGTTGAGTCTCGATGAAGTGCGGTGGAGTGGGGGTGGGCTGTTTCTGCGCAGAAAAATGCGTCTCGGGTGGGGTGGGGCGGCACATTGTGCTTGACATCCGGCGTGGGTGCGGTACAATGCGTTCGGGGCACAAACACCGGCCCCATCATCGAACATGGAACCCATCTACGAAGGCAAGGCCAAGCGACTGTATACCACGGAGGATCCCAACGTGCTGCGCATGGAGTACAAGGACTCCGCGACCGCGTTCAACGGCGTGAAGAAGGAGGACTTTGAAAACAAGGGCCGATTCAACAAGGCCATCACCCTGATCATCTACCGCATGCTGGAGGCCAAGGGCGTGAAGACCCATTTGGTGGACGATGTGGACGACATCAATCTGCTGGTAAAGAAGGTGTCCATCATGCCGCTGGAGGTGATTGTGCGCAACGTGGCCGCCGGTTCCTTCTCTAAGCGCATGGGCGTGAAGGAGGGCACGCAGTTCAAGAAGCCGATCGTGGAGTTCTCTTACAAGGACGATGCACTGGGCGACCCGTTCATCAACGACGACTACGCCCGTGAGATGGGTGCCGCCACCGAGGAGGAAGCCGCCTACATCAAGCGCATGGCCCTGCTCATCAACGACACCCTCAAGGAGTTCTTCCTGAAGGCCAACCTGCGCCTCATCGACTTCAAGATCGAGTTCGGCCGCTTGGCCACGGACCCGAGCGTCATCGTGCTGGCGGACGAGATTTCGCCGGACACCTGCCGCCTGTGGGATGTGGAGACCGGCAAGAAGATGGACAAGGACCGCTTCCGCCAGGGCTTGGGTGGCTTTATGGAGGCCTACGCCGACGTGCTGTCCCGCCTGCAGAAGTAACGAGGAACGCAAGCTGCCACCGCCTGCGCGGCGCCGGGAGCGCGTGCTGACGGTGGCTTTTTTACATTTATGGCAACACTTACATTGGAAGTCTTCAGCCGCTTTCAGTCGGCTACGGATGCGAACAAGCTGCTGTATACCCCCATTGCAGACAAACTGACGTATAACCACACGCGCCTGTACACGGTAGAGTGCGAGGGCGATGTGGAAGCGGCGCGGGACTACATGCGGCGCGTGCTGGTGGACCCCATCTCCCAGAAAGTGGAGGAGGGCGGCGCCCCGGCCCTGAGCGGCGAGCTCTTCTGCATTTCCTACGGCATCAAGAAGGGTGCGCTGGATTTGGAGAAAGAGGCCATCCTCACCAACTATCGCGGGCGCAACGGCATGCCCTTCACCATCACCGGGCTGACGATTACGCAAAACATCTATGTATTCGGCACGGGGGACAAAGCAGCACTTGCAGCCCGTTTCTGCAACGATGTGTGCAACCCCGCCATCCACACTTGGAGCGTACGCTGAATCCAACGACGAACCGACATCTGATTTATGGCAACGTATAGAACGATACCCGTACGCGAGCTGAGCGAGGCCGAGCTGACGCAGCTGAGCCGCGACATGAAACTTTCCCTCTCTACGGAGGACATGCTGGTGGTGCAGCAGATTTTCCGCGAGATCGACCGCGAGCCCACGGATGTGGAGCTGGAGGTGATTGCGCAAACGTGGTCGGAGCACTGCAAGCACCGCATTTTCGCCGCCACGGTGCAGCACACCGTCAACGGGCAGACGGAGGAGATTAAGAGCATGTACAAGACCTTCATCCAGCGGCCCAGCAAGGAAATCATGGCTAAGAAGCCGGGCTTTGTGTTGAGCTGCTTCGTGGACAATGCGGGCTTCATCAAGCTGGATGACGAGCTCTCCGTTTGTTTGAAGGCCGAGACGCACAACCACCCGAGCGCCATTGAGCCCTACGCCGGTGCCAATACGGGCTTGGGCGGTGTTATTCGCGACATCCTCGGTGCGGGTAAAGGTGCCAAGCCGATCGCGAACTTGGATGTATTCTGCTTCGGCGCGCCGGATACGCCGCAGAGCATGGTGGAAGGGCACAATATCATTCACCCGCTCGGCATCATGCGCGGCGTGGTGCACGGCGTGCGCGACTACGGCAACCGCATGGGTATCCCGACCACGAGCGGTGCCATTCAGTTCGACCCCACTTATATCTACAACCCGCTTGTCTTCTGCGGCACGGCAGGTGTGATCCCGCAGAAGGACATTGCCAAGGAGATGAAGCCGGGGCTGGCCGTGGTCGTCATCGGTGGTCGCACGGGCAAGGACGGCCTGCACGGTGCCACCTTCTCCTCCGCCGCCATGGGCGAGGCCTCCGCCACGGAGGACCAGCAGGCGGTGCAGATCGGCAACCCCATCGAGGAAAAGAAGACCCTGGACGTGATTCTGGAGGCTCGCGAGCGCGGCCTCATCGAGTTCGTAACGGATTGCGGCGCGGGCGGTTTCTCATCCGCAGCGGGCGAGATGCTTTCCGAGACGGGCGGCAACCTCTACCTGGAGCGCGCGCCGCTGAAGGAGACGAACATGCTCAGCTGGCAGATCTTCCTCTCCGAGTCCCAGGAGCGCATGGTGCTGGCCGTCAAGCCGGAGAACCTGGACGAGCTGCAGAAGCTCGCCGATACCTTCCAGACGGAGATGACCGTACTCGGCGAGTCCAATGACACCGGAGTGCTCCGCGTGTGGCACAACGGCAATCTTGTTTGCGAGCTGGACAACAGCAAGCTGCACGATGCGCCGACCAAGCACCTCACCTCCGTATTCACCCCCGGGGAGGCCAAGACGGGTCTGCCGCTGGATGACAGTGACCTGGCCGGTGACCTGCGCGCGGTGTTCGGCGACTTCGCCGTTGTTTCCCGCGAGCCCATCATCCGCGAGTACGACCACGAGGTGCAGGGCAATACGGTGCTCAAGCCGCTGGCCGGTGCCACGGCCGATGCCCCGCAGGATGCCTCGGTGATTGACATCGACGGCAGCGATAAGCTCATGTCCCTGGCGCTGGCCATTCTGCCGGAATGGGGCAAGACGGATCCCTTCGCCATGGGTACCGGCACGGTGGATGAAACCGTGCGCCAACTGGTGTTAGCGGGTACAAATCCGGACAAAATCGCCCTGCTTGATAACTTCTGCATGGGCAACCCGGAGTGCCCCACCGAGCTCGGTCGCATCGTGGAGTGCGCCAAGGGCATCCGCGAGGCTGCTCTGGCCTACGGGGCTCCGTACGTCTCCGGCAAGGATAGCTTCTACAACTACTTCGAGACCGAGGAGGGCCCGGTGAACATCCCCGTCACCTTCCTCTGCTCCGGCTTCGGTGTGGTGGAGTCCGCAGAGCATGTGCGCGGGTCGTCCCTGCGCCGCAGCAACAGCAGCATCTACATCGTGGGTCGCACGGAGGACGAGCTGGGCGGCAGCGTCTACGCCCGCATCAAGGGCATCTCCGGTGCCAAGGTGCCGCAGACGGATTGCGCGGCTAACTTCGCCGTCTACAAGCAGTACTACGAGAACGCGCTCACCAAGGGATTGGTGCTTTCCGCTCACGACCTCTCGGAGGGCGGTCTGGCCGTTGCAGCGGCAGAGATGGCCTTCTCCTGTAAGGGTGGCATCAGCTTGGATCTGGATGCCCTGCCCACGGCGGGCGGCTGGCAGAACAACGCCGTTCCCTGCTTTGCAGAGAGCACGGGCCGCTTCTTGGTGGAGGTTGACGATGACCTGGTGCACGAGTTCGAGGCCGCCATGCAGGGTACGCCCTGCGCGCGCATCGGTTCTGCTACGCAGGACGGCAAGCTGACCATCACGGCCAAGGGTGCCACGGTGCTTTCTGCCGATGTGGCGGACCTCAAGCACATCTGGAAGCACGGTCTCACTCCGTATTATTGATAACATTTACGACTCTTTATTTCTATGCCTCACGCATTACTACTGAAATATCCCGGCACGAACTGCGATGTGGAGACGGCGCGCGCGCTGAACGCCGTCGGCTTCTCCACGCAGGTGCAGCCCATCGCCACGGCCACGCCCGCGCATGTTAAGAAGGCGCAGCTTGTCGTCTTCTCCGGCGGCTTCTCCTACGGCGACTACGTGATGAGCGGCCGCTTGGCGCAGCTGGAGACGGAGCGCTTTCTGGGGGATGCCCTGATGACCCACCACGCGAACGGTGGCTTCCTGCTCGGCATTTGCAACGGCTTCCAGATCCTCACCAAGCTGGGCATTCTGCCCCGCGCATCGCTGATCTGGAACAAGTCGGAGCGCTTTGAGTGCATGTGGGACAAGCTCGTGAAGGTTAATCGCGATTGCCCCTTCACCCGCTACCTGCCGGATACCTTCGAGCTGCCGTCGGCCCACGCCGAGGGGCGTTTGGTGACGGACCCGGGGGATGCGCAGAAGTATATGGATAACGGCTGTGTGGCTCTGCAATATGCGGATAACCACAACGGTTCGGAGCTGCGCATCGCGGGTCTGCAGGACCCGACGGGCCGCGCCATGGGCCTCATGCCGCATCCGGAGCGCTTCCTGCGTCCGCAGCACCACTATGACCCCGATTGGGCAGGCGATGCCGATTGGGGCTGGGGCTACTACTTCTTCAAGGGCGCGTTCGACGCGCTGAAGTAACATTACCGCGCCCCGAGCTTTCCTTCCCATCCGTTCCGGCGGCGGGGAGGGGGCCCGGGGCGCCTTTTTGCTTATGGCTCTCGTCGGTCGCATCAGTAAGTTAGAGACCTTCGGCTTGGTGGACGGCCCGGGGGTGCGCTTCGTGGCCTTTGTGCAGGGCTGCATGATGCGCTGCCGCTATTGCCACAACCCGGAGACCTGGCCCTTGCAGGGCGGCACGGAGTGGGAGCCGGCCGCGCTGTTGCAGCGTGCCCTGCGCTATCGCAACTATTGGAAGAATAACGGCGGCATCACCGTCAGCGGCGGCGAGCCTTTGCTGCAGGTGGAATTCATGGCGGAGTTCTTCCGTCTGGCCAAGCAGGAGGGGGTACACACCGCGCTCGACACCTCCGGCCGTCCCTTCACCGAGGAGGAGCCCTTTTATTCCCACTTCTGCCGCCTCATGGAGCACACGGACCTCGTCCTGCTCGACCTCAAGCAGCTCGACCCCGCCGCCCACCACGCCCTCACCGGGCAACCGAACGACAGCATTCTGGCCATGGCCCGTTGGCTCTCCGACCACGGCATCCCCATGTGGATCCGCCGCGTCCTCGTCCCCGGTCTCACCGATGACCCGGACGAGCTTGCCCGCCTTCGGGACTTCATCGCCTCCCTCAACGGCGTGCAGCGCGTCGAAATCCTGCCCTACCACACCCTCGCCCTCGGCAAGTGGCAGCAGCTCGGCATCCCCTACACCCTCCCCGATATTCCTCCCCCGACGCCCGAGCAGATTGAGCGCGCCGAGCGCATCCTCGGTATTCGAGCGTGAGGTGCAGTAAAAGACGAGCCGCTGCCGGCGGGGGGCCGGGGCGGCTCGGATGAACACCGTTAAACGGCGTGCGGGGAAGCTCAGTGCTCGCGCTGCAGCTTCTTGATGAGGGAGGTAGCCTGCTTGGCAATGGTCTCGGCGGAGGTCCCCTCTTTCAGGCCGTTGTGCATATAGTCATGCAGCCGGGGATAGCGGGCAGCGGCGAGTTTCTCAATGCCCGTATTCTCAAAATAGGCGGGCCAACCTACCTTGCGGATGGCGGTACCCTCCCAGTAATAGGTGTCTGCTCCGGAGATGATGCGGGCCACAAAGGGTCGCGGGCTGCGGCTCGTCTCGGAGGCGGAAGGCTTGGCGTTGGCGTCGGCAACTCCCTTTTCAATCCAAGTGATCAGGCTCTGCTTCACCGGCACATCCTTGGTGGAGGCGCTGAGCTTCAACTGCATATAGGGGGCTGCTGCCGGGGCAACGGCCCTCGGGGTGGCATCTGTGCTGTGGCTGCAGGAAACCGGCACGACCGGTATCACTGCTATGGCTGCGAGTGTGATGATAGCGTTCGTTTTCATGTCTCAATGCTTCTGGTGTGGCCCGGTGGGGGGGCGCGGAGGGTTTATCCTCCCTCGCGCATACTATACCACAGTTCCGGCCGTTTGAGAATAAAAAAAAGCCGCCCGGGTAAAAAAGTATGGAAGAAACAAGCCCCGCAGGTCGAAAAGCTGCCGTATAGCACCGCTGTCGGGCACGTTGCTGCCGGAAAACAGTGCCGCCCGGTCACCGTTCGGCAGACCGGGCGGACTGATGTCAACAAAAGCAGCGGAGTATCAGCGGCGCGTCACGTTACGCATGCGCTCTTTCTCCTGCTGGGCTTCCAGAGCGGCTTTCTGGGCCTCCAACATGCGCTCCATAAAGCCCTTCTTGCGCTTCTTGCCCTCCTGTTTCACCTTCTCGAGGGTGGGGGCAGGCATGCGGCGAATGAGCCAAGTCTGGAAGATGGAGATCACGTTCGTCGTGGTCCAGTACAAGGCCAGCGCGCTGGGGTAGAGGTAACAGAAGGCGAAGAAGAAGACCGGCATGAGCCGCATGATCCACTTCTGCGTGTTATCCTGCAGGGTGGTGGGGTTCATGTTCATCTGCACGACCATGGTGAGCACCATGACGAAGGGCAGCGGGTTGACCGGTATCTCCCAAGAGCCGAGGGGGATGTTGGCCACGGTGTCCATCTGGGACAAATCAGTCACCCAGCCCATCCACGGCGCGTTGCGGAACTCCGCCGCCGCCTGCAGCACCCAGAAGAAAGCGAAGAAGATGGGCATCTGCGCCAGCATCGGCAGGCAACCACCCACGGGGGAGATGCCGTATTCCCGGTAGAGTTTCATCATTTCCGTACTCACGCGCTGGCGGTCATCGCCGTACTTCTCCTGCAGCTCCTTCATCTTGGGCTGCAACAGGCTCATGCGCTTCATGCTCATGTAACTCTTGCGGTAGAGAGGCCAGATGAGCAAGCGGATGACGAAGGTCATGGCCACGATGGCCCAGCCCCAGTTGCCGAAGAGGCCGTGGAAGAGGTTGATCATCCAGTCCATCGGGTAACTCAGGAAGGCCAGGATGCCGAAGTCCATGATGTTACTCAGGCCCCGGATCTCGCTGTCCAGGTCATGCAGCATCAGGTTATACTTGGGGCCGGTGAAGATGGTGAAGTCCAGCACCTTCTCGCTGCCGGCCACGGGGCCCTTGGGGGCGAGCTCAAAGTTCGGGATGCAGACACCGAGCTCAAAGCCGTTCTCGCGCTCACCGTGCTGCAGGTAGTGGGTGGGGGCGGCGTAGTAGCCGGGGGCGGTGGTGCCGTTGCTCGGCATCACGATGGAGGCGTAGTACTGGTTCATCACACCGGCCCACTGCAGCGGGTCCTGGCACATCTTGACGATGTTTCGGTCATTCTCGCCGAAGAAGTGGGAGAAGTCGCTTTCCGTGTGCTTGGAGAAGTCGTTGTCCTCCATGGTCACGAAGTTGGTGAGGCTGCTCCATTCGGCGGATGAGATGCGGGTGGTGCCGCCGGCATAGACGGCGCAGTTTTGGAAGGCGATGCGGTTGCCGGAGGTGTTCTCCACCCAGATGCGGAGGTCCAGCGTGTACTGCGAGCCCTCGATGCGCTCGCCGTCGCGCTCCTTGATCTCCTTCAGCTTAAAGACCTTGGTTACTTTATAGCCGTTGATATTGCCCACCATGGCCACCTGCTTGGCGTTGGTGAAGTTCGGGTCCTTCACTAGGGTGTAGACCGTCGGGTCGAAGAGCGGATCGCTGCCCTGCTGCAGGTTGAACATGAGGGTGCCGATGCCGTGTCCGGCCACGCCGTTGATGAAGACATTGCCCTGCAGCTCCGGCTTGGTGCTGTTGATGGGGGTGTCGAGCATCTCCGCAGCGGTCAGGGCGCCGCCTGCGGTGCTGAAGTGGTACTTGACCACCGGCTTGCCGTCGTTGTTGCAGGCCGTCAGCGTGTAGGTCTCCGGTTCCGGTTGGGCAGGCGGGGCCGGGGCTGCGGGCTGCTCGGCGGCAGCTTGCTCGGCGGGGGCCTGTGCCTCGGCGGACGGGGTGGCAGCGGGCTGTTCGGCAGGGGACTGCGCGGCGGCAGGTTGCTCCGCAGCGGGGGCCGTTTGGGCGGTCTGCACCTGCGGGGCCGGCTGGGGCTTGGGCTCCTCCGTGTCCCGGTTGGTCCACCAATAGGCAGCCAACAGGGCTAGGCAGGTCGGTACGACAATGAGAGTCGGTTTATCCATGGTATCTGTTACTTGGTTGAGGTATCTGATCGGCGCGGGGGCACGGGGTCATACCCACAGCTCCCGAAGGGGTTACAGCGCAGAATGCGCCAAATGCCCAGTCCCGTCCCCTTGATGACGCCGTGCACCTGCACGGCCTCGATGAAGTATTGGGAGCAACTGGGCGAAAAACGGCAGTGCGAGTGCGGGCCGCAGAGGACATGCAGCGGCTTGCTGAGGAAGCGTTGGTAGAAGCGCACCGGCAGGATGATGAGTTGCTTCAACATGGCGCGGGAGAGAGGTTGGGGGCCCGGCGTTGCAGCAGACGCAGCAGATCACGCTCCAGGGCTGCGTAATCCACATCTGCCGCTCGCCGGCGCAGCACCACCACAACGAAATACCCCCGCTGCAGGGGGGCGCCGTGGGCTCGCAGTAACTCGCGTACCCTCCGGCGCAGGCGATTGCGCACCACCGCACAGCCGCAGCGTTTGGTGGTGATGATGCCGAAGCGAGATTCCTCTTCCGCTCCCTCCGGCATCGGCAGTACGTTGAGCACGAGAAAGCGCCCTGCTTGCGAGCAGCCCCGTGCGCGGACCAGCGCGAACTCGGAAGCCCGCTTCATGGTCTGGCGCCTGGTGAGCTGCATCTTAAACAGGGCGTATACGCTCCACCGACAGCCCCGGGGTAGGGGCTGCCCGCGGCTTTATTTACCGTGCTGGATGATGTGGCGCTTGTACTGCACCTCGGCCCCCTTGGGCAGAAGACGCTTGCGGCCCTTAGCGCGGCGACGTGCGAGGATGGCGCGTCCGTTCTTGGAAGCCATGCGGGCGCGGAAACCGAACTGGCGCTTGCGGCAGCGCTTGGAAGGCTGGTATGTTCTCTTGCTCATATAATGCTGTATCTATTGGTGTGAAGTTGTATCGGGTCCGCTTCCGCGGCCGCGGGTGCACTATGATACCCCTTTTTCCGGATATGTCAAGCACATATCCGGAATTTTTGGGCCTTTTTACGACATCAGCGGTCTTGCACCATGAATTTAAGCTCGGCTTCGCAGGTAATTTCGCCGTTCACCGTGCAGCGCCCGGTCGCAACGCCGATGGCTCCGCGCATCTTGGTGAGCTCCGTCTCGATGATGAGCACGTCTCCCGGCTCAACGGGGCGGCGCCACTTCACCTTGTCGCAGCTCATGAAGTAGCCGATCTTGCCCTGGTTCTCCGGAATGCGGAGCATGAGGATGCTGGCCACCTGGGCCATGGCTTCCACCTGCAGCACACCGGGCATCACGGGGTGGCCCGGGAAGTGGCCCTGGAAGAAGAGCTCGTTCATGGTGAGGTTCTTTTGACCCACGCACTTGCGGTCGCCTTCAAAGCCCAGAATGCGGTCCACCAGCAGGAAGGGGTAGCGGTGCGGCAGTAGATCCAGCACTTCCGAGGTGTTCATCACGGCATCACCGGCGGGCAGGGCAAAGGGCTTCGGGCGCATGGCTTCCATGCTCTCGTAGGTCTTCTGCAGCTTGGCCGCCATCTGGGTGTTGATGCCGTGACCGGGCATGATGGCGATGACATGGCCCAGAATGCGGCGCCCGTTCAGAATCAGGTCGCCGATCAGGTCCATGGCCTTGTGGCGGGCGCATTCGTTGCCGTGGCGCAGGCCGCCGGCGCAGATGAATTTGTCGCCTTTGATGACGATGGCGTTGTCCAGCGTGCCGCCTTGGATGAGCCCTTTGTCCAGAAGAGGTTTGATGTCCTCGTAGAAGCAGAAGGTGCGGGCATCTCCCAGCTCTTTCTCATAGGTGTCCGGCGTGATGACGGAGTCGAAGTACTGCGTCACGCGCCCCTGCGGGCCTACGGCGGTGACGGATACGCGGAATTCCTTGGCGGGCATGATGACGATGGTCGAGCCGTTCTTGGCCTCCACCTGCACGGGCTCGCGGATCTGCCAAACGGGGCAGGGAACTTTCTGGTCCTCCAGGCCCGCGCTCTTGATGAGCTCCACATAGGGCTTCGCGGAGCCGTCGCCGATGGGCGGCTCGCTGCTGTCCATCTCGATGATGGCGTTGTCAACCCCCATGCCCGTCAGGGCAGAGAGCAGGTGCTCCACCGTATGCACCACCACAGAGCCGTCCGCCAGCGTCGTGGCGCGCTCCACGGCCTGCACATGGGCCGCAGACGCCGCCAAAAACGGCTTGTCCGGCAAATCAACGCGGCGGAACATCAGCCCCGTGTTCGGGTCCGCCGGCTTGATGGTGAGGGTCGTCGTCTGCCCGGTGTGCAGCGCATTCCCTTTAATCGTGACACATTTCGCGAGAGTCTTTTGAGTGATGCTAGCCATATCCTGCGACCCATTGTAGCTGAAACCCCGCCCTTTGTGAAGCAGAAAATGCCCCCGCGGACGCAAAAAAGTGATTTTTTTGCCCCAATCGCCGCCCGCTCCTTAAAAGTACACGGATTTTTCATCGCCGCACGGGAGCCTACGGAAAACTTCTCACCGCAGTGGTTACAGAGGGCGATAGAGTAAGGACCGCGGAATGGAGAGCTCGGAATGCAAAGCCGAGCGGAGGGGGTGAGAGACTTCACCCCGCCGACATAACAGAGAGCGAGAAAGTAAGGACCGCGGAATAAAAGGAATTTTCGGAGAGTCAGAGGCCTGCTTGGCTCGGTTCAGACTGCATGCCGGCGGGGTAGTAGCTCCCTTGGTTATTTGATTAAATTCTAAAGCCACCTATTGAGAATATGCTCCGACGTCTTGCCTGAGGGTAGCATAAGATACAGTTTCCGAAAATTCCTTTTATTCCGCGGTCAGCATCCTCTCGCCCACTATTGATACGGCGGCATGAAGACTGCCATACCTCCGTGGGAAAAGACAGCTCAGCCAAGAGAGCGGAGGCCGGACGGAAGCAGAGTTTGCGGGTAGCGGGGATGGGCTTGGGGGCTGCAAGGGGGATAGAGAACGCGGTGCGGGGCGCGCGGTCGATGAGCTCGAAAGTCCCTAGCTCCGGGATGCGTACCTTACCCCGGGGGATGGTCGAGAGGATGGAACCGAGAACCGCATCCACGGCAGCGGCGGCGGATTGGTAGGTGGTACCCGGGCCCAGCAGCCGCCGAACCCGGGTGATGAGTTCTCTTTTGTTCACTTCTTGAGACTGTCGCGGATCTCGCGCAGCAGCAGAATCTCCTCCGGTGTGGGAGCCGGCTCCGGGGCGGGAGCGGGCTCCTCCGTCTTCTTGGAACGCAGCTTGCAGAGAGCGCGGATGGCAAAGAAGACAGACAGCGCAATGATGAGGAAATCAAATACCGTCTGCAGGAAGGCACCGTACTTGACCGCCTGGCCGTTGAGGGAGAACGACCACTCCGCGAAAGGCTTGGCACCGCCCGTGAGGGAGGCAACGAGCGGCATGATGATGTCCCCGACGAGAGAGGTGACAATCTTACCGAAAGCGCCGCCGATGATGACACCGACGGCCATATCCACCACATTGCCCTTGAGCGCAAAGGCCTTGAACTCCTTCACCCAAGCGGGGGTCATTTTCTTGATATCCATAATGTTGCGCGATTAGATTTGCTTGAAAGCCTTAATCCCCCAGTGCGTGCAGACCCAAGGTCCGCCGTCCGTGGAAGTGAAGATACAGACACCGCCGGTGGGCACCTTGATATCGTGCTCGGCACAGAAACCGGCGTAGTCACCCGTGATAGAAGGCGCGAAGCGAATGGTTCCGTTCGAGGAGACGCAGAGCAGGGGGGCATCCTCCTGCACCTCTGCCGCCAGCTCCGCCCAGTTGCGGAGGATCTGCGGCACGTCCACCTGCCAACCGGGCGGCACGGTAGCATCCTTGTTCCAACGCTCGATGAGCTCCGCCCCCAAGGCGGACAGCTCCTCCGGGGACATTGCGGCGGCCTCCTTACCCGCAGCGGTCGCGGCCTCCGTGCCCAAGCGCAGCATCACCTCCTCCTCCGTTTTGTTTTCATCGGGACCGTAATCCACCTCGATGAAGCGAGCATCCGGCTGCACGGGGGCAGGGCAGCCCAAGGCCGCCGCCGCCAGCTCCGCCGTGCGCATGGTGCGCTGCAGCGGGGCTGCCAAAATGCGCGCGGGCATGATGCCGAGCTTCTTGAGGAACAGGCCGATGCCGGTACCGCGCTCCTCCTCCACCAAGGGGAGGTCGGTGCGGGAACCGACGCGAGTGGGCGTTTCGCCCTTGAGGAATGTATTGCCGTGTCTGGCGATGATGAGGGTTTTCATGGTAAAAAAATCAGGCAGGATCCTCCTCGATGCGGAGGTTTTCGATGATATAGCGGCGGCGCTCATCCGTGTTATCGCCCATATAAAAACGCAGGATGTCGCGGAGATTGTGCGCATTGTCAAGCGAGACCGGCTCCAAGCGTATATCATCGCCGATGAAATTCTTGAACTCCGCCGGCGAGATCTCCCCGAGCCCCTTGAAACGCGTGATCTCCGGCGACTTGCCGAGCGTACGCACCGCGCGGTCGCGCTCCGCCTCAGAGTAACAATAGAGAGTCTTCTGTTTATTGCGTACCCGGAAGAGCGGCGTTTGCAGAATGAAAAGATGCCCCTCCTTGATAATCTGCGGGAAGTACTGGATGAAGAACGTGAGCAGAAGAAGGCGAATGTGCATGCCGTCCACATCGGCATCCGTTGCGATGATGATGCGATTGTAGCGAAGGTCATCCATGCTGCGGTCAACATTCAACGCCAAGTGTAGGAAGTCCAGCTCCTCATTGCGCTTCTCCTCAAAGAGCGCGGCACGGTTCATGCCGAAACTGTTGGCCGGTTTGCCGCGCAGGGAAAAGACAGCCTGAGTCTCCGCATCGCGAGCCGTGGTGATGGACCCGGAGGCGGAATCACCCTCCGTGATGAAGAGCATGGTATCCTTGGCGCGCTTGTGCTTGCTGTCGTAATGAACGCGGCAATCGCGCAGCTTCTTAGTGTGCAGCTTGGCTTTTTTAGCACGTTCCTTTGCCACCTTACCCGTAACCCCCGCCACCTGCTTGCGCGTCTTCTCGCTGTCCTTGATTTTCTCCTCGATGGTCTCCGCCACATCCGGGTGGCGGTGCAGGTAGTTATCCAGCTCTCGCGTGATGAAATTGACCACGAAAGTACGGATGGTCTCCTTACCCGGCCCCATCACGTTGCTGCCCAGCTTGGTCTTGGTCTGACTCTCGAACACGGGATCGATGACCTTGATGCTGATAGCCGCCTGAAGCCCGCAGCGTATATCCGAGGCCTCGTAATTCTTCTTGTAGAAACCCTGCAGGCACTTGACGATGCCCTCACGAAAGGCATTCTGGTGCGTGCCGCCCATGGTCGTATGCTGCCCGTTGACAAAGGAATAGTAATCCTCCCCCGACTGCTCCTCGTGTGTGATGGCCACCTCGATGTCCTCATCCTTGAGGTGAATGGGCGGGTAGAGCGCGGGGTCCGTCAGCTCCTCATTCAGTAGATCCGTGAGCCCGTTCTTGGAGGACGTGTTTTTGCCGTTCAGGTTGATTACGAGTCCCGTGTTCAGGTAGCAGTAATAGCGGCACATACGCTCCACGAATTCGGCCCGGAATGAGGCATCGGCCGCGAAAAGCGTGCGATCCGGCGTGAAGGAAACGCAGGTGCCGTTCGGCTCGGTCGTGGGATCCGTGCGGTCGCAGTCGGGCACGGGTTGACCCTCCCGAAAAGCGATGCTGCGCACCTGTCCATCGCGGAAACTGCGGATCTCGAAGTCGGAAGAAAGCGCATTCACCGCCTTGATACCCACGCCGTTGAGGCCCACGGACTTCTTGAATGCCTCGCCGTCGTATTTGCCGCCCGTGTTGATCTGAGCGGCGCATTCGTAGAGCTTCCCGAGCGGAATGCCGCGCCCGAAGTCCCGCACCTCGCAGCGGCCCTCGGCGCTGATCGTCACCTTGATTTTGCGGCCTGCGCCCATCACGAACTCGTCGATGGAGTTGTCCATTACTTCCTTGAGCAGCACATACAGACCGTCATCCGGCATGCTGCCGTCGCCCAGCTTGCCGATGTACATACCGGGACGCAGGCGGATGTGCTCTCGCCAGTCCAGTGTCTGAATGCTCTCCTCTGTGTAATCTCCTTCCATACCTCGGGGGACATGATACACGAAAAAGTGCGATGTGGCAAGCAAGAAATGCGTGTGGGGGAAGTTAGGGTCCCGAGGGACGAAAAATGCAGGCGAATACACAAAAAATAGTTGCAATGCCGAAATCGGTGTGCTATTCTCCGCAGGTCATGAAGTCTATTATTGCGACGATGATGCTGGTGGCCGCCCCCCTTGCGACAGCCGGGGTGGAGGCCATATCGAACATGCAGGAGCCGCAGGGGAAACCCGCGACCTTTGCCTTCGGGGGCGAGATGAACCGCGAGTTCATGCTGGACGGCAAACCCTTCCAGATTCGCGGGGCAGAGATGCACCCGCAGAACATGCCGCGCGAACACTGGGTGCAGCGCATCCGCGCGGCCAAGGCCATGGGCATGAACACGATCGCCTTCTACGTCTACTGGAACGGACTGGAAACCGCGCCCGGCAAGTGGAACCTGACGGGCATGAACGACATCGCCGCCTTCATTGACCTCTGCCAAAAGGAGGGCATGTGGGTACTCTTTCGCCCCGGTCCCTTCGTCTGCGGTGAGTGGGATTTGGGCGGCCTGCCCAGCCGTCTGCTGAAGAAGCGCGGCGCCCAACTGCGCACCACCAAGAACCCCGAGTTCATGCGCGAGCAGACCGTCTACCTGGACAAGATGGCCGAGATAGCCATCCCGCGCCTCTGCAAGAACGGCGGCCCGATCATCATGGTGCAGATTGAAAACGAGTACGGCAGCTACCGCACGGGCCACGAGGAGAAGGCCTACATGGAGTGGCTGAAGGATTACTGGGAGAAGAAGGGGGCAGGCCCCCTCTACGTCTCGGAGGGCTCCACCCCGCAGCACCTGCAGTATACCCCCAAGGGCGTTGCCATCGGCCTTGACCCCATGGGCACGGGCCCGCACGCCAAGGACACCTCGCACGCCATCGACCCGAACGTGCCTGTTTTCTCCAGCGAGACCTACCCCGGTTGGCTGCGCCACTGGCGCGAGGGTAACTGGACACCCACCCGCGGCACGCTTAACACCATCCGTACCTTCATGGAGAAAGGCGACTCCTTCTGCCTGTACATGGCCCACGGCGGCACGGCCTTCGGTCTCACCACGGGGGCGAACGCCACGCCCAAGAGCTTCCAGGCCGACCTGACCAGC
The DNA here is from genome assembly GCA_004557455.1 of Akkermansia muciniphila. Taxonomy (GTDB): domain Bacteria; phylum Verrucomicrobiota; class Verrucomicrobiia; order Verrucomicrobiales; family Akkermansiaceae; genus Akkermansia; species Akkermansia muciniphila_D. The sequence goes on along the minus strand of SFDX01000031.1, from coordinate 29,092 downwards.
TATGACTACGGTGCCCCCATCGGCGAGCACGGTAACCTGACAAAGGAGTACTTTGAATACCGCGAGATCGTGCAGAGCAAGCTCCCGCAGGGCGTGAAGCTGCCGGAGCCGCCCGCCACGCCGCCCAGCATGACCATCCCGGAGTTCACACCCGTGCGCACCGGGTATATGGTGAGCGGGTTCACCTACAAGGGCAGCAAAAACGGCAAATACAAATGCGTGCGGGTGCATGAGAATCCGCCCACCTTTGAGGTGATGAATCAGCACCTCGGCATTGCCTCCTACTGCACGAGCAACATTCCTGCCGGCCCTGCCGCCAAGCTCGCCTTCGACGGGCACGACTATGTGCAGGTGTACCTGAACGGCAGTTATGTCGGCACGGTGGACCGCACGCTGCAACAGAAGGAAATTCAGTTGCCGGAACGCAAGGGCGACAAGAACCGCCTGGAGCTGCTGGTCGATACCTTCGGCCACGTCAACTTCTCTGCAGAGATTGAGAAGGATTGCAAAGGCATTGTGAGCGAGGTAACGCTGGACGGCAAGCCCGTGACCGGCTGGAAGTTCCACGGCCACCCCCTGACGGATAACCCGCGCACGAACATGACCTACACCAAGAACACCGGGCTGAAAGGTGCCTTCTTCCGCGCGGAAATCAACCTAGACAAAGCGCAGGACACCTTCTTCGACATGGTGAAGTGGAAGAAAGGCTATGTGTGGGTGAACGGTCATCTGTTGGGCCGTTACTGGAACGTGGGCCCGCAGGAGCGCCTCTACTGCCCGCAGAGCTGGCTGAAGGTCGGCAAGAATGTAGTGCTGGTGCTCGACACGGAGACCACCGAGCCTGCACCCATTCGCGGCTGCGAGGAGCGCAACTTGGAGGTGCACAAGCAGACGGAAAACAAGAACAACGAGTGGTAAAATTTCCCGTCCTCGGGGTCGCGGCGGCTTGTATGACACAACGCTGCGACCCGGGGGCGAAAAAATGCGCTTGACACCCGGGTGGAATGCGCTATAATGCCCCCGCATACATGATCTGGCAAGTGACCATTCACCACCTCCACCATCACCACGTCCGGTAAGGCTGCGGTAGGTCCTTGCGTGTCATTTTCCCCGAGAAATGAAGAAGGCTTGCCGCAGACGGCAGGCCTTTTTTGTGCATCGGGGTATGCAAGAAGCTTTTTCAACAATCAAGAGATAACATGATCAGAATAGCGATACAGACCAAGGGGCGCCTGAATGAGGAAAGCGTCGCCCTGTTGCGCGAAATCGGCATCAAGATCGAGGAAGCCAAGCGCAAGTTCCTCTCCAAGAGCAAGAACTTCCCCCTGGAGGTGCTCTACCTGCGGGACGACGACATCCCCGGGGTGGTGGCGCGCGGCACGGCCCAGCTCGGCATCGTGGGCCTCAATGAGGTGGCGGAGAAGGGCTACAAGGTGGACATCGCCGCCCGCCTGGGCTTCGGTGGCTGCCGCATCTCCCTGGCCATTCCCAAGGCAGAGGAGTACAAGGGCGTGGAGTACTTCAACGGCAAGAGCATTGCTACCTCGTATCCGAACATCCTCAATGCCTTCCTGAAGGAGAAGGGCGTGCAGGCGGAGACGGAGGTCATCACGGGCTCGGTGGAGATTGCCCCCGCAGCGGGGATTGCGGACTGCATCTTTGACATTGTTTCCTCCGGCGGCACCTTGGTGAGCAACGGGCTGAAGGAGGTGGAGCGCGTCTTCGAGAGCGAGGCCGTGCTCATTGCCAATCCGAACCTGAGCGACGAGGACCGCGCGGTGCTGGACGAGATCCTCTTCCGCATGGAGAGCGAGCGCGTGAGCCGCAGCAAGAAGTATGTGCTGATGAACCTGCCGAACGAGGCCCTGCCGCAGGCCATTGCGCTGCTGCCCGCACTGCACAGCCCCACGGTGATGCCCTTGGCGACCGAGGGCTGGAGCTCCCTGCACACCGTGATTGACGAAGCGGATCTTTGGGAGAAGGTGCGCCGACTCAAGGAAATCGGGGCGGAGGGCATCCTCGTGCTGAATGTCGACAAAATTATCCCCTGAGTCATGAACATCTACCGAGAACCGGCCCGCGAGACCTGGCCCGAGCTCTGCCGCCGCGCGGAGCAGGACAACAGCTCCATCGCAGAGACCGTGGCCCGCATCGTGGACCGCGTGGCTCGGGGAGGGGATGCCGCCGTGCGCGAGCTTACCCTGCAAATTGACGGCGCGGCACCGGAGGCCCTCGCGGTGAGCGAGGCGGAGTTCGCTGCGGCGGAGGCTGCGGTGAGCACGGAGCTGAAGGAGGCCATCGCAAAGGCGGCGGAAAATATCCGCGCTTTTCATGCTGCGCAGATGCCCCGTGAGGTGCGGGTGGAGACGGCACCGGGGGTGCTCTGCGTGCAGCGTCCCGTGCCCATTCAGCGGGTAGGGCTGTATATTCCCGGCGGCACGGCTCCGTTGTTTTCTACCGTGCTGATGCTGGCCGTGCCGGCACTGACGGCAGGCTGCCCGGAGGTGATTCTGTGCACGCCGCCGAACAAGCAGGGCTGCGTTGCCCCGGCGGTGCTGTATGCTGCCGCCGCGTGCGGCCTGCGGCGTGTGTTCAAGGTGGGCGGTGCACAGGCAATCGCGGCCATGGCCTACGGCACGGAGAGCATTCCCAAGGTGGATAAAATCTTCGGCCCGGGAAATCGTTACGTGACCATGGCCAAGCAGCTCGTCAGCGGACGCAACACAGCGATTGATATGCCCGCCGGACCCTCCGAGGTGATGGTGCTGGCGGACGATACAGCTCGACCCGAATTCGTGGCGGCGGACTTACTCTCGCAGGCGGAGCACGGGCGGGACAGCCAAGCCATAGCGGTGTGCAGCAGCCAAGCCTTGGCAGAGGCGGTGCTGGCGCAGGTGGAGGCGCAGGCTGCGGTGTTGGCTCGTGCGGATTTCGTGCAGCAGAGCCTTGCCAACAGCCGTATCGTGGTGCTGGCGGATCGTGCGGCGATGCTGGACTTCGCGAACACCTACGCGGCGGAGCATCTCATCATCTCCCTGCGGGAGGCCGAGGAGGCCGCCTCGCTCATCACGGCGGCGGGCAGTGTGTTCATCGGTAACTACACGCCGGAGAGTGCGGGTGACTATGCATCCGGTACGAACCATACGCTGCCGACCTGCGGCTGGACGGCGGCCTACAGCGGCGTGAATATCGACAGCTTCATGCGCAAGATGACCCTCCAGCACATCACCCGCGAGGGGCTCGCCGCGCTTGCGCCGACCATCACGACCATGGCGGAGGCCGAGGGCCTGCAGGCCCATGCCAACGCTGTTACCGTGCGTCTTTCCCAAATCTCCGCTCAGTCATGAAAGCTCACTCCATTGCATCGCTGGTTCGCCCCTGCATCGCTCGCCTCACGCCGTATTCCACCGCGCGCGATGACTACCAAGGCGAGCTCGGCGTTTTTTTAGATGCGAATGAAAGCCCCTACGAGAACGGCTATAATCGCTACCCGGATCCCCACCAGACGGCCCTCAAGGCACTGATTTCACCCATGAAGGGACTGCCGGTAGAAAATATCTTCCTGGGTAACGGCAGCGATGAGGCCATTGATCTCGTGTTCCGTGTATTCTGCGAACCGCGCGTGGACAACGTGGTGGCCATCGCGCCCAGTTACGGCATGTACACCGTGGCGGCCGCCATCAATGATGTGGCGGTGCGCGAGGTGCCGCTGGGGCCGGAGTTCTCCCTGCCGAAGGCAGAGCTGCTCGCGGCGGCGGATGCTCACACCAAGGCACTTTTCCTCTGCTCGCCGAACAACCCGACGGGGAATGCCTTTGCGCGCGAGGACCTGCTGGAGTTGGTCGAGGCTTTCGAGGGCATCGTGGTGGTGGATGAGGCTTACATTGATTTTTCATCCGTGCCGAGTCTGGCTGCGGAGGTTCGCCGTTATCCGAACCTGATCGTGTTGCAGACGATGTCCAAGGCACGCGGCATGGCGGGCCTGCGTTTGGGGCTGGCACTGGCGGATGCACCCATCGTTCGCCTGATGAGCATGGTGAAGTACCCCTACAATATCAACGAGGCAGCGCAACGTCTGGTCGCGGATCTGCTGCGGCAGCCGATTGACGATCAGGTGGCCTGCATCGTGCAGCAGCGCGGCGTGGTCGCGGAGCGTCTGCGGGCTCTGCCGGTGGTGGAGCGGGTGTACCCCAGTGATGCTAACTTCCTGCTGGTGAAGGTGCGGGATGCCGATGCGGCCTACGAGCACCTCGTGCGGCGCGGTATCATCGTGCGTAACAGGAACCGCGTGCTTCAGTGTGCCGGTTGCCTGCGCATCACGATCGGTCTGCCGCAGGAAAATGAAAAAATGCTTCAATCCTTGGCAGAATTATGAAAAAATGCCTCTTTATTGACCGAGACGGTACCATTCTGGCCGAGCCCGAGGACGAGCAGGTGGACAGCTTCGAGAAAATGCGCTTCCTACCCGGTGCTATCGGTGCTCTGGCTTCGCTCGCGAAGACGGACTACGAGCCTGTGTTGGTGAGCAATCAGGACGGATTGGGCACGCCTTCCTTCCCGGAGGAGGATTTTTGGCCCGTCCACAACCTGATGCTGCGCACGCTGGAGGGCGAGGGGTTCGTCTTTGCGGATCAACTCATCGACCGCCACTTCCCGCAGGATAACGCGCCCACCCGCAAGCCGGGCACGGGGATGTTCGGCAAGTACCTGAACGGCGATTACGACCTGCCGGGCAGCTATGTGCTGGGGGATCGCGCCACGGATGTAGAGTTGGCGTATAACTTGGGCTGCAAAGCGGTGTTGCTGCGCAGCCCGCAGGAGGGGCAGGCCATGCTGAAGGGGCAGCCCTATGCGGTTTCCTGCGCGCTGATGACCACGGATTGGGCGGAGATCGCGGAGTTCCTGCGCCGCACGGAGCGCCGGGCAGTGGTGGCCCGTAAGACGGCGGAAACAGATATTCGTATCGAACTGGACTTGGATGGTGCGGGGGAGAGCAGGGTGGATACGGGGCTGAAGTTTTTCGACCACATGCTCAATCAAATCGTGCACCACAGCGGCATGAGCTTAACAGCCGTTTGCAAGGGTGATTTGGAGGTGGATGAGCACCACAGCATGGAGGATGTAGCCATCGCCCTCGGCGAGGCCATCCACACGGCTCTGGGGAGCAAGCGCGGCATTGACCGCTACGGCTTCGTGCTGCCCATGGACGAGTGCAAGGCCTTGGTGCTGCTGGACTTCGGTGGGCGGGCGGATTTTGTTTGGAATGTGCCGTTTACCCGTGAGTACGTGGGGGACACGCCCACGGAGATGTACCGCCATTTCTTCAAGAGCCTCTGCGTGGCCATGAAGTGCAACCTGCGCATCGAGGCGGAGGGCGAGAATAATCATCACCTCATCGAGGGTGTCTTCAAGGCCTTTGCTCGCGCGCTGCGCATGGCGGTGCGGCGCAACGTGTTCAGCTATGAGCTGCCGAGCAGTAAGGGAATGCTTTAACATAACAAGAGAATGATTGCGATTATTGATTATAAGATGGGTAACCTGCGCTCCGTGGAGAACGCCCTGCACCGCTTGGGAGCGGAGTTCTGCGTGACGGCGGATCACGATGTTATCCGCAGCGCGGACCGCGTGCTGTTGCCGGGCGTGGGCAATGCGGCGGAGGCCATGGAGAACCTGAACGCCGCTGGTCTGCCGCCGGTGATCCGCCGTCTGCGCTGTCCCGTGCTGGGTATCTGCGTGGGTATGCAGGTGATGTGCCGTGACAGCGAGGAGGGGAATGTGCCCTGCATCGGCCTTTTCGATGCGCATGTGCGCCGTTTCGTGCCGCAGCCGGAGCTGAAGGTGCCGCACATGGGTTGGAATGTCCTGGGCAACACGGAGGGCAAGCTCTTCGCCGGTGTGCCGCGCGGTTCCTATGTCTATTTCGTGCATTCGTACTACCCGACGCTGTGCCCGGATACCATTGCTACCACCACGCACGGTGTGATGTTCAGTGCGGCTCTCAAGTATGAGAATTTTTACGGCACGCAGTTCCACCCGGAAAAAAGCGGTGACGTGGGTGAAATGATCCTCAAGAATTTCCTGAATTTATGATCGAGATTATACCTGCCATTGATATCATCGGTGGACGCTGTGTGCGCCTGTCGCAGGGGGATTACGAGCGGAAGCGGGTTTACGATGCCGCCCCGGCGGAGATGGCTCGTGCCTACGCGGATTGCGGTGTGCGGCGCATCCATGTGGTGGACCTGGACGGCGCGAAGGCGTCGCGCCCGGAGAACCTCGCGACGCTGGAAGCCTTGGCTCAGGTGGGCGTTGATATCGAGTGGGGCGGGGGCATCAAGAGTGAGCAGGCCCTGCACGATATATTCAATGCGGGCGCGCGCTGGGCGATTGTCGGCAGTGTTGCGGCTCAACAGCCGGATCTCTTTGCGGAATGGCTGCGTGCCTTCGGTGGTGAGCGCATGGTGCTGGGTGCGGATATACGCAACGGCAAGGTGGCGACCCACGGCTGGCTCCGCGAGTCCGAATTGGGAATCGAGGCATTGGTCGAGCGTTTCCTGCCGGAGGGGCTCAGTCAGGTTATCTGCACGGATATTTCGCGCGACGGGATGCTGCAGGGGCCTGCTTTCGAGCTTTATACGCATCTGCAGGAGGCCTATCCGACGGTGGATTTCACCGTGTCGGGCGGCATCAGCGGCATGGAGGACATCCGGCGGCTGGATGCGCTCGGGCTGCGAAAGGTAATCGTGGGCAAGGCTATTTACGAAAATAAAATCACTCTTAACGATATTCAGTCATGGTTGCAAAACGGATCATCCCCTGCCTCGATGTAAGGGAAGGGCGCACGGTGAAGGGGGTCCATTTCGTGGATCTTCGCGATGTGGGCGATGCGGTTGAGCTCGGGCAACACTACGCCCGCAGCGGGGCGGACGAGCTCGTGTATCTCGATATCAGTGCTACGCAGGAGGGGCGCAATACCTTCACTCGCCTCGTGGAGCGCATTGCGGACGGCATCAACATCCCCTTTACCGTCGGCGGCGGCATTTCATCTTTGGATGACGCGGCTCGCCTTCTGGATGCGGGGGCGGACAAAATATCGATCAACAGCGCGGCCATTGCGGACCCTACGCTCATCGATCGCATTGCCTCGCGCTATGGGAGCCAGTTTTTGGTGCTTGCTATCGATGCGCGCTGCGGGGAGGACGGTGTGTGGCGCGCTACCACCCACGGCGGTCGGCGTCCGAGTGATAAGGAGCTCTTCTCCTGGGCTCGGGAGGGGCAGGAGCGCGGCGCGGGGGAGATCCTTTTCACGTCCATGAATCATGACGGCACGCGCAACGGGTATCCCTGCGAGACCTTTGCTGCGCTGGCGGATGCTCTCTCCATCCCCATCATTGCCTCCGGCGGTGCCGGCAGCGTGCAGGACATCGCGGACGTGCTTACCCGAGGCCGCGCCGATGCTGCCTTGGCGGCCAGTATCTTCCATTTCGGCGAGATCTCCGTCGCCGATCTCAAAAATCAACTCCGACAACTCAATATCAACGTAAGATGAAAGCATTTCAGGACTTCAATCTATCCAAGACCGGTGACGGGCTGCTGCCCGTGATTGTTCAGGATGCCGTCACGCTCAAGGTACTCATGCTGGGTTATATGAACCGGGAGGCCTATGAGAAGACCCTGGCAGAGGGTCGGGTAACGTTCTACTCCCGCACTCACCGATGCCTCTGGACCAAGGGCGAAACCAGCGGTCACTTCCTCCTTGTGGAGGAGATGTACGAGGACTGCGATGCGGATACCCTGCTCATCAAGGCCAAGCCCATCGGGCCCACCTGCCACCGTGGCACGACCGCTTGCTTCGATACCCCGGAGAATGAGGGCTTCATCCGCACGCTGCAACAAGTTATTCAGCAGCGTCACCGCGACATGCCGGAGGGTTCCTATACTACCCGCCTCTTCATCAAGGGTGTCAAGAAAATCGCCCAAAAGGTCGGCGAGGAGGCCGTGGAGAGCGTGGTCGAGGCTGTCGATGGTAACCGCGATCGCTTTGTCTATGAGGCTTCGGACCTCATGTACCACCTTCTCGTTCTCATGGAGCAGATGGGGGTCACCCTGGCAGACATGGAAAACGAACTCGCTCTGCGTCACAAATAATGCCCGATGTGCTACGTGACAGCGACCTGAGCGTCGCGGAACGGGAGAGGGCAGAGTCCGCTCTCGGGCAGGGGGAGCGCGTGCTTCGGGTGTGGCGTCCTCGCCCGGCCTCTCTCGGGTGGAGGGAGGTGTTCTCGGTGTGCCTGTTTGCATCGGTTCCCTGTATCATGATATGGCTTATCCTGTCCGATATCGGTGGCTCCGGCTTCATGGTGTATCTCTTCCTTGCCGTTCCCGTTATCATCGCGGGATCGATACTCATCGGCTGGGCTGTTCAGCTGCGCAAGCGCATGTTGCTGCGGCGGAGCTTTTGCCTGCTGACGGAGGGGCGTATTCTTGCGTTCCGCCTGAGCTTATGGGGTAAGCCTTTGGTGTCATCTTGGACGCTTGAGAATGTCATCTCTTTGGATGAGTTCCCGGACGGCAGTGGCTGCTTGGTGATCGGAGATCGAACTCGCTACGCCGAGGATGAGGAGGAGCCGGAGGAGCTGATCGAGGTGCCGAATGTCAGTTCGATCAAGGATATCATTCAGCCCTATCTTCCGCAGGAGAATGCGAGAGATGAGCCGGAAGGGGAGTCTTTGTCTCTCGGGCCGTGGATTGTCAGAACGATATTCATCTGTCTTTTCGTGCTGCTCGGATTGGTCCTGCTCGGAATTTCGCTGACCATGTTGTTCAGCACGGACGCTCCGTCTCAATCGCCGGGGAGTCAAAACACCGAGAACCTGAGCTCCGTGCTCCTCATGGGCTTTGTCGGCCTGGTCTTCTTTCTTGCCGGTTTCTCGGTGCTGCTCGATCACCTGAAAAGCGGCCGTCCCCGTGCGAAGAAGGCTTGCCAAAAGGGCTCTGAGCGAGTATAATACCGCATGGCCAAGGAACATATCTTACAGGACAGCGACCTGACTGCACCGGAGCGGGAGCGGGTGGAGGCCGCGCTCATGCCGGAGGAGCATGTGCTCTGGGTGGGGCGTCCGTCCCCCAAGGGCTCCCCATGGTCGGGAGTGATTCTGCTCATATGGGCGCTGATTGTCCCCGGTACCGTTGTATGGGTTTTCCTTTTGAATAACATTACTCCGGGACCGGACTCCTATCTCTTCCTTGCCTTTGTTTTGCTGTTCACCGTCTTCCCACTCGGCTCGGTGCTGATCCGGATCATGAAGCATAGGCTGAGCAGGTACAGTTTTTATGTGCTGACGGAGGGGCGGGCTCTTGCGTTTCACCGTAGCCTGTGGGGTAAGCCGGTGCTGAAGTCCTGGGCATCGGAGGACATCATTCGCTTGGAAGAGTATTCTGGCGGCAGCGGCAGCTTGGTGTTCGAGATCCGTGTACGCCGCACCAAACACGGTGAGGTGGAGGAAACGGAAGGCTTGGTAGATATACCGAATATCAGTCCGGTCAAGGAAATGGTGCAGCCCTTCCTTCAGAAGAAGGAGGAAGGGGCGGAAGAAGAGGAGGCACCGCTGTCTCCTCGGGAGCGTCTGCGCACGTCAATCATCCTGAGTGTTTTCGTGGTAATCGGCTTGGTCTTGTCCGGAACCGCTGTCTACTGCGGCGTGCGCACGGTGCATCAGGTGAAAACCTATACGGAAACGGAGGCGACAGTCATCGGCAAGGAGTGGCGCACGCACTCAACAGAACACGGCTCGCGCAGAGAGTGGCATACACGCTATCAGTATGAGGTGGATGGGCACACTTATCAGGGCACGCTGGATACATCGGAGACCCCGAAGCCCTTTAAGCGCGGTGCCTCGCTGCCCATTCTGTACAATCCGGAAGCCCCGGAGGAATCGATCGGTAATCAATTTTTCGAGCTGTGGGGCGTTGTCCTCATTCCGGGCGTGATCGGACTCGCCTTTCTTCTTGTAGGCGTCTTTGCCCTGCGCTCGCACCTGAAAGGCGGCCGGTCCGGCGCGAAAGAGGCTTGCCAAGAGGAGCCCGAACGGGTATAATGCTCGCGTATGGAAAAAGACGAGATACCGGGATACATCCTGAACGACCCACAGGCGTTCATCCGCTTGCTGGAGGACTGCTACCGGCAGCGCCGAGATGTTGTCATCTGTGCGGATGACTGCCGTTACTTGGCAGACACCCTCCGCGAGCGCCTGCATACTTCTTCCGATTCCGCTAGCCTGTTCGATTGACCTCCCTGTTTTCCCCTGCCCGCAATCCGAGCAGGGTAGGGGTGGTGTCAGCCTTTAAACCGGCGCCACAGGTCTAAACAAAAGCGGAGCTGGTTGATCATCTCGCTGCCGAGTTCATTGAGGCCCCATTCGTTGGCGGGGGTGTGCCCTACCTCGTCGATGGGGATGACCTCCATGAAGCCGAAGTGGCAGCCGTCCGTCTTCTGCACGGCCTTGTAGTTGACGATGGGGTCCTTCTTGCCGACAATGAAGCGGAAGGGGGTGTAGACGCCGCCGATGGCCGGGCCGGTGAAGGGGGTGTGGGTGATCTTTTTGAGCCCCTGTACAAAGGCGGCGAAGGGCTGCATCTTCTGCGGCATGACGATGCGGACGCCGTTGATGACCGGGCCCGGTATCTTGCGCGGAATGTCAAATCCGCCTTTGTATTGCATGATTTCCGGGCTGGCGCCGCCGCCCACGCAGCCGATGCAGTTGGGCACAATGCGGGCAAGCTGAGAGGCGTAGAAACCGCCGAGGGAGAAGCCCAGCATCAGGCAGGGCGGTATGCTCGGGTAGCAGAAGCGCTGCCGAATCATGTCCTGTATCTGTTGGACGTTGAAGCTCAGTTCCTCCACAAACTCGCGGAATACGTCATCGCGCATGTCGCATCGGTGCTGCTCCATGATGTGGATGCTCTCCGCAAAGTGGTCGTTGTTCGGTTCTTTGTTCTCCGTTAGAACTCGCATGCCTGTCAAATGCGTGTCGAAGGTCACGAAAATGCAGTCCAGATCCTTCACTACAGACCACAGGTACAGTGAGTTGTCGTAATAGTCCGACCCGATTCCGGTGAAGGCATAGACAACCGGCACGACACGGTGGCTCCAATAAATATCATCCGGCGCAAAGACGGCGCATCTCCAGCGCGCAAAGTGGTCGGTGTAGGCCGCTGCCTCGCCGATCTGCCACTCGGTCGACTCCAGCGGCGCATAGGCGTGGTACAGCTCCCCGCCTACACCGTTCCAGCCGAAGTTTTCCCTGCCTGCCACAAGGTCAAAATACGCCTTACACCCCGGCTTCGTAAAACGCTCCGGGAAAATCGGATTGCGAACCGGGCTCGCCCAGTCCCTGAATTGTGAGTTGTCAACGATGAATTTCATATGCCGTTGGAGCAAGAATCAGCATCCGTGGAAGTCGTCAGGGCTTGGGGAAGACCGGGGTGTTGGGCAGTTGGGTGAGAGTGCCGTTGATGATGCGGAAGGGATTGCGCTTGTCGGCAGTGTTGTCGCCGGAGGCGACTTGGACGAAGCTGTTGCCTTGTTCCTCGTAGACGACCCAGGCTTGGAGGCTGTGTTGGGTGGCGAGGACAACGAAGTGACGGTCGTCCAGCCATTCGATGCACTCCGGGCGGGGGACGATGTCCTTGCGCAGGGCGGTGCTGAATTGCGGGGCCCGGATGGGCTGCGGGGCGGCGGTGCCTTTCGTGCTCAGGAGGAACCAAGCGCCCTCCCCGGTGCGGAGCGGGAGCTTGCCGTTACGGGCGGTGGGGGCGCAGGCCGTCACGGTGCCGTCGATGGGGAGGGTAGCTGTTACCTCGTAGGGGAGCACCGGGGCAATGGCGGCAGCGGGGCCGAAGTATATCTGGCGATTGGCGCGGAATCGGGTTGATTGTGAGAAGGTGAAGGGGCGTTCCCGGTCAAAGGCCATGGTATCATCCGGCAGGAGGCCCTCAATTTTGTCAACGTGCCAGGGATACATCTTCTCCTGCGGCGGGAGGGGAGCGGTGTAGGTGCGGAGGCGTGCGACCCCTTTCTCCCCGGCGGCGGCCCAGTGCTCACCGAGCTGCCAGCCCTCCGGGCAGGTGGTTTTGCCCGTTGCGGGGCGGGGAATCAGGCCCTGCCCGGCACGATAGTCCCACACCCCGGTGGCCCCCTTCAAAAAGAGGTCGCCCTCACTGAACGGCTCCGAGAGGAGGAGGCTGCCGTCCGACCGGATGGTTATACTCGAGGCGGAAAGATCCTTTGCCTGCAGGGTTAATATGTTTTCGTGCTGCCTCAGATGCCGGAAAAAGCTGCATTTCCTGTTGAACGAGTAGATGCGGAGAATAAAGCGATCCTCAGTAGCATTCGAGCTTTTCAGAATAAGTTCCGGTACCTTATCCCCATCCAGATCTGCCATGGTCAACCATTTTCTGTCCATCGGCGTATAGGCACTGATGATGTCAATGGGAATGTGCTGTGTACCTTCACCTGTGACATAACGGGCCATCAGATAAACGGGACCGCCGGTGATTCCGGCATACTCCTTCAACGAGTAAATGCCGATGCCCTTGAGATGCTCGATCCCCACCTCGGCAGGAACGGGGAGTTCCTCCTGCAGATGAAGGGTCAGGTTGCCGCTGTCAGCCGCGGCGGGCAGCGCCATAAGCGCGGAAAGAAGCCATGTAGTTGCGCGTTTCATACGCTCCTATTTTATTAACAGAAGCAGCGGGGGGCAAGGGATAGTTGTGTCATACCTCAGCTCAGCCAAGAGAGCGGAGGCCGGACGGAAGCAGAGTTTGCGGGTAGCGGGGATGGGCTTGGGGGCTGCAAGGGGGATAGAGAACGCGGTGCGGGGAGAGGTGGAGTGTGGGGGTGAAGCGCAGGTCGCCCATTCGTTTTTTGAGAAATCTCATCGGCGGGGAAGGGGTTTGCGTCGCCTTGTACATGACGACTGCCGCTATTTGCTCGACGCTCCGCACCTGAGCGTCTACATGTCTTTCACGACAGCCGCCTTGACTGCCCGGAGCACCTCCTCCGCGCATGCTCCGGGCCGGGTGGAGGTTGGATTCAGCCCTTAAAACGCCGCCACAGGTCTAAACAAAAGCGGAGCTGGTTGATCATCTCGCTGCCGAGTTCATTGAGGCCCCATTCGTTGGCGGGGGTGTGACCTACCTCGTCGATGGGGATGACCTCCATGAAGCCGAAGTGGCAGCCGTCCGTCTTCTGTACATCCTTGTAGTTGACGGTGGGGTCCTTCTTGCCGACTATGGTGTGCTCGCTTTTTCGAACACACCTCACTCCATTGCCGAACTAGCGCAACGCAGATTTTGTGCTCTGTTCATCGGTCTTCTGCCCGAGAGAGGCTTGCCATGCATCCTCTTCCCTTCATGGCCGCGCTGTAGCGGCCTCTCTTCTTGATCTTGTTTGCCATAATGCGTTGAGTTGGTTTGTGATGCGATTATGCACCCAAACCCATTGGAAATCAAGCCCGGAAGGATTTTCATCCTGAGGTGGTCCGAAAAAGCGAGCACACCATAGTTTCTGCGGTATCCCTTTCAGCGTTCGCCATAAAAATTGACGGAGCGCCAAAAAAGGCTTGCATCACCAACTCTATTCTCATCCGGTCACAGCTTTTGGGTTCCCTTGGCGTAGCGTCATTTTGCCATATTCTGCCCAAAAGTGTAACCTATGTGATGGTGCTTTTTGGTAACCTATCTCATGGAGATGTACCATGTAGGGGGATCAATAGTCACACAGCCCGATTTCCTGGCTGAGGCCTCGGACATCATCGGCAATAGTGCCTCGTTGCAGGGCGACGGAGAGGAGGCGACGTTGGACATCCTCGCCGGGGGGCATGCACTTGTGGGGAAGGTCTTGGGTGAGGAGCTCTAGGGCGCAGGCGTTGTGCAGGGCCATTGTGGTCTCGATGAATCGCATGCTGGTGGGATCCTCCAGTACAAAGTTGATGGCGTGCTTGGCGTTCAAGACGCGGGAGGGGGGGATGGAGGGGCCGAATTCATCTTCTACTCCGAGATTGGCGAGCAGCACGGGGGATTCCAGCACGGTTTCCGGCAGAAGACGGTGTTTGAGGGCACTCACGCGGCCGGTGCAGGTTACCAAGCACCAGGAGCTGCGCACGGCCTCGTTGAAGGCCTCGGTGTGCTGTACGTTGACGAAGGTGGCGTCGCTCGGTAGTTCGGCTGTTTTATCCACTACATCGGCAACGGTGACGCGCATGCCGAATTTTCGGGCATAGTGCACTACACCTCGTCCTACCTTACCATAGCCCACCACGATGATGCGCCGCCCCGCGAAGTCGCCGTAGCCCAAGCGAGCGAGGGCCCGGAAGAGGCTTTCCCCGGTACCCAAAGTGGTTTCGATGCGTTTGATGCAGCTGTCATCTGCCACAAAGATAGGGTGGTGTAGGGTATGCTCGTAGCGCTCTACGCCGGAGCGGGTGAGTTCGGCGAAGCCGAGTGTGGGGTGGAGGCGGCAGAATTGTCCCGCGCAATCCAGTACAATGTCGAAGGGATTGTCTGCCTTGAGGGCCGTGCGAATACCGAACTCCTGAAGCATCCCCAGTATGGCGGGGTCTCGGGGCATGGTGGTGTTGGTGGGAACATAGAGTCGGGCTCCCGCTGCCAGCAACGCAGCGTACTTGCCGAGTGTGTTACGAAAGAGCGGGGTGCCGTCCAGCACCTTAAGTCCACCGAGCGGCTCAGTCTCTGCCCACTCCTGAGCCTGGGCCAGCAGTGTTGGCCATTCTTCGTCCTTGTAGTATCGCTGTAAGTAGCGGATGATCTTCTCTGCCTGTGCGTTCATGCTGCCCTTTAGTCTAATACCTTTTGCGCGAATTGCAAGGCGAAATGTACCTGTCTGTGGGCTGTGATGACATGCTTTTTGAAAAATTAATTTGACTTGCTGTAAAAATTATGGAAAATTAATCAACGAGCAGCCCCTCTGCGGTGTCTATATTGCAGTAGGGCGGTCCTGTTCGCCTTCGTCACCACAATAAGCAAAACACATATGAAAGCAAGATACATTGCTACAGCTCTTTTGGGAATCTCTGCCTTGGTACTCTCCTCGTGCGACTACGGGTACTGGACGGTGGGCGGAACCTACCACACCCCGCACGGCAGCGTAACTGCTGCGTGGACCAACGCCAGTTACGATGCGGATGGGTTCCCCATCTATGGCTACTACTACGGGAGACCGGTGTACGGCTACACTCCGGCCGGTGTGGCCATCTTCAGTCTGGCTGCCATTACGGCAGCGTGCATCGTGCCGCACTGGCACCCGGCTCCGTGGTATCATGGCAGATGGCATTACCCGCCGCACGTGCGTCGTATGTCGACCCCGCCGCGTGTGCCCGGTGGACACCATCCGGGGGTGCGTCCCGCAGGTGGCATGAATGCGCCCATTCACCGCAATCCGGCTTCTGTGCTGCATCCCGCGCCCTCTCGCCCCTCTCACCCTTCCGGCCCGTCGCATAACCCGCCGCGCGTCAACACACCTCCACACTTCAATGGGCCTACAAGCACGCACCGGCCGAGCAAAGGCAACTCACAGTTCACTCGCCCCTCGACCACTCCTCCACACTTCAATGGGCCCACAAACACGCACCGGCCGAGCAACGGTAACTCGCAGTTCACCCGTCCCTCGACCACGCCTCCGCACTTCAATGGGCCCACAAACACGCACCGGCCGAGCAGCGGTAACTCGCAGTTCACTCGCCCCTCGACCTCTCCTCCGCACTTCAATGGGCCCACAAGCACGCACCGGCCGAGCAGCGGTAACTCGCAGTTCACCCGTCCCTCGACCACGTCCCGCCCGAGCAACGGTAATTTTCATTTCACCCGCCCCTCGGGTGGCGCGGCCCCGAGCTCTCGCCCCCATTCCGGCAAATCTCACTTCACTCGCCCCTCCCGCGGCTGAGTCCCCGGGTCTTACGTACCCGTTCGCTTGGCAATTTCCCCCGAGCAGCATTCCGTTGCCCGGGGGAAATAGTGTGTTCATTGAGACTCTTTCTTCTTCGGAGGAGAGTCATTAAAGTTCACGATGATTTCTCCCTTGTAAAACTTGGTACATCCGCCGGCCGGATAAAGGGGCATGGTTTTGAGCAGCGCACGAATTTCAGACGGGGGAGAGGACGATTCCCCGATGTCCTTCATTCCCTTCATGCCCAGATAATCGTAGAGCCAGCGACGCCCATTGACGCTGCCGCAGAAACGTACACAAGATTTGAAGTCGTCCGGAACATGGAAATCCTGCTCACCGACTACGACGATTGGGCAGGTGAATACATCTACGCCCTCCGGCACGGGCGTAAGCCAAGCGCGCTGCTGCACGGCCTGAATGCGTCGAACATCGTCCTCGTGCATGCGCTTTTGCAGAAATGCCATCTCACATACGGTGTAACTTGCCTTCAGAATGATGAAGGCAGAGATACCGATGAGCACCGTTTGTGGTACTCGGGCCAGGACACGGTTGCGCTGCAACGCGGCCACCCACAGAATACCGGCTACGAATGGCTGAGCAAAATGCAGCCGAGCCCCGGCGTCTTCACCGAGAGCCCACAGAGATGCGAAGGGCAGCACATACAGCCCCGCCAAGCATCCCAGTCCCATGAGTACCTGTTTTTTCGCACGAATCGTTTCCCATGCCAGCACTGCAGCAGGAATGAAACATGTGGCAAATATCCACTCGCTGCGGTAGGTCAGCCCCAGCCAATGTTCCACCGTCTGTTTGCCCAAGTGCAGCACATGGGTTACTATGTCCAGCTTGCCCCAGGTAACAAGGCTGGCCTGATAGGCTTGTACCCCTGCAATCTCCTCCAGGGAGGCCCAGTGCAGACTGATATTCTTGGAGACGAAATAGAGTATGAGCGCTGCAATGCAGACACTACCGACGCGCAGGACCGTCTCTAACCATTCCCGTGTACCGTGAGCTTGTGGATTCATTATATACTGTCCCATCAGGAGGCAAGGTATCAGCAACAGAAGAGATTGGTACGTCGCCATGGCAAAGACCATGCATGGAACAGCCAATGCGATGGCGTAACGCCGTCCGATTCAAGTGTCCCGAGTCAAAAGATAGTAGGAACTGACCATTAACAGCATGCCCAGGCAAACTGCATCGGTGTGGTACGAGACAATCATTAAATACGAAAGCTGAACGATCCCTAGAATCATTGCGCATAGGACAAATATTTGCCCCCTGATTTTAACGGTCAATATTCGAACAAGAATGGCAAATGTAAGACCCATATAGATGGCCCCCGCAATCATATAAGCAACAGGTACCATTTTGTCGTTCATCAGCCAACGGTATGCGCTTACTCCCCAGCGACCACCAGCGATATATATGCCATGATTTTGCCCCGTTAAGTCCCATAATTCATCGCTGAATGGTCCAAAACGAAAGCCCAACATCCCATATATGAGGATAAATGATACGGCTGCAAGAAATGCATGCCGGACGAAATCTCTTTCGTTTTTTTGTTGGAGTCATAGCCTGAAAATTCAGTTCAGAATTTTTTCAATAAAGAACCGCGGGCGTTTTTTTGTTTCCATGTACATCTTGCCGAGGTATTCTCCTATAACGGCCATGCAGATCATGATGATGCCGCCGACAAACCATATAGAACAGGCTAGGGTGGCCCAGCCGTTGGGGGTGCTGCGGGTAAAGAAGTCGATGATAGTCCAGATAATCATGACGAGACTGATCAAGACGACTCCGAATCCGATGAGGCCGATGAGGCGGAGGGGAGCAACGGAAAAAGAGGTAATGGCATCCATGCTGAGGTTGAACAGTTTTCTCGGGGAGAACTTACTGACGCCTTCTTGTCGATCCAAAACATCGAAATGGCAGCCGATTTGCCGGAATCCTAAGGAGCGTAAGATACCGCGGAAGATAAAGTTGCTCTCGCCATATTCCGAGAGGGCATTCAGTACCTGACGGGACATCAGGCTGTAGTCAGAGTGATCCTTGATGATGGGGGAGCCGAGTTTGTTCATCAGTCCATAAAAGGCGGCGGAGCATATCCTCTTGTAGAGCGGCTCGTGACCACGGTTGTTTTTGATGCCGTATACCAAGTCATAACCTTTTTGGTATTTGTCCAGAAAACGATCAATCGCGTTGATGTCGTGTTGCAGATCCGCATCCATACATACGACAATATCCGCATGGGGGCGTGCTGCCATGAGTCCGGCGTAAAGCGCATACTCTTTCCCCCTGTTGGCTGCTAATTTGATGCCTTTTACGTTTGCTTGAGTTCGGTGCAATTCCTCGATTACATCCCAAGTGTCGTCGTTGGAACCATCGTCAGCAAAGAGCATGGCACTTCCCTCTGCAATCATGTGGCTATCAACGAGGCTTTGCAGTTTTGCTTCTACCGTTTTTGCGGTGGTGAACAGGCCCTTGCTCTCATTAAAACAAGGCATGACAATGTACAACTTATTCGGTCTCATGAACGGGGTACAGTATACACGCCTCATGCGTAATTGGCAAGTCTAAGTCGCTTTTTATCGGCAGAGAATATCGCCACCCCCGCGAGAGGTGGGCGGGGGTGGCGCGGGGTGGGTTCAGTGCTCGGTGCCGAAGGCCAGGAGGTCGTATTGCTCGTTGGCGTAGCGGTGGCGGGGGTGGTTGGTGCGCATGTAGGCCTCGTGGAGGGGGTGAGTTGGGTCGTGGGCGATGCGGTAGGCCTCCCGGGGGCCGGAGTCGGAGGGGGATCCGGAGCGGAGGGGCGGCTCTTGCAGTTGGTCAGCCACGGCGAGCATGAGCTTGGCAAAGTCCGGGGAGGCACGCAGGGCCGGGTTTTCTGCCAGAGCGGCGGCGTCCACGCCGGCGCGGTCGGCCAGGGAGGAGAGAACGGAGGCAATCTGGGCCATGTTATCCTCATAGGCGGCGCCCCACTCCTGTTGTAATTCTGCCTCTGCCCGAAGAACGGCAGCGTGGCGCGCCTGCTCTGCGGAGCGAAGCGCGCGAAGTCCCTGTCTGGTGTATTCCTGCGCCAGAGCCGACATTGCCTGCGGAGGTACACCGTAACGATAGGCCACCTTAGCCATGTCTGCCGCCATCGCGTCGTCCCACAGCTCCTCCGGCGCCTCCTCCGGCCGCGGGAGAGAGAACTCCTCCTCGTGCTCCGGAAGCCCGACCGCGGCGCGGAAATCCGCCATGCGCCGAGCATCCTGCGGATCCGGGTAACCGCGCATCCGCTCCAGGTGCGCGTAGCTCTTCGCCAGGGCTTCCGGGCGGCGGAACTTGGCCAGAGAAGCGGCGAAAGGTTGCAGCTCCTCGAAGCGCGCGAACCAATCCGGCGAGAATGCTCCGTCCGCATCCATCAGAGGAGGCAGAGGTGCGGCCTCCGCCGGAGGTGCTTCCGGAGCGGCCCCCGGTGTTGCATCGGGGCTGGTCTCGGGGGTGGGTTGTTCGGGCATTGTATCTGTGTCTGTATTTGTTTTCATGGTGTGTTATGTTTGGGAAGATGAGGCCTCTTGACGGGCCAGTTCCAGTTGGTGGTGGATATAGAGGAAAACCTCT
Source organism: Akkermansia muciniphila (assembly GCA_004557455.1). Lineage (GTDB taxonomy): Bacteria > Verrucomicrobiota > Verrucomicrobiia > Verrucomicrobiales > Akkermansiaceae > Akkermansia > Akkermansia muciniphila_D. Next base: position 9,522 of record SFDX01000031.1, on the reverse strand, counting down.
CGGTATGCATCGCGCCGCATGGCGTCCAGCGGATCATACTGCCCGGCACGGCCCTGGAAAACCGGCAGGCGGGTTTCGAAGCGATCCTCCAGGAAACGGAGCAGGCTTTGCCCCTCCGGGGTTCCGAACACTCTGAGTATCAGGCATCGGGACTCACGCGCGCGTTGAACCGCCGGCGGGGTAGGGGAAAGGGACTTACTCATGGCTGAGGAGCGGGGGTGACCGGCAAATCTGCATCCTGAGCGGCAGCAGCAAGCTCGGCAGCCTGTCGCGCCTGTTCATTGCGAGCGCTGCGCAGACGTCGCACAGCCGTTGTGCTGCGAAGTACCTCTTCCGGCGCGCCGTCCATACGAGCCGCCATGCGGAAGGTACGATCCGGGTCTACATGATCCGTCAGTTCGGGATACAACCCTGCCATGGCTTGCAACCGCTGCAGGGTGCGCTCAATCCCCTCCGCGCGGATGCGTCGCATTACCATGGCAATGCGCCCCTGGTAGACAACTTGCGGCATGGGAACGGAGGCTCGCCCCGTTGCATCCACCTGTTGAGCAGAAGCCGGCGGACGAGGGAAGGCACCCCGGCGAAAGAGCAGGGCGAAAATACGCTCCATGAGGGGGCGGAAGTCACATGCAAACAGAGTGAAAGAGGGAGAGAACTGCATGACCCTTTCATTCTCCCTGGCATATACCTCTGCCGCCGTGATATGTTGCTTGTTCTCGCTCCAGATCTCCAGCATCGGCAGAAAGAATGCGCGGCGAATGGACTCCTGCTTCTGCCGCAGACGATCCATGCCCACATCATAGCGCCCCTGGGTGGCCCACTCGCGCGGGAACCCCAGACTCGCGCTCTCCGGCGAGATGAGCGTGCGCCCACCGGCCCGCAGATCCACCTCACCCACCTGGTTTGCCAGCTCCAGAATACGCGGGAAGGCCGCTACCTCCCCCAGCATATCCAAAATGCGATTGAGGAACTGCGCCTGTAAAATATCCGGGTAAACCAAGCGGGCAGGCGGTAACCCGTAAGGGCCATCCCCCCAGCGCAGAAAGCGCGTCACCATATACGGCATCTCGTGGTAGCCGTTTTCCTCCACCGTGCAGTTGTCATCCAGGCTGAAATACAAGCTGCGGAAAGGCCTGTTACGAGCATCGCTTCGGCGCCTGTTGCGCTTGGTGCGTGGGCTGACGACATGCAGAAAACGCAGCCCCGGCTCATGCTCCGTCGCGGGATTGCGCAGCAGCGCCTGTGCTCGCGGCCCCAAGGCGCGGACACCGAACTGCGCCGCCGCTTGGTGCGGGGTAAAACTGAACTCCCGCATGTAGGTATCCACCGTTCCCTCATCGTTCTCCCCGCAAACGAAACGCCCGCAGGGGATGTTCCGGAAGAGCAGGCGCCCGCTGCGAGTGGTGCCGCAGTAGAGACTGCCCGTACCCAGAGCCACACGGTCCAGGAAGCACTCATGCAGCGCGGTGTAAAAGTTACTCAGAGAGAGCTCCCTGTTCGCTATATCAGAGCAAGTGTTGTACCAAGCCTCCGCTTCGTCCCCCGCATCGTGCTGCGGGGAGCCCCATTTGAACCACAGCTCATTGCCCGGTGTCAGGTAGCTTAGGTGGGCCCCGGCCAGCTTCTGGCACGCCTCCACCGCCGTTGTATCTGCCAAGCGGCGAGTACCCGGTGCGGAGCCTTCCTCCGTCTCCCGACGGTCCGGCAGCACATAGCGGCGCAGTGTGCTCCACCAACCCTCCCACGGACGGCGGGCAGCGCACAGGGCATGATACGTGCGCAGGGTATCTTCTGCATTCATGCGTTCAGCCCAGGGTTGTGTTGTTCTTGTTATCTGCGGCGGGAGCATAGAGACGCCCACCGCGGGGCTTACTGAGGATGGTAGAGAGCAGGCCGCGCTTGTTGGCGGTGCTCTGAGCGTAGGCCTCGGCGGTGGAGTCCGTGGCTGTTTCCGTGGTTACGGGTATGGTCTCCTCTGCCACGGTTGCGGCGGAGGGAACATCAATGGACGGGGTGCTGAAAAAGCCCATAATGTCGAGTGATCGGTTAATAGTTGTGCAATGAGACGGCAGCAGAAAACGCTGCCAGGGATAGCGGCGCAGGGCAGGGCCCCGTGTACCGCGTTGAAAGACGACCCACGGGTGCGGCGGTAGCAGAGCCGCCATGCACCGGGCAAGCGCCAGATCCCCCACCAGCAGGTGTACGTACCAAGCATCCGCCAGAGACGGCGGGGTCGGGCGGCCCCAATGCCGCCAAGGCTCGGCCTGTGTGCTGCGGCATGGCTGCAGTAGGGCAACCAAGGCGGGGGAAAACAGGGTCACCCCGTGCGGATTACCCGCCGTGGCTGCCATGTCCTCCGCCAGACTGCGGTAAGAGCCGGCGTAGTACCGCTCGGCATAGACTCGTGCGTCGTGCTTCATGCCGGGAATGATAAGCCGGTGCCGCAGCCCCCGCAAGAGAGGAAAAACCGCGGGCATCCCCATAGCCGGGCCCTGGGTTTCTGCAGCTTGCCCCGGGCAGGGGTATCCGGCACAATACGGAGACATATGAGTTATTCCACATCATCCATCCGTCCGCTTACTGCCCTCGATGTCTGCAACCTGGCCCTCAGCAAGCTGGGGGAGCCACCCATCCGGGACATCGACCCCAACGGCAGCTTGGCCTCCCGCCTCTGCCACCTGCACTACCACCCCGCCCGGCGCGAGGTGCTCTGCGCGCACCGCTGGAGCTTCGCCGTCAGGACGTGCCGCATCACCTCCGCAGATGCTGATGACGGGCTGCACTCCGTGGGGCATCCCCTGCCGACGGACTGCCTGCGCGTGTTGCAGGTGAACAGCCCCTCCTGGACCCTACGCGGCCGCTGTGTGTATTGCCCCGCTCCCGAGATCCGGGTGATGTATATCACGGATGAGGAGGACCCCGCCGCCTGGGACCCGCCCTTTGTGGAAGCTTTGGCCACCCTGCTTGCCTCTCGCCTTTGCATTCCCCTGACCAGCAGCACGACGGCCCGCAAGGCCCTGTCCGAGGAGTATCACCGCTTGGCTCTGCCGCAGGCTGCTCACAGCAACGCATTGCAGGCACACTCCAATGATGCGCACCCTTTGGAGGTTTTCCGTGGCTACAGCGCATGGTCCGGGCACAATGACGATTGGGAGTGATGTATCCGTATGAATAAGTTACCCAATGAGAAAGGTTCTGCCCTCGGAACGCTGAACGTTGTTGAATTTGCCGGCCGCCTGAGTCTGCTGTGGATGCGGGGGCCGCTGTCACCCGTTGCCCTGGGTGTTCTGTTATGTGTGGCGTCGGGTGCAACTACCCGCACCGCCGTGCGCAACCGCACGCGGATGAACGGCGGCAACTGTCTGGTGGTGTTGCGGCACCTGGTGGAGAAAGGCTACCTGCGCTGTGATCCACCTGTCTACTCCCTGCAACCCATGGGCAGTCGCTTTGTTTATAAACTGTTAACCGACTGTTTCAAAAGCGAGCGATGAAACGAACCAGACACCTGAGCATAGAGGAAAAACGCGACTGGCTTGCAACGGTTTTTCGCGACGAGAACGGTGAGTTTACGGCCGCGGAAAAGTTCAAAGCCCTGACCGAGGATACAAAGTTGGCAGGGCTGCAACGGGAGGCCGAGGAAGCGTCGGAAGGGGAGATGTTTACGTTGGAATCCCTGAACCGTGACCTGCCGCCGGAGTATGAAGAGCAGGAGCGGCCTCCGGAGTAAGGGCCGGAGCCACGCGCTGCTGCCCGCAGAGCTGAGCCTCAGCCCCGGCGGTGCAGCAGCGCTTTCAGCGGGCGGAAGGGTAATCCAACCACCCAAGCGAAAGCCGTGCAGAGTACGCGGAAGAGGTATACCCCCGGGTGCAGCACGGTACGCAGGCCGCCGAATCGCTCGTAAAGCAGGCTGAGCAACACGATACCCGAGATGCAGCCGAACTTCAGGTCAATACCCATGTGCCAGCTTACCCCCGCTTCTGCCAAGCCCATTTCCGTACAAAGAGCCAAACCCACAAAGCCTACCAGCAGAAAGGCCGTGTAGCCGAGAATGGGGTGTTTCTCGATCACCCCGATACACCAGCCTGCCACGACTCGCAATGCCGCGATGCCGATAAACACCCCCAAGCATACCACTGCCAGATGCAGTCCCTCCGGTATCTCGCGAACATTGTTTACCATGCCTACTGCCGCCACCACGTTATCCAAGGAGAGGGACAAATCCATCAGCTCGATGCTCATGACCGTTGCCAAGAAAGAACGCGCGCCCACTGCTGCGGGGTGGTTGTTATGTTTCTCCTCCGCCGGGTGCAGTTGCAGGTGGGTGCAGGCCAAGTAGACCAGATAAATCGCCCCGAACCACTTGACCCACTCGTTGTGCATCAACCAAGCTACCAAGGCCAAGGCAATACCCCGGAATGTGTAGGCCCCCACCAGCCCCCAGCGCAGAGCTGCTTTTTGTTGGTGCTTAGGCAGCTTGGCCGCCATGGCCGCAATGCCCAGCGCATTGTCAACGGAGAGAAGGCCTTCTATCAATATCAAACCGAGAATGATCATGCCGCTGGCCTTCAGAAAGGCGGGCATGCTTTCTATCTCCTGAAACGCCGAAATGATGTCTGCAAACATGTTCGGCGCATTATACCACACCCCTGCCGCCCGTGCAAGCCCGAATTGTGCCCTGCACGGGCCACATTTCCCTTGCCAACGGCCGCAGAGCGCGCTATACTGGTGCGCAGAGCTTATGAAGACTATTCTCGTGACCGGCGGGACCGGTTTTGTGGGTGCCAACCTGTGCCATCGCCTGGTGGCGGAGGGCAATCGTGTCATCTGTTTGGATAATAACTACACGGGTTCCGTGAAGAATGTGTCTCCGCTGTTGGGGAATCCGCATTTCTGTTTGGTGGAGCAGGATGTGGCGGAGCCTTGGGAATGCCCGGAGAAACCGGACCAAATCTACAACCTGGCCTGCCCGGCATCGCCGCCCTTTTATCAGGGAAAACGCTCGATCTTCACCACGAAAACCTGTGTGCTCGGTATTCTGAACATGCTGGAGCTGGCCAAGCGAACCGGCGCGCGCATCCTTCAGGCCTCCACCTCCGAGGTGTACGGCGAGCCGCTCGAGCATCCCCAGCGGGAGACCTATCGGGGTAACGTGAATCCCATCGGCATCCGTGCCTGTTACGACGAAGGCAAGCGCTGCGCGGAGAGCCTTATGTTCGACTATCACCGCCACGAGGGCGTGGATATTCGGGTGATCCGCATCTTCAATACCTACGGCCCGCTGATGAACCCGCAGGACGGGCGTGTCGTTTCCAATTTCATCTGCCAAGCCCTGCGCGGGGAGGATATCACCCTGTACGGCGATGGTTCGCAGACGCGCTCTTTCCAGTACATTGACGACCTGTTGGAGGGGATGTTGCGCATGATGAATAACGAGCACGGCTTCACCGGCCCCGTCAACCTCGGCAATCCCGGGGAGTTTACCATTCGCCGCTTGGCCGAGCTGGTGCTGGAGCAGATCGACAGCCCCTCCCGTTTGGTGTACCGCCCCCTGCCGGCAGATGACCCCACCCAGCGCCGGCCGGACATCAGCCTTGCGGGTCGGGAGCTCGGCTGGGCCCCCACCGTCCCGCTGCAGGAGGGCCTGCGCCGCACCATTGCCTATTTCCGCGCGGAACTCGGGCTTTGATCCTGCTCAGTTTAGGCCTGAATCGAGTAGGGGCATTTCCAAGAGATCGGTTACAAAAATAGGCGGTATCTCGTTGGCTCGGCTTCCCATAACAATACGGCTGCACTGCTATGATGGAAATCGCACATTTGCTTCCAAAAGAGAGCGGCACGCATCCCGGTAGATACCGAGTGCGTGCCGGTCAGCCGAGTTTGGGTTGAGATTACAGTCTCTTGGTCTCCCAAGCCCGGGCTTTGAGGGCGTTGTCGAGGTGGTTCTGCCGCCGTGCTGCTGTGTCGAAGAGCTGCATCAGTTCCGGGGACGGCTCACGGAGGAATTCCTGACGCAGGCTCTCGACAATGCGCTGCCGCAGGTCGCCGTTCGGGGCACAGGGCAGGGCACCGGCATCCAACAGGGCTTCGGCCAGCTCGTAATCGCCGCAGCCAAAAGCTAACAAAAGCGGTGTTTCCCAGGTTTCGCCCTCCCGGATCACGTCGTTCACTTGGTCGGGATGCTGCCGCAGGGCTTCAAAGGCCTGTTTTCGCGCGGCTGCGGGGTCGCAGTATGGCAGACCGAATAACTCGCAGCGAATGCGGTTGCTCTTCTCGTCTCGCAGAGCCTCGTAGTAGGCTCGCAGGGACATGATAAGCTCGGAGCGGTGCTTGGCGTGCACGTCGGTGCGTTTGGTCAAATCCCCCGGAACCACGGTCCGCTCGGCCCATGCAAGCGAGGATGCGGTGAGGAGTACGGCGATAAGGAGGAAAGTGCGTTTCATGTCAGTTATTCGTTTGTTTTGTTCTCTGTGAATTTTAAGACGAGGTTTCGCACCTCCGGGCTGATGCTTTTGTTTCGGATGATGAGATCTCTCAGGGGCATTCCGCCGGTATCGGCAGCGGGATCGGCCCCGGCGGCTAACAGCATGATCACTCCCTCGCGGTTATCGGTGCAGACGGCGGCGCCCAGGGCAGTTTCCCCTCGGTTTGAGGTGATATTGACCGGGGCACCCGCGCGGATCAGGAGCAGCATGGCTTCGTTTTGCCTTTTCCCGGCAGCGTAGTGAAGGGGAGTCAACCCCGCATGGTCCTGCGCATGCACGCTTGCCTTATATTCCAAGAGAATACGGATGGCATCCGTGTCACCGATTTCCGCCGCCCGCATGAGGGGGGTGCGATCTTCCGCAGTGTTCGGCAGAATCCCTCCTTTCAGCAGAACTCTCATCATGGCGTTATTCCTGTTATCGAGGGCGGCGTTCAGGAGCGCGCCGCCGTGGTAACCCGCCGCCGTCTCTGTTCCGATGCGGCTCAGAAGGACCTCTGCATCCTCAAGCATGTTGTTAGCCACGCAGACATACAACTGGCCTTCCGTTCTCTCGGCGCCTGCGCCCTTCTGTATCAGGTAATGTATCGCCTCCTTGTTCCCGCTTCTGCCCGCTGTGTGAAGCACGCTGCCCACATGCTCCGAAACAGCGTTCACATCGGCACCTTGCTCAACCAACATCTGCACGAGCCCGAGGTCCTCGTAGGCTCCTGCGCGCAGCAGCAGTGTGGTACCCTGCCGATTTTTCTCCCGAACATCGGCCCCGGCCTCGATGAGCAGCCTCGCCGCCTCCGTGCGTCCGCGCGACACCGCTGCCGCCAGCGGGGTGAAGCCTTCCGCATCCTGCGCGCTCACCTTGGCCCCGTGTTGCAGCAGCACGCGCACTGCCTCGGTGTGCCCCTCCCAAGCCGCCCGCATCAGCGGCGTCCAACCGTACTCGCCCGGCGCATCCGCCACCGCACCGTCGCGGAGCAACTGTTCACAGCGCGCGGCATCCCCGCACTTCGCCGCCTCATACAGCCCCGTCACCTCCTGCGCCGTCGCCGTCATCCCCGGCTCCGTCTCTCCGCCCGCCACCGGCATTACGGGGAGTGCCAACATCATGCTTGGTAGAAGTAATCGTATCATCTCTTTTATTCTGCACCTTCTTTCCCCATCTGTCAAGCGTAAAATAGGGTGACACAAGCCTTTTTCCTGGAAAATCTCTGCCATTAGAAAAAACTTTTTGCTAAACCTGTGTTTCAGTGGGTTACGCAGCTATATCGGGGGTCGGCTGAGGCGCTGCTGCCTTAAACGCTTCGGTTATGGATTTCGAGCTTCTCCGGAAATATGTAGGCCCTGCCGGAGTTACCTTCCCATTCATCGGAGGGAACCATGAGTCGGACCGTCAGCAATGTTAGCAGAGAGTCTTCGGAAGGGGAAGCCCGGAATGATTTTTGTGCGCTTCTTGAGTTGGCTGTTGACGCACTCTATAATATTGGAGGTCCTGATGTGCCGCTGCACCTCCACCGGGCAATCAATGATGGTGAGGCATCGCTCGCTATTCACCTCGAGCTTGGAAGAGGGAGGCCGCCATCGCGGTTCTCTCCTTGGTCGCTTGACGATTGGCGGAATTGAGAATAGCACGGATCTCTCCTGCGACGAAACTTTTGAACTGTTTGCTGGTAACATAGCTCTGCGCACCTTTTTAAAGCGGAACTGACAGCGCTGTCAAGGCACGCCTGTGAACGTCTTGTCGACTGCCCCGGGGATACCGGCGTGGCTGTCACACACAACAGTGGTGGGGCGATTCATCCCCTGGACATACGTCTCTTGAAGAAGTTAGATCAATGTTCCTCCGCATCGGAGGAGGAAACAGAGATGCCGCTGTACGACTGACGAGATATGCGAACTGTGGTGAAAGACCACAAGGTACCGTGATGATGCAGAAACCCAAACCTGAAGAACAGCTGCGGGAAGGTAACAGCCCGTGGGGAAACCCCGACCGCACGAATAGGAACCACATAAGAGGCCGGACGGATGGATAAGACAGCATTATGTGTCGAAGTCCGATACATCATCAGGAATCCGTAAGGTAGATGTTAGCGGCGCGGAGTGAAAGTTGCATATACATATTTGGTGAGACCCTACTTAAGCGTGAAGGCGCTGCGGAGTACACCGTCTGTAGGGAGTCAGCAGAAGCCATAGTACCACCAAACAACCCCGGTGGAAAGGGCTGAATCCGGCGTGGGCGACCACTCAAATCTCAGAACCTATAGCAGCAGAATCAAGAAGTTCCGAAATGTACGAAGCCTCGATCGCGGGAAGGAAAGCGGTGCAAGTCTGAATCTATGTAACGGTGCGGAGGGGTGTCAGGGTGTCCGGCGAGGAGAGATAAAGAGTTGCGGCAGGAACATAGTTCCGGAAGTAATCACACGCCGAAAGCCACCGTATGCCATAAATAACACGTACGGTGGAGAGAGAGAGGGGGCAAAGCCCCTCCTACTCGATTTGGGAGAGTGCGGAATCCACGAGAAAGGAAAGTGCACGAATAGAAAGGAGGTGCTGAGTTTGTGCAACCTGAAGACAGACCCCACCCGGGGTGCCCCCGCACGAGCGGCCAACAAACTGAAAGAACGGGTTGTTGCGCATATGGAAAAAGAAGTCGGGATCCGACAACGGTGTCCAAACTATTCAAGCATCCGAAAGTAGTGTATGCCGTTGACGACAATCATTCATTGCCAGAGTAATGATACTCTTCTTCCCTTTAATACATAATACCATTTAGTTAAGGAATCAGTGAAAAATCTTCTTTTTTTGCATTATTTTCAAAAAAATCATAAATTTTTGTTGACAAGTGTGAAAAAGTATGATATAATGAACTCGCGTTCGGCACTAAGAGTAATAGCAGCCAGTTGGAGGTTGCCTCGCGGTAATGTTCGCAAACTAAATATAATATTAATACATTGCCGTCCCATAAGGGGCAAATGGGTGGAGTAGCCGGGATACAGGAAAAATTTGGCGGATGACAGAAATGGTGCTTTGAGATTGGCCGACTACAA
>SFDX01000030.1 GCA_004557455.1 Akkermansia muciniphila | reverse complement strand
GCGGAGTGCTTTTTTCTCTGCCTTCTTCATGTGTTTGAGGTCTATCTGCCCTTCCATGGGGATATTATACCACAATAATCTTAATATGCCAAGGTAATATCATATGCAAAGACTGGAGAAAAATTCTACCGCTAATGAAAGAAGTAGCAGAGGACAAGGAAGAACTCACACGCATCGGCGAAGCTACTCGAATGTGGTATGAAGAGCACTTCAGCCCCCGGGCATGGGCGATCAGAATTGCAGCCCACATCAATCGATTAAACAGCGGCGGGCCTACTTCCTGAGGCGGTGCTGCCAGTTGGTGATGAGGGTGGCGAAGTCGGAGGCAGAGGATGGGTCGGAGGCGTAGGGATTGGCGCGGAAGGCCTCATCGCGGCGGCACCAGACCAGAAGGGAAATGGTGTAGACCTCGGCAGCGAAAGAGGGGTCTTTGATACCGGAGGAAGAGGCGAGCTCACGCCAAGCGTCGGGGGACATACCTTCGCGGAAAGAAATACCGCAGCGACGTTTCAGGAGGTCGCGCATGGTGGAAGCGACTTTGCAGATTTCCTGATAAACCCTACACTCCTCCTCATCCACGCGGTATTTGGCCGGAAGCTTCATATACTTGTTCAACATCTCAGCCGCACGATCGTACTCGCCCTTCTGCATCGCCACATAAGCGAGATCGAGCTTGGTACGCATAGCGATCCTTTCGATAGCCGTATCAATACCGGCTATCTTATCAGAACAAGCGGAAAAACCACTTTCCGAGGAAGCCAACAACGCCTTGATTTCGCCGTTAAATTTGGGATTTGTCGTTCCCCGAGAAGCCAACGCGTGGGCAAAGAGCAGCCACGTGGAAGCCCGCAACTCCAGAGCCTCGAGCGAGGGACGCCCGTCACTGCGTTCCGCCTTGGTAACGGCATCGTAGGCCTGTTCGAGCGGGGCAGCCCAATCGCGACGAGACGAGCGCGACTGCCCCAGTTTGGGCACCCAGACCCCCAAACGCTTGAGCATGGGCTCGGGGGCCGACTTTTGCTCCGGATGCAACAGAACACAGAGAGCCGCACCCTTGAGAGCAGCATATGCCGCCTCCACCGGATCCGCTGACTCACAATTCGCAAGAGCCGTTAAAATACAGAGCGCAGACTCCGTATCATTTTTTCGCAGCGCCTCATCCGCCTTCTCCACAGCGTTCTCAAGTGACACCCCCTTCGGGAAACCATCCGCCACAGCAACGGGCTCCGTCTTCCCCTGTTCCTCGTCCGTCAGATAGGCCGTAAAGCCACCAGCCGCATCGCGAAACGCGCGCAAAACAGCAGGCACCCGCCAATTATCCGGATAGAGCCCGTAATGATAAAGGCAGCATCCGGCCGCCAGCACGGAAGGATTCTGCACCACCGGGAACTGCTGCATCGACGGCGAACGCAAAGCAGCCGCCACTCGCTTCAAATCCATACATGCGTCCCGGAACATAGCAGGCGGCTCCTGCACCGCCGACATCAAATTATCGAAGCGACCGAGAGCATTCGCCACCTCCTCCCCCTTGTTGCACACCACCCGAAGAGCAGCAGCCTGCAAGGCCGCATAAGCACGCACGGTAGCATCCACCCCCGCGGTATCAGCCAAGCGATCCCAAGCCGCCAGCGCCGCATCCGCCGGCCCCCGACGCATGGCCTCCCACGCTGCAGTGAGCGCAGGAAATCCGACCGGCAAAAAAGCATTATCCGAGGCAACCTGAACCTTGCCCTCCTGCTCCACCCGGCGCAGGTGAGACGACGACCAGCAGGCCACCAGCAACGCCGCCAAGGCACCAGCCACCAGTGTTCCCACCTTCCGGGCCCGGTCGCGGGTTTCACGACGCTCCGCATTTCCGGCTGCGCGGCGCAGAGATGCCGACTGCAGGCGTGTCTGCACCTCCGCAATCTCCTGCAACAAATCCTCATAACCGGCAGGACGATCAGCCGGGGCATACGCCGTCATGTGATCCGACAAATCACACAGAGACTCCTCCACATCCGGGCAAACCGTTGCCAGAGGCGGCAACTTGCGCTTGCAGTCCAAAATGGGCGGCAAGAGGTGGAAAGGAGTCGGGAACTTATTCACGCCCGTCAACAAATGGCGGAGCGTCATCCCGAGGGCGTAAATATCCGTACGCACATCCTCCGGGGCACGCTCCAGCGTCTCCGGGGCAGCATAGAAAGGCGTAGCCCACACGACACCCTCCTCCTCAAAATTATTATTCTCTTGGGAGAGACCGAAATCGAGCACCTTGGCATTCCCCTCGGGCGTGATGATAATATTGCCCGGCTTCATATCCCGGTGCAACATACCGGCCTCGTAAGCCGCCCGCAAACCTTCCGCAGCCTGACGCACAATCTCCAAGGCCTGCCGTTGCTCCATGGGATGCTTAGGACTCACCAAGCCCTCCAGGTTCTTCCCCTCCACCAGCTCCATCGCAATGTAGAACCGGCCGCGGCACCAGCCCGCCGTATACACGGACACCACATTCTCATGCCGCACCTTTGCCATCAAGGCACACTCCTTCTCAAAGCGGGCGATGCGCTCAGGGCGGTCCTGATACGCATCATTCAGCACCTTGATGGCAGCACTGCGCCCGAGCACCGTATCCCGAGCGCGAAAAACAACACTCATGCCGCCGATACCCAAAATACCCTCCACCGCAAAGTGGTCAATGTGGGTATGGACACGGCCCTTGTGCCCACACTGCGGACAAACAGCCTCAGCAAAAATGCCCAAGGCCGACACATCCACACTCGTGTTGCAACGAGAGCAAATCCAAATATCGCTGTCAGCGGTCATGGCAAGGGAAAAGGCCGGGGAGAGCACAGGGCCCACCCCGGCCGTATAAAACGAAAGAAGCGTTACGCCAGCTTAGGCAGAGAAGCAGCCGCCACCGCCTGACCGTGGCGCTTGGTCTTCTCATCCGGCACACAAAGACGGATGGAAAGCTGCGGGAACTCAGCCTTCAGCACCTCGTTAGCCTTGTCGATGATGATCTGGCCACCCTCACCCGTCGCCACGCGACCCAAGAAGAGCAGGTTGCGCACCTCGTAGAACTCTGCAAAGTAGGCAATGGAGTAACCGAACTCGACGCCGATGGTCTCGTAGATCTTGCGAGCGCGCTCATCGCCCTCCGCCATAGCGGCCTGCACCTTCTTGAGCTGCTCCGGGAAAGGCATATCACCGAAGTCGAAGCCGGCACGGGGAGCCAAGCGAGCCACAGCCTGCTGGGAGAAATACTGCACACCCACGCCCTTATCCTTGGACCACTCGTCAACGCCGCCGTCCTCCTGGTAATCCACGGGCACGAAAGCGAGCTCATTGAGCCAAGGCATGATGTGCCCCTCCGGGTCCACAAAGCCGGCAGCCAGGGAAGTACCCATAGCCACGCCGAGCACGGCATCATCGTTCATACCCATGGCACCGGCCAGGGCCGTCACCTCACCATCGTTCACCACCTCGAAGGGCACCTCCTTGCCCTGACGCTCGCTCCAGCGCTTCTGCAGGGTCTTGAACATACCACGGATGACATTCTTGAAATCCTCCTTGGAAATACCGCGGAAGAGGGAACCCACGCGAGGCTCACTGTTCACATACACACCGGCAGCGGAACCACCGATGGCGTCCACCTGCGGCAGGTGCTTGGCAGCGCGCAGCAGGGAGTCATCCACCCCCTCCAACTGGTAGTTGGGATCCTTCTGGTGGTAGGGGTCCCACACCACCTCCTCGGAGAACACCACCTGACCGTTGATAACGGCAGCAGCCTTGCGGTCGGAACCACCCAAATCAAAGCCGATGCGGTTGCCGTCCAAGTTACGACCGAGGGAAACGGAGGTCGAGCACTCGGCGGGCAGATCCGCAGCGGAGGCCACCTTCTTCACCTCGATGGGGCTGTCATAAATCTGCGTGCCGATGAAGTCCCAGTCGAACTCACGGGCACCGCCCTTGCAGTAGGTTGCCGCCAGCATGTCCGCGATGGCATCGTCCCCGGCCACAAGGATGGTGCAGCCACCCTTCATCCAGAGAAGGAACTTGACAATACGCTCAACATACATGTTGTTGAGGGCAATGTTTTCACCCTCGTGGGGGAGAACCTTACCGCTCCAGCGGAAGCAGGAACCATCCAGACGGGTGAGAGCGATGTCGATGGCGTGGCTGCCGGGAGTAGCGGCCACCTTCTCCTCGAACGCCTTATTCCAAAGAACGGGCGGCACGAAGGCCGGATCCAGCACAGGTACGAACTTAGGTTGAATATTCATGGTGTACGAAAGGCATTATACACGACCCATCCCCCACTTGGCAAGCATAAAGTGGATTTTACACGGCAAATGAAGTCCCCGACAGGATATTTTTCTTGATTTGAGGGAGGATTTGTGGCATGAATAAGGGAAGCAGAACACACGGCACCATGGAAAACGCACCGCAATCCGCACCGAACCGAATCTCCCCCTCTCCGCAGAGACCCCGAAGGAAGTCCAACGGCATTATCCTCATCATTATCGCCCTCATCGTCGGTATCGGGGCGCTTTACTACGCTGCTGCACCGTCGGGCTCCAAGAAAAAAACAGTCAAGGTCGTTAAGAAAGTTCGCAAGAGCAAACCGGCGCCCAAGCCCAAAGAAGAAGCACCCCCTGCTGAGGAACCGGTCCAAGTAGCACCGGAGGAACCGGAACCGACCCCCGCTGAGGAACCGCAACAGGAGGAAACGCCCGAACCCGCCCCACAGGAAGAGGAAGAAGAAACCGTAACAGAGGACACGGATGCCACGGAATTTGACCTGAAGAGCAAGGGAGGCGAGGCCAACAAAGCGTTCACTGCCCTCTTCAACAAACTGGCGGACGCCAAGGAATACGCCAAGTTAAAGGAAGCCCTGCACTCCGCCCTGCAACGGGATTACCCAACCCTTCTTGATGGTTTTGACAGTGCCAAAAAGGTCTCCGGCAAGGTCCCGAACGCCGCGCGCGCGGCCTCCCTTTACCAAAGCATGTGCTACTTGGACAACCTGCCGGACGACATTGCCCCGGAGGAGAAAAAAGCCTTTACCGAATGGTTCATGAGCGGCAAAAAACGCCCCGTCACCACTTTTGCCAAGTACTTGGTTCTTCGGGACATCAGCGAGGAAGACGGGCGGGACATGATGATCACCCTCTTTGAGTTCCACCACATCGAACCCGCCAAAGCCTACAACGAGATACGCACCATCACCAATCCCTCTTCCGCAAAGGTCAGCAAACGCTTCTACCCCCACACCAAACAGGAGATGAAGAAGGAGCTCGAGAAAATTCTCAAAACACCGGCCAAGGGACGCACCCCTTCAGACCAGCAGGAGGCCATCAACCGCGCGAATGCCTACCGCTACATCTGCGGCGTCAACCCCGGGCTTACCTACAACAGCAGCAGCGCCAAGGATGCACAAAATGCCGCGGAGGCCTGCAAAAAAGCCGGTCACATTGCTCATGACCTGGGGCATGACACCGACAAATGTAACCTGACCCAAGGCGTCACCGACATCACAGCCACCGTTGATGTTTACATGGAAGATCCCGGCGACAGTAACCGAGCCGCACGAGGACACCGGGCTTGGGTATTAACCGCCGGGGCCTCCCGCTGCGGGTTCGGCATTGACGATGCCTTCTCCGCCATGCGCACGGACCCGGCGGGCTACAAACGCCTCTCTGTGGGCTTCGGCTACCCGAACCGCGGTTTCTTCCCCTCCGAATACATGCTGGGCAATGGGTGGAGCTACTACTACCCCGCCGGCAAGCGAGCCACAAAAGACGTCAAGGTTGAGATGTGGCGCCTGCCGCGCAGCATCCGTACGGCCCCGAGCAACGCCAAACTGGCCAAATGCCCGCAGGTCCCCATTGAGAAGGTACATGCTCACACGGAGGACGGTGTACCGCTTGGGCACAGCATCGTCTTCGAGCCGGATTACAGCAAAATGCGCATGGAAAAAGGGAAGCCCACCGGTATCTACTGGGTGCGGATCACAGACCGCTTCCACTCCGACGAATACGTTGTAGACTTCTATTGACGCGGCGCGGCGGGCTGCTGACGTTGCAGCAGCTCTTCCAAACGCTGACTCCACGCAGCGGCCTCCTGCTCCGAGGCTGCTGCGTTTTCTCCGCTGCGCAAGGCGCGGACGAGAGCCGCAATAGCCGGCGTATAATCCTGACCGGCTGCAATACGCAGTTGCGCCAAGCCCGCCTCAATGTCCTGCGGCATGGAATCCCCGGTCATGAGCATCAGGGCGTAAACATAGCGCGACGACGCATCACCGCCCTGTGCAGCCAGCTCATACCAGCGAGCTGCCTCCCGGCGATCCGGCGTCACACCGGGCGCGCCCTCGGCCAACAAGTATCCCAAGTCTCGGGCAGCAGCAGGAACGGCCTTCCCACGACCGGCCAAGGCGGCCTTCTTCAGCCATTCCATCCCCTCCTGCACCCCCTGCTCCGTTCTCGCCAAGCAATGCCCCAGGCGATATTGAGCCTCTGCAATACCGGCTTCTGCCGCCCTGCGCCAGTGCTCCATGGCAGCGGATACATCCTTAGCCACACCCCGGCCCTCATACAACAGCTCCCCGATAAAGACATCCGCCTCTCTGCTCCCCTGCTCTGCCGCCTTGCAAAACCAGCGGTAGGCCTCTTGAGCATTGGCCTGCACCCCCTTGCCACCCTCCAGATAAATGCCGGCCAAATCCGTCTGTGCCTGCAAATAGCCGGCCTGCGCGGCCTTCTTCAGCCACTCGAAAGCACCGGCGAAGTCGGATTCATTCTGCTCCACCCCGGGCTGCAACAGACGGCGTGCGCGCTCATACATCTGAGCCGCAGACTCCGTCAATGCAGGGGAATCTCCCTCATCACAAGCACCCAACAACAGGGCAACACACAAAGCAGCGGTTCTCCGAATCATGCCGGTACTATACAGCGCACAATGCGGGCTGTCAAGCAATTTTCCGGCGCATTCTGCCCTCTGAGGCATTCAAATCAGACATCAATACAACAAAAGAACCATCTTTTTCAACGAAAGTGAATATTTAGGTTGCTTTTTCTAAAAATTTCTCTATACTATCCCCTAGTTAAACACACAATACGATGCGACACCGATTTCTTACAGTAATGAGCATTGCCGCCCTTGCGGTCTGTCCCGCTGCTCCGCTTGCGGCCCAGGAGTACATCCTATGCTCCGATTTGTTTCCCGCAGACAGCCTGACACGCGACCCCTTTGATCCGAGGGAGGACACACTCCGCACCGACGCGCCCGTCGAGCAACCCAAACAAACCACACCGAAGAAGAAACCCATTCTTCCCCACTACACGCGCACAGATTTCTTTATCATTGCAGCCATCTACATTGCCAAGAACAGCCGCCTCCTCCCCGCCCGCCGCCGCAGAGAGGACGACTGAGCAGCTTATTTCCCGAAGCACAGGCGCAATAAGGGCTTGCGATACGCCGCAAAGCAGTGTAGAATGGGCGCATGAGCGAGCTTGATGATTTATTCGCCTTTTTGAGTATTCCGAGTGTTTCCGCCTTGCCGGAGCATGCCGCCGATGTAGAACGCTGCGCAGACTTCCTGACCGCTAAGCTGAGTTCCCTGGGCTTCACGGCCCGCAAGCATCTTACGGACATCCACCCCATTGTGGTGGCCCACAGCCCCAAGGTGGAAGGCAAGCCCACCGTGCTCATCTACGGGCACTACGACGTGATGCCCGTGGATCCCATCTCCGCCTGGCAGAGTGACCCCTTCACCCCCACCGTGCGGGACGGTCGCGTATATGCTCGCGGCGCATCGGATGACAAGGGCGAGATCATGGCCCACATTCTGGGCGCGGAACGCATCATCCACGAGGAGGGAGCCCTGCCCCTCAACGTCATTTACCTGCTGGAGGGTGAGGAAGAGCGCGGCAGCGAAAGCCTCTTCCGCTTCATCAAGGATCCGGAGGTGCAGAAGGAGCTAGCCTGCGACATCATTGTGGTGAGCGACACCGGCATGGCAGCCCCGGACATCCCTTCGTTCTCCTACGGGCTCAAGGGACTCTGCTGCTTTGAGCTGGAGGTACACGGCCCCTGTATGGACCTGCATTCCGGCATTTTCGGCGGTGCCGTTGCCAACCCCATCACCACCCTGTGCGAGATGGTGGCTAGCACGCACGATGCCGATAACCGCGTGGCCGTGGAGGGCTTCTACGATGGCGTGGCCCCGATTCAGGATTGGGAGCGTGAGAGCTGGCGCCGCGTGCCCGGTATGTCGGATAAGGAGCTGGCCGACCTCACGGGTGTGCCCGAGCTGCGCACGGAGACCGGCTACTGCGGCGCGGAGTGCGTCTATGCCCGCCCGACCTTGGAGCTCAACGGCATCTCCGGCGGTTATGAGGGCACGGGCTCCAAGACCGTCATTCCCACCCACGCCATCGCCAAGATGAGCTGCCGCTTGGTACCCGGCCAGGACCCGGAGGCCGTCTGCCGAAAGGTGGAGGCCCACTTCCGCAAGGTTTGCCCGCCCTCCGTGCGCATGAAGTTCACCATGCAGCACACGGGTGAGGCCTACCTGAGCGACCCGAACTCCCCCCTTGGCAAGGCCGCCCAGCGTGCCCAGCAGGAGACCTTCGGCAACCCGCCCGTCTTGGTTCGCGAGGGTGGTTCCATCCCCATCATCGCCGAGATCTCGAAGGTGCTGGGCAAGGACGCGCTCTTCCTGGGACTTGACCTGCCGGATGCACAGATTCACTCCCCGAACGAGAACATGCGGTTGGAGATTTTCCACAAGGGCATCGAGATGGCAGCCCGCGTGCTCAAGGAGATGGCGAAGGCCTGATCGGATATGGACACCCCCCTTGCGGCAGAGATTTGCGCCATGCACAAGAGTTTTCCCGGGCACTGGGGAAAGGGTGGCGTCTATGCCGTAAAGGGGGTGAGCCTGAGCATTCCGGAGGGAAGCGTGTATGGGCTCATCGGCCCGAACGGCTCTGGAAAAAGCACGGTGATGAAGGCCTTGGTGGGGCTTTTGGCTCCGGATGCGGGTGAGTGCCGCGTCTTCGGCAAGCCCGCACGCCAAGCCGACAACCGCAGCTTGGTGGGCTTCCTGCCGGAGAACCCCTACTTCTACAAATTTCTCACGGGCGAGGAGACTGTGCGCTTTTACGGTAAACTCTGCGGACTACGTGGACGGGAATTGAAAGACCGCACGGAGGAGTTGCTGGAGACCACAGGGCTGACCGATGCCGCCAAACGGCGCGTGGGCGGCTACTCCAAGGGCATGCTGCAGCGTCTGGGACTGGCTCAGGCCTTGGTGCAGCAGCCCCGCCTGCTGGTGCTGGATGAGCCGACAGCAGGGGTTGACCCCATCGGTTCGCGGGCTATTCGGGACATCATCATGGAGCTCCGGCAGCGTGGGCTCACGGTGTTCCTCTGCTCTCATCTCCTCGAGCAGGTGCAGGAGGTCTGCGACCGAGTGGGTATTCTGTACCAAGGCAACATGATTGCGGAAGGCACGGTGGCAGAATTGACCAATGACCGGGCACACACGGAGGTATTACTGCACGGCGCAGGGCCGGATCTGTTGGACAAAATACGCACCCTTGCCGGGGAGGCGTGGGTGGAGGCACGGCCCGCCCGCAACTCTCTGGAGAGCGTCTTCATCCGAGGCATCCGTGCCAAAATGCGGGAAATGGAGGAAAAAAAGGGATTACGTTGAAATAAAACAGAGCCCCATCGCGTATTACTGGGCAGCCTTCATGGAGAATATGAACAAGAAATACGCACTCATCCTCATCGCGCTGGCCATGGCCGCGCCCTCTGTTTCCACGGCTCAACAAGCCGCCCCTGCCCCCGCCGCCCAAGAGCAGGTGCAGACCGGCGAGTTGCTGAAGGAGGACCCGAAACTCATCAAGGGCAAGTTGCCCAACGGCGTTTCCTACATGATCCGCCCCACAGCCGAGCCCGCCGGCCGAGCCTGCCTGCGTATGTACGTCAACACCGGTTCGCTCAATGAGACGGCGGAGAACTCCGGTGTCTCGCATTTTTTGGAGCACCTCGTCTTTAACGGCAGCCGCCACCACAAGCGCGGCGAGCTGATCCCGGCTATGGAGAAACTCGGTCTGGGCTTCGGTGGAGATGCCAATGCCTACACCAGCTTGCTGCAGACCGTCTTCATGCTCGACCTGCCCAAGCTGGACGAGAATACGGTGGATTTCGCCTTCACCACTATGCGCGACTTTGCCGATGGTGCCACGCTGGAGCCCTCGGCCATCGAACACGAGCGTGGTATTGTCATCAGCGAGCTCAAGGAGCGTGACTCGGAGGCCTATCGCGCCACCCTGCGTTCTTTGGATGAGATGACGAAGGGCTCTCGAGTGGCCCATTTCATGCCCATCGGTTCCAAAGATGTTATCGCCACCATCACCCCGGAGCAGGTGCAGGAGTATTACCGCACCAACTACACGGCCGACCGCATCACCGTTATCGTGACCGGAGACGTAACACCGGAGCAGGCTCTCGGGTGGATCAAGAAGTACTACGGCGACATGCCGGCGAAGGTTGCGCCGAATAACCGGAACATCGGTCGTCTCACTGACCTCGGGCCGTCCGAGTGCGTCATTCCCAACCCGGAGAACGCCAACACTTCCCTCACCCTCTGCATCTCCGACCACTATGTGCAGAAGCCGGATACCGTGGAGCAGCACATCAAGGATGCCCCGCTGCATCTGGCAATGGCGATGCTCAATAACCGCCTTTCCAAGCTGGCTCGCAAGCAGGACGCGCCCTTCATGGGAGCTTCCACCGGGCAGGACAGCATCTGCGAGGCGGCGGACATCGTCCAGGCGGGCTTGGCCTGCACCCCGGAGAAGTGGCAGCCTGCTCTCACAACCTTGGTGGAGGAAATCCGCAAGGCTTGCGAGTTCGGGTTCTCCCCTGCGGAGCTCAAGGAGGTGATGTCCTTCGGGCTCATGGCGGCTCAATCGGCCATCGACTCTTGGGACACCGTGCCGGCGGAGGCCATGGCGAGCGCACTGGTTGAGTGTTTGTCCGAGCATACCGTCGCCAATGACCCGGAGGAGTCCATGCGCGTGCTGACTCTGGGGTTTGCTGCGGTGATGCAGGACCCGGATTCCTGCCGCCGGGCCTTGGCGGAGGCTTTTGACATGAAGCGGGTGAAGCTGATTGCCGGAGGACATCTGGCAGAGGGGCTCACCCCGGAGGCTCTGCGCGCGGCCTTCAACGAGGCGCTGCAGGCCCCCGTGCAGAAGGATGCCGAGCAGGCGGAGCTGAAGTTTGCTTACGATACCATCGGGGCCCCGGGCAAGGTGGCTCAGTCGGCGACCATCGAGGACCTCGGTGTCACCACGCTTACGCTCAGCAACGGGGTTCGCGTGAACCTCAAGCCCGTGGACTTTGTGAAGGGCTCCATCGCTGTTTCCGTGGATGTTGACGGTGGTTCCCTAGCCCTGCAAGGCAAGCCGGGGCTGGAGACCATGGCCGGCGCGGTGATGAGCCTGGGCGGTCTGGAGGCCCACACGGCGGATGACCTCAAGTCCATTTTCGCGGGCAACAAGGTGGGGCTGAGCTTCGGTATCGGCCACCGTTATTTCAACTTCAGCGGCAGCACGAATGCGGCGGATCTGGAGCTGCAATGCAAGCTGCTGGCGGCAGGCATCCTGCATCCCGGATTCCGCACGACGGGTGAGGAGATGCTGCGCCGTGCCCTTCCGGCTCAATACAACAAGTTCAAGACGACCACTTCCGGCGCCTATTCCTGGCAGGCTCCGCGCCTCATCTTCGGCAATGACGCCCGCTTCGTCACCCCGACCCAAGAGCAGGTAGAGGCCTGCACCACCGAGGACGTGAAGGCGGCCCTGACCCCTTACCTGCAGCAGGGGGCCATGGAGGTGTCGCTGGTGGGTGATTTCCGGGTGGAGGATGTGCTGCCCATCTTGGAGCGTACGTTCGGGGCCATGCCGCAGCGCAAGGCGGAGTTTACCCAACCCACGGAGGCGCAGCAGACGGTTACCCTCTGTCCTTGGGGTAAGTCCGAGTTCCTGCGCTATGATTCCCGACTGGAGAAGACCATCGTCACGCAGGTGCGTCCGGCCGGCGACGGTATGGACCGGCATCGCAATCGCCGTCTGACGGTTCTGGCTAACATTGCCCGCACGCGCTTGTTCGATGATATTCGCGCCAAGCTGGGTGAGACGTACTCCCCCTCTGTGCGCGTGAGCACCAACCGCGACTACAAGAACGCTGCTTTCATCACCACCGCCAGCGCGGGTGTGGTGGGCAATCGTGAGAAGGTGCACGCGGCCATGACGGAGACGCTCAACAAGATCGGCAACGGGGAAATCTCGGAGACGGATTTTGACTGCGCGATCCGCCCCTACATCACTCGGGCAGAGAAGTCCCTGCGCGATGCCGATTTCTGGCAGGCTGCCGTGGCTCATATCCAGACGGACCCGGAGCAGCTCGGGCTGGTGCGTGACATGATCAGCGATGCCAAGAGCATCACGATCGAGGAGATCCGCGCCCTGGCCAAGGAGGTGTTCGGCAGCGGTCAGGTGAGCTCGTTCTTCACCGTGCCCGCAGAGCAAAATAAGGAAGGCAAGTAAGCAAACAATCGTCACAACATGAAGACACTCATTCTCGCGGCATTGGCAGCGACCGCGCCGGTTCTTGCAGCTCCGGCGGATAAGGCTCCTACCTCCATCGACCTGCACAGCAATTACGTTGTTATCATCAGCAAGGCCACGGCCGCCAAGCCGGAGTGGAAGCAGGTGGCTCAGGCTCTGGTGAAGAAGTACAAGGGGGCTGTCCTCTGCGAGGTGGACAAACTCACGGAGTCCGAGTTCACCCTTGCTCTGCGCCGGAACAAAGCGCGCTATGCTGCCTACGTTCTCCGTCCGGAGGAGGCGGGGCGTGTGGTCAGCAACGCGGTCAACCGCGCTTCCCGTCGCGTGGACAGTGACCCGTACGGGGATTGCATCTCGGGCATCATCACGGGCTTCACGGCCAAGGACGCGCTGCGCATTGCGGAGGCGCGCAAGCCTTTGGTGATCAAGCGACTTCTCGGCACCACCAACGTGGGGGCGCCGCGTTTTGAACACAGCTGCTGCATCACGGACTGGACGGGAGCGCCCATCCTGGAGCAGACGGGCTACACGGAGCCGAAGCAGACGACCATCGACCCAAAAACACCGGAGGGACAGAAGGGGTTGCAGGGTATTTTTGCCGAGCAGCTCAGCACACAGAAGCCACAGCTTATCGTGACCTCCAGCCATGCTACCCAGTTCAACCTGGAGATGCCGTTCAGCCGGGGGCTCATCTACCCGTCCAACAATCGCTTCTATTTGGCAAACCCGAATGAGCAGATGATGGAGTTTGTGATGGACGGTCTCAGCCCTGCCATGCGCGGTCAGACGGACGCGTTGGCGAAGTTGGCCGCTCGCCACAAGGCAGAATCCATCAAGCCGGACGGCACACCGCGCGTGTGGCTGGCGGCGGGTAACTGCCTTTTCGGTGATGCGCACAATTCGCCGCACAGCATGGCGGTGACGGCGCTCTCTGCCTACACCTGCAATCAGGTGGTCGGTTATACTGTACCTTCTTGGTACGGACGCGGCGGCTGGGGGACGCTCTCCCTGCTGTTGGAAAATGTGCAGGGTACGACCCTGGCGCAGGCTTGGTTCCTCAATAATCAGTACATCATTCATGACACGCTCAAGGATTTCCCGGAGCTGATGAAGGTGCGGCTGAACGACCCGGAGATGTCGGCGCGTTTCCAGAATGCGGTGCTTGCCAGCGGTGCCAAGCTCAGTGAGGCGAACATCAAGGATGCGCTCGGTCTGCCGCACGACCGTGATGCTGTCACGCTTTACGGCGACCCGGCTTGGAGCGCTACGGTGGATGAATCGCACACCACGTCGCCGCTCAAGGTGACCTGGAAAAACGCCAAGGAGTTCACCATCACGGCTTTGGGCGACCACAAGGGGCGCTGCGCTGTTTGGTTCCCCCGCGCGGAGACCGGGGCCGGGGCTACCGGTTGCGATGCCGCTGACGCCGTGTTCACCAACGACTTCATCATCTTCCCGCAGGTGGAAATGAAGAAAGGTGAGTCCCGCACGGTGCGTATCCGCTGAGGAAATTTGCTTCTCTTCCCGCCCCCGCTGTAAAATCGTTCTTGCAGCGGGGGTGTTTTTGTGCTATATTACGACTGTAAGCGGCTTTCATCATGAATCACGAATCGGCATTTCTCTTCCCTTCCACTCTGCTCGGGCGCTATTGGACCAAACACGCCCGCTTTGACCTGCTTTTTGATAAGGACGACATTCGGAAAATGCTCGGCCGCCGATTCGGCTCACTCATTTTCTTGGACCCCGCCGTCGCGTTCGGGCCGGCTTGTATGCGCGCCAACTCTCAGGAGGACGATGCACTGACGTCCTTCTTCCTGCGCCACCTGCACGAGATTCGCTCCGAGTTCACGGTTTTCGTCACGACGGCGGACATCCTGCAGCCGGAGGCGGATGAGAACACTCCCGTCATCACGGAAAGCGATGATCCGTTCGTGCAGAATCGCATTAAGCTGCACAATGAAATCAACCTGCACTTCGGTCGAGTACTCAATGTGCACCTGACGGAGATTGCTCACCCCTCGCCGGATTTCAACCCGATGATGCACAGCATTCTCAACCCGCCGGAGGGAACGGACAAGCTACCACTGCCCCCGCTGGAGCTCCACCAGCTCTACTTCCCGACCCGCATTAAGGGCGATGTAGAGCGCTGCATCCCCCTCGGCATCTCGCGTATCATCCCGACAGCCCCTCCCCTCACCACCACGGAGATTGTCAAACTCCTCAAGCCCGAGCTCCTCGACCGACTGCCCGATCCCGCCCCAGAGGATCCTTTCGGTTCTCGCCGTACATCCATCCATTCGTTCCAATGGCTGGATCCCAAGGATGGCTATCTCGTCTCCAAACTCGATCAGTTGACCCTGCTGGAGTTCTACTATGGCCTCTGATGCAGTACCCTCAGCCGGGCACACGGGTGGCCAATTCCTGCGCTTCGTCATCGTCGGCATCCTCGCCACCGGTGTCCATTGGGGTGTTTACTTGCTCATCAACACGCTCTTCTCCATCGCCCCGGAGAACGAGACGGCTTTGGCCGTCTCCTATGGTCTCGGTTACATCATCAGCTTCATCGGCAACTACCTCGCCTCCCTCAAATGGACCTTTAAGACCCGCGGCAATGCCAAAAAAGGCATCGGCTTCGCGCTCTCCCACGCCATCAACCTCGGTCTCCACGTCTCTTTCCTCAAACTCTTCCTCCACCTCCGCATCGGAGACCTCCTAGTCTCCCTCACCACCTACCTCCTCCCCTCCTCTCTCCTCTCGCTGCTCCCCCTTCTCTCCGATCCCACCTCCCTCACCCCCCTCCCCGTCTTCCTCATCGTCATCCCCATCAACTTCCTCCTCGTCCGCTTCGCATTGCGGGATTGACTCTTAAAGCATCAAATAAGGAGATATCTCTCCCGCCATGGCGGCTAATTTCGACTTTTCACTGGATTACACACAGAGTGCTCCTCAGAGACTCGCTTTCTCGCTGATATCTCGAAAAGAAACAAAGCAATTAAGCAGAAACTGAACAATTGTCACTATAAAAATACTTATAAGTTTGGCAAAAGCCACATTCAGGCTAAAGAAATCCACCAAACCGTAAATAATGACTGTTCCAAGAGCCATTCCGAGTAGTCCCGTCAGGAAGAAGCAAAGAAAGCGTTGTCGCAAATTATCAGTCTTTCTAAAGTTAAAAAAAGCATTAAGGAGGAAATTATTAATTATACCGCATACTACACTAACAGCGTTAGCCAAAAGGTAAAACCTCTCCCAAAAAGGAAAGCACAAGAGGAGGAAAAATACTCCTGCATCTATTGCGACGCCGCATACACCAATCACACAATACAGGATAAACTTCCTGATCTGTGATGTATACCTCGTGAAAGCCGCGACTATTAGCGAACCGCAAAACATATCGTTTGCAAGAAAGCACGCAAGGAGGCCTTAAATAACCTCCATTTTTTTATGGATACTTCACCGGTCTGTCTATCCCTATGAGGCACATCAATTTGCCTGTATGGAAGATTCTCTCTTGCCACATAACCGCTAACGATTAAATTAGGAGCAAATGTATTATCGGGAATCTTCAGGAAGAGCTCCTTAAATTTTTCCGATCTCATCAGTCTGTAGGGTGTATTAACATCCCAAATTGTATTCTTACCATAGAACACTCGAATCACCATCCGAGATACAAAACTGACGACCTTTCTCGGAAGCATCTGACACCTACCCTTTCGCCCCCCCGCTTGAAAATCATATTTATCTCGACATCTCCACAATTCAGAGAAAGAGTCCGGGCCCATTTCATTATCGCTATCAATCTGAAATATCCATTCAGCCATCCCCGCTGCTTCACGATATCCCCTCAAAATGGTCGGGCCATGTCCGGAATTTGTCTTATTAACGACTCTGATACGAGTAGGATATTCTCTCGCGACAGACTCCAAGACGGATGCTGAGTTATCTCTCGAACCATCGTTATATGCAAAAATACAAAAATTCATTCCGATTTTACATAATACTTCATACCATTCCAGTAAAACCTGCCTGACCGAACCCTGCTCATTATAAACCGGCACAACAACAGCAAGGTCATAAGGAACCGTAGCTCCGCTGCGGTCATCAGACAAAAACATGTTACTCGCATCTGACATACATATACAAAAAAAATAATTCATCCGCGCTAGTGTAAGGACCACAGTAGTCCATCTACCATGAATGAGTGAAAGTATCAATAGTCATCCCCCATGATAGACGTCCATAATCCCACCCACACGAGCAATACTACAGCATTTTCAGAACAGAGTCAAGCATTATGAGTAATTTTCTCCAAAAACAGGAACAGAAAACGCTGCTTGACCTTTCTCCTTCTCGGCATTCGCGTCGAAACAAGCGTCATAATGGACAAAACTCCATTGTATTCCCTTTTCGTCTATAGAACCATATGCCCTCAACAGCATCCATTAACTCCCATTCATCAGCAGCACTTTTCCACTGCGGCAGACCAGCCCATGGTAATTGCTCCAACTGTCCCTCGCTAATCAAGCATACAGTACTCTTACTATTCAAAGCATTTATAGCGGACTGAACAATCTTGTGCCGACGGGAAATAGAATCCGTTTGGATATAATGCCCCACACCTCCGACATAGATATTAGAGACCTTCATCTCGGCTAAACGAGCAACACGACACACTCCAGCCATACCGAATATGGCCGCACGCTTTCCTTTCAAACCTCTTTCACAGGCGTATTGAGCGGGTAGGAGAAGTGACCTTGTACTGATTAAATTATGAATCTGAACCCGAGCTATGAATGAAAGCCAATACAGTCCGATTAAAGACACAACCATGACCATCTTTCTCACCCAAAAATCGGGAATGTACGATTGATATTCGCATTCTAGGAAAAACGGTATAACAGCAACAGAGGCAACCGCCAAATAATGCAGAAAAAAAGTATCTACTTTTGCGGAAATAGCCATCTCGAATAAAATCCAAAGGAGCAAAGCTACAGTCAAACCCCTTTGCAGACCTCTGAATATACCTCTCATTACGACAAATACGAGTAGCAATGTAGGAATAGTGAGGGTAGGCCACGTCACATAGAAATTCATGATTAAGTTACGGCAGAAACAGGATCCCGCATGATATTCATAAGCATTATAGTATATAGCTCCATCATACATTGCCTCCATACTTTCCGGAGAGCCGAATGACACAGCAACAAGTAATAGAAAGGATACCCCGCCCAGAGTAAATCTAAGAAGGGATTTGACAATCCGACCAACAGAGTTACTAACGTGGACAAGAAAGAGAGAAAGGACATAGAAGAAGCCGAAGCCCAGAAGGGTTGCCTTTGTGAAGAAAAGAGCTGCTGTCACAGCACCCTGCCAAAAAGCCGTAGCCCCCCTCCCTTCTAAATCAAAACGATAAAACAAGAGTAATCCTACTCCCGTCAAAACAACTGCTGCAGTTTCAGCATTATTTCCTGTATTTCCGCCATCAATATAAGTTAATGCTACACTACCGAACAAGGCAGCGAAGGCCGCTTTCCATCGCTCATAACGCTTTGATAACGCTCCATATAGACATAGCGCGTATATGCAATTTGCAGCACCGAAAAAGAGTACGCATCCCCATTCTCCACCGAGCATACCCACAGCATTAAAGAAGAACACAAGTGGTCCTTTGTTGTCCCAGCAATCCACATACATTCTCTGCCCATGGGAACAGGCCCACCCAACATATTGAAAACTGTCCCAATCCCCATAGCTTGCTGTACCCAAAAGGCGGCAAATAATCAGAGCTACTTGCAGCAGTAAAGCAAATGTAAGGATCCAAAGATGTATATTCTTCCTCAGTGATTGATAGGCATCCATGATACGCTCGATAACGCGTGTATTATACAGCAAACACCTGCGGGTGTCAAGCCCGTATCATCAATCCTTGGCTGATTTGGGATCGATGGCGTCGCGGAGGCCGTCGCCGAGGAAGTTGAGGGCGAGGAGGGTGAGGCAGAAGAAAAGGGCGGGGAAAATGAGGAGCTGGGGGGTGAGTTCCATGCGGTCGGCGCCTTCCTTGATGAGAGTTCCCCAGGAGGAGTTGGGGGAGCGGACGCCGAGGCCGATGAAGGAGAGGGTCGATTCCGTCAGCATGATGCCCGGGACGGCCAGGGTCGTGTAGACAACAACGGTGCCGAGGAGATTGGGGGCAATGTGGCGGAAGAGGATGGAGCAGTGGCTGAGGCCGAGGGAGCGGGCGGCGAGGACAAACTCGCGGGATTTCAGCTCCATGGTCTGGGTGCGGACCATGCGGGCGAGAGTCAACCAGCCGAGGGCACCGATGGCGAAGAAGAGCGGGACCAAGCTGAGGAAAGGCGCAACGGATTCACGCGCTAGGCCGGTCGTCTCTACCACTGTGGCGGTCAATTCCTTACAGGGTTCCTCAATGCTGAGGGAGAACACAATCACCAGCACAATGAAGGGCAGCGCAAAAAGGACATCGACCGCGCGCATCATCAGGGCATCCACTCGCCCCCCTGCGTAGCCGGAAATCAGCCCGTACACCAGTCCGAGCACCAGCGATACCGCCGTGGCTACCAAGCCCACCAGCAGGGAGATGCGCCCCCCGCAGAGCACGCGCGCCAGCAGGTCGCGCCCCAGTTGATCCGTGCCGCAGGGGTGCGACAGGGAACATCCCGCCGCAATGTGTTGCAGATCCGTCGCATTCGGGTCCGCGATGAAGGGGCAAAGGGGCAGCAGGAAGCAGGCAACGGTCATGAGCAGTAGGAAAATCAGCGAGCCGACAGCCGCCTTGTTGCGCAGGAGCCGCTGCCGTGCGTCCTGCCACAGAGAAGTGCCTTGTGCGTAAGTGGTCATGAAGCTATCGTAGGGTTAGGCCGCACCGGAGGAACGCAGCCGGGGGTTAAGCACAACGAGGGCCATATCCACCGCCAGATTGGCCAGTACAATGAGAATGCCGTAGAAAAGAACGAGCCCTTGGATGAGGAAATAATCGCGGTCCGTGGTTGCATTCACGAAATGCAGTCCCATGCCGGGTACTTGGAAGCAGGTCTCCACCACAAAGGAGCCGGTGATCAGGGCCGCAAAGGCCGGGCCCAAGTAGGTGACAGCCGGGAGCAGGCCACTGCGCAGCGCATGCACAAACAGAAGGCGCAGGGGCCGCACGCCTTTCGCCCGTGCCGTGCGGATGAAATCCTGCCCGAGGACTTCTACCATGCCCCCTCGCGTGAGCCGTGCCAGGTAGGCTGCATTGATGAGGCCCAGAGTGAGGGCCGGCAGCACCGCGCAGAGCGGGGAATCCCATCCCGCCACGGAAAGCCCCGGCACATGCATCCCGAGGGTCAGCCCCAGCACGGGAGCCACCACGAAAGCGGGAATGCAGATGCCCGCCATGGCCGGCAGCATCACGATTGTATCCGGCCAGCGGTTGCGGTAATACGCCGCCATCATGCCGGCGGGAATCCCCAGCACAATTGCCAACAGCATGGCCAGTACACCGATGCCCAGCGAAACGGGGAAGGCTTGGGCGATAATGCTGCTGACCTGCACGCCCTCATGCACCAAGGAGGGCCCGAAGTCGCCGTGCAGCAGAATATTCTGCCAGTAGTGCCAATACTGCACCCAAGCCCCTTGGTCCAGTCCGTAGAGGCTGTTGAGCTGCTCCATGATGTGATCCGGCAGCTTGCGATCCCCCATGAAAGGGTTGCCCGGCAGCACGCGGATGAGGAAGAAGGTGATCGTCTCCAGCACCACGAGCACGATGGCCCCTTGGAACAGTCGCTTGAGGAAGGTTTTAATCATGGTGCGGCGAACGGATGCCGATGGCATCGAAGGGGTGATTATCGAGCATAAGGGGGAACCAGCCGGAGACGTCGCGGTGCTTCAGGTAGGTGCGGCGGCTGTGGTACAGGGGAATGACAGGCTGCGCCTCAGTCATCACGGATTCGGCGCGGCGAAGGTGCTGCAGGCGCTCAACCGGGTCGGCGCAGGCTGCGGCGGCGGAGAGGGCTGCATCGCAGTCCGCATCTCCCCATGCGGTGCAGTTGTTGCCGCCCCCCGTGCGCCACAGCTCCACAAAGGTGGCAGGGTCCGGGTAATCTCCGCTCCAGTTGGAGGCCGATATATCATATTGTCCGCTGCGTTGAGCCGCCTTGTAAGCAGTCCATTCGTTCGCGCGGATGTCAACATGAATGCCGAGATTCTGCTTCCACATGGCCTGTACACACTCGGCCAGAATGCGCTGCACATCGCGGGAGGTCGTCATTAGCTCCAGCACCGGGAAGCCGCGTCCGTCGGGGAAACCGGCCTCCGCCAGCAGGCGGCGTGCCTCGGCTAGGTGCTGCTCCTGCGTGCCGTGCGACCACCCCGGCACCACAGGCGCATACCCGGATATCGGGGGCGTGAAGGCAAAGGACGGCGACCCCACACCACGCACCACATCCCGCACTAGGGCCTCGCGGTCCAGTGCCAGAGAGAGTGCCCGGCGCACACGCGGGTCGTTCAGGGGCGGACGGGCGGTGTTCAGGCGGTAGAACACGGTGCTGTAGTACGCATCGTTGCAGAACTCGGTCGGTGCTTTCCGTGCGGCCCAAGCTGCCATCTCCGGCGGCACGTTGTTGGTGATATGCAGCTTGCCGTCAAAGAACATTCGAGTCTCCGTGTACCCATTCACGGTGGGCAGGAATCTCACGCCTTTGTTGCGCACCTGCTCAGCGCGGCGGTAGAGTGGATTAGCCCGCACCTCCAAAAAGTTATTATACTCATGCTGCGCGAGCACGTAGGCACCGTTGCCTACCCAGTTTTCCGGCTTCGTCCACAGACTGCGGCGGTCGAGCATCCCGCCCATGGCCTCTACATGATGCGCCGGCAGGGGACACCAAGTGAAGTGCAGAAGCAGGGGAAGCAGGTGCGGCATGGGGCCGCCCATCGTGAGCACCAGGGTGCGTGCGTCCGGGGTCTGCACGCCTACGTCCTCCCACGGGCATTCGCCTTTGTTAAAACGCTCCGCATTCTTCAGCGGGTAGAGCATCTCCGCGTACTTGCCGCCGAAGCTCGGATGCAGCATGCGGCGGAAGGCGTAGGCGAAATCCTGCGCCGTAACGGGGCGTCCATCGCTCCATCGGGCCTCGCACAGGCGGAAAGTCCAGACAGTGGCGTCTTCATTCCGCTCCCAGCTCTCGGCCATGCCAGGGAGCACGCCGGTGTCGTCCTTGGGGTCAGGGCGCACCAGCCCTTCCAGCAGGGCTGTGATGATCTTTCCATCCGCCACCGCCGTTGCCTTGTGGGGATCCAAGCTGACGGGTTCCTGTCCGTTGCCGACAATGAGGATGCCCTGCTCCGTGGCTCGCTCCACGCTGCTGCGCTTGTCCCCGCACCCCCCGACGACAAGGCAGAGGACAAGGGAGAAGCACCACGCTGCCAACCTGCTCAACATGCGCGGCATTGTAGCACAAAAATACCGCCGGCTCAAGTCCCGATTCTGTCCCACTGCCTTATCGCTGACGGTACCAAGCTGCCGCAACGAACATGTGGACCACGATAGCTATAATCAGGATGACCGATATAACGTCACTCGTATTCTGTGAGGAACTGCCGAAAAAGCATATCGGAATGAGTACCGCTGCAAACACCATCGTGATGGCAAACACCGGAAGCCGCTTGCCGGACGAGGAGGAGCAGCTCAGGGTGGTCACGGTATCGGCAACGTAGTACATGGTTCCGAGGAACAACAGTAGGCTCACAAGCGATTCTGCCCCGAACCCGGTCATCATGGACTTGATGATGCCTGCCGCTCCCAAACCGATATACAAGAGCATCCAAACACCGCGCGCCATGGCCCCCGGCCGTTGCAGGAAGGAGGGGAAGCCGGGTAGAGGAACGCGCACGGCACAGGGCCGCGCCACCGGCAGTACGGCTTCCATCATAAGAGGCCCCACGGCCAATGTGAAATAAAAACCTACAAATACAATATCTATCCCGCTTGCAAATAAGCCCCGGGGTTCAGGCAGCAAAAACGAACACAGGAGACTCACTAAGCCTCCCAAGCGAGTCCATAACACCAGGTTTTCCGTAGGGCCTGCATACGCATTGCGGGCTTGGGTCATCACGGACAGGAAGAGTACGGTCGGTGGCACAAGAAGCAGCAGAAAATAAATAGAAAATTCCTCAGACCCCGTAAACGCATGCAGCAGTGATTCTGGATCGATGTAGCCATCAAACAGCATCCCCCCGTGTGTCAGTGCATAAAACCATCCGCAGGTGGTCATCGATAACCCGGCTACCCCCGCTGACGTCATCAGGAAGGCTAAGCCGCTGAAGCTCATCGCGAGCATCCACAGAGCAATCAACCCGCAGGAGAAAGCTAGCAGCAGAATCGAAAAGTACGCAATGTAGCCTATCGGATAATCCATGAAATACATGGACACGGCATACACTCCCGCCAAGATAAACGCCTGCACCGCGAAGCTAAGCCAAATTCCCCACACCATGCGCACGGAGCTGACGGGTGCCAACCGCATGAAGTTGTTTTTACCTACATCCCCACGCACCACCAAGCCTGCTGTTAACGGCACCAGCCCGCACACGAGCATCAGAATGGTGCCGACGGGAATGCCGCGCAGTTTATCGGCAGCTAAGGCAGTATCGGCCTCGGGGAACTCCCAGCTGATAAAACTGAGTGCCAACAGGGCGGCTACCGCCAGCAAATAGAGCGGCGAGCGGCGGCACTGCATCCAGCTGCGCACCATTGCTACCGGGAGGAGATCGCTGAAATAGGGTTGGGTATTCATCTTATTTCTTGTTGCGGAAGGTTACAATGAAGTAGAATACGAAGGAGACTGAAAACAGGATTACATAACTTGATCCTCCATCGACGGAATTGCCTCGAATCAAGGACAGAAGATCGATCAGACGGTCCTTCAGCACAAACAGCACAATCAGAATGAAGACGAAGGTGCTCGCGCGTTTGGTGCCGGAACGGGCACAGAAGAGATCCATGAAGGCAACCGCAAGCAATACCGCAACGACCGGCTCTGCCACGAGTTTAACGATATAGAAAAGCTGTCCATCCCGGATCATCCACGGGTGTGTATATGCAACCCATAATCCGGGAAGGGTACACAGCAATAAAGTCCACCCGGCAGGCCACATGC
Source organism: Akkermansia muciniphila (assembly GCA_004557455.1). GTDB lineage: Bacteria > Verrucomicrobiota > Verrucomicrobiia > Verrucomicrobiales > Akkermansiaceae > Akkermansia > Akkermansia muciniphila_D. The sequence goes on along the minus strand of SFDX01000030.1, from coordinate 15,959 downwards.
CGGGCACGGTGAGCAGTCGCGGCAATACCGGGCAGGCAGAGCGTACCTTCCATGCTTCCGGCATGGGTAACGCCGTCTCCAAAATGAACACCACCTCCGGCAGCAACATGGCCATCTGCCATATACTCTCGTTAGGAGCCGCATACACCCCCAAGCAAATCAGGCCTGCTACCCCGATGACGGCAATTACGCGGGGTAGTGCCACCAAGTTCTCCGTGACGGAGGCGTACACACGTCGCACATGCGTCATGAAAACGAGGAAAAGGGCTGTTCCCATCAGCAGTTGGGCGGATAACACCACCGGAGCCTCGACTTCCCACACGCATAAGGAGCCGGTTCTGAGGGGAAGACATATCGCGTCGCCTATATTCAGGGCACAGATGCCGACCAATACCGCCGCCGCTTTGCCGACAATGCCGCGCAGGGAGAACGCCATCATCCACAGGGAGGTGAAGAAGCCTCCGAGCAGCACTGCTACTCCCGCCAGTTTCCAAGCGTTTACACTGTCCACGGCCCACAACAGAATGGGCACAAATATCAGAACAAAGAACACACACTGTACGAGGCCGGAAAGCCAGATACCCCAAACCAGCCGACGGGAGTCGATGGGGACCAAGCGCATGAAGTTGTTCTCGTTATTATCACCCGCTATCTGCATGCCGATCATGGCAGGCACAATTCCGCAGACTCCCGCCATCAGCCACCAAGTGACGGTGCCCGGCTTCGGGAGCTCTCCCTCGCCCGAGGTCACAACAATCCAGGCCAGCAGGATGTAGCACAGAACGGCCAAGGGATACAGCGGTGCGCATCTGCATTGGCGCAGGCTGCGCACCATCGCCACGGGCAGGCGATCGGATAAGTCGTTGCTCATGATGCGCTCGGGGCTGTGCGGTCGTTCGCCGCATGATTCAGGATGTCGATGAAGGTGTCTTCCAGCGCGCGGGTGCAGTGGGCAAACTCGCAGATGGGGAAGGCGGCGCACAGCTCGCGCAGTTCATCGGCCAGTTTCTGCGGGTCATCGGACAGGAAGAGGGCCGTGACGGATTGGGGGGTAACCTGCTGCACCTTCCAGCGCTCGCTTTCCTGCAGGTGCAGAGTCAGCCCCGCATTGTCTCCCACCACAGCCAGACGGATGCAGGTGCCTTCCTGCTCACCGCGGGCCAGCTCTTCGCGATTGCCCTGGCGAATAATCTTGCCGTCGTTCATGAAGATCATGGTGTCACACATTTCTGACAACTCGGACAGAATGTGGGAGCTGATGAGCAGGGTTTTACCCTCCTTCAACAGCGTTTGCACCAGTTGCTTGAACTCCACGCGAGCCTTGGGATCCAAGCCGGCGGCGGGTTCGTCTAGGATCAGCAGACGGGGGTTGCCGATGAGGGTGCGGGCCAGGCTCAGGCGTTGCTCCTGCCCCTTGGAGAGCTTGGTCACCTTGCGATTCTGCAGGTCGGTGATATGGCAGAACTCTAACACACGGGACACCTCGCTCACACGGTGATCGCCCACCAGTCCGTAGGCGCGGGCAAAGAAGTCGATGTAATCGCGAACCGTGGTCATGGGCGGCAGGCTGATGGCATCCGGCATCCACCCGATTAGAGTGCGTACTTTCTCGGGGGATTTCAGGGCATCGATGCCGTCGATGATAATCTCACCGCTGTCGGGTACGTCCAGGGTGGTGAGCATGCGCATGGCGGTGGTCTTGCCGGCGCCGTTGGCACCGATGAGGCCGACAGATTGGCCGGGGAAGAGTTCGAAGGAAATATCATCCACCGCGCGAACGGGGCCGAAGTGGCGCACCAGTTGACGGACTTGCAGTATGGGCGAGTTCATGGTTAAAAGTGCTTTTGGGCTAGAATAGAGGGTTGAAGCCTCTGTTTCAAGGCAAAAATGTGTCAGCTATTCCAAGTCCAGATCGATGCCGAAGGTTGCGGACAACTTGCCTGCATCGAAGTCCTCGGCAGCGGTGGAGGGCTCGGCAATGAGGGTTTCCGGCTGCACCTGCCGCAGGGTGAACAGCAGGGAGGGGTCGGCATCGATGAGGCAGCCGACTGCATACACGGCGGCGGCGGCGTGGGGGCAGGGTTCCGCCCAGTCCGGGCAGGTGCAGCTCATGTGCCAGTCGGCGGGCTCCGGCAGCAGTCCGGTGTCGGGGTCGCAGAGTTGCTCCAGCAGGGCGGCGTCCGTGGTGCCGTCTAACAGGGACAGCAGGGAGGCGATGCGTCCGCTGCACATCGTGCGCAGGGTTTCCTGCCGTTCCTCATCGAGGGGGGCGATGCCAAGCTCGACCTCGTACAGGCGCTCGGCGGAGACCAGGGCACGGATGCTCCCCGGGGCCACCCGTACATCCAGCACGCAGCCTCGGCGCAACAGGCTGCGGCCCGGGGCCAGGCACAGGCCGCCGGACTCGCAGCGGGCCAGATGCTTCATCCACGCACTGCCCCAGAAATGCGCGGCCAACTTGCGGCTGCGACTCACCACGGGGTGCAGCGTCTCGCCTCGGTCTTGCAGCTCTTTCAAGCGCTCGGCGGCCAGGCGTTCCAAATCAGCAGCCCGCAGGCGGGGCTCTTCATCACACATGCGGCGGGTCTCCCTTCATCGGGAGTGAGTATAGCACATTTTGCTTACTCGGGAAAGGAAAAAGACACTCCGTCAGCTCCAGTGTTCTTTGCAAGCCTAAATGCACCATATGACGTGATTATTGACATGCCTCCTTCTTTTTGCGAAAATGGAATCCAAAGGCTTTTGTTTTACTGCGGGATGATTGACCTCCGAAGATTGCACGCGGATAACAATTTATCCGCATGGCAAGGACGTCGACATCTTCCTGCTTGAGGTCAGATAAAGGATTTCCCTTCGGCAGGAAACGACGGATCAGGCTGTTTGCGTTTTCGTAGCTTCCTCGCTCGGAAGCACAGTAGGGGTGCGCATAGTAGAGGGAGGTCCTTGGGCCCTCGCCCAAACACGACTTGACAATACCCTCAGCATCCAAGAACTCGCATCCATTATCGCAGGTGATCGACTTGAAAAGTTCCTTGAATCGGGCGCCGTAGAATTGCTCCAAGAGATCAAGCCCGGCACAGACACTAGCAGCCGTCTTGTCTTTCATCACCAAGATATGTTCAGCACGGGTTTGACGCTCCGTGAGAACCAGCAGTACGCCCTTTGTGCCTCGGGGGCCGACGACCGTGTCCATCTCATGATGTCCGACCTCTGATCGATTATTAATAACATCAGGTCTCTGCTCAATGCTCACCCCGCGAAGGTTGTTGAAAGCCAAGCGTTTGCGGACACTTTCCCTGCGAGGTTTGTGAGGGCCCTGCACCATCTGATCCGGCAAGACCGGAAACCCATAAAGGTAAACGTAGTTATAGAGTGTTCTCTGACTGACTCGCACGTCAACGCCATCTTGAATGAGGCGTTGACGTGCGGCGGCGATGGAGTATTTGCGGTCGATGATGAGCTCCTTGAACTTTGCTACCAATGCATGGTCGCAACCGATCTTGAGATTCGGGCCCTTAGCCGTCATGTTCTCCGCGTGCCGTTCGGAGGCAAAGTCGGCTGAGTAGGTCCGGAACTCTCTGCGCTCGGAGTCGATGTGAGTGACCATGCCCCTCTTGATTTCACGGGAGCTGGTGCTGTGGGATACGTTGAGGCGCCGCGCTATTTCACGCATGGAAACTCGTTTTTTATACCGGGTCTCGATGAGGTTATTTGGCATTGAGGATGGGTTTGATTGAGGTGGTTACCGGGATATTACCGCATTTGGTTACAGAAAGCAATAATAACCTGTGCCTTGGGGGTGGTGTACTTAATTATGCAATGCAGATTGGGGCAGTTTATCGCTTTTTTGATTGACAACCTTCAAGTTGTATGCTACGATGATGCCGATATGAGTGATGATGCTTTACACAGGACCGTCGAACGCGGCAATTATATAGGAGTCATGGAACAGATTCGCAAGGGGGCAGATGTCAATGCTCGCGATGGATATGGGCGGACGGCTCTGATGATTGCGGCGAGAAGGGGTGAGGGGAAGATTGCCAAATTCTTATTGGAGTCCGGAGCGGACATCAATGCCAAGGATAAAGGTGGCAGGACTGCTTTGTGGGGAGCAGCACAGGGAAGGCATGCGGAGGCCGTTAGGCTACTGTTGGCGGCCGGCGCAGCAATCGATGCCGGGGGACTCGGTTCAACGCTTGTGAATTCGGCAAAGGAGGGGAATGTCGAGATGGTTAAGCTGCTGTTGGATGCCGGCGTAAAGGTTGATTCCCAGGACATCTTGTCAGCATTCAGGAACGTTGTAGAGGAAGGAAATACAGAGGCTGTTAGGCACCTTCTGGCGATCGGTGCAAAGGCAGACTCGGTCAGCCGTCGCTACGAAGCTACGCCCTTGATGGTCGCGGTTGAGAAGGGATACACAGAGGTTGTCAAGCTACTGGCATCAGCCGGGGCAAATGTCAACGTTACGAACATAGAACATGAGACTCCTCTGATGAGAGCGGCAGAGGAAGGGCACAAGGATATCGTCAAGATACTATTGGATGCAGGGGCGGATATAGATGCTGTGAACACGCTGACGGATGAGACTGCTCTGACTCTGGCCACGCGCGGAGGACACAGGGAGATCGTTAAAATACTTCTGGATGCCGGGGCTCAGACCGAGCCTGTTACGGAGTACTCTTATTCACCGCTGGAAGTTGCTGCAGAGTGCGGGCACTCGGAGCTTGTGAAGCTTTTTCTGAAGGATGATACTGTATACAAGAGTGACAAGGATTTCCAGCAAGCGCTGTTGAATGCAGCTCAAGAAGGGCACCCGGAGGTCGTCAGGCTGCTGTTGAAGGGAGGTGCTGAGATCGACGGTAGGAATGATAGAGGCATGACTAATCTGATAGCGGCGGCAGAATCCGGGCTCCATGAACTCGCCAGTCTACTACTGGCGGCAGGGGCGGATGTCAATGCAAAGCAAAAGGATGGGCGGACGGCGCTGCATTGGGCTGCGTCCAATGGGAACTCGGAGAGCATTAAGCTGCTGTTGGATGCAGGGGCGGATGTCAATGCAAAGGAGGATGATTCTTGGACGGCGCTGCATTGGGCTGCGTCCAATGGGAACTCGGAGAGCATTAAGCTGCTGCTGGATGCAGGGGCGGATGTCAATGCAAAGGAGAAGGATGCATGGACAGCGCTGCATTTGGCTGCATCCAAAGGGCACTCGGAGATCGTTAATCTACTGTTGGCTGCGGGGGCGGAAGTTAATGCCAAGGGAAAGGATGGTCTGACGGCACTGTATTTGGCTGCGTCCAATATGCACTCAGAGATCATTAAGCTGCTGTTGGCGGCAGGGGCGGATGTCAATACCAAGCAAAAGGATGGGAGAACGGCGCTGCACATGGCTGCGTCCAATGGGAACTCGGAGAGCATTAAGCTGCTGCTGGATGCAGGGGCAGATGTCAATGCCAAGGAGAAGGATGCATGGACGGCACTGCATTCGTCTGCGTCCAATGGGAACTCGGAAATCGTTAGACTGCTGCTGGATGCAGGGGCGGATGTCAATGCCAGAGGGAAGAATGACTTGATAGCTCTGCATTTGGCTGTGTCCAAAGGGCACTCGGATACCGTTAATCTGCTGCTTGCGGCAGGGGCGGATGTCAACGCCAAGGAGAAAAATGCCTTGACGGCTCTACATCTGTCTGCCACCAAAGGACACTCGGAGATTATTAGACTACTACTGGCGGCAGGGGCGGATGTCAACGCCAAGGAGAAAAATGCCTTGACGGCTCTACATGTGTCTGCCTCCGAAGGACACTCGGAGACTGTTAGCCTACTACTGGCGGCAGGGGCGGATGTCAACGCCAAGGAGAAAAATGCCTTGACGGCGCTACATCTGTCTGCCTCCGAAGGACACTCGGAGATTGTTAGCCTACTACTGGCGGCAGGGGCGGATGTCAACGCCAAGGAGAAGAAGGATTGGACGGCTCTGCATTTTTCTGCCGCCAAAGGGCACCCAGAGATTGTTAGACTACTAATAGCGGCCGGGACGGATATCAACGCCAAGGAGAAGAAGGGTTGGACGGCTCTGCATTTGGCTGCGTCCAATGGGCACTCGGAGATCGTTAAACTGCTGTTGGCGGCAGGGGCGGATGTCAATGCAAAGGAGGATGATTCTTGGACGGCGCTGCATTTGGCTGCGTCCAAAGGACACTCGGAGATTGTTAGCCTACTACTGGCGGCAGGGGCGGATGTCAATGCAAAGGAGGATGATTCTTGGACGGCGCTGCACATGGCTGCGTCCAAAGGACACTCGGAGATTATTAGGCTGCTGATAGCGGCCGATGCGGATGTCAATACCATGCAAAAGAATGAGCGAGCGGCGCTGCATTTGGCTGCGTCCAAAGGGTATTCGGAGATCGTTAATCTGCTGTTGGCTGCGGGTGCGGATGTTAATGCTAAGGAGATGAATGTCCGAACGATATTGCTGTCGGCAGCATCCGATGGGCATTCGGAGATCGTTAAGCAACTGCTGACTGCAGGAGTGGAGGTTGATATTAAGGATAACGATGGTAAAACACCTCTTGTAAGAGCTACATCCAATGGTCACGCAGAAATCGTTGAACTGCTGCTGGCGGCCGGCGCAGATGTCAATATCGAGATTGGAGGCAGGAGAACACCTCTGATGCTTGCGGCGGAAAAGGGATATGCGGGAATCGTTGAACTGCTGCTGGCGGCCGGCGCAGACGTTAATGCCAAAACTGAATCCGGGCAGACGGCTTTGATGTTTGCTTGGAACAGTGAATCTAGGTCTGCGGTTAGACCGTTGCTGATAGCGGGGGCAGATGCCAATATCAGGGATGAGGACGGCCGGACGCTTCTGATGAAGGCGGTGAAGGGTGCCTCCCCTACGCTCGTTGAGCTGCTGCTGAAATATGGCGCGAATATTAATGCTAAGTATAACGACGGTCAAACGTCTCTGATGAAATCTGCATACAGAGGGTTCACGCCGATCGTTAAACTACTGCTGAAGTATGGGGCTGACGTCAACATCAGGGACAAAGACGGACGAAATGTGCTGGTATATGTGGCCCAGCATGGGTACCGGAGTGTAGAGCGCAAGCAGATCATTCCTCTGCTTCTGGCGGCGGGTGTGGATGTCAATGCCAAGGATAAGAACGGTCGAACACCTCTTATGGAGGCTGCGGCCTTCCGTCATCCGGAGGTTGTTCAATTACTGCTGGATGCCGGTGCAGATGTTAATGCTAGGGATAATGACGACCGGACTGCTTTGATGCAGGCAGTTCTTTATAAGAGTCCGGAGGTTGTTCAATTGCTGCTGGATGCCGGTGCAGATGTTAATGCCAAGGACAGGGCCAATTTGTCGGCTATACGATTTGTAGGTGGCAAGAAAGGCGCGGAAATCTCTCAGTTGTTGGTAAATGCAGGCGCGAATATTCACGATGACCGGATTGCCATGTTGCCTACGTCGACCTCCGGCAAAAGAAAAAAAAGGTCAAGAGGCGATCTATGATCACCTCAAGGCTGTCCGGATCGCGGAATCTGAATGCTCCGCCGGATTTTATAACCAGCCCGCAAATATGGAGTCTCCTCTTTTTGGACACTTCATGGTGTGCTCACTTTTCGAAACTCCGTCAAATCTGGCGCACAAAATCCAGATTTTCCTCCTCGATTCGGCGTACTTCAGCCAGACAGACTGATTCTAGTTGTGTAACTTTCTTTGACATATCCACCCGGACTCATTCCGGATTGCGTGCAAGGGAGGTTATCGAATATTCGAATAGGCTTGTCAATACTTTTTCGCAATTTCGGAGAGGAAACGAGCGTTCCGAGCTTTGCGAGGACCTGGGAGCGCAGAGGAAGCCACAACAGGGCCTACATATCTCCGGAGGAGCTCGAAATCATAGCTAGGGTGTCTAAGGGAGCGACACCTCAGCGCACCAAACGAATCGGTAGCATCGACGGCCTCAAGGGGCTGGCCGCTGTCTTTATTCTTGTGTTTCACTACCTGCTCGCCTTTGCACCGTACGGCCACATAGGCTTCGGCAGCGGGGTAGCAAAGCAAAATGCGGAGGCGGTGTACATGGCTTCCTTCCCCTACTCCATTTTGGTCAGCACGCCTTTTGCTCTCTATATTTTCTTCGCGCTCATCGCCTTCATCCCCGCTCTGCGCTACATGAAGACGGGGGATGCCGGCTTCCTGTATAAACAAGCGACCGTTCGCTATGTACGCCTCATGCCGCCCACGTTGGTGGCCGCTCTGTTGGGCTACATCGGTTATGCCTGCTTCGCCGGTCAGCACACTGCCTTGGTGGAGGCCATGCGCCCCTTGACCGGAGGTGGCTGGTTAAATGCCCTAGTGTATTCGGACCTCAGCCTCGGGGATGCCCTGCAGGCCGGACTCTGGAAGTCCCTCTGCCTGGGGGATGCTCGATATAACAGCCCGCTGTGGTGCATGAGCATCGTCCTCTTCGGTTCCTACGCGGTCTATGCCGTGTTGCTGACCTTCGGCAAACTGCAACACCGTTGGATCATCTACCTCATCCTCGCCTTCGTCTGCGTTGCTGCGGGGGCTTCTCGCTACCTCTCCTTCTTGGCCGGTATTGCGGCGGCGGACTTCTCCCGCCAAGCGGAGCCCGGTAAGCACAGCGAGGCCTGTGCCCTGTCCTGCGTTTCCTTGGCCATCCTGATAGCCATCTTCCCGGCCGTCCTCCTCCCCTCCTTCCTAGATGCGTACACCATGCAGGGCATCGCCTGTTTCTTCTTCCTCTTCGGCATGGTACGCTCCGCCATTCTGGAGAAGATGCTGGGCCGTTCCCGCACGCTCAAGCACCTCGGCAAACTCTCCTTCGGCATCCTGCTGGTGCAATTCCCCGTCTTGCTCTACTTCTCCGCTTGGGTCTACACCTCCCTCGTCGGCTGCGACTGGAGCTACCCCGGTGCCGCTACCGTCTCATTCCTTGTCTCACTCCCCCTCGTCTACGTCCTCAGCCTCGCCTTCTACTACGCCGTAGAAGTCCCCTGCGGCAAACTCTGCAACCTTATCTACGCCCCCTTCGCCCCGGTGAAGGGGTAACGGGGGTTCACGAGAGGAGCGACGGGAGCTCGGCGAGGGAGTTGCAGCGGAAGCTTGCGCGGCGGAAATCGCCCGTAAGGGCCGTGAGAGCGCAGGGAATCGCCACACAGGGGATGCCGGCGTTCTGCGCGGCCAGGGTTCCGTTTTCGGAGTCCTCGATAATGAGGCAGTCCTCCTTGGGAAGGCCGAGGGCTTGTTGGGCAGCGAGGAAGAGGGCGGGGTCCGGCTTGACGGGGTAGCCATCCGTGCGGCAGAACACAGCGCGAAAGCGGTGGTAGATACCCAAACGCTCCAACCAGCCCTGCACCCAGCGGCGAGAGGAGGAAGACGCAACAGCCATGGGGATACCGCGGGCATCGCACCAATCCAGCAGCTCCGCCGCCCCGGGCATCAGGCCCATCTGCTCCAGCTCCGCCTCCAGGCGGGCTTGACGGGTACGAGTCTCTGCCTCCCAGTCGTAGCGGCGACCGGTGAGTTTCTCCAAATAATCGGCGGGATTCCAGCGAGAATAACCCGCTCCGAGACAAGGGGCGTAATCCTGCGGGGTAATGCACTGCCCCTCGCGCGCAAACAGCCACTGCCAAGAACGGAAGATCGCCGTCTCCGTATCCACCAGCACACCGTCAAAGTCGAAGATAAGCCCCCGAATCATAGTCACAGACGGATATGCCGATAATCGTGCCACCACTCACGCAGAGAGCGGTTCGCAAGATTCGTTCGGTACAGATAGACCGCAATGATCAAATACATGGCATTGGGGATCCACGCGCTGATCCAAGCCTGAATCACCCCGGCCTCGCCCAGGGAGGGGAACACGCGATAGAAGAACAGCATGAGCGCCGCCAACAGCACGGCGATACCTATCCCCTTCATGGTGCCGCGCCGCTGGAAGGTCACAGCACTGGGCACGGCCAACAGAACCAACACAACGCAGGAGAAGATACGGGCAATGCGCACATGCCACTCCGTGCGCATTTTGTAGCGGTCCTCGCGCGAGCCGGCTTTCTTTTTGATATACTCGTAGAGGGTTGACGTCCCCAAGGCGTCCACACGGCTGCGCTGGCTCGGGCTGATGATCTGATACGGCTTCTCGTTGAAGGGGTACACCACGCGCTCGTGGAACTCATCCGCAACCTGCGGGTTATCGGGATCGGACACATCACGAATGTATACCCGATTCAGCGTCCAGGTAGAGGAAGCTTTGTCCCAAACGGCACTTTCCGCCATATAACGTTTCAGGAGGCGCCCCCCTATTCCGGGCTCGAACTGCTCAATCACCACATCCCGCATCGGGTCCCCGGGAGAAACAAGCGGGGCGGGGTGCGTCACGCGCCAAATGCGAGCATTGACCTCGCTGCGGTATACAAGAGCCGGAGGCTCCTTCCCCGTTTGGCGCTTGAGGATGTTCTGTCGGTACATGGAACCGTTCGGCGCCCAATGGAAACCACAGATACCATACATCAAAGACACCATCACCGTTACGAAAAAGATCGGCATGCACACACGCAGCAGGGATCGCCCCGATTGCAGCATCCCTGTCAGCTCACAGGTGCCGGAGAGCTTGCTGAGGCACCACAGTGCACCCATCAGCAGGGTGTAGGGAAGAATTTGGTAGAGGAACATCGGCAACTGCGTACCGTAGAACACCCCCGTCTGAGCCAAGGGATTCTCGAAACGCTCTCGGAATCGGTTGATGTTGTCCGTAAAATCTGCCAAGATGTAAATCAGCAGCAAAATCAGCGTGCACATCAGAAAGTAAGTGACGAAGTTACGCGTCACATAGCGATCCATGGTACCCATAAAGGCATAGCCCAACGCTACCAAGGCCGGGATGAGGCACAGAGTGCCCAACAAAATGGGGCGCAGCAGCTGCTCCAGTGGGTAGGTATCCAGCATCCCCGGAATCTCCCACCGCATTTGCTCCAGCTCCACCGGCACCACGCAGAAAGCCAGCGCTGCACCCAGCACAAGCAGAATCAGGAAAGGCAGCAATCGCATCAATCGGCTCATCGTTTCGCTCCGTTGCGGGACTCAACACCCATTCTCCAACCGGTTCGCCAAGTACTCCGGCAACCCCACCTGTAAAATAGCCTCCTTGGCGGCAGCCACATCATAAGCCACACGGCGGAAGGTGACACTGCCGTCATCCGTATCATACACCACATAGCAGGCCCTCGGGTCGTTATCCCTGGGCTGACCGACAGAGCCCACATTGATGAAATACTTGAGTCCCTCCTTGGGAACAAAGCGCGACACGCCCTCCGTATACAGAGCCTCCCGCACCTCATACACCTCCTCAGAATCCCGGCCGTTCCAACAAAACACCCGCGGCACATGGGTATGACCGTGGAAACAGACGGGGGCGAACTGACGGGTGAAACTCACCTTGGCGTCCTTGGCATTCAGGATGTAATTCCACTGCTTCGGCTGGTCCAGGCAAGCATGCACCAGAGTGATTTTGGAGTTCACCAAGCGCGTGTAAGGCAGACGACCCAGCCAAGTGAGGCTATCGGCATCCAGTTGAGAGCAGGTCCACTCCATCGCCTGCCGTGCCATCGGGTTCATCCGCCGCTCGGTGCTCGGGGGCGGCGTAACCCCGGCCAGCTCCTCGCTGACGGAGACAACGGCAGCATCGTGATTTCCCTTCACCACGGGGCAATTCAGGCTGCGAATGTAGTCCAAGCACTCGCGAGGGTAGGCGCAATAGCCCACCACATCACCCAAACAGACGACTTCGGTACAGCCCACGTTCTGTACGTCCTCAATGACGGCGCACAACGCATGGAGATTGGCGTGAATATCGCTGATGACGGCTATTCTCGGCATGGGTCTATCTTAACACAAGCGGCTCATGGGTGCAAGCAGGAAAATGGCATTTCAGCACTCCGACTGCTTGCGAATCTCCTCCGAAAGCTTCATAGCGCAGAAATTCGGCCCGCACATGGAGCAGAAGTGCGCTTTCTTGGCACTGCTGTGCGGCAGCGTCAGGTCATGGTACTCCCGCGCGCGCATCGGGTCCAGCGACAGGTTGAACTGGTCCTCCCAGCGGAATTCGAAGCGAGCCTTGGCCAAGGCGTTGTCTCGCTCCTGGGCGGCGGGGTGCCCCTTGGCGAGGTCTGCCGCGTGGGCCGCCAGCTTGTAGGTCACCACGCCTTCGCGCACGTCCTCGCGCTCCGGCAGACCCAAGTGTTCCTTGCGGGTCACATAGCAGAGCATGGCGCAGCCGCGCAGGGCGATGGCCGCGCCGCCGATGGCCCCGGTGATGTGGTCATAGCCGGGTGCGATGTCGCTCACCAACGGCCCGAGGGTATAGAAGGGAGCCTCATTGCACCACTCCAGCTGCTTGCGCATGTTCTCCGGCACCAGGTGCAGCGGCACATGGCCGGGGCCTTCGTTCATCACCTGCACTCCCTTGGCCCAAGCAGTTTTCGTCAGTTCGCCCTGCACCTCCAGCTCGGCCAGTTGAGCAAAGTCGTTTGCGTCCGCAATCGAGCCGGGGCGCAGTCCGTCGCCGATGGAAATGGCAACGTCGTAGGTGGCCAGAATGTCACAGATCTCATCCCAGTGGGTGTAGAGGAAGTTTTCGCTCTTGTTCATCATCATCCACTTAGCGATAATGGAGCCGCCGCGCGAGACGATGCCCGTGGCGCGCCGCGCCGTGTGCGGAACAAAGCGCTGCAAGAGCCCCGCGTGAATGGTTACATAGTCAACGCCCTGCTCCGCTTGCTCGATGAGCGTATCGCGGAAGAGGGGCCAGGACAGCGCGCCGACCTGCCCGCTGCATTTCTCCAAGCTCTGGTACATGGGCACGGTGCCGATGGGCACGGGGCTGTTGCGCAGAATGCACTCGCGCGTGCGGTGAATGTCCGCGCCGGTGGAGAGGTCCATCACAGTGTCCGCCCCCCAGAAGATGGCCCAGCGCAGTTTCTCCACCTCCTCGGCCAAGCCGGAGGAAATGGCGGAGTTACCGATGTTGGCGTTGATTTTGCAGAGGAAATTGCGGCCTATGGCCATGGGTTCCGCCTCCGGGTGATTGATATTGGCGGGGATGAGCGCGCGCCCGGCGGCTATCTCATCGCGCACGAATTCCGGGGTGAAGAAGGCAGGCATGCGGTTGCCGGAGCAAGGGCGCGCGGGGTGCATGTAGTTGAGATCCGCCCGCCGTGTCATCGAAGCGGGGCCGAAGCCGGGGGTCGCCTCCAACTCCGAGGGGCGCGGCATACCGGTGCCCAGCTCATCCAGCAGGGCTTGCGCGGCCTCGGGGCGGCTCTTCTCGTTCGGGAAGCGGTCGTACACCGCCTTGTAGGCAGCCTCGCGCCCTAAGTTCTCACGGATGGCAACGTACTCCATCTCGGGGGTCACCTTGCCGGCCAAGGCATAGGCGCGCTGGGTGGGCGGGGCTTGCAGATTGCGGGCGCGCAGCACGCCGTTCTCGCCGCGCACCACATCGCCGCGCCCTTCAATCCACTCGGCACGCATGGCGGGAAGCCCGGATTCTACATCGCCGCAGAACTGTTCATCCCCCCAGGGGCCGGAGCAGTCATACACACGCACGGGGGCATTCTGCTCCGTGCTCCCATCCGGGAAGAGGGAGGGCTCCAGCACTACTTCGCGCATACTCACCCGCAGCTCCGGGTACAGCTTGCCGGCCACATAAACCCGCCGAGATCCGGGGTACTTCAAATCGCCTGTTTTCATACGCTGCGGGCATTATAGCAGCTCCGGGGCGGGATGAAAAGCACAAAACGTGCCCGCAAGGCCCTTACTGCATCAAGGCGGCGGCTTCCAGAGCCGTTTCCGGCCATATCCCCTGCTCCACCATGAAGCTCTGCCAGGCAATGAGCACATGCTCGAATACGGCGGGGTTTACCTCAAAATGCGTGATCGTGTGGTCGGCGTTCGGGCACATCACCGCGCGTGCCACGTTGCCGGCCTTCTCCCACTCCTCACAGAACCACTCGCGCATCTCATAATCCAACAGGGGGTCCAGCATGCCGTGCGCGCAGAACAGGGACGGCAGACCGCGCCGCAACAGCGAACAGGGGTTGATGCGATGCACATCCACACTCTCCTGAACCGCATTGAGCAGCCGAGCCTCCGGAGCCAGTAAATCCACGATGCCGCGAAAAATCGCCACGGCAGCGGGCATGGGCGGAAACTCGTCATGCACCCACCATTGCCACCATTTGCGCACCCGCACGGCGGGCTGCATAGCAGGAACCAGTGCCAACAGAGCGCCGGCATCCGCCCCCGCCAGCGTCATGCTCGCGCGGTCAATACCTAAGGCGGCGGCGTTTTCGTTCATCCAGCGCCAAGCATCCAGGCCGTCCTGTACAATATCATCCGCCGTTACATCAAACCTGCCGCGCGTGCGGTACTCCGGCAACAAGCATACAATACCCCGGTGGGACAAATGGACCGCCCAAGGTACGAATTCATCCACATACTCCGTCGACCACATACCGCCGAAGAAAAACATCACCGCCGGCGCAAATGCTCGGTCGCTGTGACCCTCCGGCACAAAAAGGCGCATTCGCAGGCAAACGCCATCCGCAAACTTCTTCCAGACAAAGCTCGGCGCCTCCTCGGGCAGGCTCTGTCTCGTCTCCTCGCCGGTGCTGCGGGGGGCTGCTTTTGCAAATGTCGTCATAAGCGGGGCCTTATTATGCTTTTTTCTTGCCAAGATTGCAAGTCTGATGTAACCTTTGGGGCGAGATGAGTGCATTTTTTTTCCACTTGGCCCTCTGCGGGGCAATCGCGGGCACGGGAAGTGCCCTTGCAACCCAACCCGTCGCCGCCGCCCCGGCAGCCCCTGCCCTGCAGGTTCCGGATCAGGCAAAGGCGGAGAGTCTGGTGGATGTGGTGTACAACACCTGGCGCCTCAGCCTTATCCGCGGCAATGAAAGCGCCTGGATTACCTGCACCCCTCGCTCGCGCCGCATGAAGGTTCGTAACATGATTGTCTCCCAACGCGGTCGCTTCCCGTCCGATTTCTTTGCCCAGCCCCATGAGATGCCCCCGCTGGAGAACTTCCGCTACGTCGGGGCCTTGCTCGGCTGCGGAGGCCGTACCTTGGCCGCAACCTACTTGGGCCGGGTGCAGTTGGGGGAGAAAAATCCCGCGGCGGATAATGCCTACGTCATCCTCATGGTGCACGAGGAGGGCCGCTGGCGCATCGACCAGACGCGTTTCTTCAACCTCAGCAAACTTCCGGAGGTTCGCAAGCGCCTTGCCGCCAAGGATGTCAACGTACTCAAGGAGCAGGACGGTTTCCACCCCTACGACCGGCTCCCCTCCACTCCCCCCGCCTGCCCCGCCCCGGAGCTCATCGGCAAGGTCTTTGTCGACGCCCCCGGCCGCAACGTGAAGATGACCATCAACGGTATCTCGCTGCATGAGTTCGATGATGAACGCCGCGCAGATATCATCTCCGGCGGCCTGCGACGGGGACGCAACACCATCACCTACCACATCACCACAGACGACGCCAAATCCCACCCCTCCCTCGGCATCGGACTCTTCGTCATGCCGGAAACCCCGGGCAACCACCCCATGTGTGTCTTCGACCACATCCTGGACTCCTCCGACCCCGCCCACGGCGGCACCTTTGAGTTTTTCATCCTCAACGACCACATCGCCGCCATGAACCCCAAGTTCAAAGGCACTCCCCCCCAACCTTTCCACGCCGTCCCCCTCAAGGAGAAGCCGAAGAAATAGCTTTCTTGTTATCTTGGCGTATTAAGATTATTGTGGTATAATATCCCCATGGAAGGGCAGGTAGACCTCAAACACATGAAGAAGGCAGAGAAAAAAGCACTCCGCCTTGCAGTCGTCACCTCTCTGATGGGTGGCATGTCAGTCAAAGTTGCCTCCGCCA
>SFDX01000004.1 GCA_004557455.1 Akkermansia muciniphila | reverse complement strand
GCCCTCCGTCGCGCTGTCCAGCGAGGTGTGGCTGAAGCTCATGTTGAACAGAGGCTGCACACAGGTGCTCGCGTCCTCGTTCAGGGCGAAGGTGCGGGCCACTTCATACAGGAAGCCGAACATCATGCCGTCCGTCTTGTAGGTCGTCTTACCCGTGACACCCGGGATGGTGCGCTCCAGGTCCACATCGGCGCGGCCGAGGGTTCCCACGAAGGTGTTGACCCAGGAACCGGTCGAGACGCGGGCGAAGAGCGAGACGTACTGGGTGTCCAAGTCGCCCGTCAGGGTGTCGGCGGCCTTGCCCGTGTAGTCGCCGAAGAGGGCGCTGACCGCCACGCCGAGGGTGAGGTTCGGGTTCACATCGACGTCAACGCCGACCGTGCCGCCCCAGGAGGAGACTTGGTAACCGGCTTCCGTGCCGTTCTCGCTGAGTTGGCGATAGTTGCCGTCGCCGCTGATCCAGCCGTTCACATAGGGCATGTCCTCGTTCACCACGCATTCGTTCACGCCCATGGTGGTCGTGCGGTTGCGGATGGAGCGGAGTTGACGCTGCACGTCATCGGATACAGCCATGCCGACCGCCGACAGCGAGCTGCCCGCCAGCGCCGCGCCCAGCTTGTCCATCGCACCCTTGTTGCCGGATTCGATGTGGGCATCCAGCATATTGAGCACCTGCGCCAGCTCGCCGTTCGGGGCTTTCTTCTGCGGGTCGAGGTTGAACATGGCTTTACCCGCCAGAGAGAGGCCCGCCGTGCCGTTGCCCGTCTGACCGTGTACGGCATAGTACCCCGTGTTGGCATCGCCCACCACATTGACGGAACCTTGCACCACGCGGAAGTTGGTGAAGTACTTGGTCATCCAGGTGCATTCGCTCATATCCACCTTCGTGTCGCCGGTCACCGAGCAGCCGTCCTGCGTATCGTTCAGCACGAAGAGGAGGATGTCCTTCTCCTTGCCGCTCGTGTTGAAGTCCAGATTCTCGTTCTCTACCTCATGCACCTTCAGCGTCACGTCCGTCAGGCTCAAGGCTGCGCCCGTGGTGACGGTGGGCTTGGCTGCCTTGTCTGCTGCCAAATTGGCATTCACATCCTTGGCCGACACCGTGAAATCCAGCACGCCGCCCACCATGGTGGAAGCGCTGCCCAGCGTTACCTTGGTCGGGGTGGTGCCGTCGGTCGATTCGTTGTTCAGCAGCACCGTCGTATCCTTCGTATCAATGCCGCCCAGCTTGTTGAGGGAAGCACCGGTGTTGTTCAGGCCCGTCAGCTTTACCGTGCCCGCCGTGCCGATCACCGTCAGGTTCTCATCCGCGCGCAGCTCTTGGATAGCTGATTGATCAGATGTGCCGACTCGCACAGTACCACTGTAGGTGCCGGTAAAGCTCCCGCTTTCCTTCACCAACACATTACTGCCCCCGGCGAGCGTGCCGTCACCGGTCAGCTGCCCCAGGAGGACGCTCTTCCCATCATTGCGAAGCAATGTGAGCTGCACTCCGTCCTTCTTCTCCACCGTCAGAGCGACGTCCTCCAGGGAGCCACCCTCACACAGGCGGATTGTTACATCACCATCCACCAGAATGCCATCTTGCTCCTTCGCTTTATCCTGCAGAGAGGAATACATGTTCAGCGTGCCTCCCTTCAACCAAAGCCCCGTTGTGTTTTCACTCGCGGCTTGGTTGGGTTTGTTGACGTTGCCGTAATCTACCTCATCCTGAAGGACGTAGTAGAACCCGGGTCGCTCAATACTCTTGATGACGACATCGCTACCACTGTTATCCTCACGAGTGATCGTATCAATTTGAGCGCCCGAGTAGTCGTAGGCTCCGACTTTCACCTGAGTCAGGCCGTTGGTCGTTCCGCCCTGCACCACGTAGAAGGTACCTGTTCTGTAGCCGTTTCCGACTGCTCCGCCGTCCGTGTATGTAACCTCTCCTTTAGCCGTCAAGTCTTCCAAACTATTGAAGGACAGCTTCCCGCCCGTCCCGAAGGTCAGCGTGCCGTTGTTCGCAATTGTCTTGTCCAAGGTCAGGCTGCTGTTGACAGTCAGAGCCTTGTTGGCCGCCACCTGCAGGGAGCCTCCATTTACGGTGCCATTCAGCTCCTGAGCGGTACTTCCGTCAAAAATCAGCAATGTGTTCTTGTCGGTCGCTGTATAGTTGCCCGTCCAGCCGGAAATATCGCCGCCGAGGGATACATTCCCCGTGGAATTGTTGACAATCGAACCGGGTCCGGACAGCTTACCATTGAGGGCAAGAGTACCGGTGGTCTCCGGCCCGTCAGTCAGAGTCAGGGCTGCTACGGCAGGAGTTTTTTCGTCATCGGCGGGTATATCCTCCAGCTTCAGATCGGCCGTCACCTTCGGGCTGGTGCCGACCGTTGTGTCGTAGGAATAGCCGCTCAGGCCGGAGATCACGAGGGGGGCGGCAGAATACTGAGCCAGACTGTTCAAGTCCGTAATGGAGATTCGACCATCACCCTTGCCTCCCAATTTGGTGTCGGTGACAGTTATGTTACCTTCCCAAGCGGTAGAGTCAAATGTCGTTTGAGCAACATCCAACTTTTCCGCCTTGCTCATGACGTAGGTACCCGTACCGGTCAGCTTCAGGGTCGGGGTGAAAGTAACAGTTCCGGCATCATTCTTCGTCGGGTCAATCGTTGCCTTGTTCAGACTGACCCCGTCATTGAGCTGAATGGTCGCATTGCTCCGCACGATGATACCTTCCTTGGCTGTCAAATCTGTTGTCATCACCAAAGTCAGAGGCTTCGCCTCATCATCAGCTTTATCGAGAACCAATCCGGTTGTTTTAGCAAGGGAAGAAGAATCAGTGTCCTCCTTAGTAGAATATACGAATGCCTCCTTCCCATTCTCGTCATTATGATCCGTATCAACAGTGTTGTATCTGATGTAGTAGAGTCCACCCTTCGCGTCAGCAACCTTGTCTGTAATAGTAATGTTGCCACCGCTACTGAGACTCACGGGCGAATCAAGATCTTCGTTGACAAGATGAACACTCGTAATAATGCTACCTTTGCCTAGCTCTCCGCCTCCGGTTTGGTCGATGATGACATAGGAACCATACGAATAACCATTCCCAGTTGAGGCTGCTTTACTGTCATAATACGTCTTGTCGTTACCCTCAGGCCGAGTCAAAATATCTCTGGAGATGAAGCTCAATTTGCTACCATCGTCAGTATTCAGATTAAGCGTTCCTGCATTCTCAATGGTAGCCCCGAGGGTCACACTTCCGGAGATTGTCAAACTGGTATCTTTCGCTACCTTTAAGGTTCCGCTGCCGCCGACTGTTCCGGTGAGTTCAGCGTTCCCGTTGCAGGTCAATACACTACCCGTTTCCAGGGTAACCGTGTCGGCGGCGAAATTAGTCGTACCGGCTTTAAGGCTCAAGGTGCCGCCGTACTTCACCGTCACCGATCCGCCGCCTGCGGCAGTGCCGTTTGACAACGTGAGCGTGCCGCCCGTTACCTCGACGGACGCCCCACTTACCGGTGCGTTCGTCACCTCCGTTGAGCCACCGCTGACAATCATCTTACCCGTGCCGGCCACGGAGCCAATCACGTTTCCTGTGGCCTCCAAAGACGTATCCGCATTAGCCGTCAGGGTGGTGGTCGTGACTTTACCGGAGAACACTGCAGCACCGCCGCCGACGGTGATGGAGGTCGCATTCACGCTCTTTTTGAAGGACTTGGATGAACTCCCCGTGAGGCTGAGATTCAGATCTCCTTCTCCTTTTCTGTCAATAATGCCCTTGACGACAACAGCATCACCGTCCTTGCTCAGGTTGACATTCATCGTTGCGGCGGAGTCATTGATGAATCCGTTTCCGATGGCTGGGGAGCCGGTGTAGTTCACCGTTGCCGTGCCGCTGCCCATTTCGCTCAGAAGGAAGTTCCCTGTCCATTCCGAACAGTCGCCTTGGAGATTGAATGTTGCGGAGCGGTCTGCTCTGTCTGCCTGTTTCATGGCAAGATCGCCGTTACCCGATATTTTGCCGGAGAAGGAGTAGGATACATTGTTATTCACTCCCGTTATGGTGAAACCGGGTGCTCCGTCCGTGTCCTCCAATAAACGCAGGTTGGCCGCAACAGTGGAATTCGGATTTATCCATCCACTAACCGAAGTAAGCTTCAGCGTGGAGAATGTGCCGTTGACATAAGCATTCCAATTGATAGGTCCGCCCAGATTGGTATCAGAAATCACAACTGTGCCGGTCCACCCGGATTCTCCGCTTGCCAAAGTGACACCGGTATTCGATTCGGAAGCGAGGTCGTAGTATCCGCTTCCGGTAAGTGTCAGAGTCTTGCCCGAATCAACCGAGACATCCGATCTCTTCAGGGTAATGTCTTTCTGCAGGCGGACGGTTGCATTCTCCATAGCCCTGATTCCCCCTATTGCGGCAGGGTTCAAAGAGGTCTGCATATTCAACGTTACACCGGAGGCGTTAAGCACAACTGTAGACGTTGCATTGGATGCAATGTCCGATGTGCTTGTATCCCCTGTGTTATAGCTGACGGTCTCGTTTTCCGTGTTGATGTAGAAATCTCCGCTCGTCCCATCTGTCGTGAAGGTTAAACTGCCGCCGTTTGCAGCGAGCACATATCCCGTACCACCGAGTACCGCTTGCGCTCCAGTAGGCAGGGAAATGCTTCCCCCCGTCGCCACTGTTGCCAAGCGATATGTAGCCACGGCGTAACCGTCGGTAGCCGCCGCTCCTTTATCTTTGTATGTGGGGGTTGCATCGCTCGTCAGCCAAGAGGAGGATACTATTGTAAGTGTATTCCCAACGGTCAGGGAGCTTATCCCTGTCGCTGTGACACCCTTGTAGCGTGCGCCGGATTCAAACTCGATGCTGCCACTTGAGGTGAACGTTGAGGTCAGCCCCAGTGTGGCTCCGTTTTTGACGGTAATCGGGGTTGCGTTAACATTGCCGGACAACACTGAACGTCCCGCCCCGGTAACAACAATTTTGCCATCACCGGTGACAGTGTTCCCCAGCTCTACGTTTCCTTTGGCTTCCAAGGTGGTTCCCAAGGACATGATAATAGAGCCGGTGCCTATCTTGGCCCCATCTGTCAATTGAACACTTCCCCCATTGACGAGCAGATTATTTGACCAAGCAGATTCCTTATTTGTGAAGATAACCTTGCCTGCCCCTGTCTTGGTTATGGTATTGTTTCCCCAATAGTTATTGACCAACTTGGATGCAATGAGCAGCTCACCGGACTCGGCAACAGACAATTCAAGAGCATTGCGAGATTGGATTTCTTCAGCCTTGATTTCATTATTCATCCCCGAAGCACTGATTGAGGTGCCGAAGGTCATGAGCGTTGTTCCGTCCAGAATGCTGTTGCCGTCCATCTCCACGGCTGTCACCCATGTATGTGTAGCTGTATCAGCAAGATTCAGCGTTGCAGGAGCATCTGCCGACGTCCCTTCCATGACAATCTTTTCCGGGCTTTGACTTTTCTTCCAGCCCAGCATATCATGTCCGGTAATTTTTAATTCACCACCCGTAACCCGAACGGCAGAGCTCGTACTGATGCAACTTGTGTTTGCAAGTTCCCCGCAATTTATCTCAAGCGTTCCTCCGGAAACCAACAACTCTGCTCCGGAGAAGGAATTAGAACCTCCATTGAGCAGGGTATTTCCTCCCGAAACCTCTGTTTGTCCGGTTATGCGGGTAGCCGTCAACTCTCCCCCGGTGACCTCAAGAGCAGAGTTGATAGCACCGGTTACGGTTACTGTGCCGCCGTCTATCTTCAGAATACCACTCTTGTTATCCCCCTCGCTGTCCACGTTGCCGGTTATGGAGGTAAAGCCGCTCCCGCCCAGTGTAGCAGTTGCGCCATCTGATATCGTGAGTGCTCCCGTGGTGAGCTTTTTGTCGACACCTACATTAAAGGAGTATGTGCCCGCTACTATCATTTCGTGGGCAACGATATTTTCATCAATGGTCACCGTTTCATCAATGGTCACCGTACCGCCTTCGGTACCGAAATGGACGCGCTCACCTTGGGTGAACTTGGTATCGGCAACGGTCACGTCTTGATCCAAAACCCACCTTTTGCTGCTTGTGTCCCAAGCGTTTTCTGTTGCAGTCCCTCTCCACCAGAGGTCTTTGACGGTTGTCAGACCGAAAAGGGCCATGATCTCTGTTTGGGTCTTAGCACCACTGAGAATTTGGAGCTCTGCCATGGCACCTGTAAACGGGCGCTGGCCATTTGCAGAACCCGCGCCGATGGCTGCGTTTCCGGTAGCATCGTTAAAAGCGTCAGCTACCGTTGCTGTGCCTACAAGTTTTCCGTCGATATAGAAGGAGGCCAGATGTTTTGAGCTGTCATAACTGACAGCAAGCGCATACCATGTGCGTGAACACATTGTGACGGATTGAGAAGCCGGCTTATCATGTGCGACATATTTCCGAAGATAATCTAGAATTCCGTTTTGCACACCGAAGACAAATCCTTTGCTGGCATCGTTGCCGGTACCGAAAAGGAATTGCTCCTGTTCCCCTCCGCCAAGCACGTTGTCGAAATTGACATAGGTCGCAATGGTGAAACTGGAACCGGGAAAAAGCTTTCCGTCCCCATCGGACCAATACGTATCCGTAAGTTTGATGTAGGAGCCATCAGAGAAAGAAAAGGCCTTGCCCAAGTCGCGCGTCAGCTTGTAATTGCCGATGGCGTAGCCAACAACGAGGCCGGAGTCAATGTATGTTTCCGTGCCGGAGACGGTTGTACCAGCAACCTCGTACAACTTGGAGCCTGTTTCGGAGGCCGTTTCGGAGGCCGTGGAGCCTTCGAATTTGAAGATGGTGTTATCGAAGGAGAAAGCGCTTGGGGCGCCGGCGAGACAGAGAGCCAGCAGAGCGGCCCTCAGTTTGAGAGGAAGGTGTAACTTCATGATGAGAAAGAGAAATGAGTTGAGCATCGTGCTCCGGGGAGGGGCGGGCGGTGGCATGGCCTCTCTTGTTCTCTCTTTCTCTCTCAGGAAACCACGGACACCGGCCCGGAGGCCCACCCCTGTGCACGATTTGAGAATACAGCATTTCTAATGCGGAGTCAAGGGAAAAAGTGAGAAAAACCGTTCGGTGCGGGATTTTCTCCTCATCGGCTCTCCCGGTACGGAAGGCCCGCAGGAGACACGAAAATGTGCAACTCGTTGAATATCAAGACCATACGCGCAGGCGCCCGTGGTGTGCATTGGGAATGCTGTAGTCTTGCGGGGAAGGGGATTCTGCAAGGGACGGCCGGCGGGGCCATCCCTGTGTGCGGAATAGTATTGACACAGGGGCGGGGGTATGTTACGCTACGGAGCGTACCATACACTCTGCGCCATGACATCTGTTTTCTGTCTATCTGCCATGCGCGGGCAGAAGTATCTGCTCCGCCTGCTATGCGTCTGTCTGTTTTTGATTCTGACAGCGTGCAGCCCGAACACCTTTGATCTGATCCCCCGCAACGGATTCATCCGGCACTTCGAGGAATCGGACAAGCAGCGTTTTCCCTTCGATTCCTACTGGGATATATCCGATAACGAGGAGTGGAACAAACGCGTAGCGGGCGAGGCCGGGAGGAGCCAGCCCATCCACATTCTGCCCGTGACCTTAAAATACTTCAGCGACATGCCGACGAACCCCGGGGACAGGCAGGGCATCGAGAACCTCTGTGAGTACTTTAACAAAGCCCTCTTCGAGCGCATGAAGAAACTGGATGCCGAGCAGAACACCTTCCACCTGGTCGACAAACCCGGCAAGGACGTGTACACCCTGCAGATAGCCATACTCGGTGCCAAGCCCACCCACATCGCCACCAACATCATCAAAGCCGCCACGACGAACACCCTCGGCCTTGTGGTGACGGGTGGCGGCATTGTCAGCGGGCAGCTCCTCCACAACGAGGAAGACAAAGGCTACATCGCCATGGGCGCCAAATTCTTCGACCCCAAGGGCAAGCTGGTGGCCGAGGTGGCCGACCTCGACTTCGGGCAGAAGTCCTTGGCCGGCCGCTTTCTGCTGGAGGTACGGGACTTCCGCCGCTATGCCTACCAGCGCCAAGCCATCGACGACTGGGTGGAGATCTTCGTGAAATGCTTCACGACCATCCACGAAGAGAAGATCAAGCGGCACGGCATGCGCTTAATCTGATACCGCATCAGGGCTCGAGCATGAGCTTGAGCTGCGCATGCAGGCGCTGACAGGTAGCGTGCGGCATGCCATGGGCGTGCGCGTCCTGGGAATCGAGAATCGCCAGCCCCCGCCGCACGACCGCGCAGGCCTCCTCCGTTTTATCAGCGCCGAAGAGGTAATCCGCATACATCTTGCACAGCCGCGCCTGCTTGACGGCGTAGGAATGGTCCGTGCGAGCGCGGTCCGCCTCGCGCAGGACGAGAGCGTAGGCCTGCTCGTACTCCTTGGCGGCGGCGGAAGCGCGCTCGGGAATCTCCGTATGAGCCAGGGCCAGCAGACAGAGCGTGCGTGCACGGAGCAGGTCGATTTCCGCTCGCGAGGTACCGGGCTGGGCCTCCCGGGCATCGAGCCGGCGCAGGAAAGCATTGGCGGTAGACTCCACGCGATTCCACTGACGGCGGGCGGCGGCGAAGCGCATCTGGTTGATGGTGGTCTCCGCATACAGAGCCAGGAAAGTAGCATTGCCGGGATCCATCCGGATGAGCTCCTGCGCGTGCTGCTCCTGGAAGCGGAGGGACGAGCTGAGGAGGGCGGAGACGGACTCCGAGAGCTTACCGTCGCTGCGGCTTCCCTCCACCTCGAAGAGGCGGGTGTAGGCCAGCGCGAGCCCATAGAGACTCTCCAGACTGTAAGGGTGAGCGGCGTACAGGTTCGCAAATAACATACGGGCCTCCCGCAGGGCGGAGTTACTCTCATCCCACTGCTCGTTGGCGGCGTAGAACTCTGCCAGAGAGATGAGCGTGTGCCCCAGCTCCAGCGCGGCGGATTCCATATCCGGCAGGGCCTCGTAGAGGGAGCGCACGGCCTCCAGGTTGCGGAGCAGGAGGTTGAGCTGCTTGCGGAGATGCCCCGTGTCCCGCGCCAAATCCGCCTCCAGCCGGCGCGCTTGGATGTCCGCCAAGCGGTGGATGGGCGACTTGGCCTGCGCGGGGGAAGCCGCATCATACAACGCGCGGGCGGCCACCAGGTGCTTGGCGGCATCTGCCTCCCGCCCCGCGCGCAGCAGGGCATCCGCCGCCACGCAGTGAGCGCGGGCACGCAGAGCCCCCATGGTCTCATATCTCTGCGAACCATCGCCGCGGCGGTGCATCATTTTGCGAGGCTCGGCGTCCTGCTCCCTCAGCCCATCCAGGGACGCCAGGCAGCGCTCCGCCTGGGCCAGCGCCTCCGCATTCTCGCCCGTGCGCAGGTGATTGCCGGCCAGCAGCAGCCGCGCGCGGGCAATACCGCGGGCACGCACAGCGGCGGAGCCTATTTCCGTATTCTCCAGCGTCTCGATGTAGGTATTCAGCCGCACGTTGGCATCCGGGCAGCGCTCCGTGGCACCGGGGATGTCCGCCTGCATCAGGTTGGTCTCCATGAGGGTATCCGATGCCATCTCGATGCAGCTTTGCGCCAGCTCCCGCCCCTCGCGGTAACGCTGCAGGGCGTGCAGCACCAGCGCCGCAGAGCCCCCCAGCAGGCAGAGCCCCAGCCCGATACCCAACATCAGCCCGCGCGAGATGCGATGCTGCGAAGCCGAGGTACCCCCCGACAGGCTCGACAGCCACTCCGCCGCCGAGGGCCAGCGGTCCTCCCGGTGCAGCTGCATGGCGCGGTCGATACCGGCCAGGAAGGTACGGCCATAGATATCCACCAACTCCGGCCGCTCCGCCAGCGGGGCATAGGGATCCGGCTCCGCATGCAGACGCGTCCCCGCCGCAGGGGGGAGCATGCGCGTGACCAGGTAGTAGATGGTTGCGCCGAGTTGATAAATGTCCGTGCGCGGATCGATGTGCTCCGCCGTCTCACGCGCGGGGAAGGAGAGCGTCTGCTCCGGGGCGGCGAAGGCGGGTGTGTAGATATTCGTGAAACTGCGACCGGGCCGCACCTGCCGCGCAGAGCCGAAGTCCAGCAGCTTGGGCTTCCCCTCCGGGGTGATGATGATATTCTCCGGCTTCACATCGCGGTGCACCACACCGTTTTGCCCCAAGTAGGAAAAGATGGGCAAGAGGTCCAGCAACAGCCGGCGGTGCAAGCGCGCCTCCTGACGCCGCGCGGCGGCCTCCAGACTGGGCTCCTCCGGCAGGGTGAGCGTTTTGCCGTGGATGTAGGGCATGACGTAGTAACCCGTACCGTTTGCCTCGAAGCTGTCGAGAATCGGCACAATCCCCTCGTGGTGCAGGCCCGTGAGAATGGACACCTCCTCCTTGAACTCCGACAGCGAGTGTGCCCAGTCCTCCTCATCCTTCACCGACGTACAGCGGATGAAAGTGTCCCCCTCCTCGCGCCGGGCAACGCCGGCAGGGATGTGCTCCTTGAGAACGACGCGGCTGCTCTTGCCCGTGGTGGTAGCCAGGTAGGTGATACCGAAGCCCCCCTGACCGAGGGTGCGCAGGATGGTGTAGTTACCGACCCGTGTGCCGGGCTCCAGCGGCCGGCGGGGGTCCCGAGTCTGCGCAGCGCCGGCGGTGTCCGCCGCCGTGGGCAGAGGGCGGGGAACGGGGGGAGCAGGGGCGATTTTGGGAGGAAGGGGCGGGTTCATATCAATGGCAATAGAAAAGGGAGAGACGGTGCACCCCGCCGGGGGCCGGGCGGTCCGCATGGCGCGTGCAACGCAGCGGGGGCAGGGGCAGGGCGGGTGCGTGCGTAAAGCCCAAGTGCAGCGTGGTGTCCCGCTCCGTGCAGATGAGCCGGGCATCGATGGTGGTGTCCGGGGGCAGCAGCTTCAGCAAGGCGGGCACATCGGCCTGCAGGGCCTCGATTTGCAGGGGAGAGGCGAGGGCGGATTCCATGGTGCATTGCAGGCGCTCGCAGATCTCCGCCGCATCCGCCGCCGTGCTTTGCAGCACCAGACTGCCGCGCACATCCCCCCGGTAGCAAAAAGCCAGCACAGCGGTATCCAAGCGCGGCTTGCGGCCTGCGCGGTGGCGGCGAATGGCACTTTGCACGGCCCGGGGCGCGGCACTGATCTCGTGACGCTGCGCCGCCGAGGCCGGGGAGTTGAGCACCCCCAGCAGCCCCTCTGCCCCCCATTCGTCATCCTGCGGACTGCGGCAGTGCAGCACGCCGTCCGAATAGAAGAGGAGGTGGTAGCCTGCGGGCGGCGTCAGCTTGCGGATCTCGAAGCGGTTTTCGGGGGAGGCACCCAGCTCTGCTTGCTGCGGCATGGGCAGGGGCGCGAAGTCCTCCGCCGGCGGGGCCAGCATGGGGCCGGGGTGCCCGGCGGCCAGCAGCTCCAGTTGACCGTCTGCGGGGTTCACCCGCCCCAGCAGCATGGACACGCGCACCCGGCGCTCCGCGAGATCGCGGTTGATGCCCTCCACCTGCTCCTGCAGGGAGCCGGGGCCGCACAGATGCTGGCGGAACACGACCAGGCACTGCATCACATACAGCGAGGCAGGGACACCGCTGCCCGCGACGGTGCCGACCATGAAGACGAGGCGGCCCCCGGGGGTCATGTAGTAATCATAGAAATCCGCACTCACGAAGCCTGCGGGCATGTCGAGGGCGTAGAGGTCGAAGGCATCCTGCCCGGGGAAGGCCGGGTAGGTGTGCGGCATGGCCGCCTGCTGCACGCGGCGCGCGACGGACAGCTCGGTCTCCATGCGGCGGCGGGCGGCCTCGCTCGTGATCTGCAGGGAATCCACCATGCTGTTGATGCCCACGGCCAAGCGCGTGAACTCCGGGCCGCCCTCCTCCGGCAGGCGTTCATCGAGGTCGCCCTCCTCAATGCGCTGCAGCGGGGCCTGCATGTGCCGCAGGCGGCGCACGACCAGCACATGCAGCAGAAGAAGCACCACCAGCATCACCCCCAGAGAGGTCGCGAAGCTTGTGATGCCGATGGAGAGGACAAGCTTGCCGCGCGAGGCAAAGACATCCTCCTCCGCAGCCAGAGCCACGAGCCTGTAACCGCCCCCGGTGAGGGTGCGCGCCAGGTAAGCATTGCCGGCGTGCTCCAAGTGGGTCGTTCGGCCCTCCGGGAGGTTCATGAGGCGCAGGAGTGAGATGCCGGAGCTGCTCTTTGCCAAGGCCTTACCGCGCCGGAAGCCCACCAAGTCGCCGTTCGGACCGGGGCGGAAGTTCTGCACGGCGAGGCTCAACTCCTCCGTAACGGGGGCTTGGCTGTCCACCGCAGGGGCAAAGCCGAGCTGCACGCAGCCGGGGGCATCTGCGCGGTGCACGCCGGCGTATTGCATCAGCGCGCCCTCTGCGGCGTTGGCCTGCGGGCTCTGCACCAGCTCGTAGGTGGGGTCGGCAATGCAGCGCAGGAAGGGCATGGTTTGCTCGTGGTCGCCGAGGTTCATGCCGTTCCGTTCCTCGGTGAGAGCGATAATGTTACCGCGTGCGTCGGCCACGGCCATCTGCTCGGCGCCCAACTTGTTGCACAGGGCCAGCATTTCTTCCTTGCTCCTCAGGATGCCGGGGTTCAGGCGCACGACCTCGGCAGCCGCTCTGGTGCGCTCCAGCATGGTCTGTTCCCGCATTCTGAGCAGCTTGCGGGCGTTGTTTTCCCAACGGTTCACCATGTCGAGGGCGTTGCCCAACTGGGCGTCCATGAGGGTCTCGGCATTGCGCTCACACTCATCTGTTACCCGTATATAGCCGAAGAGCAGGGACGCTGCATAGGCCGCCAGGGTGAGAAGCAGAAGGTAGAGTAGAAATTTTTTCCTCATGGCGCGGGAGGGGGCTGTCAGCGTCTGCTCCTGTTGCGTGAGCCGGGGGAACTGCGGCGCGGGGTGGTGGACCGGCTCGGCTCCCTTCGGGCTGCCGGCTTGCGTTTGGCCTCGTCCTTAGGCGGTGTGGCTGCGGGGGCGGGTGCTTTGTAGGTGGTCGTAGGGGGGGGATCCGCCTGCACCGGTGCCGGCTGATAGCCCGTGGCGGGGTTCATCTGGCCGGTGAAGGCGCGAACGCCGTCCGCAATGCCCTGTACCAAGGCGGCGCAATACTCCGGTGTGCCGAGCTTGGCGGCCTCCTCGCTGTTGGTCAGGTAACCGACCACGATGCCTGCCGCCGGGCATTTGACGGAGGAGAGCAGGCTGTAGTGCACGCGCCGGCACGCGCCGTCCGCTGCGCCTGTGCGGGCTAGCATGCCTGCCTGCACGGCAGCGGCCAAGGCGATGTTGGCAGCATCGTTGGCATTGCCGGGGAGGGGGGCGGCGCCCTTGGCAGCGGGGGCAGTGGTGTAGGTCTCGATGCCCGCGGAACTCGGGGCCCCGGCGTTGGCGTGCAGGGTCAGGAAGAGGGCCTGCTGCTGCTCATTGCAGAGGTCGACCCGCTGCTGGTCGGAGCGGAAGTCGTTGCTCTCTCGGGTCAGGACGGTGCGGAAGCCCTGCTTGGCGAGGGTCTGCGCAAGCTGCCGGGCCAGAAGCAGGCTGATGTCCGCCTCCCGCAGGTGTTCGCCCCGGCGTCCTGTGTCGTTCCCGCCGTGACCCGGGTCGATGATGACGGTCTTGATTTCCTGCCGCGTGGGGATGTAGAGCGGGCGCAGAATGGGGTCGAGCGTGGTGCGTAGGTCATCCGTGGAGAGCAGGGGCTCGCCGTCGGGGGAGTAGCGCAGCGGGTGCATCAGGAAAAAGCGGCACCCGCAGATGCTCAATTCGCGCGGGGCGGGGCCGAAGGTGACAGTGACCTTGGAGTTGCTGATGGAGACGGCGCCTGTGCCTTCCTGCTTGGGCGGCAGCATTTTATAGAAGCTGCGCAGATCGCCGAGGGGGATGTATTCCACCCCGCTGTGCTCGGTGGTGTGCCAAGTCATCCCCTCTGCCGCTGTGTCGGCAACGGCGGGGGGGCAGAGCAGGGCGGCAGCCATGGCCGCAGATAGGAAGAAGCGGTACCTCATCGTTACTTTCCTCGTGTTTTGATCACCCGGCCGCCGGAGCCGGTGTTGAGCGGCGCGCTGCCCGTGTAGCGGCGCACGGTGCGTTTGCCGCGCGCCAAGTTAGCATAGGCGCATATGCCCTGCGTAATGCAGTCGGCCAAGGTGTTTCGGTAGGCGTCCGTGGAGATGCGGGCACCCTCCGTCGGGTTGCTGACGAAACCGCCCTCGAAGAGGATGGCGGGGCGGCGGATGGTGCAGAGTACGGAGAAGCGAGCGCGCTGAATGCCGCGGTCGATGGCCCCCGTGGCCTTGATGGCGCGGCTGTGTACGGCTGTAGCCAGGGCGATGTTTTCGCTGTCCTGCCGGTTGCCCTGCAGGTCTTCCGTGCGTCGGGTGCGTGCAAAGGGGGAGGTGGTGCCGTGCGGGGCCAGGGTGAAGGTCTCGATGCCCGTGGCGTGGCTGCCGCCGGAGTTGTGGTGGATGCTGACGAAGACGGAATTCGGGTATTGATTGGCAATCGCTACGCGCTGCTGAAGGGTCAGGAAGTAGTCGCTGTCCCGGGTCATGACGACCTTGTAACCGCGCTTCAGCAGGCGCTCCCGCACCTTCAGGGCGACGGCCAGGTTGCAGTCTTTCTCGACGGCGTAGGAGCTAACCGCGCCTTTGTCATGCCCGCCATGCCCTGCATCCAGCACCACGGTGGTGATGTTGGCATTCTCTGCCGCAAATTGGGGGCGCAGAACGGGGTCGATGAGTTTTTTGACATCCGTGGTCGAGATGTAGAGCTGCCCTGCTTGCTCGCGTATGGGGAAGGAGAGGACGAAGTGGTAGTTGTTGATGTAGATATCCTGCTTGCCGCTGCGCAGAGAAAGTACACGGTTGCCGGCCCCGTAGTTCAGGAAGCCGCTGCGCCCCTTCACGGCCTTGAAACGGTAGAACTGCACTACATCGCTTACCTTCACATAGCGTTCCCCGTCCAGCAGCTCGATGTTCCAGGTTCGGCTTGTCCCCGCATCGGCATACGCAACCCCGCATCCCACTGCCAGCGGCAGCAGGAGGAGGATAAGCAATCGGAGGATGGGGTTCATCATGCCCTGAAAGTCTACCACATAACCCCCTCCCGCTCAAGCGGAAAGTTTGTCTCGCACTCAAAAAAGACAATGCCGCCCCCCCTCCCGCCGCCGGTTTTATTCCGAACTTACTCCGCACCCTCCTCGGGAATCTGCACCTTCCACCTCCCGTTTCTGCGGCCTCTCTCTCGCTTGCAGAACTCTCTTCTCTTCCAGTGCGGTGGATGATGACATCGATCTGCAATGAAGTCAGTTCATCTATCCTTAGTCATATCCCTTGATATGTCTTGGATTTCTGATTTAATTCCTCCCAATGAGAGGATTGTGTCATATATCTTTGTGTAATGATCAAACTTTTTGCTGTTTTTTTCTAACGCTGCAACAATCTCGGGATGCTTTTGGGAATATTTATCAGAGTACCAGATAAAGGATAGAACTTTCTTTTGTTCGGGTACATCGTCCATAGAGCCATGCCCCACGTAATTGTTTTCTCCGAGGGATTCGCCGTGATCAGAAGCGTAGATAAGTACAGCGTTGGTGTCTCTGAGAGCTTTTATAACAGACTCAAGGTGCTTGTCTGCCGAGTAGATGCAGTTATCATACTTGTCTATTCTAGTGCCTTCTCCGAAAGGCTTGTATTCGCATTCGTAGGGGGAGTGGCCGGTGCCATCCTCTAGAATTATTAACGATCTCGGATGCTTGCTGATCCATGTGGAAATGACGCTGAAGTAATCCTCTGTAGAAAGAGGCCTTTCCAAAGTGGAGTGTATGCCTCCCAATTGACGACAAATTCGTGGTGTCTTGTACCATTCGCCTTCTGTATTTTGCGAGACAACTAATTTTCCGACAAAATTATGCTTCATAAATAGATGAACAAAGGACCCTTTATGCCTTTTCGCGTCCGGAAGACTTCCGCTGAAAAATAATGGAATAGATCCTAAAGTGTATGTAGCTCCGGATCTCATGTTGGGTAGAGAAATTATGTTCTTGCACTCGGCAAGAAATGGAGTCGTATTCCGTGCATAGCCATTCAGGGAAGCATGATCCGGGCGTATAGATTCGCCGATGACGAAGCAGACAATCAGATTTTCTCTACCCCATCTATCCGTCGATTCCTTTGCTGTAACATCTTCTTCGTCCTCCGGGAATAAGTAGTTGTTTAAACAAATGAAAAGGTCTCTTTCAAGAGAGAGAGGAGAATAGGACTTTTCTAACTCACCGGAATGAATACGACTTGTTAAAAATCTCTCCTCAGTTACGTTCCAGTTTTTCATGTCGTTACGCAGAAAATCAGCCTGATGTTCCAGTAGATATATGCCGCCGCCTGAATAGCGTATAATGTGAGGGAACAGCGTGGAAAGTAGTACGAGAATGGAGGCTAAAATCAGGTGAAATCTCTTGGCCCGATAAGACAAATAAATACGTAATCGGGTGAGGTATACATAGAGAATGGATATAGAGAAGAAGAGAAAGATTATCTGTGAGGGGAAGATGAACTGTGATGCCTCTTTGGCTGTTGTATTCAAGGTGCTTATGATCAGTGCATCAAACTCGACGTATGTTTTCGTTTTGATGTATAGCCATATTAAATTATAGAGAAAGATTGCGGGGATAAGTCCGTAGGCTATGAGCCTACTGCGCAGAGCAAACAGCAATATTCCACTCCAAAAAATGAACCTTATTATGCCTGATATAGATGCAAATCTTATGAAGGATGGAAAAAGGCGGCTTTCAATAGGATATCTCCAGAATTGAGAAAATGCATCGGTAAACAGTCCAGAAAAAACAAGGGCTGGGATACAAATCCATAATATGAAGCAATATCTCTTGTAGAATGAGACAACGGAAACTTTAGCCTTGGTGGCAAGGTTAGGAACTATTGATTCTATGCTCATAAAAATGACAGTTTACATTATGTGTTTGAATTGAACCACTGGGTGAACTATTCCCTCATATTCGGATAAGGACGGGAATGGATACCTGTGTTTGCGGAACAGAAGAGAATAATTGAAAATGATGACGGATCAATACATAGCGCGCGGCGAGTATACAGCATTCTTAATGCATACCCCTTGGAAACCATTGAGACTCAACACTTTGCACAGGAAATGAACAATGTACGCTTCTGATGCCTCAAGGTATCCACAGGCGAAAAAGTGAGGAAAATAAAGGAATTCTGCTTTTTGAGCTTGATACAGCATTAAGAATGCACCCCTCCTCGACTTTCTATCTCGGCGGGGCAGAGTAGGAGGCAAATGCGCCCGGCGGGAATTTTTGCTGGACAAGTCGTGCGGCGGGGAGTATACTGGGCACGCGTATGAATCCCCCCGCCATAGCCATAGACGGACCGGCCGCCTCCGGCAAATCCACCGTTGCTAAGTTGATTGCCCGCGAGCTGGGCTACACCTTCATCAACACCGGCGCCATGTACCGCGCGGTGACTTGGTATGTGCTGCAACAGGGCGTTGACCCCGCCGATACCGCCGCCGTGGAGTCCCTGCTGGGGGACATCCCGCTCTCCTTCGGCAAGGACGGGGCCGTTTCCACCGTGATGTGCCGCGGGAAGGTGTTGGGCGCGGAACTGACGGAGCAGGCCGTGAACGAGCGCGTCTCCGCCGTGGCGGCCATTCCCGCCGTGCGTGCCCTGCTGGTGCGCAAGCAGCGGGAGTATAATGCCGCCGAGCCTGTGGTGATGGAGGGGCGGGATATCGGCACCGTGGTGTTCCCGAACACGCCGTTCAAGTATTTTGTCACCGCCTCTGAGGAAGTGCGCGCCGCCCGCCGCGCCGCCCAGGGCATCACCGATTCCATCGCCGAGCGCGACCGCAAGGACAGCAGCCGCGCCTGCGCCCCCCTGACCAAGGCCGAGGATGCCACCTTGGTCGACACCTCGGACATGAACATTGAGCAGGTGGTGGCTTTTATTACGGCTGACATACGCGCCAAGCTGGCCCGCTGAACTTCTTCGATACGATACTATGAACCTTCTGGACTCTCCTTTCGGCTACGCGGTCTGCAGCAACCTGATGCGCGGTATTGCCCAATCCCTCTTCTCCCTTAAAGTGATTGGTCGGGAGAAACTCATTGACGACGGCCCCTGCGTGGTGGTGGCGAACCACCAGAGCTTCCTAGACCCGCCCATGATCGGCTGCCTGTTTTATAACCCCATCTATTACTTGGCACGCAAGCAGCTCTTCAACAACCCGCTCTTCGGGGCGCTGATCCGCAGCTGCAATGCCTTCCCCGTGAACCAAGAGGAGGCCGACCCCGGCAGTCTGCTGAAGCTGATGCGCTTGGTGCGCGGCGGCAACCGCGTGCTGCTCTTCCCGGAGGGCGGGCGCACCCGCACGGGTGATTTCCAGGAGCCGATGAACGGCATCGGACTCATTCTCAGTAAACTGGCAACCGTGCCCGTGCAGCCCATCCGCATTCACGGTGCTTATGAGGCTTGGCCCATCCACGGCCGCCTGCGCTTCCGCCCCGTGACCATCTCGGTGGGCGATCCCATCCCCTTCACCCCGGCGGAGCTGCGTGTGCGCGGTCGCGCGGCCCAGCATGCTCTGGCGCAAAAGGTGATGGCGGCCATCCGCGCGCTGCCCGTCACGGACTGATCATGCTGAACGTCCTGCGCCTCCGCAGCTTCCGCTGCTACAGCACCCTCCGCTGGGAGATCCCGCCGGAGGGCGCTCTGCTGGTGGGCGCCAATGCGCAGGGCAAGACGAGCCTGATGGAGGCCTTGTGCCTAGTGCTAACGCTGCACTCCCCCCGCACGAATCGTCCGGACCACCTGGTGCAGCACGGGGCGGGGAGCTTCGGCGTGGTGCTGGAGTCCGACGACTCCACGCGCCGCCTGCTGTGGGAAGAACGCAAGCTGCGCATGAGCTTGGACGGCATGCCTGTGAATGAAGGCGCGGACTATGTGGCCGATGCTCCGCCCGTGGCTTGGCTGGGGAACCGAGACATAGCCTTGGTGACCGGCCCGGCGGAGGAACGGCGGCAGTACTTGGACTTTCTTGGCACCCAGTGGCACCCGGCCTACCGCAACTCCCTGCGCCTCTACCGCCGCGCGCTGAAGGCCCGCAACGCGCTGCTCCGCAACCCGCGCTGCACCCCCGCCGCCCTGGCGGGTTACGATGAACAACTGGTGCGCCACGGTACGCTGATGATGGACATGCGCCGTCGCCTTCTGGAGCTGCTGCAGCCGCACATTGCCGCCTGCCATGCTGACATCTGCGGGGAACGCCGCGAGCCCGTGGGGCTGGCCTACATGCCCTCCGCCGCGCTTCCTCTGCGGGAGGCCCTGACCGCCGCTGCCGAGGCCGATGCGCGATTGGGCTGTACCACCGTGGGACCGCATCGGGATGACTTCGCCCTCACCATTCACGGCGCCGCAGCGGCTGATTTCGCTTCCGAGGGTCAGCAACGTACCCTCGCCACCGCCCTTCTCCTGGCCCAAGCCTACCTGCTGCAGGTGGAGACCGGCCGCGCGCCCCTGCTGCTCATCGATGACATCTTCGGTGAGCTGGATCCCCCCCGCCGCCGTGCCTTGCTCCGCTCCCTCCCCGCCGAGTCCCAGATCGTCATCACCACCACCCATCTCGACTGGTTGGGCCGCGAAACACCGCCCCTCCCCGTCCAGCACCTCCGCCCCGGCGGAATTATCGCCTCCTGACGGCAAGGGTGGTGAAAAAATCACCTCGCTGCCGCATTATTTGCTTGCAATGGCAGGATCGTGGATTAAAATAAACGGCGATGACTTTCTTGAACCACACGCGTAATGAGGCGGCCGAGCAGATGGGAGCTTGGCTTTGGCGCAGCACATGGTGGTGACGGGAAGTTCTTTTCTGAGTGACAAGAACAGCGAACGGCTGTCGGTTGCCTTGGCTTCCCGAACGGATGCCGAGGCTTTTTTATTTCTCCCTTTTTCTAATTCCTATTCAAACTATATGATTCAATTACATCAGCAATGCGATACCGTACCGGACGGCGACACGCAGACCCCGATCCGGCTCTTCATGCAACTGCGGCAGGCGAATCCGAACGCCCTGCTGCTGGAAAGCGCGGAGGTGGATGGACGCTGGGGACGGTACAGCGTGATTGCCACGGACTTTCTGGCCGAGTTCTCCTGCCGCGGCGGGAATCTGGCGGTGCATACGCACAGCCCGGAGCTGGAGCCGCTGAAGGCCTGCGACGGCATGCCCTACATCGCGGGTATGCGCGCCGCCACCGCGATGCTGAACCTGGTGCAGGACAAACCGGGTCTGCCGCCCATCACCCGCGCGCTGTACGGTTACTGGGGCTATGAGATGGTGGCGGTGTTTCAGCCGAAAATGGCGGAGACCATCGACCCTGCCTCCGCAGAGTGCCGCCTGGTGCTGCCTGCTACCATTGCCCTCTTCGACCACCTGTACAACCGGCTTTACCACCTCAGCATCGGCACCCCGCGACGTCTGGATTGCCTGCCGCCGCTGCGCGATACGCATCCCACGCCCTGCCGCACGGGGGAGGTGAGCTACCGCCCCTCCGCCGAGGCCTACTGCCGCTGCGTGGAGAAGGTGCGCACCATGCTGCACGAGGGCGAGGCCATTCAGGTGGTGGGTGCGTCGCAGTGCAGCACCGAGTTTGCGGGCGACGCCTTCACCCTCTACCGCCGCCTGCG
The DNA here is from genome assembly GCA_004557455.1 of Akkermansia muciniphila. Classification (GTDB taxonomy): domain Bacteria; phylum Verrucomicrobiota; class Verrucomicrobiia; order Verrucomicrobiales; family Akkermansiaceae; genus Akkermansia; species Akkermansia muciniphila_D. Next base: position 62,990 of record SFDX01000004.1, on the reverse strand, counting down.
CCGCCTGAACCCCTCGCCCTACATGTTCTGCATGGCCTTCGATGACCTGGAGCTGCTCGGGGCCTCGCCGGAGGTGATGGTGCGCTGCACGGAGAACCACCTGCTGCTCTCGCCCATTGCCGGCACCCGCCGCCGCGGGCGGGACGAGGAGGAAGACTGCGCCCTAGCGGCGGAGATGACGGCCAGCCCCAAGGAGCGCGCCGAGCATGTGATGCTGGTGGACCTGGGCCGTAACGACCTGGGCCGCGTGGCGCAGGGCGGCAGCGTGAAGGTGGAGCGGCTGATGGACGTGGAGCGCTTCTCGCATGTGATGCACATGACCAGCCGCATCTCCGCCGACCTCTCCCCCGAATGTGACGGCTGGGACCTGCTGGCCGCGACCTTCCCCGCCGGTACGGTGAGCGGTGCCCCCAAGGTGCGGGCTATGCAGATTATCCACGAGATCGAGGAGGTGCCCCGCGGGCCCTACGCCGGGTGCATCGGTTGGTTCGGGCTGGATATGGATGCCGTGCATCTGGATACCGGTATCACCATCCGATCGCTCTGGAAGCGCGGGGAGCGCCTCTACTGGCAGACGGGAGCCGGGCTGGTCTATGACTCCGTGCCGGAGCAGGAGTGGCTCGAGTGCCGCAACAAGGGGCGTATTGTGGATGCCATTCTCGCCGAGGATCATATCTAACCTTTTCATGCCATGTTTTTATTCATCGACAATTACGATTCTTTCTCCTATAACATCGTGCAATACTTCATCCGCACGGGGCGTAAGCCTACGGTGATGACCAATGATGACCCGCGCGTGCCGGGGCTGGCTACCTCGCCGGAGCTGGAGGCCGTGGTGCTTTCCCCGGGGCCGAGTAACCCGGAGCACGCCGGTTGCTGTCTTGAGTTCCTGGCTCGCCTGCCGAAGCATATCCCCGTGCTGGGTGTCTGCCTGGGGCACCAGTGCCTCGGCGCCTTTGCGGGTTGTCCCGTGGTGCGGGGGCCGCGTGTGATGCACGGTAAGACCAGCCGCATCGAGCACCCCGGGACGGGTCTGTATGCGGGTATTCCGTCGCCGATGACCATCGGGCGTTATCATTCGCTCGTGGTGAAGGTGTCGGACGACCATCCGCTGCTGGAGGTGACCGCCCGTGATGAGGACGGGGAGGTGATGAGCATGCGCTTCCGCGACCGCCCCTGGGTGGGCGTGCAGTATCACCCGGAGTCCATCCTGACCGAGAACGGTCTGGATTTGATTGCTAACTTTCCGAACAACATTCTCTGAGACATGAACATCACTGCAATTATCGACAAACTGGCCGAGGGCATTGACCTGACGGCTGAGGAAGCATCCTACGGCATGGCGGAGCTGATGGATGGCAAACTGCCGCCGGCGGTGGCGGGGGCTTTTCTGCTCCTGCTGCGAGTGAAGGGCGAGACGCCTACCGAATTGACCGCTGCCGTTCAGAGCTGCCTGAGCCGCGCGGTGCCGGTAAAGGGGCTGCCCGAGGGCTGCATCGACATCGTCGGTACGGGCGGCGACGGCAAGAACAGCTTCAACTGCTCCACGGTGAGCGCGCTCATTGTAGCGGGGCTGGGTTACAAGGTCTGCAAGCACGGCAACCGCGCCGTTTCGTCTACCTCGGGCGCGGCGGATGCGCTGGAGTCCGTGGGCTACCCCCTGGGGCTGGATGCCGAGGGCGTGCGGCGCAGCATGGAGAAGACCGGATTCGCGTTTTGTCTGGCCCCGAACTTTCACCCCGGTTTCCGTGCCATTGTGCCGATTCGCAAGCAGCTCGGGGTTCGGACCCTCTTCAATGTACTGGGGCCCATGATCAACCCTGCTCGTCCGGATTTCCTGATGATGGGTGTGGCCAAGCCTGCCATGCTGGACAGCATTGCGGCGGTGCTGGCGCGTTGCGGCTACCGCCGCGCTTTGGTGCTGCACGGAGCAGGGGGCTATGACGAGGCCACGACTTTCGGGCCTGTGCAGGCGCGGCTGGTGGAGAACGGGGAGGTGCGAAAAGCGGACTTCGACCCCGCCGAGTTGGGTTTTACACCGCCCGCCGGGGGAGAGGCTGCCCTGACTGTGTCGACTACCGAGGAAGCACGCGCTGCGGTGCGCGACCTGCTGCATGGTCAGGGGTCGCCGGCCATGCGGGATATGGTGGCATTGAATGTGGCGGCTGCGCTGCATTTGCTGGAGCCCGATGAGTCCCTCAAGGACTGCACTGACAGGGCTCGACGCGCTGTAACGGATGCCGTGGCTCTGCCTGTGCTGCAACACTTCGCGGAGTTATGAACCTGCAACGCTTCATTGACGCCAAGCAGGAGGAGCTGGCGGCTCTGCGCCGCGCCATGCCGGCTCCGTTGGCGGTCCCGCGCCCTGATTTCGAGGCCGCACTGCGAGCCGCTCCCCGCGTCGGGGCTCCGCTGCATGTCATCGCGGAGTTTAAGCGCAGTTCACCTTCCGAGGGTGTGATTAACAACACGCGCACCCCGCAGGATGCCGCCCGTTTGTACGCCGCCGGTGGGGCCACCTGCATGAGCGTGCTGACCGAGCAGCGCTACTTCTGCGGCAGCACTGCGGACTTGGCCGCTGCGGCGGGGGCGGGGCTGCCGCTGCTGCGCAAGGACTTCATTTTCCACGAGTTGCAGGTACGCGAGACCTTTGCCACGCCCGCCTCGGCCCTGCTGCTTATCGCGGCCCTCACCCCGGATGCCGCGCAGTTGCGGGACCTGCGTTTGCTGGCGGAGTCGCAGGGTATCCATGCGGTGGTGGAGGTGTTTAGCGAAGCGGAGCTGGACATCGCTCGGGACTCGGGGGCGCGTATCCTGCAAATCAACGCCCGCAACCTCGAGACCTTCCGCACCGACCGCGAGGCCTGTCTGCGGATGGCGGCGCACTGCCTGCCCGGTGAGTGCTGCATTGCTGCCAGTGCCATGAGCACTCGCGAGCATTTGCAGCAGGCGGGGGCGGCCGGCTTCAGGACGGCGTTGATCGGCACGGCCCTCATGCGCAGTCCTGCGCCGGATGAGATGTTACAGCACCTCTTGTTGCCATGAGCCGACGTTTCCTTGTGAAGGTCTGCGGCCAGACCAACGCCGAGGACGCCGCTGTGGCAGTGTCCTGCGGGGCGGATTTCCTGGGCTTCATCTTCCACCCATCCAGCCCTCGCTGCGTGACGCCGCAGCAGGCGGCCGCCATCCCCACCGGCCTCTGCCGTCGCGTGGGCGTTTTCGTGCGCACCGAGGTGCGGGAGATAGCGGAGATAGCCCGCACGGCTCGCCTAGACCTGTTGCAGCTGCACGGCCCCTACAGCGCGCAGGACGCCGCCTTCCTGGGCCCGGAGCGTATCATCCGCGTCCTCTGGCCGGAGAAGACCCCCATCGAGTCCCTGCAAGCGCAAATTGACGCATGGGCTCCGTTTTGCGCCTACTACCTGTTGGATGCCGGCAGTGCCGCAGCCTCCGGCGGCCTCGGCCGCTGCCTTGACGTCGCCTCCCTCGACCGCCTCCGCTTCCCCCACCCCTGGTTTCTCGCCGGCGGCCTCTCTCCCTCCAATCTCCCCCAACTCCTCTCTCTCTGCCACCCGAACGGCATCGACCTCAACAGCGGCGTGGAGCTCTCCCCCGGTCGCAAGGACCCCACCGCCCTCCGCGCGGTTTTCGGTCTGCCTTTAGTGGGGAAAATCCCCGCAGAGAGTCCGATCCGGCTTTGTTGTCCCCTGCTGATGGGAGCCAATAAAGACCGCCCTTCCGGTGGGGAAGGACGGTCTTAAAACGGTGAGAAGCGTCAAAAACGATTAAGCCTGGGGCTCCTCGGCGGGAGCGGCAGATGCTTCTGCGGCCTTAACGGCCTCCTCCTGCTTGAGGAGCTTGCGGCGCTTGCGCATGTAAGCGGCGCGCTTGGGGTTCTTGACGGGGCGCTTGACCTTGGTCTCACGCTGCCATTTGCGAAGGCAACGGCCGACGTTGTCCGTGTTAGCCAAGTCAGCCAAGATGGCGTCGCGCATGGCAACGGCAGCGCGAAGGCTCTCCACGGGGGAGTTGTCGTGCATGCTGTCAGCCACGTAACGGATGAACTGGTATCCCCGGCGGGAGATACAAACGCGCCAGCCGTGGAAGTACTTGCCCTCCGTCTCGTACCGAGTCAGGTTACGAAGCGTGGTTCCGGGGGGCAGGCTTGTCAGGTATTGTTCGTTCATGATGTATGTTTGTTGTGTGGAAGAAACATGATTTGCACAGATCAACGTGCATTGTTGACCCAAGGAGAAAGCCGTTCTACTTCGTGCAAAAGCATACACTTATAATAACGATAAAATTTTGAATGTCAACGAAGAAAATGCGCGATGTCGCAAATTTTTTCGTTTTTTTCTCGTCAGAGCCGTTATTATTATGTACCCTTGGCGAAATAAGGCCCGGTTTGACCGAAAAAAAAGGCCGTTTTGGGTGAAAAGCGCGGAATCACCCGCTGCTTGACATCCAAAACGGCTCGAAACAGAGCACGTTATGTCTCTTTTACTTGCTCTCTTCTACCGGAGATTGCGGTTCCGGGTTAGCGGAAGGGGTGTCTGCGGGAGGAGCCGCCTTCTTGGCCTTGGAACGGCTCTTCCCGGCGTGTTTGCGGTGGGGCTGCTCACGGGTGGGGGCAGGCGGCGCGACTTCGCCCTTGGGGAACCAGAGGGTGTTGTCGTTCATCACCACCAGGAAGCCCTGCTCGAGCAGCCAGATGAGGTCCGCAGCGTAGGGGGCGAAGGCCTGTGTGGATTCCTCCGTGCCTGCAGCGGTGCCGGAGAGGGCCGCAAACATGGCGTCCACTCGCTCACCGGAGTGTTCCTTGGCCCAAGCTACAATGGCCGACATGCGGTCCGCGAGGGTGGTATCCGCCGGGATGGCACGCACTCGGCTGGGGCCGGTGTAGTGGTTGCCCTGCCACTTGAAGATGGGCATGTGCGTACGGGCCATGCCGTGGCAGAGGTTGGGGATGAGAATCTGCGGGTGCTCGCGGGTGCGAGAGGCTTGGGTGTAGAGGTGCGCCTCCAGCCCCGGGGAGAGAACCGCTGCGGGGGTGGCACCGTTCACGAAGACCTTGTCCACGACCTCGTAGACATCCGCGTAGTGATTGGCCAAGAAGTCGGCCTGTACGTCCTTGAGGCTCTCCAAGGGCGCCTCGGCAGCCCCCTCTCGGGTGGGACGCCAGACGGGCTTGGTGCTGACCTGCTGCTGCCACTGTGCGACGGTCTCCTCGCCCTTCTCGGTGACGATGCTGTTCTTAAAGTCATCCAGCGGCATGCGGGAGTACTTGGTACGGTAGAGCTGCATGAGGGCTGCCTGGTAGCCATGCCAATTGTTCGGGCCGATGAGTTCACCGCCCAAGCTGCATTTGGCAATGGCGGAGAAGGCCCCCTTGGGGGGATCCGTCTGCAGCTGCTCCGTGGTGTAAAATTCGGAGAACCAAGGGGCTTTCGGCAGGTAGGCAAGAGCTTCCTCCTGTGTCAGCCAGCAGGCGCCGTCGCCTTTCTTGGAGTGGATGAGCATGGGGCCGTTCTCCAGCCGCATGAAGACGAGGTCATAGCGGTCCTTGCCGGACATGATGAAGCTCGCAACACTGAGGAGCGGGAAGGCGCGCTTGTGCTCCTGCACCTCTTTGGCAAAGACCTCGAGACTGCTGTTGGTGGGGCGAAGTTCCACCCGGAAGCCCTCCGCCGGCTTGACCGTGCGGCGCGCCGGGCGCCTGTCTTCCCTCCGGGGGCGACGCTCGCCGCGGTTCGTACCGTCGCGCCGTTCACCGGCCGGAGCCGCGCCGTCGCGTCCGGGGCGACGACCGGGGCCGCCGAGGCGGTTACCCCTGCGCTCTCCGACCTTGCGGGGCTCTCGGGGCTCGCGGTATGTTATCGGTGTGGTCGGTGCTCCCTCCTTGGCCCAGTCCGGCGCAAAGCGGAAATCTGTCAATTCTGAAAGGTCAAATTGCGGTTTTTCACCCATGTTGAATCTCATTAAGCTCGCCTATAGCCTACCCCGAAAAAGTCGGTTTGGCAATACTATTTTGCGGCCCGGACACAAAAAAAGCGGTTTTTCGGGCAATTCCGCGGGGATGCGGGGCTATTCCTCGGTGAATTCCACGCCCAGCAGGCAGATGTCATCATCCTGCCCGGTCTTGCCGGCGTAGGAGTGCATGGCGTGCAGAGAGGTCTCGATGACTTGCTTGATGCCGGTGGGCGGGTTGTCCTGCAAGATGCGGAGGAGGCGGTCGACCCCCAGCTCATCGCCGTTGGTATCGCGTGCCTCGGTCAGGCCGTCTGTGAAGAGCATGAGTTTCATGCCCGGCTCGAGTTTCTGCTCACTCTCTCGGAAGTTGGTGTGGGGCAGCAGGCCCAGTGCCGGGGAGCGGGGAATGACGGGTTGAAGGGCCTTGCCGTCTGCGGTGATGATGATGGGGGCAGGGTGGCCGGCTCCGGAAAGGGTGAGGCGTTTGCGCTCCAAGTCCAGGTAGACGTAGAAAGCGGAGGCAAACATGGAGATATTGGCTTGGGTGAAGATGCGGTTGAGCTGGTAGTTGAGGGAGTTGAGCAGCAGGCCGGGGGTGTCTGCCAAGTTGGCTACCTGTTCTGTGAGCCCCCGCAGCATGGAGACGATGAGGGCGGCGTGAACCCCGTGCCCCATGACATCGCAGATGAGCATGCCCAGCCCGCTGTCCCCCACGGGGAAGACGGCGTAGCAATCCCCCGCCACGCCGTCGCAGGGCATGTAGACGTGGTGAAAGTGCGCGCGGCTGGTCTTGCCGTCCTTGCGCACACAGATGCGGTCCGGAATGCTGCGGGGCTGCAGGGCCAGCTGGATTTCGCGCGCGAGACTGATTTCGTTTTCGAGGGCGTCCGTTCGCTCGCGCAGTTCTTCGGCCGCGCGCTGGTAGCGGTGGCGGGATTCGATGAGCTCCGTGACGTCCGAGGAGATGCCGACGATGCCTTTGATGCGGCCGGCGGTGTCGTACCACGGGAATTTAGAGACGCGGCTCCACGAGTCCGCCCCGCCTTTCCAGGTCTCGTGGTGGATGCGGTTGGTGATGGGTTTGCCGGTCTGCATGATCTGTAGCTCCTCCCGGCGGGCTATGTCGCTCATCTCGCCGGAGAAGAAGTTGTCGTCCCGGCAGCCGATGAGGTCGGAGGGGGTGGGGACGCCCATCTTGCGGGCCGTGGCTTCGTTGGCGATGACGAATCGGGATTCTCGGCTCTTGAAGTAGATATTGTCCGGCAGGTGGTTGATGAGGGTGCGGAAGAGGTCCCGCTCCTCCATGGCGTGCCAGTCCGCCATTTTGCGGCGCGTGATGTCGACCCACACGCCTACCAAGCAGTCGCTGCCGTCCTCGGCGTTTTTCTCCAGCAGGCCGTTGACGCGCACCCAGCGCCAGCCGCGGGAGTTTTGGTTGAGCAGGCGCACCTCCACACGCAGCGGGTTCATTGTGGGGCGGTCGATGTAGTGCTGCACGGTGGAGAGGAAGAACTTGCGGTCCTCTTCGTGGATGCAGATGTCGGCCTCTGTGAAGATGTTGGGCGCAATGTCGTGGATGGGCATGCCCAGCATGTGCATGCACTGCTCCGTATAGTAAATTTGGTTGTTCGTCAGGTTCCAGCAATAGACACCCTCTTCCGCCGCCTTCAGAGCTTTCCTCAGAAGGCGCCACCCGAATACACCGGGGGCTGTGCGCGTCACTTTGCCGTCGTCTTTCATCCGTATTCCCCCAGTATACACCATCCCTACCGCCTTTCAAGCAGAAAATGCGAAAATCCGCAAGAAAATCTCACCCCGAGGCTATCTGCTGGGCGGGGGAGGTCGCTGCAGGCAATTTCCGGGGTATTGAATGAGACAAAATGTGGACAATTGAATAAGAAATGTAGACCTTTTGTTCCCATCATCCCCCCCCAAAAAAAACGCCGCCGAGCTCGGCTTGCGGAACTCGGCGGCGAGGGAAGAGAGGTGAGGGGACCTCAGCTCAGGGTGCGGGTCTTCTGCTGCCAAGACCAGTCCCAGCGGGTGAGGTTGGTGAAGCAGGCAGCCAGCATGTCCACGGAGGCTTGGATGTCCGACTTGTTGGCCATCTCGATGCTCTGGTGGACGTTGCGCACGGGGATGGAAACGGCTCCGGTGATAGCGCCGCCGGCGGTGAATTTCTGCATGGCGCCGGCGTCCGTGCCGCCTGCGGCGAGTAGCTCAAGCTGGTAAGGGATGTCCTTCTCCTTGCCCAGGGCGGTCATGTACTTGACCATGCGGCTATCTGTTACAAGAGTGCCGTCGTACACTTTCACGGCCGTGCCTTTGCCCAACACGGTGCACTTATCGTGCGCGCCGGAGCCGGGGGTGTCGAAGGCTATGGTGGTGTCCAGCGCGAAGGCGAAGTCCGGCTGAATCTTGAGGGTTGCGGCGTGGGCACCACGCAGCCCGACCTCCTCCTGCACCGTGAATACGGCGTAGAGGTCGTAGTCCGGCAGGTCGCCCTTGCTGCGGATGTCGCGCACGGCCTCGATGAGCATGTAGCAGCCGCCGCGGTTGTCGATGCTCTTCACGTTCAGGCAGTCGCCCATCTCTACCAAGTCACCGATCCGGGTGATGGCATCGCCGATGGAGACATACTTCTCGACCTCTTCCTTGGGAAGGCCCAAGTCGACCACGTAGTCCGTGAGGGCAGGCATCTTGGTGCGCTCCTCCGGGGTCATCACGTGGATGGGCTTCACACCCATGCAGCCGGGCAGATCCTTGCTGCCGTGCACGGTCACGCGCTGGGCGGTTAGGGTCTTGGGGTCGAAACCGCCCAAGGGGAGGATGCGGATGAAGCCGTTGTCGTCGATGTGGCGCACGATGAAGCCGATTTCATCCATGTGAGCGGCGCACATGATCTTCTTGTCGGAGCTCTTGCCCTTGATGAGGCAGGTGACGTTGCCGATGTTGTCTACCTCCACGCTGTCGGCCAGCGGAGTCATCTCGCGCAGGATGAGCTCGCGGATGCCGTACTCGAAGCCCGGGGCGCCGGAGGCCTCGCACAATTCCTTGAAGAGTTGAATGTTCATCGCGCTCTTTATACTCCTTTTCCGTCAGAATGGCAAGGCGAAATTGGGGATGCGGGCGTAGTTTTTGCTTGACTCGGTGGATGCTTTTGCTATGCTGGGAGCATGACTAAACCAGCCATGCTAGCGCTTGCCGTTGCACTCGCTGCTGCTCCCGTGCCGGGACAGGAGCCGTTGCAGAAGATTGCGGATTCCCTCGAGGTGGCCTCGCCCGCCCCCGGTGCCAAGGCCTTGCAGCTGCCCAAGGCTCAGGACGCCAAGGTGGAGTTCCTGTGCGCGGACTACGAGCAGATTGTGGACAAGAAAGGCAACATCAAGGCCGATGCGCTCCTCAGTGAGGTGCCGGTGAATGTGGCCTTCAAGGTGACCGGAGCGGATGGCAAGAGCGTCATCAGCAAGGATTACGAGCTGAAGCTGCAGCCTGCTGATGCTGCGCCGCAGGGGAATGCCAAGCCCGTGGTGGTGCCGGCTTTGTTGGAGTGGCGCGGAGGCGAGGGGAGCTTCACGTTCGGTAAGAGCATCGTTGCGCCCAAGGAGCTGGCGGAGGTGCTCAGCAGTGAATTCGGTGCCGTTGTGGGTCATCCTGTTTCCGTGAAGAATAAGGCGGGAAAGGGGAGCATCTCGTTCTCGGTGGATAAGGCATTGGAGGCGGAGTGTTACACGCTGGACATCCGTCCGGAGGGTATTGTGGTGAAGGGCGGTGACCGAGCCGGTCTGGTGTGGGGTGCCCGCAGTCTCATGCAGATTCTTCGGCAAACAGGCGGTACCGTTCCCTGCGGACGGGCGGCGGATATGCCGCGTTTCAAGGTCCGTGGCTTCATGCTGGATGTGGCCCGCACGCCCATCACGCTTGAGGCTATCAAGGACATCGTTCGCATGATGTCGTGGTTCAAGATGAATGACCTGCATCTGCACCTGAGTGATAACTACATCTTCCACGAGCAGTATGTGGATGAAGGCAAGGATCCTTTCAAGGAGAGCTATGCGGCCTTCCGTTTGGAGTCGAATGTGGTCGGTGCCAACGGTCATAAGCTGACGGCGCAGGATGTTTTCTACACCAAGAAGGAATTCATGGAGCTGGTGAAGTTCGCGAAGCTGCGCGGGGTGAACATCGTGCCGGAGTTCGATGTGCCCGGACATGCGCTGGCCTTTACCCGTGTACGCCCGGATCTCATTTATCAGGGGCCGATGGCGCATTTCGAGAAGCGCCGCTGCGAGATGCTGGATGCTTCGTCCGATGAGACGCTGCGCTTCGTGAACAGCGTGTTCGATGAGTTCCTGAACAAGGATGCTAAGCTCGGTAAGGCGGTGTTCGGGGATTGCAGGGTGGTGCATGTGGGGGCGGATGAGTTCTTCGGCGCGGCGGAGGATTATCGCCGTTTTGCGGACGGTTTGCTCAAGCATGTGCTCTCCAAGCACCACACGCCGCGCATCTGGGGCAGCCTGAATACCAAGAAGGGCAAGACGCCCGTGCAGGCTAAGGGTGTGCAGATGAACCTGTGGAACGGCGGCTGGGCCAAGGCTTGGGATTCCGTGGAGCAGGGCTATGATGTGATTAACACGAATGACGGGCATTTGTACATTGTGCCCTTTGCGCCCTACTACCGCATGGATAAGAATCACAAGTGGGTGTACAATCACTGGCTGCCCAACCGCATCGGTAACGAGATGCTGCCTGCCGGACATCCGCAGTTGATCGGTGCGACTTTCGCTGTGTGGAATGATATGACGGATCGCAAGCACACGGGCTACGGGGCCTATGACCTTTGGAAGACCATCAGTGAGTCCTCGGATATCGTTTCGCAGAAGATGTGGGGGACGACGTCGGTGCCGCGTGACTTTGAGGCTCATCGTGCGCTGATTGAGAAGCTCGGTTTTGCTCCGCAGTGCAACCCGCTTTATCTTCCGAAGGAGTACAAGCCCATCGAGGCGAAGGTGACTTCCGTGCCTTACCGGCTCAATCGTCCTGCTCTCGGGCCGAATTACGAGCTTACCATGGAGGTGGAGCTGAAGGACAATAAGACGCCCGGGCAGGAGCTGCTCAGCGGCAGCTCCGGTCGCTTGCTGGCGGTGAACAGCCGCGGGCATGTGGGTTTTGTGCGCGATGATACCATGGAGTTCGATTTCGGTGTGGCTTTGCCCGTTGGTAAGAAGGTGAAGCTGCAGCTTATCGGAACGCCGGGGGCTACGCGTCTGTTCATCGATGGGCAGGAGGCGAAGGACCTGACGCTGGTTTCCTTCCATGATAATAAGAAGGACCTTTGTTCCACCTTCATCCTGCCGCTCAATACTATCGGCATGAACCTGCGCGGTACAGTGTCTTCCTTCCGTGTCGTTCCTTCCAAGCCCGGTGAGAACGCCGCTGCGGGTATCATCAAGGAGGGGCAGGCCACCCAACTTTAACCCGACTATGGACGCTGACGAGGAGTTCCGTCTCGGTGCCGAGTGCTTCCGTTCAGGTCAGGCCGCGGCCGGCGCAGATCACCTGCGCCGTGCCGCCTTCGCCGGGCATCCGGATGCGCAGAATCAGCTGGCCCGCATCTACTTCGCCCAAACCAAATCCCGCCAAGACCTGGCCTCCCTCGAGTCTGCAGCCCAAGCCGGCGATCACGTTGCGCTCTTCGTCCTCGCCATGTGCCTTATCCAAGGCTCCATCATCGACAAAGACACCGACAAGGCCCTCGCCGCCCTCCGACTCGCCGCCGCCCGCGGCAACCTCATGGCCGCCTCCATGCTTGCGCATTCTTGACGGCGATTCGGAACAACCCACGTTCGAGCATGAGCCCTTTCGAGATGGGTTATTCCCTCTTCCACATGAGCATAATACGCCTGGGATCATCGGGATTCTTTACAGAGGCTATGCAATGGTAGCCGCTTTCACGAAGAAGAATAGCGCTTCTCCTATCAGCTTTCATGGTAGCAAAGCACCCTTCTTCCAGTTCAGGCTTCCCCCCACCACTGAGATTCGATAACATAGTCCGGTATGCGCCGGGCTATTGCTCGTGCCGGTGCATCGGTAGGGGGAGCACCGTTCAGTGAACACCATTCCGGGATGGCCGGTAGTACACGACTCTTGAGTCCGAATCCTTCGTCAAGGTGGCCTATATACAAGATTTTCGATTCGGGGTGTTGCGCCAGTTCCCGTTCAATAAAAGCCACATCAGGCGCCGGTTTGCTTGTGATTCTGTACAAGTTGAGATTGTGCCAATTTCCGCAGAACTGAATGGAACACAGCGCAATGATTCCCATGGCTATTCCCGCGGTTCCCCAACGCGGAGCGTGTGCCCATTGATTCAGAAGAGCGGTGCAGGGGATAATGACAAGGGGTGAAATCATGAGCAAATAATACCCATATTGACCGGCTGCATTCGGAATATAAACAGAGACCACCAACAGTAACAAACTGCTGCGCATAAAGAGTCGACATTCGCCTTTCAGGGGAAGCGCAGCTATTGAGGAAATAATGATGATTGTCATGGTAGCGCCTACCCATTGCAGGGTCAGCCCGAAGAGACGAATGAGATTCACGAATGAAACAATGCTGCCCTGGTATGAGTTATAGGTGCTGAAATTAAGAGTGAAATAGACTCGAATGAAGTCATCCCAGATTCCTGTTGCAGAGAAATAGATACAAAAGGGCAAAGCCCATAATGCTGCACCTATGCAGAAGGCGGTGCAGTAACAAAGTAGCAACACTGCGTTTCTCCTTGTTCGTATGATATGTATGAAGATGAGAGCAGAAAGCGCGAGCGGGAACAGAATGTTGTTGTATTTAATGAGCATGCAAATGGAGAAGCAGGATCCTGCTGCGATACCTGTTATGATAAAATCAGTAAAATGAACCCTTCCCTCGATGACTGTGCGAATGAAATGATACAGACATATAGCAGTGGGAACCATCATGATGATTTCCGACTGATTGCCGCCGCCGAACATGAGCGGATTGACCACATAAAGCATGATCAATGCCGAGGCTAACATCGACTTCGTGGATGAGTGCAAAAATAATAGGGCTGTTCTGTACGAATAGAATAGCGTGATACCTACAAACAACGCATGGATAAGGTAGACAACGTACGGATTGCCGGGACTGATGAGGTACGCAAATGCGTAAACGGCCATCAGAAGCGGGCCTTTCACATCTACGATATCAACATATGGGAGATTTCCGTCTGCCCATACTTTTCCCAACATGTAGAACATGGCTTGGTCATTGCCGAAAATATGGGAAAAATGGGAGAAAAAGTATTGCAGAAAAACAGGGTAGTATACGAGAAAAGACAACAGAGCAAGAAAGCTCGGACTAATGAAATCTCGGATTCCTTATGCTGGGCTGGGCTGGATTATTGTTTGCTATCCGTTGTAGTGTGCATGCAGTTTGCTTTCCCTCGGAAGGTTTGGCCGTTGAGGGCGGGGAGGAAGAGGTGGGGTGGAATGTTGGAGAGGCGGAGGGCGGAGGCGAGGTCGTCGAGGGTTTCTTGGTAGCCTTCGTTGGCGAGTTGCCAGGTGCCGAAGTGGCAGGCGAGGGCGAGGCGGGGTGAGAGGGTGCGGAAGCAGTCGACGGCTTCGTAGGGGCCCATGTGGTTATTCTTAATCCAGTCCGGGCGGTAGGCACCGATGGGGATGAGAGCGAGGTCCGGGGAGCCGAGGCGTTGGCGGATGTCCGCGAAGAAGAGTGAGGCGGCGGAGTCACCGACAAAGTAGAGGGAAGGCCCGCCAAGGGAGGTGAGGTAGAGTCCGCCCCAGAGGGAGCGCCGAGCAGCGGCGGAGCCCTTGTAGCGGTTGCTCCAGTGGTGGGCGGGAGTGAGGGTGTAGGTGATACCGTTATAGGTATGCGACTGCCACCAATCCAGCTCGATGCAGCGGACCGGGCCGCAGTGGTAGCGCAGCAGACTCTTCAGGCCGAGCGGAACGATGTAGAGCGGGTTATCTCGCTTCGTGAGACGGCGCAGGGTGTCGGCATCGAAATGGTCGTAGTGGTCGTGCGACAGGAAGCACACATCAATGCGGGGTAGGGCATCCCACTCAATTCCAACGGGGCGGCAGCGCTTCGGACCCGCGAATTGGACGGGGGAGGTGTAATCGCTCCAGACGGGATCCGTTAGGATATTCTGCCCGGCGGTGCGGAGGAGAAAGGTCGAGTGGTTGACGAGCGTGGCCTCCCACTCCTCACCCTCCACTCGAGGGGCTAGCTGAGGGGCGTGCTCGTTGCGATCCGTGCGCGGATACTCGCCCCGTGTGGGGCGGTCGGCCAGCCATTTTTTCCAGCTTGCATGCAGTTTGGCAGCGGGGCGTCCGTTGTGGAAACGCTCACCATCGAAGTGGTCGGAGACAGGCCCGCTCCACGAACCCGGGCGGCAGGTGAGCCTCGGCAGGGCTGCATCCACGAGCAGGCAGACCGCCGCCAAGCTGATGAGCGCAGCGACGACCTTCAGCAGGCCAATGGCCAAGCGGCGGCACAGCGTGCGCGGTTGCTCGGTGGGGTGCATGAGTCATTTGTAGCATAATCGGCGACGTTTGGCAAGCAAAATACGTTGGACACGGCGCGGCAGATGGTGTATGATGATGCCCATGAAAATACAATGGACATTCCATGAGCTGCCGGAGTGCGACTCCACCTTCCTCGAGGTCCGCCGGCTGCCCGCTTGGTCGGCGGTGAACGCCATCACGCAGCATCGGGGAAGGGGCCGCTTCAACCGCACCTGGTTCGGAGAGCCGGGCGGATTGTGGATTTGCTACAACGTACCCTTGGACGTTGAGAGCGAGCGCAACTGGGGCCTGCTCCCCTTGGTGGCGGGCGCGGCGATGATGCAGGCCCTGTCCCCCTATGGTATCCCCGGGCTGCGCCTGCGCTGGCCGAACGATGTGATGGTCGACCGCGGAAAGTTAGCAGGTATCTTGGTGGAACGGCCCGCGCTCCGCATGGCCTCGATCGGCATCGGTGTCAACATTGCCAACGATGTCGCCGGACTTGCCGGACGCACGCAGGATGTCGCCGTGCGCTTGGCTGACCTCGTGCCGCATTGCCCGAGCGTGCATGACTTCCGCGCCGAACTGGCGGAGCACCTCGCCGAGGTCTTCACCGCCTTCTGCGAGCGAGGACTCGCCGCCGTTACCCCGCTGCTGGATGCCGCCTGGGACCGCAGCGTTGTGTCCGAAGTCGAGACCGACACCGCCCGCTACCGGGGCCTGTTTGCCGGCATCGCCGAAGACGGTTCCCCCCTCCTGCGGCAGTCGGACGGCAGCATCCTCACCATCCCCGGCATCACCGTCAATCGCCTCACCGAGCCGCAGGCGTGAGGCTCAATCCTGCTTCTGCCGACGGAGCAAGAGCAGGGCGGCGGCGCAGGAGGCCAGGATGATACCGGCCCAGGTACCGACGGCGGAGGGTAGCTCGATGCCGCAGTCCTTGGTGGTGAGCAGGTAGGCCGTGCAAACCACCGTCATGAAGAGCGCGGGAATCAGAGCCGGCCAGAAACAGCGACCGTTGCGGCGCAGGAAGACGGTAATCATCCAGAGCGTGATGCAGGAGAGTGCCTGATTGCTCCAGCCAAAGTAACGCCACAGCAGGCTGAAATCGATTTGAGAAATGATGATGACCGCCGCAAAGAGGGGCAGGGCGATTGCCAGACGCGGCAGGGGCGTATTCTGCCGCAGCCGCAGCGTATCCGCCAGCATCAGGCGGCAACTGCGCATAGCCGTATCACCGGATGTGATAGGCAGGATGGTCACCCCCAGCACCGCTAGCACAGTGCCGAAGCCCCCCATGAGCGTATCGCATGCCGAGGTAACCGCCGTGGCCGGGGAGGCCAAGGTGAGCTGCATGAATGAGAGCGCCCCGCCCTCCGCGCCGAACACGGGGCCGTCCGGCCCCATGGCGTAGGCCGTCAGCGTGTCGCGCAGCGTGAGCCCCACGCAGGCCCAAATGAGTGCCACAGCCCCCTCACAGATCATCGCACCGTAGAAAATGCGGCGCATCTCCTGCGGACGCCGTGTGCAGCGTACCATCAGCGGGCTCTGGGTGGCGTGAAATCCCGAGATAGCCCCGCAGGCAATCGTTACGAAAATCATGGGCCAGATGCCAATTCCCTTAGGGTGCACGTTGGTCATCACATCCAAGTTCGGCAGGACCGGGATGTCACTGAGGGGAAGGCCGATAAGGAGCCCGAGAGCCATGACCACAAAGAGTGCCCCGAAGAGGGGATACACCCGCCCGATGATGGTATTGATGGGTAGAATTGTGGCGGCAAAATAGTAGCCCAAAATAATCACACACCACCAGGTAACGGAAATTACCGGGCAGAGACTGTGCAGCATGCCTGCCGGGCCCTTGGTGAACACAACGCCCACCAGAACCAGAAGCAGCACACACACGCAGCGCAGAGCGTATAACGCCGGTTTACCCAGATAACGACCGATGGTCTCCGGCAGGTTCTCCCCATCATGTCGGGCAGAGATGAGCGCGGCGTAGAAGTCATGCAGGGCTCCGGCAAAGATGCAGCCCAGCACAATCCACAGCAGACAGGCAGGCCCGAACAGACAACCCGCCAGTGCCCCGAACACCGGGCCCAGTCCCGCGATATTCAGCAGTTGAATCAGAAAAATCTTCCACCACGGCAAGGGCGCATAGTCAACCCCATCGGCCCGGGATACACAGGGCATTACCTTCTCGTAATTCACCCCGAACAGTTTCTCCGCCAAGCGACCGTAGACCACATAACCGGCACCCAAGAGCAGGAGACAGAGGAAAAAAACAGATAAGCCCGACATAGCGGGGGAAAGGGTACACCCGCTGCGCGCTATTTGCAAGGCTAAAATGTGTCCGCCCCCGCGCCGATGGAAGGCTGCCAAGCCCGGAAGTCCGCCAGCATCTCCTCCGAGAAATCCCCGCGCACCAGCAGTGAAAGCGGCAGAGGCGGCAGCCCGGGGTGGTAGGGTGGCTGAGTGTGCGCGCAGGGCAGCAGACGGTAGCCCGCATGCTCGTAGAAACGCAACCTGCGCGCCGTGGCGTCATCGCACACCGGCTCAATCTCCAGCACAATGGGCAGGGGAGGCAGTAGCTCCAGCACCGCCGTGCCCAGACCCTGCCCCCTCCGCGAGGGGTGCACGGCCAGGTGCTCAAGGTAGACATAACCCGGTCGCACCCAGTAAAAGAGCAGGGCAACAGCCTGCCCGTCCTGCTCCACCCGCATGCAGCGGAAAGTCTCATCGCTCATGGCACGCTGCTGCCAATCCGCATCGTGCCGCTCCTCCCATGGGAAGCTCGACTCGTATAACTGCCACAGCTCCGCAAAGAGAGGATCCTGCGGCTCCGTGAGGCGGCGCGTCGTCAGGTTCATTCAAACAAGGTTGGGTAAGACCGCAGTGCCAGCTCTTTGGAGAGCTTGCGGATGGTCCGGCTGTCCTCGGCCTCCAGGGCCTGCTCCGCCATGCGGCGGCATTCCTCGTAGTTCAGGTGACGGACAGCATAACGCACGGCAGGCAGCAGGTGCGTGCCCACGGAAAGCTCGCTTGCGCCCAGACCCACCAGCAGCGGCGTCAGCGTCAAGTCCGCCCCCATCTCGCCACAAATGGCCGTGGGAATCCCCGCCGACATCGTGCCGTGCATGAGCCGGATGACCCCAGGATGCGTGGTGCGGAACATGGAAGCCACGCGGTAGTTCACGCGGTCCACCGCGATGGTGTACTGCGTCAGGTCATTGGTACCGATGGAGAAGAAATCCACATACTTGGCCAAAATATCCGCCATCACCGCCGCCCCCGGCACCTCGATCATGATGCCCACGCGCATCTTTTCATCGAAATGCAGCCCCTCCGCGCGCAGCTCGTTGCGGCACTCCTCCAGCAGGCTGCGCGCATCCAACACCTCCGTCAGACCGGACACCATGGGGAACATCACCCCCACCTTGCCGTGGGCCGAGGCTCGGAGAATGGCGCGCAGCTGCTCCTTGAACATCTGCGGACGGCTGAGCGAGACGCGGATGCCGCGCCAGCCGAGGAAAGGGTTGGCCTCCTTCTCCCCCACAGGTTCGCAGGGCAGCTTATCGCCCCCCGCATCCAGCGTGCGGAAGATGACCTCATGCGGGGCGCAGTTCTCCACCAGCTTGCGGTAGTGGGCGTACTGCTCCTCCTCGCCGGGGATTTCCCGGTTTTCGCCCAGTAGGAAAAACTCCGTGCGATACAGGCCTACGCCCTCCGCACCACTGCGGCGTATGGCATCGGACTCGTGGGTAAACTCCACGTTCGCCGCCAAGCGGATTCGATGTCCGTCCAGAGTCTCGGCCGGCAGGTCGCGCAGCTCCTCCAGGCTCTCATAAGCCCGCTGCTTCTCCGTGCGCATCCGGCGGTAGCGCTCCTCCGTCTCGGCGGTCGGGTTGATGATCACCAACCCATTGAAGCCATCCACAATGGCGCTTTGCCCCATGCGGGACTCCAGCATGAGGTTCGGCACGGCCACCACGGCCGGCAGCCCGAGCGAGCGGGAGAGAATCGCCGTGTGCGACACCGCAGAACCCACCTCTGTCACGAATCCGATGATATTTCGGCTGTCCAGGTCTGCCGTGTCACTCGGTGCCAGGTCATAAGCCACCAGTACGCGGCGCTCCCCCGTGTCCTCCTCTTCCTCGGTGTGGGTTACGGGCTCCATGTTGCGCAGCACACGGCGCATCACGTCCTCCATGTCCGCGATGCGGGAGCGCAGGTAGGGGTCGTCTACCTTCCGCATGGTGCCGATGAAATTCATCACCACGGAGTAGTACACCGCCTCGATGTTCTGGCCGCGCTTGGGCAGCTCCGCCTGCAGCCGCTTCATGATGAGGCGGTCGCGCACGAAGAGCAGGTGGGCGTCGAAGATAGCCGCCTCCGTCTCGCCGGAGAGCTCCTGCACACGCTCTTTCAGGCGCTCCAGCTCCTTCTCTGTCTTATCCAGCGCTGCCTCCAGACGCTGCCACTCTGCGGGCAGGGCTTCCTGCGCCACACGCCGCACGGGCGGGGCCGCGTTCTTGGCGGTCTCCACCAGCATGGTGCCCATGGCAATGCCCGGGGACACGGGCATGCCCTGCAGAATGTGCTCGAAATGCTCCTCTGTCATACCTGTCGCGGCGGGGTGGGGGGCAGAAGCACCCGGGCATCAGGCCTCGCCGAACTTGGAGTCCACCAAGGCCTCCAGCGCCTCCATGGCTTCGGCCTCATCCGGGCCGTCCGTCGTTACGGTGATGGTCGAGCCGCAGCCTACGGCCAGCATCATCAGGCACATGATGCTCTTGCCATCCACGGCCTCACCGTCCCGCTCCACGGTCACATCGGCCTCGAAGCGTGCCGCCTCACGGACGAACTTGGCCGCCGGGCGGGCGTGGATTCCCAATTTGTTCAAAACGGTGATCTGTTTTGTTATCATAATTCGCTCAATCTGTTTGAAGTCTGTTTTGACGAGTATTATACCCTTTTCCGCGCGCAATGCGAGCTTTTTTTGCGCTAGCGATGAAAAAAGGACAGTTTCAAGCCTTCTTCAGCCAGATTTTCGCCTGCAGGGCGGCTGCGGCCGCTGCCATCTCCGCCTTGTGCTTGCTGGGGGCCACGGCGCTGCCCAGCTCGCGCCCGTGCCACAGGGCGTGCCCGCAGAAGGGACCCTCCGGGTGTTTGGGGTCCGCGGGTTCCACCGTGTAGACGGGCGGGGTGTTGTCGATGCTTTGCAAAATCTCCAGCAGGGCCCCCTTGTAGTTTACATCCATGTATTGCCGCGCGTTGGTAATACTTGTCTGCATCAGGTGCAGGGCCACCTTGCGCGCGGCGTTGTAGTTGGAGTCCATCATCACGGCGCCGATCACGCTTTCGAAGGTATTGGCCATGATGGACATTGTGGTGCGCCCGCCGGCCTTTTCCAGTTGCGGGCTCATGTTCATCTGCTCACACCAACCCAGCTCGCGACACAACCCTGCCAAATGCTGGCGGCTCACGATGCCGGAGCGCAGTTTCGTCAGCTCGCCCTCATCGCTCTGCGGAAACTGCGTGAAGAGCTCGCGGCTCACCACCAGCTCCAGCACCGCATCCCCCAGATATTCCAGCCGTTCGTATGCCAAGCCCGCTGCCCGCCGCTGGCTGTAGCTGGGATGCGTCAAGGCCTGCTGCAGCCACACTTTGTCCGTGAATACATACCCCAAACTTTCTTCGATCAATGCTATATCCATGCTTGCCCCTATCGTACACCATACCCGCCCCCGACGCAAGCGAAATCGACCGGACTTCTCACAGTTCGGAACCGGGTAATCGGGGAAACCGGCTTGACTTTTCTCCCGAAAATGTGATATAATACTGACACGAACGTTATGAAGAACCAAATTTCCATCCGCAGTTCCGCGGCAGAATATCTGACCTACATCGCCGGCGTGGGTGAGGCTGCCGAGCAGTTCGAGGTTCGATATGAGGACGAGAATATCTGGCTGACGCAGAAGATGCTGGGCGAACTTTACGGTGTGGAGACGCATACCATTAACTATCATCTCAAGAAGATTTTTGCGGATGCCGAGTTGGATGAAAAGTCAGTTGTTCGAAGAATTCGAATAACTGCCTCGGACGGCAAGAACTACCATGCTTTCCACTACGGCATCCAAGCCATCATTGCCGTGGGCTTCAAGGTAAACTCCGAGCGAGCCGTGCAGTTCCGTAAGTGGGTGAATCACATCGCCCATGAGTATACCATTAAGGGCTGGGTGATGGACGACGAGCGCCTCAAGCAGGGGACGTACCTCTCCGATAAGTACTTTGAGGAGCAGCTGGAGCGCGTGCGGGAAATCCGCGCCAGCGAGCGCCTTTTTTATCAGAAGATAACGGATATTTATGCCACTGCGGTTGATTATGACAGCAAGGCTTCCGTGACCCGCCGTTTTTATGCAAGCGTGCAGAACAAGATGCACTTTGCCGTGCACGGGCACACCGCCGCCGAGTTGATTGTGGAGCGAGCCGATGCGAAAAAGCCGCACATGGGGCTCACCACTTGGAAGGCCGCCCCGGAGGGTAAGGTCATGCTCAGCGATGCCTGTGTGGCAAAGAATTACCTGAGCGCCGAGGAGTTGACCCAGCTGAACCGTCTGGTGGGTTCCTACCTCGATTTTGCGGAGAGCATGGCGCAGCGAAAAATACCGCTGACCATGGAGGACTGGGAGAAACGCCTCAACACGTTTATCGAAATGTTCGAATACGGCCTGCTGAAGGATGCCGGACGTGTCTCCGCCGCCATTGCAAGGCTGCATGCAAAGACCGAGTTCGAGAAGTACAGGGTGGAGCAGGACCGCCTCTATGTCTCCGATTTCGACCGTTACCTCCTGGAGCTGGAGGAGAATCTGAAGAACGACCAATACATGCCGTCAAATTAAGGCGGCCTGTATCCCGCTGTTACGTCGCGGGGGCTCCCCCGGCAAGCAAGAAGGCACCTCCTGTGGCGGGGAGGTGCCTTCGGAACGGGAAGAGCGGAAGTGTTACTTCAGATCCGGGCCGAGGATGGTGTAGCGGTCAGCCTTGGACTCGCCGGTCTTGGCGTTCTCCGGGAAGATGTCAACGGCGAGGGTGCCGATGGTATCATCATCCTCATTCTCCTTGACCTGCTTGTCACCCTTGAAATCCTTGATGGACTTATCGGTGTAGAGCACGAAGACATGGCCGCGGAAGGGCGTGAGGTCGAACTCCACATCGGCACCGGTGAAGGACTTATTGGACTTGCGGGTGGGGGTCATCACAATGGGGCAGGCGCCGCGGGAGGTAACACCGCGATAGCCCTCGCCGTCCGTCGACTGCATCATCACATAGGAGAAAGCATTTTCACCGGCTTGGAGGGCCTTGCCGTTGGCCTTCTTGTTATCGCCCTCCGCCGTGACACCCTTCACCTTGGCGAAGAAGATCTTCTCGGCCAGGGAGCCGTCGCGCACCATGAGCTGGCGGAAGTAGCAGTTGGAGTTGTTGCCCTGCAGCGCGCCGAAGTCCTTGCCGGCCTCCTCCATGGTGGTCTGCATCTGCTCGGCGGTCTCATCGCTCGGGTAACCGGTCACCTCCGTGTTGAAGTCGATGAGGGCCGTGCTGATGTTGCTGAGGTTGGACGAGGCGATCTGGCGGTCACCGTCGTTCAGGTGGTCCATGATGGGGCCGTAGCCGACAGCGGCGAGCGTGCCGAGAATGGCAATCACCACAATGAGCTCGATGAGGGTGAAGCCCCCCTTCTTTCTGTAGATTTTTGGTGCTTTCATGAGAATTGATTCATTGAACACTCTCGTTATACCACACCGCTCCCCGCTTGGCAAGCAGAAAGGGCGGATTCGAGGGCAAAATTATGACTTTTTCCCGTTGATGATGGCATTGGCTCGCTCCTCGGCGGCCTTGCGGCGCAGTCGACGGCGCACGGCGGAGACGATGATGAGCAGCAGGATGAGACCGCCGCCGCCGTAGATACTCACACGCTCCGTCGTGCTCCACGGACGGCTCGAAAGCTCCTTGCAGTAATCCCGGATGGCGGGCCAGGGGCCTTTCTCCGTCTTCACCACGGTCACCTCGTCCTCGTTGTCGGTATCATCAGCCGCATCTTCTACTTCCTCGATGATCTCAGTGACCACGACATCTTCGCTCCGGGCGGGCTTATCCGCAGACGGGCGGGGACGCTCGGCGGCGCGCTTCTTGTTGGCGGCTAAGCGTTTCTCCTCATCCTGCTTGAGGAAATTGACGCTGCCGCTGTTGTCCGCCGTAGAGCCGAGGGCCGTGCGGGTCACGCGTCCGGTCCACTCCCCGAGCGTGAGGCGGTGGCGGGTGGGCTTAGCCGCATAGAGGGAGACGCCGGTGGCTTTTTTGGCTGCATTCATTTCCACATACAGGTAGCTGCCGTTCTTGAGCTTTTTGTACTTGCAGGGGGCCAAGCCCAGCTCCTCTGCCTTCTTGGCTTTCAGCTTTTTCCAGGTGTCGGATTTGGTGTGGCCCAGAGCCAGCGCATCCGCCTGCGCGGTCTTGAGATCCACCGGTTTATCGTACACCACATGTGCGGAGATCAGCTTACCCTCGGCACTCTTGGCGTCGAAGTCAGCACTCAGGGTGCGCCCGCCCGGCAGGTTCCAGCTACGCCGCACGCTCAAGTCCTCCAGCACTCTGAAACTGTAGTCCGGCGTCAGCTTTTTGTCGGCGCTGTTGCGGGTGAGCTTTACGCCGATGTTCTTGATTTCCACCCCGCTCGCCGAGAAAGCGCAGAGCAGGACGGTCGCGAAAAGAAGAAGAAAATGCTTCATATGCTTTCCATACTACCAAGAATCCCGCAGATGGCAAGCCAAAACCACCGACCACCCGCTTTTTCGTGCAAAACCCACAGCCTCCCCGCCCCCCGAAATGCCGCAGGGCGGGAACCCTTATGCTATGGTCAGGAGGCGTTGAATCAGAAGTCCGAGCCCGCTGCCGACGACGGAGGGCTTCCTGCAGCTCGGCATGGGAGAGCAAAGAGCACGCTTCATCGCTGCCCGGATACGGTCGGCAGTAATAGACGTTGTATCTATGGGAAGATTCTTGAAGTTCGGTATCCTCTGCTGCATGTAATCATCGCTCTTGCACTTGTCCCGGTGGGGGCGCTCGTCTACGTGCAGGAGTAGCCAAAATTCAAATCTCGGCGTAGAAACAGCGACGTGACGGTATGGCTTTTGAGCTTCCCATTCGGCTAAACGTTCAAACTGCTCCGGAAAATGACTTTGTTCATCGTGATCAAGAATGATCCAGATTTCATCGCCTCTCCTCTGTTTGAAGAGATCTCCTTCCTCCACTTCTTCGGCCTTGGCCAGCATGGCAGGTATGCCGGAGTTCTTGTGGCAATAGCGCGGTGTACATCGTTCCCGGAGCTGCAGCCTGTTCCAGACAATTTTCAGATAGGCCTGCTCGGAGGCGACACCCTCCGTTACAAAGAAGAAGTTCCGGCGATAGGAAGCCCTGTTTTCTTTGCGTCTGAAAGCACTCATAAGCAGCAACTCATGTGGGGAAGACCGCCCATGCGTCCTTCCAGGTAACTTTTGCGCAATTGGTGATCCGGTCGAATATCCTTATACTCGGCCATGGAAATCAGATGTGCTTGGTGAACCTCGTCTCGCTCGGTAACCCATATCTCGTCCTTGCGCAGATTATTCCCGTCCATCAGGAAGACATCGTGGGTGGTGAAGATGAGTTGGAGCCTGCGTTCCCCTGCTGACACCATATTGCGGAAGCTCTTGATAAGAGATTGGGTCAGGTTTGTGTGGAGGCTTCGGTCCAGCTCATCCACAAGATAGACCCTGTCTCGGCGGGCGTCCAGCAGGATGGGGAGCAGGTGAAGGTATCGGCGCGTTCCGTCGCTTTCTTTGGCCAGAGGAATGGCAGTCCGCGTGCCGTCTTCCGCCGTATAGACCGAGCAGCATTTGATAGCCTTGATGCGTTCGCCCTCCTTGACGAGAATCGTGGAGGAGTCATCCGGGATGATCAGGAAGTTGTCATCCGACTTCCTGAAAGCAGACAGAATCGGCGGGGAAACCGAGCCTTCTATGTTCGATTTGATTTCGTGGAAGCTGAGCTGCTCAACTCCGGTATCGGCATCCGCAAGTGCTGCCGAATAGTTAGAAAGTTGAGAGAGCAAATCAAGCCCGAGGCCGATTCTTCGGCTGTCGGCTTCGATGATGCACAGTGTCTCGGAAAACCACTTGTGGCAGAGCTGAGCATGAGGAAGCAATGCTGCTACCTGTAATTTGATGACTGTTGTCAGGAATACTTCTTTCTCCGGTAGGCTTGTTCCCATTTTGGCGGCATATTGCAGGTCGTCCTCCGGACATGCCCCCGCCACTGTGGTGCCTATCTCGCAGGGGTGGCCGGGGACTCGGATGAAAATGATACTCCTGCGTCCTCTTGTGACATCGGTGAGAGATTCCCGAATCACCCTGTCCGGGTACAGTTGAATGCTGTACTCAAGGACCCTCCCTTCGATGGCGAATACACAGGTGAAGTCCGTCGCCTGTGTCTTTCCTTCATGGGAAAAGAGGTGTGGCTCGACACTGTCTATCGTTCCGTGCAGCACAATGCTGCGCAGGCATCTCATCGCGTGGACAAAGGTTGATTTGCCGGAGGCATTACCACCGTAGATTGCTGTAACGGGCAGCAGCTTGGCGTAGCGTTCTCCTGGAATCTTCATGAGGGAAGCCCGGTGGGTGGAGAATCTGCCCGCTACCATCGTAAACTCGGCGGGTTGCAGAAACACCATATAATTCGAGAAGGAAAAATTGACAAGCATGGGATTGAACTGCGACTATAGTACAGAAAACCTTGCTCTGTGTCAAGGGTTCGCTGTGTGAAAACTCCGGCTTTTCTGTGTTTTGCGCATACCCTCACCGGGGGAGGCGGAGGTCGGCGAGGCGGCGGATGACCTGTTCGATGACGTTGGCGGGGCAGGATGCGCCGGCGGTGATGCCGATGCGCCAGGGGCGGGAGAGGTCGGAGGCCTGCGGGGGGAGGGGGGTGAGTTCCTCCGTTCGGGTGCGGAGGTTGAGGCAGCGCACTTGCTGCAGGCTGAGGAGGCTCTCCGCATCGCGGACGAAGAACGTGGGCACGCGTTCGGCGGCAATGCCGGCGAGGTGGGTGGTGTTGGAGCTGTTGTAACCGCCGATGATGAACATGGCATCCGGCTGCTCCTCCAGCAGGGCAAAGAGAGCGTCCTGGCGATCCTGGGTGGCGCTGCAGATGGTGTTGCAGGCGTGGAAACGCTCCTCACTACCGTCCCGCTCGATGACGGCGCGGCGCAGAATGCCCTGAATCTCCACAGTCTCACCCTTGAGCATGGTGGTCTGGTTGGCCATACCGATGCACAGCAGGTCTTGCTCCGGGGCAAAACCGGGCGAGGTGCAGCCCGCGAAGCGGTTGTTGAAGTCCACCGTGCTGATCCGCCCGTTGAGGAAATCCGCCACGAACTCGGCGTCGGCCTTGTTGTAAATGATGAGGTATTTGCCGCCGCCGTCCTCCCCCCGGGAGCGGGAGGCCGTCGCAAGGCTCTCCTCGTGCCGCGCCTTGCCGTGAATGATACTGGTGATGCCGCGCCGCGCATAACTCTGCACCTTGCTCCACACCTTGATCACATTGCCGCAGGTGGTGTCGGCATAGTCAACCCCCTTGGCCTCCAGGGTGTCGCGCAGCTCACGGGTGATGCCGAAGGCGGGGATGATGACGAGATCCTCCGCCTGTACGAGCTCATAGGCGGCATCGTGCGGGTTCCAGGGCAGGCGGCGCAGGCCGAGGGCATCCAGTTTGGCATTCACCTCCGGATTGTGAATAATCTCCCCGATGAGCCAGATGCGCCGCTCCGGGAAGGCGAGACACGCCGCATACGCGATTTCGATGGCGCGGCTCACCCCGTCGCAGAAGCCGAAGGACGAGGCCAGCGAGATGTGCAGCCCCGGCAGCTCCAGTCGATTACCGTCGGCCCTCATGGAGTCGACGAGCGGGCTGCGGAAGCACTGCATGGCTTCCTGAACACGGGGCATTACATCACTGCGGCGTACGTTAAGCGGTTTTTTCATGGAAAATCAGTTGTTAATTTTAAGGGCCTCATTAACCAGATAGCGGCAGCCTTTCAGGTCCAGCTTGCCGGAGGGCAGGGCTGGGATGGCCTCCACGGCGATGATTTGGCGCGGGCACCAAAGCATGGGGATCTTGCGGCTCTGCAGGTAGCTGCGTATCTCTGCCAAGGCCTCGGCATGCTGCGTGGGGTGCACGGCGGAGAGGAGCACGAGCGCCTCGCCCTTCTGCTCATCCGGCACACCCAGCACCGCGATGGGGCGGCCGCTGAAGCCCTCCGGCAGCATCAGCATATCCGTGATTGCATCTTCCACCGCCTCGTGCGGCACCATCTCACCGCCTATCTTGGAGAAACGCGCCCGCCGCCCGCCGAGGGTGATGAAGGCGTTGAGGTCAACCCGCCCTAGGTCCCCGGTCTTGAACCAGCCGTCGCGGAAGATGCCCTTGTTCAGCTCCGGGTCGCCGATGTAGCCGCCGAAGACGTTGATGCCCTTCAGCCAAATCATACCCTGCTCGGAGAGGGGAAGCTCCCGTGTGTCGTCGTCGGGATCCGTAATGCGCACGGCCATGCCGGCGAGTACGTGCCCCACGGAGCCCACGCGGGTGGAGGGAATGTGGTAGGGCATGTCGTCATCGATCACGGGGTCCGGTAAGTTGGCCGCGACCACGGGGGAGCACTCCGTGAGCCCGTAGCCCTCCAACAACTGCACCCCGCACTTGCTGCGGAATTCATCCGCCAGGGCCTTCTGCAACTTCTCTGCCCCCACCACAAAATACTTGACGTGGCGGAAGGTATCCGGGTTCGCGCGGCGGAGCATGCTGCGGGCAAAGGTGGGGGTGCTGAACACTAGGGCGCAGTGCTCGCGCTCAATGAGCTCCACGAGCTTCTTGGCCTCCAGCGGGGAGGGGTAGGTGACCATGCCGTAGCCGAAGAAAGCCGGCATCAGGGTGCTGGCCGTGAGCCCGAAGCTGTGGAAGATGGGCAGACTGGCCAAAACGTTATCGTTCTGCTCCAGATACCAGATGCTGCGCATTTGCAATACATGCCCCACCAGCATACGGTTGCTGAGCGCGACACCCTTGGGCTCGCCTGCGGAGCCGGAGGTGAAGAGCAGGGCGGCCTCGTCCTCCGGTTTTTGCCGGTCTGCGCCGGAGAGCAGGCAGAGCAGCCCCGCCGGTGCCAGGCGCGCCAAACCCACCCAATACGCCAGTTTGCCCGCGCCGATGCCCTTGAGCGTGCGGTCCAGGTGCAGCAGGCTTTCCTCCGCCGGCCAGGGGAAGTTCGGCAATTTGTCCATGAAGGCTCGCGCTGTGATGAAGTGCCGGATGCCGCTCTGTTTCACGATGCTGCGGAACGCTGCCTCCGAGGAGGTGTAGTTGATGTTGACGGGAACGATGCCCGCGATGATGCAGGCGTAGTTGGCAATGACCCCGCCCTTGCCCGGCGGCAGCAGAATGCCGAGGCGCGGCTCCTTCACCAGGCTGCGCAGGCGCTTGGCCAAGGCCAGGGATACCCCCAGTACCTTGTAGTAGGGCAGCTTGCTGCCGTCCATCCCGTCCGTCAGTTGTCCGCCGGGGTTGCTGCGCAGACCTTCGATGATCATGCGGGCCAGGGATTTGTGCGTCGGGGCATGCCGCCGATACCCCTCGGCGGAGGCTTCCATCCAAGCTTGCAGCAGGCGCTCGCCCATGTGGGTGCCCGGCGCCGGTTTGGGCAATACCTGCACCTCCGCAAAGTCGTACGGTGCCTCCGTGGCGTAGGCGCGCTCCCGTGACTTGCGGTACATGCCTACATACAGCGGCAGCGGGGTGATGTGCAGGGCGGCCAGCTCGCGCATGAAGGGTTCCGGTATGTCGGAGATACAGCCCATGTTGCGGTGGGGCCGCCCGGGTACATACAGCACATCGTACCCGCTCATCAGTATCGTCATCACTTTCTCCCGCAGGTCCCGTACATCGGCCTTGCGAAAGTTAAAAACCAAGCAGCGGCGCCCGGGGGCTTGGATGCAGCGCATCATCTTTTTCTCCGGTCGCAGAATCTCGTCCGTCATGAAGGCTACCTTGCGCGCGCCCCCCAGCAGAGTGTCTATCCTCCGCAGAATCGCTTCGTCCAGCCGGTTCGGTACATAAAATGCCGGGGCTGTTGCCAGGTTCTCCGTGCCTGTGATGCTGATGGTCGCCATGTCTCACACTATACCGCATCTACCCCCTCTGTGTCAAACCTTCCCTGCGCCTGCCCGGCGCTTTTCTCCGTGATAGGCTCCTTTTCTTGAAGTTAAAAAAAACTAACCGCAGAAAAGGGGCTCAATCCGCCGCCGCCGTGCGAAAAAAAAGCGGGGGAATGGGGATTGGTGCTTGCATTTTGGGGCGGTTTAGGGTAAGCTGGTGGAGCAAAGACGTTATTGCAGATATGAACGACATTATCACGACAGCATGCAAGTTCGTCACGTCCTCGATCGGCCGCAAGATTATTGTGGCTCTGACGGGCACGTGTCTCCTCCTGTTCCTCGTGGGTCACCTGGCGGGCAATATGACCATCTGGGGCGGCTCCGAGTGGATCAACACATATGCGACCGGGCTGCACACGATGCCGGCTTGGCTGCTTTGGGCGATTCGCCTGGGTCTGCTGGCGATTGTGCTCATCCACGTGGTGCTCACGCTGGTGCTGAAGCTGGAAAACACGCGTGCCCGCACGCCGTACCAGATGGAAGGCACGATGAAGGCGACGCTTTCCTCCCGCACGATGGTGTACACGGGCGTGATGATTGTGTGCTTCCTGCTCTTCCACCTCTGGCAGCTCACCATCAACGGCGACCCCGCAGACTGCTACGGGCATGTGGTGCATGCCTTCAGCAATGAGTGGTGCTCTCTGTTCTACATTGTGGCTATCTGCTGCCTCTTCATGCACGTGC
This sequence comes from Akkermansia muciniphila, assembly GCA_004557455.1. Classification (GTDB taxonomy): domain Bacteria; phylum Verrucomicrobiota; class Verrucomicrobiia; order Verrucomicrobiales; family Akkermansiaceae; genus Akkermansia; species Akkermansia muciniphila_D. Next base: position 33,493 of record SFDX01000004.1, on the reverse strand, counting down.
GCCACGGTGTTCAGTCCGTCATGCAGACCTTCGGTTTGGCCACGCGCAAGGTGCGCCCGCTCTACAACATCATCGCCGTTCTCTTCGGTATCGCGGTGTGCGGCGGTTTCATCGCCATCCCCGTGGCCGTGCTCACCGGTTTCCTTCGCTAACCCCCTCACCGTTTTCCGACCATGAACGATATTAAGTTTCCCGTAAGTGACTACATGCCCTCCTCCTGCATTCCGGAGGGCCCGATTGAGCAGAAGTGGACCAAGTACAAGCGCGAGGCCAAGCTCATCAACCCGAACAACCGCCGCAAGTACACGGTGCTCATCGTGGGTACCGGTCTGGCCGGTGGTTCCGCCGCCGCCACGCTGGCCGAGCTGGGCTACAACGTGAAGTGCTTCTGCTACCAGGACAGCCCGCGCCGTGCGCACTCCATCGCTGCCCAGGGCGGTATCAACGCCGCGCACAACTACCAGAACGACGGTGACTCCGTCTACCGTCTGTTCTACGACACCATCAAGGGTGGTGACTTCCGCGCTCGCGAGGCCAACGTGTACCGCCTTGCCGAGGTGTCCGCCAACATCATCAACCAGTGCGTGGCTCAGGGCGTTCCCTTCGGCCGCGAGTACGGCGGTCTGTTGGACAACCGCTCCTTCGGCGGTGCCCAGCTCAAGCGTACCTTCTACAGCCGCGGTCAGACGGGTCAGCAGCTTCTGCTGGGTTGCTACCAGGCCATGGAGAAGGAGATCGGCAAGGGCCACATCGAGATGCACACCCGCACGGAGATGATGGACCTGGTGGTGGTAGACGGCCACGCCAAGGGTATCGTGGTGCGCGATATGGTGACCGGCGAGATCAAGAGCTACGCCGGCGACACCGTGCTGCTGGCCACGGGTGGCTACGGTCGCGTGTTCTTCCTCTCTACGAACGCCATGGGCTGCAACGTGGGCGCTGCCTGCGCTTGCTGGAAGAAGGGTGCCTACTTCGCCAACCCCTGCTTCACGCAGATTCACCCCACCTGCATTCCGGTGAAGGGTGACTACCAGAGCAAGCTCACCCTCATGTCCGAGTCCCTGCGTAACGATGGTCGCATCTGGGTTCCCAAGAGCCGCGAGGTGGCGGAGAAGATCCGCAAGGGCGAGATGAAGGCCAGCGATGTGGCCGAGGGCGATCGCGACTACTACTTGGAGCGCAAGTACCCGTCCTTCGGTAACTTGGCTCCGCGCGATATTTCCTCCCGCGCCGCCAAGGAGGCCTGCGACGATGAGCGCGGTGTGGCCAACACCGGCCGCGGCGTGTTCTTGGACTTCAAGGATGCCATCGCTCGCATGGGCAAGGAGTGGATCGACGGTCAGTACGGCAACCTCTTCGAGATGTACGAGGAGATCACCGACGTGGATCCCCACAAGGAGCCGATGATGATTTACCCCGCTTCTCACTACACCATGGGCGGCCTCTGGGTTGACTACAACCTCATGTCTTCCATCCCCGGTCTGCACGTGCTCGGTGAGGCGAACTTCTCGGACCACGGTGCCAACCGTCTCGGTGCTTCCGCTCTCATGCAGGGGCTGTCGGATGGTTACTTCGTCATCTCTTCCACCCTGCCGACCTATCTCACCACCATCAAGCCCGGTTCCGTTACCACGGCTGCGCCGGAGTTCAAGGAGGCAGAGGAGGCCGTGAAGGCTCGTATCAACAAGATCATGAGCATTCAGGGTAACAAGACGCCCGATGAGATCCACCGCGAGCTCGGTAAGCTCATCTGGGAGGATGTCGGCATGGGCCGTACCAAGGAGTCCCTCATGGATGCCATCTCCAAGATTCCCGCCATCCGCGATGAGTTCTGGAAGAATGTGAAGGTGGTGGGTTCTACCACGGGTATCAATGCCGAGCTCGAGAAGGCTTGGCGCGTGGCGGCCTTCCTGGACTTCGCTGAGGTGCTGTGCTACGACGCTCTCGCCCGCGAGGAGTCCTGCGGTGCTCACTTCCGCTTGGAGCACCAGCTGGCTGACGGTGAGGCTAAGCGCGATGACGAGCACTTTGCTTACGTGGCCTGCTGGGAGTACAAGGGTACCGGCGAGCTGCCCGTGCTGCACAAGGAGCCGCTTACCTTCGATAACGTGCACCTTGCCATCCGTTCCTACAAGTAATCCTAAGCTCACTTTTTACCCATTTTCTCGATTATGGCTAACCTCAATCTCACACTCAAGGTCTGGCGCCAGGAAAATCCCGAGGCCCGGGGCCGCATCGAAACCTATAAGGCTACCAACATCCCGGACGAGGCTTCCTTCCTGGAGATGCTGGACATCGTCAACGAGGGCCTCGTGCACGAGGGGAAGGAGCCCATCCACTTCGACCACGATTGCCGCGAGGGCATTTGCGGTATGTGCTCCCTTACCATCAACGGTGTGCCCCACGGCGGTAAGCATGTCACCACCTGCCAGCTGCACATGCGTCAGTTCAAGGACGGTGATACCATCTGGATCGAGCCTTTCCGCGCTAAGGCTTTCCCCATCCTGCGCGATTTGATGGTGGACCGCAAGGCCCTGGATCAGATCATCGCTGCCGGTGGTTTCGTTGACGTGCGTACCGGTTCCGCGCCGAACGCCAACAACGTGCCCGTGCGTAAGAAGACGGCGGACGCCGCGTTCGATGCCGCTGCCTGCATCGGTTGCGGTGCCTGCGTGGCCAGCTGCAAGAACAGCTCCGCCATGCTCTTCACCTCCGCCAAGGCCGCTCACCTTAACCTGCTGCCCCAGGGCCAGCCGGAGAAGAATAAGCGCGTCTTGGCCATGGTCCGCCAGATGGATGCCCTCGGCTTCGGTAACTGCACCAATCAATACGAGTGCGAGGCCGCTTGCCCCAAGGGTATCACCGTGGACAATATCGCCAAGCTCAATCGCGATTACATGATCGCCTGCGCCTCCGAGGCCGTGGGTGTCTTCTCCTGATCGCCCCGCGAGCATCGCTCCCCTCAAGCCGCAGTCGCCCCTTTCCCCGCGACTGCGGCTTCTTTCTGCCCTCACCTTGCCCTATGGTTTGCCTACTGCATTTCTAATGCTGGGTCAAGCCTAAAAGTTGGGAACCCCGCATTTTTACTGCATTTTTCTTGGGTTCCCTACCCCCTGTTTCTCAACATCACCTGCACCGCTTTTGTGCCGAATTTGCTCTAAGTCGTTGAGTATCAACACTCTGCATACCCTCTGCATTAGAAATGCTGTATCTTAAATGCAGTGGGAGGGAACAGGCACCCGGACGCGGGTATCACCGCCCCTCCCATAGGGGAGTGTATTCCTCAGCTCGATTCGTACCCGAGCCCGAAAGCTGCACTCCCCGCTTTTCAACTCAATTCATTCTAATCATGAGATTACATTTACCGAAAGGACTTCTGCATGCTGTCCTGACCGCCCTGGTGACGACTTCTGCAGCTCTCTTCACCCTCGGCTCCTCCGCCTATGCGGGACATTCAGAGGGGATTTTCTACATTAACTCCACGGAAGATAACTCTGCCGCCTCCATGGCGGATTATGCGTCGTTTGCGGAGGGGAAGTACACATTCGTCAACACGGATCCGACGGGCAAAACTGCAGTCACTTCCATCCAGCCGGGTGATTCGACTCTCGGGACAATCACGACTCTCAGCGTTGCTTCCGGCAAAGAGTTGAAGATTGAGGCAAACAATGATAACGCTTCAAAGAAGTTCACCGATTTGGCGATTTCCTCTGTTGCGGTCGCTGGTTCCGGTTCTGCTAAATTGATCATTGACGGTGCTCAGGTGGTATCGATTGGCGGCGCGACCGGCACCGTGAATTTTGAGGCAAAGAGTTCAGGTGCAGCGCAGCTCATTTTCAACGGAGATGGGACCTACGGAACATACACGACAATCGGAAACACTGATAACTACGCTCGTGAGATTAGTGTCACCAATTCCTCTATTGTCAGCTTCACAACAATTACCAATTCGTGGGGCATGGGCGCAATAGACGTTGCGGCCGAAAGTCAGCTTACCGCCGGCACAATTTCCTTCAAGAGTGGAAACAACGGTAGCGGTGATAGGCAAGGCGGCAAAATTACAGGTGCAGGTACCGTTCAGGTTACGACGTTTGAGGCGGGAAATGTGGGCAACTACACGATCAGTGTTAGTAACTTTACGGCTACGACAATTAATGCTGCATGCGGGTCCGGTAAGACCCTCACCCTTTCTTCCGCGAATCTTACCGTTGATACACTGAATCAAACACAAGGGGAAGTCGTTCTGGACTCCGCTAATGCCGTCATAAGTAATCTTCTGTTCAACGGAGGCACCCTGACAAATGACGGCACCCTAAACATTACTGGTAAATTTAAAGGTGGTACATTGACAAACAACGGTACGCTTACCTTCGCATCGGGCTGTGTCATTGATATTTCCGGAATGACCTTTGAAACTCATTTCTTCGATTCTTCAGAGTCCGATGGATATGTCGACTGTCATGCTGCCCATCTCGTGGTGAGCGGAACAACGGCTACAAATCAGGGTGTAATTATCAAGAATGGCGATACTGAGGTAGCCAACGCTAGTTTTGATGGGAGCTATGTGCATGATAACACGGTGGAAAAAGGATACCTCCTGATAGATAATGACAGTTATTCTACCTCTACATTGAAGAGCGGCGATGGGTCTGAGGGAAGTGTTGGTGTCGCCTCTGAAGCCAGTTACCTCAAGATTGCCTCCGGTAAGACCCTTACTGTCGATAGCACTGATTGGACGTTAGGGCAGCTCTATGGTGAAGGTAACGTTTCTATCGCCAGTAACTTGGAGTTCAGTGCCGGGCCTTCCAAAGCTACAGGGCGGCTCAATATTGCTTCTAATAAGCAGCTGACGATAGGTGGAGGACCTAACTCGAATGCCAACCTTAATTCCTTTACCGCTATTGATATTGACGGTGGTACTCTGAAGCTCGACTTCAGGCAAGGTACTTTCAATAATGTTACCGTGTCAGAAAAAGGAGGTACTATCGATTTCTATGATAGTGGTAGTGCTACAACACAGCAGACCTTTGCCGGGACGACAACGTTGAATGGGAAACTGAATATTAAGAGCGGCTACAAAGTGCTCGCGAACTTCCAGAATGTTACCGGAAGCGGTAATGTTTCCATCACTTGGTATACTCCGTACTGGGCCCATGAAGCCGTGACCTACAACTTCGCGCTTCAGAATACCTATACAGGTACCATCGATCTCAACGATTCCATGGCTACAGTGAATGTCTCCGGAACCCTCGGTGCAGCAACCCTCAAAAAGACGAGTGGTGCAGCTTTGAACTATTCGGGAGCAGAAATCAACGGTGCGACCCTCGATGCTGTAACACTTACCAAGTCGGACGGCTATGTTACGGTAAAGGGTACGTCTACCATTAAGAACATTATCAACCGCACTTCGGGTGGTAGCTATGCTATGGTTGTCGCGGATGGCGGTTCTCTCAGTGTCCAAGGAAACAACGACTTTACTGAGACGACTACAAGTAATGGATTCATCGGTGTCGCAAGTGGGGGCACATTGACTGTAGAGGAGGACGCTGTCTTGAAAGCAAAGGGTCTGTTTAATTCCAGGACCTATACCAGCAATGGTGATGTAACAGTGAAAGCGGGGGGAGCATTGACAGTGGTAGGTAGCAGCAGTGAGACCTACGTCGTCAACCTTACTATCGGGGGGAGTGGCGAGAAAACCACCGCAGCAACCTTTGATGGGAAAGTCAATGTCAATAGCACTCTTTCGATTGCGAATGGAGGTTCAGTGGAGACCAAGGGTACATCCACCATCGCCGCCCTCACCGGCAGCGGTACATTGAAGGCCTCCAACGGTACGTCGAAGGTGACAGATGCCTCTGCGTTTACCGGAACGTTGGAGGCTACAGGCGGTACTCTGACAGCATCGGGGGTATCTTCCTTAGCTTCCATGAAAGCCACGGGTGCTACCACCCTGAATGCCAAGGGTGTTACGGAATACGATTCAGCACATGGGACCGGCGGTTTAAGCCTGTCTGAGCTGGTTATCGGTGCAGGGAGTACGGTGCAGGCTTGGGGAACGGGTGATACTTGGACCAAAGACGCGGAGGCGACGGTACTGATGAGAGGTTCAGAAAACACTCCGGTGACGTTGACCGTAGGTACAGCAGGACAAACAGGTGACTCCACCCTGAATGCAAACTTGGTGCTCGATGGTGCGACAGTGACTCTGAACAATGCCCTGACCATGGGCAGCACGCTGACGCTGAACAATGTCAATCTGATAAATTGGGACGCCTTGGTAGCAGCTAATGCGGGAGGCGGCCCGATTGTGCTCTTCACAAGCGTGGATTCCCTGACCCTCGGCAGCGGGGATTCTGCTGTCGAGGCAGTAGCCGACAAGGAGTATGCTGCCTCAACGGCCTTCTCCAACACGAACATGGGCAATTACAAATTGCAGATGGTGGGTACTGCCGGGGACTACACCGTGCAGATGGTGCAAAATGCGCCCACCCCCGAGCCGACGACGGCGACCCTGTCCCTGTTGGCATTGATGGGCCTGGCGGCGAGACGTCGTCGCCGGAAGGCATAACAGATTCGGTACGAATGGTGAGGCCTGTGGTTTTTATGTAGTTTCGGCACAGGCTTCACCGGTCGGCGCGCTCCTGAGAGTTTTCGGGGAGCGCGCCGATTTGATTACAGCCCCCCGCCGCTGTGGTATGCAGACGGGGAAGCACAGTCCACGGATCACACGGATGACCACGGATAGGCAGAGCTGTTCAGACGCTGTAGGAGACTTCCTGCCGCTGTGGTAAAAGAGGCCGAGAGGGGGTGACCGCGGAATGAAAGGAATTTTTGGAGAGTCGGTGATATGCTTGGCTCGATGCAAACTGCATACCGCCGGGGTAGTAGTTCCCTTAATCGTTTTGAAAAATTTTAAAGCCACCAACTGCGAATCTGCTCCGAAATCTTGCCGAAGTTCAGAAGGCCAATCAGTTTCCGAAAATTCCTTTCATTCCGCGGTCAGCAAATTCTCGCTTTCTATCAGCGCAGCGGTCAGCAGTCTTCTGTCACCGCTGCACAGAGAAACGCGTGTCAGGCGCGGCGGCGTCGACGCAGGAGCAGGGCACCGAGGGCGGGGAGGGTGAGCAGAGCGGTTGTTGGCTCCGGGACGAGGGTGTAGCTGATGCTGTTGAGACCGACGAAGGTACCGGCGCTTAAGGCGGGGGTCAGTTCGAGCGAAACAGTGAAGTCCGTTTTGTCGTCAAGCGAGACAGGGGAGGTTGGGGTGAGGGTGACACTGAAGGGAACCTTACCTTGTCCATGTTCCATGATCAACCTTCCGGTGCAGGTGCCTAGGGTAATGTCGCCGGATGTCAAGTTCGCTGAAAAGTCGATGTAGCCCGGATTGCCAGGGTTGTTCGGATCTGTCCATGTGGCGCTTTCAGTTTGATATGCACCACTGCTGTTGAATAGTACAACGGACAATGTGATGGAGGCAATCTCCGGTTCAATGGCCGCGCTGCCGGAGGAATAGGCCATCGTCAGGGTCCATGGATATGCGGTCGGTGGGGTGCCGGTAGGGCCGACATTGCTGTTCGGGGTGAGAACGCTTGCGTCGGTGCCGGCATCCTTTGAGGTTTGGAGATTCACATTCCCGTTGCTGTTTGTGAGGGCAGTGATGCTGCCGGTGATCTCCGGTAGGTTGGCGCCCTCGCTCCAGGTGTTGGTGAGGGTGACGGCGGTGGGGGCCGTCTGGGCCGCATTGCCGAAGGTGGTGGTCAGCGTGATGTCAGCCGAGGCGGCGGTGGTCGCGAGGAGAGTGCATGCGAGGAAATAACGAGGTGAGAACATGGTATGAATTCGGGTTGCAAGTCTAAATTAAAGCCTACAATTCTGTTAGTCAAGAAGAAATTGCATTCGAATAAAAAACAGTTAGATTGAGGCCTGAGTTTCGGCCCTGTCGGAGGGGGAGGCGGAACAAGAAAAACGGCCACTCCCGGGGAGGAGTGACCGCCTGTCGAATGATGAAGAAGAAGAGAGCGGATGATGGGACTCGAACCCACGACATCAACCTTGGCAAGGTTGCGCTCTACCACTGAGCTACATCCGCGAGATGTGACGGACCCCGCTTGGGCGGGGGAAGCGGATGATGGGACTCGAACCCACGACATCAACCTTGGCAAGGTTGCGCTCTACCACTGAGCTACATCCGCGAGATGGATGGTACCCCGTTTGGGCGGGGGAGAGCGGATGATGGGACTCGAACCCACGACATCAACCTTGGCAAGGTTGCGCTCTACCACTGAGCTACATCCGCATGGAACACTTCCGGGCCGGCGGCCCATCCGTGGAGGTGGAGCTATTATACGCAGAATTTCCCGCATGGCAAGACTTTTTTATGAAAAAGGGCAATTTTTTTGCAAAAATGGGCCGGAAAGATCCAAAAACAGCGGCGCGGGCTTTTCATAAGGCCCGCTGCGTGGTATACTGAGCGCTGAGTATGAAAGAAAAGATCCGCAAGGAATACGGCCCCGGGGTATTACTGATTGTTGTTTTGGCCATGGCGGCGACTTGGTGCGCCGACCTGGGGTGGGTGCGGCAACTGCACTTCAGCCCCCTGATTGTAGGCATTGTGCTGGGAATTGTGTTTGCGAACACCCTGCGCCGCTTTGTTCCGCCCGGCTGGGGCTCGGGCATCAACTTCTGCGCCAAGCAAGTGCTGCGCCTGGGCATCATCCTCTTCGGCTTCAAGGTAACGGCTGCGCAGGTGATGGAAGTGGGCCTGCCCGCGATTGTCGCGGACGTGCTGGTCGTGGTCATCACCATGTGCCTCGGCGTCCGGTTCGGCCGGCTCCTCAAAATGGACGGTCACACCACCCTGCTCACCACGGTCGGCAGCTCCATCTGCGGCGCGGCAGCCGTGCTGGGAGCGGAACCCGTGGTGAACGGTGCCCCGCATAAAACGAGCGTCGCCGTCTCCACCGTCGTGATCTTCGGCACCCTGGCCATGTTCCTGTATCCCTCCCTCTACCGCGCGGACGTCTTTGATATGAGCCCCCGCGAGACCGCCATTTACACCGGCGGCACCCTGCACGAGGTAGCGCACGTGGTCGGCGCCGGCAACGCCATCGACACCGAGGCCGCCGCCCGCCAAGCATCCGCCCCTGCAGCGGAGACCCCGGCCGGCACCCCCGCCTACCAACAGGGGCAGATTGAGCGAGAAGCCGTCATCGTCAAGATGATCCGCGTAATCCTCCTCGCCCCCGTCCTCATCGTCCTGAGCTACCTGCTGCAGCGGCGGCGCGGCGCGCAGGGAGGGGGAAGCGGCAAGGTGCAGGTGCCCGCCTTCGCCTTCCTCTTCCTCGCCGTCATCGCCTTCAACTCCCTGGACCTGCTGCCCCGCGCCTGCGTGCACGGCTTGGTACAGGCGGACGCCTTCCTGCTCACCATGGCCATGACCGCCCTCGGTGTCGAAACGAGCATGGACAAGTTCCTGAAAGCGGGACTCAAACCCTTCTTGTTAGCCCTGCTGCTCTTCATTTGGCTGTTGGTCGGCGGCTATTGGCTGGTGAAAGGCGTGTGCCTGCTCTTCTGAGCCGGCACCGCCCCCGCAGGCAGGAAATGCGCAAAAGTGCCCCTTATGGCGGAATATAGGCTTGAGTAATCGGGGAACTTGGAGTATAATCCCTGCCCGCGCATGATAGGGAACACACTACAGATAGGCCTCGCCGGCCTCGGAACCGTGGGAACGGGGGTATTCGAAACCCTGAATAGGAACCACGATATACTGGAAGCGCGTGCGCAGATTTCCTACGCCGTCCGCCGCATTGCCGTGCGGGATGCAACGCGCCCGCGCGACACCGATGTTCCCCGCGAGCTGCTGACCGAAGACTGGCATGACCTGACGAACGACCCCGACATCGACATCATCATCGAGCTCATCGGCGGCACGAACGAAGCCTACCACCTCATCAAGGCTGCATTGGAAGCCGGCAAGCCGGTGGTGACGGGCAACAAAGCCCTGCTGGCGCGGCACGGCGGCGAACTCTTCCGCCTCTCCCGCAGCAAAGGCACGCCGCTGTACTTCGAGGCCTCGGTGGGCGGCGGCATCCCCATTGTGCAGAGCCTGCAACACTCCCTCGTTTGCAACCGCGTGCAGAGCGTGGCCGGCATCCTGAACGGCACCAGCAACTACGTCCTCACCAGCATGCAGCAGAAAGGCATCAGCTTTGCGGAGGCCCTCAAGCGCGCGCAGGAGAAAGGGTATGCTGAAGCCGACCCATCGTTTGACGTGAACGGCTGGGATGCCGCGCACAAGGCCCTGGTGTTGGCCATGTTGGCCTACGGAACCCTGCCGCCCTCCGAGTGCATGACCGTGAGCGGCATCGAAAACGTAGAGGCCGAGGACTTCCGCTTTGCGGACATGCTGGGCTACACCATCAAACTCATGGCCATCATCCGCCACCACGCCGCCTACGGTCAGGAGCCGGAGAGCCTGGAGCTGCGCGTGCAGGCCAGCCTGGTGCCCAAGGAGCACATGCTCGCCCATGTGAACGGCGTCTTCAACGCCATCGCCGTGCGAGGCGACGTGGTGGGCGAAACGATTTTCTACGGACGCGGGGCAGGGCGGCAGCCCACGGCCAGTGCCGTGATTGCCGACGTAGTGCTCGCCATGCGCGAATGCAAGCTGCAGGGCTACCACACCGGCTTCCTTCCCTACACCAAGGATATACCCGTGATGCCGATTCAGGAGACCGAGACCCCCTGCTACGTGCGCTTCCTGGTGCAGGACCGCCCCGGCGTCATCGCCTGCGTATCCGCCGCCTTTGCGGAGAGGGGGGTGGGCATCTCCGCCATCAACTCCACCACCGGGTCAGAAGACCGCTTCGGCGTGCGGTGGAACCACTTGGTCATCATGCTGCACAGCTGCAAGTGGGGCGACCTGCGCGCAGCGATTGCGGAATGCACCAAGCGCAGTTTCATACATCCCTATCCCGTTGTCCTTCGCATCGAAAACTTTACCAATTAACGCATTATGGCACTCATCGTCCAAAAATACGGCGGTTCCTCCGTGGGCACCATTGATCGCATTCGCAACGTGGCGCGCAGGCTCATCGAAACGCAGCAGGCGGGCAACCGCGTGGTAGCAGTTATCTCTGCCATGAGCGGCGTGACGGACAAGTTGATCGCGCTGGCACACGAGGTGATGGACAACCCGCCGGAGGCCGAGCTGGATGTGCTGCTGGCCACGGGCGAGCAGCAATCCATTGCGCTGCTGTGCATGGCCATCACGGACATGGGCTACAAGGCCCGCAGCTTCACCGGGCAGCAAGCCGGTGTGTGCACCTACGGCAGCCACACCCGCGGCCGCATCGCCCACATCGAGCCCGATCAGGTAATCTCTGCGTTGGACGAGGGCTGCATCGTGGTCTGCGCCGGCTTCCAGGGCGTGGCCGAGAACGGCCGCATTCACACCCTGGGCCGCGGCGGCTCCGACCTGTCCGCCATTGCCATGGCCGCTGCCGTGAAGGCGGATTTGTGCCAGATCTTCACCGATGTGGACGGCGTCTACACCTGCGACCCGCGCGTGGTGAAGAACGCCCGCAAAATCCCCGTGCTTTCTTACGAGGAGATGCTGGAGATGGCCTCCAGCGGCTCCAAGGTCATGCAGGCCCGCTCCGTCGAGTTCGCTAAGAAATTCGGCGTGGTCTTTGAGGTCCGCAACTCCATGAACAATAACCCCGGAACTATCGTGCAAGAAGAAAACCCCGAGATGGAATCGCTCGTCGTGCGCGGCGTGTCGATCGAACGTAATCAATCCCGCGTCACGGTGTCGGGCATCACCGCCCCGGTGGCCTACACGGCGATGATCCTGACCGCGCTGGCGGAGGCTGAAATCAACGTGGATATGATTGTAGCAAACACCGCCCACGACGGCATGGCGCGCCAATCCTTCACCATGAACATGAACGACCTGGGTGCGGCACAGGCGGCCCTCAAGCCCATCCTGCCGCAGCTGGGACCGAAAGCGCGACTGGACACGGAATCCGGCTTGGCGAAGCTCTCCGTGGTGGGCGTGGGTATGCGCTCCAACGTGGGCGTGGCCGCCACGGTGTTCCGTGCGCTGGCCGAGGCCGGCATTGCGACCGGGATGATTGCTACCTCCGAGATCCGCATCTCCACCACCGTGGAGGCCGGTGACATCGAGCAGGCGGCCCGCGTGGTGCACGCTGCCTTCCATCTGGACAGCAACGAGGGCTGAGCCCGCAGGCCGATGGCAGAGAGCAGCGCAGAGCAGCCGGCCCCCGACAGGGAGCCGGAGAGGGAACTGAAGCCCTGGGTGAAGGTAACGGGACTGGTGTTGGCCGCCGCCGCCGTGGTGGGGCTCAACTATGCCATGTTCCGCTTGGGGTATGACCAAGGGGCAGGGGAGCAGAAAGAGGTGCACCGCGCCGAGTCGGTGGATGTGAACGCCCTTGCCGTGGCGAACCTGACCCACCTGCTCCAGAGCACCACGGCAGACGATGCTGCGCTGCTGGACATGGCCCGCAACCATGCCCGCTATCTGTCTTGGATAGCCGATGACAACGTGCGCCTGGAGGCGGAGTGGCTGCTGGCCACCGAGCTGCTTGCCCGCAAGTTGACCGACGAAGACGCCGCGCGGATGATGGCCGCCATGTTCACCCGTGCCCCGCAGGACGGAGCCGTGTGGCCGCGCCGCGCTGCCATCGTGGCCGAAGCCATGGCAGATGCCGGCCGCCGGGACCTGGCCATGCACTACTACCGCTACGCCGCCACGCGCTACGCGCATCTGGGCAAAGCCGCGGAGGGCTGCGCCATGCTGCGCGAGCTGGCCATGCAGCTGGCCCTCTGTGATGCCCCTGCGGAGCAGGTCATCCCCCGCCTGGAGGCCATGCTCGCCGAGACCGAGGCACTGGGTGATGAAGGCAAGAACCTGGCCTGCAACATCATGGCCTACCTCGCCAAGCTGCATGCCGACTCCGGACGCCCCGAGGATGCAAAACGAATTTACGCCACCTTGGCCGGCAAGGTTGATGAAGCCTTTGCCCGCGAGTACGCCGTCGCCGCCGTGTGCTGCGCGCAGGCTCTGGTGGAGATGGGCGATAAAGACCGCGCCGTGTCCCTGATTGCAGCGGCGGAACCAGCCCTGCGGCAGCATGCACAGTTTGCGGAATTGTTAGCGAGTGCGGAATGCCTGGTAGCCCGCATCAAGGCGGATGCCGGCAAGTACCGCGAGGCCTTCGTGCTGCTCTGCCGCGCCGAGTGCGTGGCCATGGGGCGCGTGGATGCCAAGAGTGATTTCTGGCCCTGCCTGTACGACCAGCGAGGCTGGATCAACCTGCTGCTGGAGTTCGATGAAGCCGCCCTAGCCGACTTCCGCCAAGCGCTGCAGCGCGAGCTGCCGGAAACACAGGCGCAGAGTCTGGAAGGCGCGGGCCGAGCCTGCAAACGGCTGGGCCGCCACGATGAGGGAATTCAGTACCTCACCCGCTGCGAGCAGCTGCTGAGCAAGGCCAATCCACCGCAGCCTGCCGTGCTGGGCCGTGTCATCTACCTGCTTGCCGGCCTGTACGATGAGAAGCACGATACCGCAACGGCTGCCGCCACCTATCAGCGCGCCGTGGACATCCTGTTGCCCCTCGCCGGGGCGGATGAGCAGGCTGCTTCTCTGTGCGCGGACGCCCTGCGCAGTGCGGCCTACTCTTGGGCTGAGCTCGGTCGCAGGGAGGAAGCGCTGGCCGCCTGGTCCGCTCTGAACGGTCTGCCCGGTATCTCCGAGGAGATGCGCCGCGAGGCCACCGACCACCTTCCCGCCGCCGCACAGCCGGCCCAAGAGGCTGCCGCCGCCGGCCCCGCCCGTCCCTCTGCGCCCGCAAAGCGCCGCCGTAAATCATAAAGCTTCTCCACCATGTATCGCCGCTACAGAAACCACCGCAAAAGCAACGGGCATGCCCTGCCCATCACTGCCATCTCCCTGGTCGTCCTTGCCCTGCTGGGCTGGGGCATCTTCTCGAAGGGGCAGGACATCATGAACTACTTTAAGGGCAAGACGATTTACTACGCCAGTGATAAAGAGGCAAACGACAATTTGGAGAAGTTGTTGGCAGATTTAGCAGGTGATAAGGCCAAAGTGCTGGAGTTGGCTCAGAACTCGCGCACGCGCTTGGGGTGGATTAAGAGCGATGTCACGCGCCGCCGTTTCCGCTGGATTCTGCTGACCCGCTTGGTGGATCTGGACCTGTGGAACGAGGCCATACTGATTCTGCCGGAGGTGGAGAGCCTGGCGACGCCGGAGGGGCTGGATCGACTGGCCCGCGCCGCCCGCGACCACAAGGACTACGAGCTGCAACTGCGCTTGGATCGCCGCATCATGGACCATGCGACGCGCCACCCGAAGAACACGGAGCTTCTGCTGTCGGCCATTCGCCGCACGGCGGAGTCCTGCCTGATGATGAACGACAAGGATGAGGCCGTGAAAGCCATTGCACGCCTCGATGCCCCGTCTGTGCAGGCCCGCCTGACCACGCCGGAGTTCGCCCGCGAGGCCGCGGCGCTGCAGATGATCCGCATGGAGGCCGGCCAAGTGAAGGAACCCGTGCTGCAAACCGTGCGCAGCATCCTCGAGAAAGCGCATTGGCCCACTTGCCCCGCGACCGCTCGGCTCATGCTGGAGGAGGTCTCGAACACCATGCGCGACAACCCCAACCTGACCGATGTGCGCATGAAGGAGCTGGTGGAGAAATTGCTGCGCTGCCGCGACTCCTTGCTGGAGTTCCCGGACCGCGACCACTGCCTGCCCAAGTGCTACATGCTGCTCGGTGAGCTGCGCTCTCGCCTGAAGGACTATGAGGGGTGCGCCCAGAGCCTCAACCTGGCCACCGCCTTTGCCGAGGGCTACGGCGAGATGGACCGCGAGATGCAGCTGAAGGTGGCCCGCGTGCGCTCCCGCGCCAACGAAGCCCGCGGGGCGACGGCCGAGGCCATGGCGGATTGCCGCTTCCTGGCCGAGCATGAGCAGGATACGGCGGAGGTGCTGCGCTGCCTTTCTTTCTTGGCTGCGAACACCGAGGGCGAGGAGCAGATTAAGCTGCTGGAGCGCAGTTGGGAGCTCGTGAATACCACCCCCAAGGGTGTGCCGGATCTGCCGACCCTGCGCGCGAGCATCGCGGAGCAGTTGGCCGCATATTATACGGAGAAGGAGAGTTATCGCAATGCTATCCGTTGGCAGGATGAGTGCACGAAGATGGTGGTGGAGGCCAACCCCGACCTGAGCACCGGCAAGGCCTTCCGCGCCCGCATGCAGCTTGCGCTTCTCTACCGCAAGACCAAGGAGGATGACACGGCGGCCTTCCGCCGTCTGCGCGGCATCATGACCGAAATCGAGGGCTTGGATGAAGAGGCCCGCGCCCGTCTGACGGCAGCGGACGAGCCCCTCTATCGCACGGTGGTGCGCGAGTTGGCTCGTACCTGCCTGCTGATGGGTGATAAATCAACGGCGAAGAGTTACTGCAAGAAGGCACGCATTGGTCTGCCGGAGCGCGTGCGTTAAGTCGGAAGGACAACGGCCATGGCATCCCTGCACAAGAAAAGTTTGATCGCCACGGCGGCCATCTTCTGCTGCCGTTTCACCGGCCTGCTGCGCGAGCTGGTGTATACGGCACTCTTCGGGGCCACGGGGGCCTTGGATGCCTTCCTGACGGCCTTCCGCGTGCCGAATATGCTCCGCGATATGTTTGCGGAGGGCGCCCTCTCCCAGAGTTTCACCAGCGTGATGAGCAAGGTGGTGAAGCAGGAGGGCGAGGCGGCGGCTTGGCAACTGGCAAACCGTGTGTTCAGCCAGTTCGTGTCCTTCATGGTGTGCGTGGTGGCGGCGGGTGTGTTGCTCTCCGGTTTCTTCATGCAGCAGCTCTACCCGGCCCGTGCGCAGGTGCAGCTGCAGGCGCCCGAGGGGGTACCGGCTGCGGTGGCGGTGCAGGCGACTTATCTGGGTTGCACGGGTGGGGAGGGACAGCGGCGCGCGGAGTTCTCGGCAGCGGCTCCCCTGCAGGGGGCAGGGCAGGGGGCCTGCGTGCGCGTGGACTCGGCGGAGGCTTTGCAGCCGGGGCAGCAGGTGCTTCTGTATATGTCACCCAAACCGCCGCCGGGGTACAGCGGGGCTTCGCTCAGGGTGCAGGAGCATAACTTTTTGCAGCTCGCGGCGGATCTCTGCCGCATCATGTGGCCCTTCATTCTGCTGGCATCGGTCTCGGCGCTGTGCATGGGGGCGTTGAATGTTTTCGGTGTCTTCGGCCTACCGAACTTGGCCAGCGCGGCTTTCAACCTCACCGTGGTGGCCGTGGGCAGTGCCCTCGGGTATTGGATTGACCCGAATTTCGGCCCGGCATCGCTGTACGGCTTTGCGGTGGCGGTGGTGCTGGGTGGCTGCATGCAGGTGTTGGTGCAGGTGCCCAAGCTGCGCCGCTTGGGTTTCCGCCCGCGTGTTGACTTTGCCCTGGCGTGGCAGATGGGTCGCCTGTGCGTGACGGATGCCCGGGTGCGGCGCATCTGGTGGCTCATGGTGCCGGGTGTCATTGCCGCCGGTATCACACAGCTGAATATCTTTATCAACACATCCTTCGCGCTTTACCTGCAGGATGGGTCGGTAACGGCTCTCTCCTCGGCCTTCCACCTGTGGCAGCTACCCGTGGCTTTGTTCGGTGTGGCGGTCGGCATGGTGGTGCTGCCCTCCGTGTCGCAGCTCAGCATGGAGAAGGGCGGGCAGCAAATCCCGCAGCAACTCGCCATGGCCATGCGTTTCGTGTGCTTCTTTGCCGTTCCCTCGGCGGTGGTGCTGGGGCTGTGGGGCGTGGAGATCGTGAGTGTCTTTTACCAGCGCGGACGCTTCGATGCGTCGGCCTCGGTTACCACGGGGCAGGTGCTGGCGGCCTACTCGCTGGGACTGCTGGGCTACGCGGGTACCAAGGTGCTGCAGCCCGTCTTCATTGCTCTGGAGCGCGCTTGGGTGCCGGCGGGGCTGGCACTGATGACGGCAGCTATATCGATTAGTTGTAACTATGTATTCGTGCAGGTGCTGCACATGCCCGTTCACTGGTTGGCACTCACAACGGCCCTGGTGACCACGCTCACCTTTGCTTTCTATTTCCTCTACCTGCGCCGCCTGCTCGGCAACATGGCCGGGGATGTGTTGATGCAGGGGTTGGTGCGCATTCTTGCTGCCGGCGCGGTGCTGGCGGCGGTCTGCTGGCTCTGCCGCGCCTTCATCTTCCCGGGCTTCACGTCTTGGTCCTTCCAAGCGCGCCTCTTCACCCTGGCGCTCTGCGGTGCCGGTGCCGGTTTCATTTACCTGATTGCGGCCTATCTCTGCCGCGTCCCGGAGCTGCGTACTCTCACCTCCCGCCTCCGCCGCCGTTGAGGCTTACCCTTTCAGGCGCAGCAGGAGGGGCAGGAGTTCGTTGAAATCAGTCAGCCGATACTCCGGGTGCAGGGCCTCGCAGGCGGGGGCCATGGCAGCAGCGGTGGGTGCCCAGGCTGCGGAGATGATGGGCACACCGACGCGATGAGCGTGTTCGATGTCCGAGGGCGCATCGCCGATGTAGATAAGCTCCGTGGGTTTCAGTCCGCTCTCCTGCAGAATGTGCCGCAGGCACTCGTCCTTGCAGTTGTGGGTCGGTTGCCCGTAACAGATATAGCGGAAGAGCCCCGTCATGCCGAAGGCCTCTAGGGTCGGCTCTGCGGTGTAGGCTTCCTTGCCGGTGACGAGGGCCGTGGTGAGCCCCTCGGCCTGCAGGCGCCGCAGCAGCTCGAGGGAGCCCTCGAAGGGGGCGGGCGCCAGCCGAGGGTGCAGGCGCTTGTAAATCTCCACCAGCCGTTGTACGGGCAGCTCCGGCGCGTCGGGGGACAGCCCCAACAATTTGCCCAACACGCCGCGGTCACTCACCCCGAAGTATCCCTCCACCTCCTCCGCCGTGGGGCGGCGTCCGCTCACCTCTTCCACGCACTCGCGAAACGTCTCGATGCACAGCCCGAGGGTGTCCCCCAGGGTGCCGTCCATATCAAATATGACCATCTTCAACATATCTTCTCCGGGGTTGTGCCCGGGAGCCACTATACCACAGGCCGCCCCCCGTCTGCAAGCTCAATCTGCGCGGCAGAAGTCAGCGGAACTGGTGCGGGGAGAGGTTGAGGCGACGGATGCGGTAGTTGAGCTTGCGCAGAGTGGTGCCGAGGGCAAGAGCCGCGGCGGAGGCATTGCCTTTGGTGCGCTTGAGGGCATCGGTGATGACCTCCTTCTCGAACGCATCGGTGAGCTCCTGAAGGCTGGCGGAGGAGCCGGAGGTCGCGGGGAGCCCCGGGGCCGTGGTCTGTGTGCCGGTGGCCGCAGCGGTCTGGAGTGAGGGCGGAAGGTCCACGGCGTTGATGACGCTGCTGTTGGACATGATAACAGCGCGCTCGATCATGTTCTCCAGCTCGCGCACATTGCCGGGCCAGTGGTAGCTCATCAGCATGTCGATGGCCGGCGTGGAGAGACGGAGGACGTTTTTGTGGTACTGTTTATTGTATTTTGTCAGGAAGAAATCTGCCAGAGAGATGATATCAACCTTGCGACTGCGGAGGGGTGGCACGACGATGGGCAGCACCGCGAGACGGTAGTAGAGGTCCTCGCGGAATTTACCCGTACTCTTCATTTCGACCAAATTGCGCGAGGTAGCGGCCACGATGCGGGCCCCCGTGCGGATGGGTTGCTGGGAGCCGACACGTTCAAAGACCTTTTCCTGGAGCACACGCAGCAGTTTGACCTGCGTTTGCAGCGGCAGGTCGCCGATCTCATCGAGAAAGAGCGTGCCCGTGCTCGCCTCCTCGAATCGGCCGATGCGTTGTTTGATAGCCCCGGTGAAGGCGCCCTTCTCGTGCCCGAAGAGTTCGGACTCGATGAGCCCCTCCGGCAGGGCGGCGCAGTTGACTGCTACAAAGGGTCCGTCCCTCCGGTCGGAGGCGTAGTGAATGGCCTGGGCCAGCAGCTCCTTACCCGTGCCGGATTCCCCCATCAGCAGCACCGTGGCCTCCGAGCGCGCCACCTTCGTCATCTCCAGATAAACGGAGCGCATGGCCGAGGAATGCCCGACAATGTTGCGGAAGCCCTCGTTCTCGCCCAGCTCGTAGCGCATGCGGTCGTTTTCGCGCTCCAGCCGTTGGCGTTCCTCAACCTGCTGACGCACACCCGCCACGGCATCGGCGGCGATATTCGTGACAACCGTCAGCAGGCTGACCAGCTTGGCGAGCGTGTCCTGCGGCAGCACGGGAAAACTGAGGGACAGAGTACCGATGATTTGCGAAGAGTGACGAATGGGCACGCAGAGGAAAGACTCGTTATCCCCGCCGCGCAGGACTCCCGTGCGGTTCAGGAAGCGCGAGCTGCGCGCCGTCTCACGAATGACCGCCGGCTCACCCGTCTGCCCCACCGTACCCGTGATGCCCTCCCCCAGATGGTAGGTGCCGCGCGCTTTTTCCTCTGCGGAGAGCCCGTGGGAGGCCTCGATAACCAGCACATCCCCCTGCAGCAGGCAGAGCGCCCCTTGGTAGAAGCCCAGGTTGTTTTGCAGCACGGACAGAATGTGCCCCAGCAGGTCCGTCACCTCGCGCTGACCCACCAACACGCGGGAGAGGCCGGAGAGCACGCGGAGCTCCAGGCTGTCGCCGGCCAGGGCTGAGAGTCGCGTGATGCAGTCGCGGTCGTTCATGCCCGATTCATCAGAAGAACTTCACCGGCAGCGTGAAGCCGGTTTCCTCTAACGTGAAGGAAAGCCCGAAGCCCGTCTCCTTCTTGCCGCCGTTATCACGCACATACAACGTGGCGCCGATGTACCAAGGGCCGCTGTGGCGGAAGATGGTGTACTGCTGAATCGGCATGCGGTTGTTCTCGATGTCCCACTCCCAGCGTCCGCCGAAGGCATAGCGCTCATTGATGCGGATGTTGGCGTTCGCATACACCTGCTCCGACGAGGCCAACAGGGGGTGATTCTTCAGAGAACGATAACCGAGCCGCGTCTCCAACCAAGAGAAGGGTTGATAGGAGAAACCGGTGTTATACTGGCTGTACGAATCGCCCTCCCCGAAGATCGGCGAGCTGGAATCAAAGTACACCGAGAAGCGGTCCGTGGGTGTAAACGAGACGCGTGCAAAGAGGTTGCCGAAGCTGTTATCAATGTACGGACTGTCCAGGTTATAATCCACGAACATGTCGGTGTGGAGAAGCTGGTGCTGCTCCTCATCAACCTCGGTGGTAAACTCATTCTTGAGACCGAAGCGCACCAAGGACCACTTGCCCCAGGCATCGAGGCCGCTCATGTCCATCAGATCCATAGGCATGGGCGAGGTGGTACTGGTGCCCAAGCTGCGGGATATACTGTCTACCTGCGGCACGGTCTGCTTGGAGGAAGAAAGGGAAATGCAGCTGATGGTAGCATACGGATTCACCACATGCGTAAGGCTGCGCATGCCCCAGGGCTCTATGGCGAAGTTCTCGTAGGTGCGGTGGAGCTTGATGTCCAGATCGCAGGAGAGATAGCCGATGAACCGGTTATCCGCCCCCACGCCGTCCACACCGTAGTAGCCGGTGTAGGCGCCGCCGACCTTGGGGGTGAGGTTCAGGAAGCGCGCCACCTTGAGGCTTGTAGCGAACTCATGGGTGGAGTTGAAACGTGCATAAGCCTTGGAGTTGAGCATGCGCGTGTAGTACTCGCGCGTCTCGTTGTCCTTCACGTTGGCCAGTTGGTGCTCGAAGTCGACACGCTGCGTCTCCGTGAGGTGCTGGCGGATGACGGAGGCAACGGTGCGCCCCTCGTAGGTGATACCCGTCTTCCCCAGCTCGTCGCGCGTGCGGTAGTACGAGGCCTCGGCTCGGGAGTCCGCCATGTAGAAGTTGTTAGGCGCAAAACGACCGAGCAGCATCACCTGGTCACGGGCAGTGCGCCGCTCCGCGCGCAGCGTGTTGTCCGGTTTGTCCTCCAGCACACTCTCTTCCTCGAACATATCCGTCAGCACATGGCGATCCGAAAACTTATTCAGGTTGGCAACGGTGGTCCAGTCTGCGGCCCCCTCTTCCACGAACTTGCTGAGGTCATAGAGAGCCTGCAGCGAGATGCGGTAGCGGCGGCGTTTCGTATCGTCGCGCGGGGCGTTGGTGGGGTTGATATCGTGCCCGTCGTCATCGAGCAGGTAGGTGCTCAACCCCTTCATCTCCGAATACTTGTGGGACATGGCGGTATCCTCCATATCCAAGCCGAGGGCAAAGCCGCGTCGCGTACGATAATCGGCATGAACTGTTGCCAGATAATCCGCCGTGGGACGTCCCTTCTCGGTTCTCTTGTTACCGAAGAGGATGCCGTAGCTGTTCTTGAGGAACATGCCCCAGTACGACTTGGTGCCGAAGCCGGGCATGTACCCCTCCCTGGGATTCAGTGAGTGGGTGATGGAGAACCAGCCGAGAATCGGCACGGGCACATCACCCCACCGGCCCGCCAGGCTCAGGCGCGATACGGTGCCCGTTTGCCCCGGGCGCACGGTGAGGGTCCCCGCCCCCAGCCAAGTGGTGGGTTCCTCCGCGTCTTCGGTAGAGATGTAGGCGTCGTTAATCGTGAGGTAAGCTCCTTTCGCGTCCTTTCCGTAAACGGCCGAAGAACCGCGCAGAATCATGCCGTTGACCTTGGCACGCATGGCGCCCAGACGTGTCTCCTCTTTCTCCCAGTTATAGGTGGCCCCTTCCGGGGATTTCACGAGGCACTCATCTTGGTAGAGCACCAAGGGGCCGTCCAGAGCAGCGACCTTTTTCTGCATGTTAAGCGTAATGCGCTTGGCACGCACATCCAGCCCCTCGTTGGTCACCAGGTGCATGGGCTTGCCCTCCGGGGTGCTGTAGACCAGGGTGCCCGTCTCCGCTTGGTATTCCACCGTCGCGCCGTCGCCGTCCAGGGTCATTTTGTCCGGGATGGCGGGCGCAATGGGATTTTGCTGATAATTGACCACACGCTCCGCGAGGTCGATGATCGGGTTGGTTGTAGGCTGAGAAGAGCCGCCGCCGAAGACCCGGTCGGGCAGGGGAACGAGCTCCGGCTGTGCAGCGGCGACCGCGCCGCCCAAGCTGAGCGCGAGGAGGATGAGCGCCCCCGCGCTGCCCGACGCATCAAAATGTTTGTTGGATGGATGATTCACGATTGTGCCGGTTGCGCTGTTGTTGCATCCTTGCCCCGGTAGCGTTTCAGAATGCGCTCGGGGGTGTCGTTGAGGTGGACCGTTACGAAGCAATCCAAGGTGCTGCCGAAGCCGTAGTCGATGTTATACGCCAGCATCTTGCCGCCCAGGCGCAGGTATTGCTTGAGCAGCACGGGTATACCCTTGCCGTCCTCCTCCAGCCAACTGACGAGCAGGGAGAGCAGGCGCATGTCCCCGCGCAGTGCCGTCTGCAGCAGGCGTTCGTCTTCGCTGCGCAGGCGCTCGCGGTCGGCCGGCTCCTTGGGCGCTATCCACCGGGCATTCTCGGCATCTGCTCTGAATTGCAGCAGGTAACTGTGGATGAGCGAGCGGGCCGCTGTGCTGTAGCTGCCGGATATACTCACCGTGCCGTACAGTATTTGATACTGCGGGTGCGAGTTCAGGAAGCGCCCGATGCCCATCCAGAGGGTATCCAGAGAAGCGGGGAGGCGTTGGTATTGCTTGGTGATGATGGCGCGGCCCATCTCGAGACCGCCCTCGCGCAGAAGCTGCACCAAGTGCGGTTCAATGCGGAAATAGTTAAAGTTGTAGACACCCGACGGGCCGCGGGCCGGCACAATTTCATCCGTGGGGCCCATGCGGTAGGCCCCGGCGATGGCCTTGGCCTTGGCATCCCACATGATGAGGTGCAGGTAGTAGGCATCGTATTCATCGGTGTCCAGCTCGTTACCCGTGCCCTCGCCCACATCGCGGAAAGTTTGCTCGCGCAGGATGGCAATCTCCCGCATGGCGTGGGGAATCTGATCGGCGCGGGCGGCGTAGACCTTCAGCGCGCCGTTATCGTGTTCGTAGCACAGAGCCTCCGGAGGCAGGGCCTGCAGCTCGCGCTCGATGTCTCCGGGGTCCTCCTGCGGGGCAATGGGGCGCAGCGGGGCGCCGTTGTCACCCACGTGCGGAAGTTCGATGTTCGGGTAACTCAGCAACATGCTGCACAGGCGCATGTAGGCCGTTACCGCTTCGTCATCCGGCAGCAGAGAGAGAGCCTCCTGCTGGATGGGACGCCCGATGCGCAGGCGGTGCAGGGTGCGGCCGTCGCGCTTGATTTCGCGCGGCAGCAGCGGCACGCGGGCAGGTTTGTGCAGGCGTGTCACCCACTGGAAGAGCCGCCCCGTGCTGCCGGAGATGTGCATGGGTACGATCTTCGCATTCGCCTTGCGGGCAATGGCTGCTATCGTCTTGCTCCACGGGTCGTCGATCACGCGCCCGTCCTGCGCTGAATACGAGGCAGCGGACCCGCTGGGGAACACCAGCACGCAGCCGCCTTTCCTCAGCCAGTTGAGCATGGCTTTCAGCCCTACCAAATTTTCCCGCGCTGCCTCCGCGCCGCCGTACACGTCCACCACAATTTCGTAGGGCCGCATGCCGCGCACGCACCACAGGAATTTGTTGACCACAAAGCGCACGTCCTTGCGCACGCGCATCACCGCATCCCCCATCATCAGCCCGTCGGACATCCCGTGCGGGTGGTTGCACACCACCACGCAAGGTCCCTCCGTCGGGATGTTTTCCTCCCCGGTAAGCTCGTAGTTAAGCGTCAGGTGCTTACAGGCCAGCCGGAAGAAATTCTCCTGCGAACCCGCCGCCCAATCCGCCACAATGGCATCGTGAGCGCGGTTGAAGTAGGAGAGCCCCAGCCAGTTCTCGATACCGTTGCGCAGAAAGCGCGGGAAGCGGCGGGTGACGGGGGCAAGCTTCTCGATGTCCATGATTTTTCCCTGCTCGGCGGGCACACCCTCCGGTGCACCCTGCGGGGGGGTGGGGGATGTCTCAACTGGTGTGTCCTCTTGCATGCGGAAAAATCAGGCTTGTTGTTTAGCGGCGCGACGGGCTCGAACACCCGCAGCCAGCGTATCCAGCATGGCCAGGGTTCCCTCCCAGTCCACGCAGGCATCCGTGATGCTCACGCCGTACTCCAGCGGGCAGCAGCACTTCTGGTTGCCGGACTTGATGTTACTCTCGATCATCACGGCGCCGATGAGCTCGCTGCCGGAGGCCAACTGGGCGGCCACATCCTCCGCCACCAAGTGCTGCTCCTGCCACTTCTTGTGGCTGTTGCCGTGGGAGCAGTCAATCATGATGCGATTGGCGATGTGGGCCTTCTGCTGGGTTTGCCATGCGCGCTGCACATGCTCCGCGCTGTAGTTCGGTCCTTGGGTCGAGCCGCGCAGAATCAGGTGGCAGCAGTCGTTGCCGCTCGTGGAGACAATGGCGGAGACGCCCTGCTTGGTAACAGACAGGAAGCAGTGCTGATGCTCCGCAGAGATGACACCGTCCACCGCAATCTGAATGCTGCCGGAGGTGCCGTTCTTGAAGCCGATGGGCATGGAAAGCCCGCTGGCCAGCTCGCGGTGTATCTGGCTCTCCGTCGTGCGGGCGCCGATGGCCCCCCAGGCAATCAGATCGCTGATGTACTGCGGGGTAATAACATCCAAAAACTCCGTGGCGGAGGGAACCTGCATCTGCGCCAGCTCCAGCAGCAGCGTGCGTGCCATGCGCAGGCCCTTGTTGATGTTGTAGCTGCCGTCGATGTCCGGGTCGTTGATGAGACCCTTCCAGCCGATCGTGGTGCGCGGTTTCTCAAAGTACACCCGCATGATGAGCAGCAGGTCCTCCGCATAGCGTTGCCGCGCCTCCGCCAGCCGCTGCCCGTAGTCGAGCGCGGCTTTCATGTCATGGATGGAGCAGGGGCCCACGATCACGGCCAAGCGGTCATCCTCGTGCTTCAGGATGCGCCGGAACTCCTCGCGGGCGTGGTACACCACTTGGGAGGCCGCCGTGTCCGCCGGGATGTCCTCCATGAGGATGGCGGGGGAAATCAGCGGGCGTATGCCTTCGATGCGGACGTCGTCAGTGATAAAGGTGCTGAGGGAGGTCATTTCTTCCACGAGTACACGTTGTCTTCCTGGGCCTCCTTCGCCTCCTCCGCAGCAGCCTTCGCGGCCTCGGCGGCCTTCTTCTTGGCGGCCTTGCCCTTGGGCTTCTTCACGTTCTTGGCACTCTTGCCGGCGGTATCCGCGCCCACGGGGTCACCCTCGCCGTCTGCTCCCAAGCTGTATACCAGGTACTTAGCGCGCAGCTCCTTGCCGGTGAAGGGATCAATGCTGCCCTCGCGCTCGCCGGCGCCGATGATGACGCGGTAGGGCTTGCCCCAGGGGTCATAAAAGCCCAGGTTGCCGTCCTTTTCGTACAGGCCGTCCTTGGCTTCCTCCTTCAGGTCGCTGTCCATGTAGTCGGTGCCCTTGGTGTTCAGCTCTCCGTTGCGGTTGGTGAGGTTGGCCATCATGCCGAAGTCCTTGCCGTCTGCGGTGACGAGGGCGTACATGCCCTTGGCATCGGGTTCCGTGGCCTCGGTGTCAAACGGGAACATGCCGTTGTGGTCATCCACGAAGTTGGCGATGGCCTGCACCAGGTCCTTGGCGGCTTTGTTAGCGGCGGTGGAGCGCGCCTTGTCCATATACATACCCATGCCGGCTACACTCAACACGGCCAAGGTGGCCAGAATCGCCATGACGACGATAAGCTCGATGAGTGTAAACCCGCGACGACGGCGGAAAGTCTGAATTTGCTTCATACGGGCATTTTACCACAGCAGGCGGGTGGCTGCAAGCGTAAAAACGGAAATGCTGCAACTATCTGCGGCGGAAAAGGCCGTATTTGGGCGAAAAAAGATACGCAAGCAGGAAGAGCGCCCCCAGAACCACGATAATGGTTGCACCGGGGTGCCAGCCGAGCGGGTAGGACAGGCAGAAGGCCGCTACGCTGCCGCCGGCCCCGATCAGCCCGCCGCCCCAGAAGAGCCATTCGGCGCGGTCCGTCAACAGATACACCGTGGCCGCAGGGGCCACCATCAGCCCCAGAGTCAGGAAGGCCCCCACCGCTTGCAGGGATGAGACGAGCACCAGGATGATGAGCGCAAAAAGCCCGTAGCTGAAGGCTCGGGTGGGGATGCCGACGGAAGCGGCCCCGCGGGGGTCGAAGAGGTAGATAAGCAGCGGGCGCTGCAGCACCGTGAGGGTGAGCACGGCAACGGCCCCGGTGATGTAGGCCACCCACAGATCACTGTTGCCCATGCCGGTGATGTTGCCGAACAACCAGTCATCCACCTTTTGTTGCAGGCCGATGCGGATGAGAATGATATACCCCAGGGCGAAGGCAGTGGTGTGCAGAATGGACAGCGCCGTGTCGTGGTCCAGCCGCGAGGTGCGCGAGACGAAGAGAGAGCCCAACCCCACCAGCAGGCCCGCCAGAATGGCGCCCGGCAGGATGATGAGCGGCACCAGCCCGAAAAGCAGAATGGCCAGCGCAATGCCCGGCAGCAGGGCGCAGGAGAGGGTGCCGATTTGCAGCGAGGAGCGCCGCAGCAGCACCGTCGCGCTCACAAATCCATTGGAAAAACCGATGACGGCGCAGGCCCAGAGACTGCGCAGGGCCAGCGGTTCGGTCAGAAATTGCAGAAAGTCGTTCATCGGGCGGCGGTCGAGAAGGCTCGTTGTATGTTCTGCGGGCAGAGGACCTCCGCCGTGGGGCCGAAGGCGATTTGCTCGCGGTGCAGCAGCAGGGTGCGGTCGAAGATGTCGGCTGCGTTCTGCAGGTTGTGGTGGGAGGCGATGATCAGCCGGCCCTCGGCTGCCAAGTTGCGCAGCAGCTCCGCCAGGGATGCCGTGCCGGGTTCATCCAGCCCGGTGAAGGGTTCGTCCAGCAGCAGTACATGCGCCTCCTGGGCCACGGCGCGGGCTAACAGGGCGCGTTGCAGTTGCCCGCCGGAGAGTTGCCCGATCTGTCGGTGCTGCAGGGGCTCCAGGTCGAGGGCCTCCAGCGCGCGGTTCACAATGCCGGTGTCATGCGGGCCGGGGCTGCGCCAGGGGCCGAGCATGGGGTAGCGGCCCATGCTCACCAGGGCGCGAACGGTCAGGGGAAAGCGCAGGTCTACCTCCGTGCGCTGGGGCAGGTAGGCGAACTCGCGGCGGCAGGTGTCGGGGGAGGCACCGTTCCACAGCACGCTTCCGCTGTCGGGGCGGATGAGACCGGCGAGGATGTTGATGAGGGTTGACTTGCCGGCGCCGTTCGGGCCGATCAGGGCGAGGGTGTGCCCGCAGTGGGTGCTGAAGGAGATGCCGCGCAGGGCGTCCGTCTTGCCGTAGGTGGCGTACAGGTCCCGTACGTCGAGGGTGTGGGAGCAGGCGTGGCGGTGTTCACCGCCCCAACAAATGTGGTCCGGTTCTACCATGTCAGGCTGTAGATATCGTGCAGGGTTTCGGGGGTGTCCGGTTCGCTCCAGCGGGTGGCCCGGACGGCGGATTTACCGGCCGGCATGAGGATGAGTTCCACGGCCTGGGGGGCGGTTGCGCCGGGCCATTCGGCCTGCACTTCTGCCTCGGCCGGTTGCTGCAGGCGCAGGGTGGTGTACCACGGGGTGCTCGTCCCCGCCGGCATCTCGGCCAACACCTGCCCCCACTGCCGGATGACGAGTCGCGCGGGTTTGCCGCTGAAGCGTACCTCCGCATCCGTCACCGCGCTTGCCGTGCTCTCGCTCGGGGCGGCAGTCTCCTCCGCACGCCTCTCGGGCGCGCGTGTCAACGGTACCAAGGCCACCCCGGCTGCCACCACAGCCGCAGTCGCTGCCAACATGGATTGCTTCGGCGTCATGCGTGGCGGGTACTATACACGCCCTCCCGTATTTTGTCAAGCTTTCGCCCTGTCTGCGGGGATTCGGGGCAGGGGAGGGGGCGGCGCGGCGGCGGGTGTCGGAAATTGTGCTTGACACATCGGCGGGGTGGGGTATAATACGCGCGTATGGCAGGCAAGCAGCGAGCGAAGATGTGGCGTTTCCTGTCCCTTCTGTTGGTGATGGGAGGGGTGGTATGGCTGTGCTGCATGATTTACCGGAACAGCGGGAATACGCGAGCGGACGAGATGGGGAACCCGCCCTCCGGGGTGGGGGAAGACGCTGCGCCGGAGATGATGCCGAAGGAGATTATCGACGGCTTGGTGCTGCTGCGTGCGGAGCAGATGGCGAAGGTGCCGTTGGTGGATGGCTTTCAATCTCCCGTCGGGCCGCCGAATGCGGCAATGATGTACAATGCGCAGGGCTTCGGCGCCGATAACGAGAAGCGGGGCGGCAGACACAGCGGTGAGGATTGGAACGGCATCGGCGGCGAAAACAGTGATGAAGGAGAGCCCGTGTACGCCGCCGCGCGCGGTTTGGTGGTGTACAGCGGCCGTCCGTCCGCCGACTGGGGCAATGTGGTGGTGCTGGCGCATCGCCTGCCGGGGGAGCAGCGCATCATTCAGACGCTCTACGCCCACCTTCGGGAGCGCCATGTGCGCACGGGGCAGCTCGTGAGCCGCGGTGCCGTCATCGGCAGCATCGGTACGGCGGACGGGGCCTACTTGGCTCACCTGCATTTCGAGGCCGCGGAGTCCCGAGCCGTGGAGGCCGGTATGCCCGGCTACGCGGCCGGTACCATGAACCGCCTGAACCCCTCCGAGTTGCTCGCGCAGCACCCCGCGCCGCCCGTCCCCGACCTCTTCGATGAAATCCGCCGTATCCGCGCCATGGAAGCCGTGAGAGAGGCCGTCTCCGACCGCCCGCAGCAACCCGCGCAGAATGGTTTTGTCCCGGTGAATCCGGCCCGGTTTAATCAATCAATGAATCAGTTATGAAACGCAGCATTATTCTCTTTCTCATCTCTTTTCTCACCACCTGCGGCCTTATTGCGGGTGTCGGTTACTATCTGAACTCCCGCGGCCTCCTCACCATCGGTAAGCCGGCCGCGGCTCAGCCGCAGAAGCCCGCCGAGCCGGTTGCCGCGGAGCCGGAGAAGCCCGCCGAGCCCGCCCGGGAGGAGCCGACCGCGCCCGAGGATGTCACCCCGGAGGAGACGCCGCAGGAGAACGCCGAAACCCCGGTTACCACCGAGGAGGAGCCCACCGCGCCCGAGGAGACCACCCCCGCCGTGCCGGAGAAGCCGGTTCCCCCCGCTCTGCAGCAGGCGCCCCGCAGTTCGGTGCATGCCTGCGCGCTGGAGACAGCCCGCGCTTTGGCTTCCGCCGATCCCGCCGCTGCCTTGGCCAAGCTTCAGGAGGCCGGTTCCCTGTCGCCCGAGGCTGCCGAGGTGCTGAGCGCTTGGGCCGGGGCTCATGAGGCCGCTGCCGTGCAGGAGGTCGGTACGGGCCGCCGCGCGAACGGTACGGAGTACACCCGCTACCGTATTCATGATGCGAAGGGCGGCACGGATGTTGTGGTGGACGTGGAGCCCGCAGAGGGCGGCGCCCGCGTGGTGCGCGCGTTCGAGTCCCCGCGGGAGGCAACCGCTACGCCGCAGAGTGACTCCATGGCGGTGACGGAGGCTTTCGTGGCCGCCGTGAAGCGCGGGGATATGGCGGCTGCCTGCGGCTTGGTGCGCGGTCGCGAGGTCTCCAACGCCACCGTGGCGGGCCTGTGCATGATTTTTGAGGAGGGCGCCTTCTCGCTGCGGGAGACAGCCCCCATCCGCGGTACCTTCGAGAACGGGGACCGCGCGGGTTACCTGGTCTACCTCACCTCTGCTGCCTCGCCCGCCAATGTGGGTATGGAGCTGCAGCAGGCGGCGGATGGCTGGCATGTGGCCGCCGTGGCGCTGGATAACCTGTTGAGTACCTACGAGAAGACGGCGCACGCCGAGGGCGATTGCTACTTCCCCATCGTCAAGAATCCCAAGGGCGGCGATTCGCTGGCTCTTTACTTCGCCTTCGACCACTCGGAGCTCACCCCGCGCTCGCTGCGCCAGTTGCAGATCGTGGCGGAGCTCCTCAAGCAGTCGCAGGGTAAGCTGAATATCTCCGGCCATACGGATGACGTGGGCAGCGAGCGTTACAACCTGACGCTTTCTCAGCGCCGCGCGGAGTCCGTGCGGAATGCCTTGGTGGGCTTCGGGGTGGCTGCGGATAAGATCTCGACGGAGGGTCTCGGTAAGAGCCAGCCGCGCCGTACGTACAGTGAGCAGGATTCCGAGCAACAGGTAGACTACATCCGCGGTGAGAACCGCCGCGCGGAGATTTATCTGGACTTCGTAGACTGACCCCCCACGTCCATGCACCCCGCCCTTGCCGCGCACGATTATGCCGCAGAGCTGAATCCGGAGCAGTACGCTGCCGTGATGACGGAGGGGCGGCACGTGCTCGTCATCGCGGGCGCGGGCAGCGGCAAGACGCGTACGCTCACCTACCGCGTGACGCATTTGCTGGAGTCGGGGGTGCCGCCTTGGCGCCTGCTGTTGCTCACGTTCACGAATAAGGCCGCGCGTGAGATGCTGCAGCGCGTGGCGGAGCTGACGCAGGCGGACATCCGGCAGCTCTGGGGCGGTACCTTCCACTCCGTGGCTAACCGCATCCTGCGCCGCCATGCGGAGCGTCTCGGCTACCGGCCCGGGTTCACCATCCTGGACGGCGATGACCAGCGCACCCTCATGCGTGCCGTGATCAAGGAGGTGACGGGTACCATGGCCAAGAAGGATCGCTTCCCCAAGCCGGAGGTGCTGCTGGCCATGCACAGCTTGGCGGCGAATACGGTGTGCGATTGGGAGTCCGTGCTGGTGCAGCAGTATGCTGTCCACCTCCCGCATCGGGAGGCCATCGGGCGTATCTTCGAGGCCTACGCCGCGCAGAAGCTTGCGCGCAATGCCATGGACTTCGATGACCTGCTGCTGAACACGCTGCGCCTGCTGCGCGAGCATGATGACCTGCGGGCGGACTACTCGGAGCGTTTCCTGCATGTTCTGGTGGATGAGTATCAGGATACCAATGCCTTGCAGGAGGAGCTCATCTCCCTCCTCAGCTCCGGGGCGCAGTGCTCGCTGACGGTGGTGGGGGATGATGCGCAGAGTATCTATTCGTGGCGCGGGGCGAATGTGCAGCATATCCTGGATTTCGAGAAGCGTTATGCCGATGCGCTCGTCTATAAAATAGAGACGAATTACCGCAGTGTGCCGCCCATCCTCTCGGTGTCGAATGCGGCTATCGCGCAGAATACCTGCCAATATGCCAAGGTGTTGCAGCCCGCGCGCGGGGAGGGGGCGCCTTTGCCGGTGGTGGTGGCGGCTCCTTCCGCTGCGGCAGAGGCGTTTTTCGTGGCGGGGCGCATCGATGAACTGCTGGCTTCCGGAATGGAGGGAAAGGATATAGCCGTGCTCTACCGGGCGCATTCGCACAGTATGGAGGTGCAGATGGCTCTGGCTCGGGCCCACATCCCTTTCCGTGTTACCAGCGGGCTGCGTTTCTTTGAGCAGGCGCATGTTAAGGATGCTTTGTCCTACCTGCGTTTGCTGGTCAACCCTTACGATGTGACGGCCCTTCTGCGCATCCTCGAGTCCTTCCCGGGCGTGGGGGCGGTGACGGCTCAGAAGCTGGCCGGGTTCTGGTTGCAGCGCGTGCGTGCCTGGTTCGGGGAGCACCCCGGGGCGTCCGTGATTGCCGAGCCTCACTCCGCTGTCATTGCCTGCGGGGGCGTGCCGGCGCGGCATCGCGAGCGTTGGCAGGAGCTGCTCTCGTTCCTGGATTCCCTGCACCCCGCCGGGGCGGAGTTCCTGCCGCCGCGTGAGCTCATGGATGCCCTCCTGCACTACATGGAGCCCGTCCTGCGCAGT
The DNA here is from genome assembly GCA_004557455.1 of Akkermansia muciniphila. Lineage (GTDB taxonomy): Bacteria > Verrucomicrobiota > Verrucomicrobiia > Verrucomicrobiales > Akkermansiaceae > Akkermansia > Akkermansia muciniphila_D. The sequence continues at coordinate 1,601 of SFDX01000004.1, read as the reverse complement.
TCGTATGATAACGCGGATGACCGCCTGGAGGATCTGGAGCAGGTGGCCGTCTCGCTGGCAGCGGCCGAGGGCGGGGTGGAGGATTTCCTCAGCCAGTCGTCGCTCCTCAGCAGTGTGGACAGCGCGTCGGAGTCCGATTGCGTGACGCTGAGCACGGTGCACCAAGCCAAGGGGCTGGAGTGGAAGACGGTGTTCGTCATCTGCCTCGGCGAGGGGCTCTTCCCCCTCTACCGTGTCATCATGAACGGTGACCCGCACCAAATGGAGGAGGAGACGCGCCTGTTTTACGTGGCGGTTACCCGTGCGGAGGATCGCCTGTACCTCAGCTTCCCGCGCTACAACGGCGGCAGTTATGATTGCCGTTACTACACGCCTTCCCGTTTCCTCACCTCGCTGCCGCCGGAGATGGTGGAGGTGCAGCAGATCTGATTCTCCCTTTGCCTGCCATGGATAACCCCCCTTCTACATCGCGTCGCCTCCTGCACTTTTATGTGCCTGTGTTCACCGGCACGGCGCTGCTGGCGGCTTTCAACCTCAGCATGGATAACCCTGCCACGGGTACCTGGGATGTCGTGTTCGGGATGCTCTTCATCTTCCTGATCTACACCTTCATGGGGTACCTGTTTTTTGTCCCCGGGGTGCTGCTGCCCTACCTCCTCATCTACCGCTGGCTCCCGTCGCTTCACCCCATCAGCATGCCGGTTCGCCTCGGGGCCTGCTCCGCCGCCATCCTGTTCGTGCATGCGCTGCTGGTCTATTTCGCGCCCGCTTTCCTTGCCAATGAGCACACGGAGCAAATCTGCCGCGTCTGTACACACGCTTGGGGCTTCGCGTCTCTCTCGGTCCTCCTCTTCCTCCTCGTTTTCGAGCTCCGCAGTAAGGCGGAGGCTACGGATACGACGGATGATTTCTGACGCCTTCCCCCCCCCTTTTGAAAAAATGAACCGGCATGAAGTTTCCTTCATGCCGTATGTCACACCGTAAAACCACGTGCACTTGCGCTGCCCCTCACCCGGTGCTTTTTGTGCTTGACTTCTCCCCGCCTGTGGGGTAGAATGTCTCCTGTTCCCCGGGTTCCGGGGCTGGTCCGCGTCAACTTCGGTTTTACAACGATCACTCTTTCCTCACATCGGTGGGGTAGCCCTCTGTTCTGCCGTACCTGCGTGTGGCGGAGCAGTGGGTGTCCCGGGGGATCGTGTCTTCCTCCGCCGCTTCCAGCAGCACTTCGTCCGCGCGGTGTATCCACCGGTTCGTCATCTCCGTGCGGTACCAGGTCACCGCGCGGCGCATGTTGTGGATCCTCTCGGCCAGTTTCAGCACGTCCTCGAAGGAGTAGAGCACCCTCTCGCGGAGCGCTCCCTTCTTCGCCTCCTCCTCCGATACTCGGGTCAGGTGCCCTCGGGCTTCCAGCCGCCTCATGGTGGTGCTGCTGATGTGCAGGAGGATCATGGTTTGCGTGGGGGTTACGTATTCAGGTTCCGGCATAGTTCGTTTTTTCTTTGTTATTACTTCGGCAATGAATGATTGTCGTCAGCAGCATACGCCACCTTCGGATGCTGGAATAGTTTGGCCACCGTTGTCGGATCCTTGCTTCTTTTTTC
>SFDX01000058.1 GCA_004557455.1 Akkermansia muciniphila | reverse complement strand
CCGAACCGAATGCCACTGCTGCGGCGCACACCGTCAGCGCGCCGACTCGAATCGTTTCTGTCACCTTGCTTTGCTTCATTTCTCGGGAAGGGTTTGTTGCGGTTAGCTCGGCCGGCCTGGTGCCGGTTCCGGGGTTCTCCGCGTTCTGCACGTGCCCAGAGTAGCACGGTTCTGTAAATATGCAAGCCCTTTCTCCGGCAGGTAGTCGTGCCGTAAGGTGAAATATCGAAACTGTTATGCCCCCTGAACGCTTGATTTTCAAGGAGTTACGGCTCCCGATCGCCTTACCCGGCAACAGGGAGCAAAAGTTGTGTCATACTCTTTTCTTATTTCCGATACAATCGATAGACTATAGACTCTGTTCCTTTCTTCATCTTCATTTCTGTTTTCTGCGACGCCTTGCCGCCCCGGCCGCCAGCCCGAACAGGCAGAGGACAGCGGATGCAGGCTCCGGTGCCAGGAAATACACCACGTTGGTTGCCCCGCCCTCGACAGTGGGAAGGTAATACCCCGTGTTGTCCAGGGAGCCGGAAACACTCGTGATGGTCACTTTCTCAGGATCGAACTTAACCGAATCATCGAACACAACCTTCACATATTTGTGCTCACCGAGTTCCAGTTCCATGTTCGCGAAGTCCAGCACCAGAGTGCTGCCGTCCACAAATTCCAAGTTCTCCATTCCCGTATAGTAGACGGTCAGAATACTTGCCTCATCGTCAATCGTCAGGGTCCGCGCCCCGCCGCCCGTAGCTTTCAGCTCCAGGGACCCGCCCTCTGCCAAATTCGCAATACTCTGTGTCGTGTAGTTATTCGGAACGAGACCGATAACCACATTGTTGAGCTTCAGCGACCCGGGGTTGGCAGCATCCTCTCCCTTCAGGGCGTGGCGATCGCCGAGAATGATGTCATTCAGCACCAACGAGGCACCGGCCTTGATATCCAGCTTCAGGTTCTCCATGATCGAACAGGTATCCCCTGCTTTGCCGACCGTCTCCTTCCCCGCAGCTGTTCCGCCGGAAATCGAGAGCGTCCCGTCGCTCGCGACATCCACAGCAAAAGCCCCGGTAACCCGGCCGATGACGGTCCCGTCTGTGTGCGTCAGGCTATTCGTGTTGCAGGAGAGGCTTGCCTTATCCGCCAAATTGATGACAGCAGAGTTTTCGGAGGCACTATCTTTCAGAAGGAGCAAAGAATAGTCGCCCATACCGGCCTTAGCATCGTAATCTGCAGCCGACCCCCTGCCGGAAAAATACATGTGTGATGCACCTTCGGCCACATTTACTGCGGACCCCTGCCCCACTCGAAGGCTTCCGGCCTCAATATTCACTGACGGTTGATCTTCGGAAGCTGCCCCCTCTATGTTCAACGTAGTAGCACCATATTTATTAGTTTTAGACTCATTATAGATGCCACCGATGATAAGGCTTCTGACCTCCTTAAGTTCGCTCCCTGCACTAAAGATAAAGGGAGAATTCTTGTATTTGGAGAGTTCAAGCAAATTTGCTCCCTTCAAGGCCAAATCGAAGCCCTGACCATTCACCTTACAAGAAGAGGTAAATACGACCTCCTCGGAATAACCGCTCGAGCTTATACTCTCACTTAATGTTTTTGTAATGACACCAACTATGCTCGCGTTGTCTATTAAATTAATTGTATTCTTAAAATAGACACGTCCCTCAGCACGGACATCACTATCCAAACCTTTGCTCGCATCAGTAACATAACCGCCTCCACCCAAATACAGAGTAGCTTTTATATTCAATCCATCAGACGACGATAACCCAGCTCCATCCAGCCACAACTGCCCACCGGTCATGTATAAACTTTTTCCCTCAGCATTCAAGAATACGTCCGTACTCATGCGTAGACGCATCACACTGCCGTCGTCAGGATTAGCAGCTACATGCACCGTATCAATTCCTTTAAAATCCGTCTTAGCAGTGTTGCTGACAAGATTACTCCCCGAACCTGCAATCAACTTGATACTAATATGATTATTTATATTTTTGACCGTTCCGGTAGCATCTACAGCCTGAATATACTTAGGCATCGCATCAAGAGTGAATACCGTGTTCGTATAATTCCCGTTCCCATCAGGATCTATGCTGTAGGTCCCCCCGGAAGTCGTCACGCTCACAGGATCTTCCCCATAAATCACATCCTCCGAATTCAACGTAACACACTTATCCTCACTATTCCACCCATACACCCACGTCGCGGGAGTGTCCGTAGCGGCGGTGGCACCGAGCATCTTAACGGGCAGGCTGAACAAGCGGGCGCGGGCGGGGACGGAAGCCGCTGCGGGCGTGGCAGCGGAGTCCTCCGGAAGGGTGAGCGATGCATCCTCCGAGCCGGGATCAGTGCTATCCGGCTTATCCTCATTGTCCTCGTCCTCGGAGTCGGTGGGGTCGGATGGCTGCGAGGGGTCGGCAGAAGGCTCCTCGGGAGCAGCGGGCGCTGCCGGAGCCGGGGAGGCAGAGGCCGAGCCGCCGCCGGAGCTACCGCCTGCCCCACCGCCGCCGCCGCAGGCTGCACCGCCACCGTAGGAGACGGCGCCGCTGCCGGGAGCAGAGGGAGCCGAGGCCGCAGGGGCAGAGGCTATCACAACGGGCGCGGGGGCCGACGCCGCAACAACGGGGGCCGAGCTGCCGACGGGGGCAAGGGGTACGGTATACTGCGGGGTATCACTGCCCGCAGAATCAGAGTCCGCCGAGGTCTCCGACCGGTGACGCGGCTCCGCTACCCAAGGGAAGTAAGGCCAAGGACCAAGCTTGCTGCCCCCCCCTCACGGTTAGCAGAGCTTGCCCCACCGGGGCCGACGGTCGGCACAAAGTCACCGGCCCGCAGGGCCATGGTCTGGCCCGTCGTAAGGCTGCGGAGCACGGTCGCGTACTTATTGCGCACCATGTCATCCGTGGTAGCGAGCTTACCCTCCGGGCGCACATCGAGCACGGCACCGGACTCGGCATCGAGCATCACGAGCAGCAGGCAACTGTCCAGACCGTCCGCCGAAAGGAGGAAGCGGAGCATATTCTGCGGATCCATGCTACGCTGCTCCAGCAGCTCCATCTCAAGGTTCTCGAAGCTGTGGCCATAGGTCTTCTGCAACTGATCGAGCACCTGTTGCTTGATGCTCAGCTCCACGATGCGGGCAGCCTCGGCGCGCCCGGCCTCATCGGCCAGGTTCGGCTTGGCATCCGCATGGGCTATCTGACCGAATGCCACTGCTGCGGCACACACCGTCAGCGCGCCGCCTCGTATTGTTTCTGTCACCTTGCTTTGCATCGTTCTTCGGGATGGGGATGATTGCGGTTCACTCCGCCGGCACTGTACCGGTTATGGATTTACCCGCCACTGTACGAGGCAGAGAATAGCACATCTCCGTGAACATGCAAGACTTTTTTCAAGACCCCGAAAAAGGCGTACGAGAAAATACCGAAATAGACGATGTCTCTAACGCTTATGCGATAAGGGTTTTCGGCGGTACGACCTGTCACGCCAAAAAAGTTGTGTCATACATATCTTTTCTCTTGACCTACCGACTCGGTGGGACATTTAGGCACGCCCCGCCTGTTTTCTGCGCCTCCGCAGGGACGCCGCTGAAAGCCCGAACAGGCAGAGCAGCCCCGATGCGGGTTCCGGCACTTGGAAATAGACGTAGTAGTTGTCCCCATCCTTGATATAATAGGTCTGCACGATCGCCTGCCCGTTGTTGGCCGTGATGCTTGCCATCTTATCCGGGCTGAGTTCCACGGACTTGTCGAACTTGACCGCCACGTAATCATAGAGGCTCATGTTCACCGCGAGGGAGGAGGCATCCAGCAGCAGGGTGCCGCCCTCATCAAAGGTCAGATTGCTCATGCCCGTGTAATCAATGGTCAGCACATCCGATCCGACCGCCACGATGTGGGTGGCCTCCGAAGCACCCGTTGCTTTCAGCGTCAGCGCCGTGGTTGCCATAGATCCCGTTTTAGCATATTCGGGGGAGGAGAGGTCGATGGTCACGTTATTAGCCCCCAAGGCATTATGCTGTGTAGAATACCCCTGCAGATTATGATAGACGCCCAGTACAATGTCATTCAGCACCAAGGCCGAACCGGTCTTAAGCTCCAGCTTCAGGTTCTCGACCGTGGAGGTCTTTTCACCGAAGTGCCCGGCATCGGCGGAGCTGCCGGAATCTCCCTCATCCTCAGCCGATTTGCCGCCGGAGATTGTCATCTTACCATCCTTCACATCCATGGCAAAGGCACCGACAAATTGCCCGATGACCGTACCGTCCTTATCCGTCAACTTATCCGTGTTGCAGGAGATGGTGGCCGAGTTCGCAAAATTAATCGTGGCGTGGCTTCCGGAAGTTCCCGTCGCATCCTTCAGAAGGAGCAAGGCGTAGTTGCGTCCATCGTAATCCGCACCCTCGTTGGAGAAATACAGGTGGTCGACATCCGCATCGATATTCACCGTTGAGCCGCGACCCACGCGCAAGCTGCCGGCCTTCACGGTGCCGGCGATGTTCACCGTAGTAGAGCCGTACGTAGACCCCTCATTCGGCACACCGCCGATAATCAAGCTCTTGACATTCTCAATGGTACATCCCTTCTCAATCGAGAACGGCGCTCCTTTGCGTCCGGCGGCATCGGTACCGCTCAAGTCCGGAGCGCCCAAGGAGAGATCAAAGCCGTGACCGTCAATGCGACAGGATTCCGTAAAGGTCACCACCGCAGTCCCCGAATCCATTCCCAGGATGCGGGCATCTTCTATCAGGTGAATCTTGTTCATGAATTTCACAGCACCCTCCGCCCGAACATCTCCGTCCAAGCCACGATTCGCGTATGTGGAGCTCGTGTCATCATAAAGGCAGCCGCCCAGGTACATCGTTGCTTGCACATCTATGGTTTTTGCCGTGGTGTTCTTGTTGTAGAGCCACAACTGACCGCCGCCCACAAACAAAGTCTTGGAAGCGTCTGTCAAGAAGGTAGAGTCACCGTCCATGCGCAAGCGCAGACCATTGGTTCGGTTCTTATTACCTTGGCGTATTAAGATTATTGTGGTATAATATCCCCATGGAAGGGCAGATAGACCTCAAACACATGAAGAAGGCAGAGAAAAAAGCACTCC
>SFDX01000057.1 GCA_004557455.1 Akkermansia muciniphila | reverse complement strand
GACTCCGGCGGCGGCGTTAAGAAAATCATGCCCCTGGTGCATCCCGACGAGCCCCTGCTGGTGCACAACGGCGACATCTGGACCGACATCGACGCCGCAGAGCTGCTGGCGGCGCACCGCCGGAGCGGTCGGAAAGTGACCCTGGCCCTGCGCAGCGTGGGCGGCAAGCGCAATGTGGGCTTCGATGCCGCCACGGGGCGCATCACGGATATGCGCCATGCCCTCGGCATCGACCCCGGCACGCACCAGTTTGCGGGCGTGTACGTGATGGAGCCCTCCGTGGCGCAGCTTTTCCCTGCGGAAGACTGCTTCTCCATCGTGCCCGTGTGGCTGGAGCTCATCCGGCGCGGCGAGGTGGGCGGCGTGGTATTCGATGACGCGATGTGGTACGAGCTCGGCACGCCGGAGGATTACCTGAACGCCGTGTTGGAGGTACCCTACGGCCGCCGCATCTCCCGCGAGGCCACCGTGCATCCCGATGCAGAGCTCAGCGAAGACTGCGCCGTGGGGAAGGGGGCCTGTATTCCCGCCGGTTGTGTGCTGGAGGACTGCATCGTCTGGCCGCGCACCCATGTGCAGCCCGGTACCTACCGCCGCTGCATCCTGACCCCCCGCATGAACGTGCAGGTTTAGAATGAAATCAGGAAAAAGCACCCCGCGACACGTTTTTTGCTTTTCTTTGCCCGCTCGGCGTGGTATCATTGCCCTACGCAAGGGTGGATTGCACACCGAATGGGATGGGTCCGCCGATGCACAGAACCACTTTTTCACGATATGTCTATTGATCCGAAATTGCTGAAGGAACTGGAAACCCGGCGGCAGCAGATTAAGCTGTCCGGCGGCGAAAAGAAGGTTGCGGCTCGGCACGAGAAGGGGGATTGGACGGCACGCGAGCGCGTCGCCGATCTCTTTGACAGTGAGTCGTTTACGGAAATCGGTATGCACACCAAGCACCACTGCACCAACTTCGGGATGCAGGGCAAGGATATTCCCGCAGAGGGTATTGTTTCCGGCTTCGGGTTGGTGGACGGTCGCCCCGTGGCGGCTGTTTCTGCGGACTTCATGGCGCAGGGCGGCTCGCTGGGCTACATGCACGCGCAGAAGATCTGTGATGCCCAGCGCTATGCGCTCAAGGCGGGTATGCCTTTCATCCAGATGAACGACTCCGGCGGCGCTCGCCTGCAGGAGGGTGTGGAGTCCCTCGCCGGTTTTGCGGATGTTTTCTATAATAACGTTGCTGCCTCCGGCGTGGTGCCGCAGATCTCCCTTATCCTCGGCCCCTGCGCCGGCGGTGCGGCTTATTCCCCGGCCCTCACGGACTTCATCATCATCCGCCAAGGCGGTGCCGCGGGCATGTACATTACCGGCCCCAAGGTGATTGAGCAGGTGACTTATGAGAAGTGCACGATGGATGAGATCGGTGCTGCGGCAGTGCACGCCTCCGTCTCCGGCAATGCGCACTTCGTGGCCACGAGTGATGCGGACGCCATTGCGATTGCCAAGCGTCTGCTTACCTACCTGCCCTCCAACAATGCGGAGAATCCCCCGCACGACCTCAGCGTGCCGCTCAACGTGGGCGATGATGAGGGTATGAACGAGATTATCCCCGCTACCAACAGCATTCCGCTGGATATGCAGCAGGTCATCGCTCGCTTGGTGGACGAGGGTTCCTTCATGGAGGTTCAGGCGCAGTTCGCCGGCAACGTCATCGTGGGCTTCGGTCGCATCTGCGGCGTGGTCGTCGGTATCATCGCCAACCAGCCCGCCGTCAAGGCCGGTTGCCTGGACATCGATGCCTCCGACAAGGCGGCGCGCTTCATTCGCTTCTGCGACTGCTTCAGCATCCCCTTGGTGAACCTGGTGGACGTGCCCGGCTTCCTGCCCGGCAAGCAGCAGGAGCGCGGCGGCATCATCCGCCACGGCGCGAAGATGATTTTCGCTTACTCCTCCGCCACGGTGCCGAAGGTAACCGTGATTCTGCGCAAGGCCTACGGCGGTGCCTACATCGCCATGTGCGCCAAGGGCTTGGGCGCGGACGCCGTGTTCGCCTGGCCCTGCGCGGAGATTGCGGTGATGGGTGCCCAGGGCGCCGTACCGATTCTGTACAACCGCGAGTTGAAGGCCATCGAGGACCCCGCCGCCCGCGAGGCACGCCGCGCCGAGCTGCAGCAGGAGTACACGGAGGCCTTCTACAATCCGTACGCCGCTGCGGCCTCCGACCAGCTCACCGAGATTATCGACCCGAAGGAGACGCGCGCCCGTGTGGCCCTCACCCTGCGCACGCTGCTCAATAAGAGCGAGTCCCGCCCGGCCAAGAAGCACGGCAACATGCCTCTGTAACGCAAACACCCCTCTCGTGCCATGATATCTGCATTCAATGTTATCGCCGGTCTCACGATGAAGGATGTGGCCTACCAGCTTACGGGTATGGTCGTGGTGTTCTGCTGCTTGATATTCCTGTGTGTCATCCTGACCGTCTCCGGCGCGGTGGCTACGCGCATGGAGGCCAAGAGCAAGGCGAAGGCCGAGGCAGCCAAGCCGGCTCCCAAGCCCGCGCCTGCGCCGAAACCCGCAGCCCCGGCCCCCGTTGTTCCGGCGGGGCCCGTGGTCGTGGGTGCTCAGGAGATGAGCCCGGAGCACATCGCCGCTCTGGCCGCCGGTATCTACCAAGCCGTCAGCAACAGCATCACGCCGGAGGTGGTTGTGGCCATAGCCGCTGCCATCCGCTACACGCTGGGCAATGAGTACCGCATCCTCGAGATCAAGCCCGTTACCCCCGCCTTTGCGGAGGCCGGTCGCGCCGCGAATATGACCAATCATTTCCCCGTGCGCAGCATCGTTCGCCGCTAATCCTTCTTTATTAACCATTTTAACAAATCACAAACATATCAAGACAATGAAACAACTCCGCATTACCGTCGCAGGTCAAACCTTTGATGTCACCGTTGAAACCGTCGGCGCCGCCGGTGCTGCCGCTGCTGCTCCCGCTCCGGCTCCCGTGCGTCCCGTTGCCTCCGTTGCGGCTCCGGCACCGGTAGCTGCTCCCGCTCCCGCTGCTGCCCCGGCTCCGGCCGCTGCTGCTTCCGGCACCCCGGTTCCCAGCCCGCTTTCCGCCAAGGTCGTTTCCCTGGACGTGCAGCCCGGCACGGCTGTGAAGGCCGGTGACGCTATCCTGACCATCGAGGCCATGAAGATGAACACCGTCATCGAGGCCCCGCAGGACGGCACGCTGACCTCCTTCGCCGTGCAGCCCGGTGATGCCGTCACCGAGGGGCAACCGCTGGCCTACATCGGTTAAGCTCCCGCGCGTTGGCCCTGCGGTTGCACGCTTGCGCCGCAGGGGTAACTCATGCAATTGATTGCGAATTATGCTGCAAGAACTATTCAGCTCCTTCGAAAGCTTCATCAGCGGCATGGGCATCTTCCAGCTTACTTGGCAGATGTGCACCATGTGGGCTGTTGTGGTCGTGTTGCTGTACTTCGGCGTGGTGAAGCAGTTCGAGCCGCTCCTGTTGGTGCCCATTGCCTTCGGTGCGCTCATTGCCAACATTCCGGATAACGGTATGGTGATCTCCAAGCTCAACAGCCAAACCGTCTCCGTTTCCTCAGACGGTAAGACGGTTCAGCAGACTCCCATTCAGGAGGTCGGCTTCCTGCAGGCGGAGGTCGTGGAGGTCGAAGCCCATGATAACGTGCAGTTGCCGGATAATACCACCGAGAAGGCCAAGGGGGATTATGACAAACTGATGGCCGAGGAGGCCGTTGTGAAACCCGGCGAGAAAAAGGGCGAGTACACCATGGAGGGCCAGAAGACCAAGCATGTGATGATCAAGGGCCTGCACGGCGGCTTGTTCGATACGATCGGCTTGGGTATCAAGATGGAGATTTTCCCGCCCATCATCTTCATGGGTGTCGGTGCGCTTACGGACTTCGGCCCGCTGCTGGCAGCGCCGAAGGCCTTGTTGCTCGGTGCTGCGGCGCAGTGCGGTGTGGCCTTCACCTTCCTGGCGGCTATCGCCTTGGGCTTCACGCAGGAGCAGGCTTCGGCCATCGGTATCATCGGCGGTGCGGATGGTCCTACCTCCATTTTCCTGGCCGGTAAGCTCGCGCCGGAGCTGCTCGGTGCCATTGCCGTGGCGGCGTACACTTACATGGCCCTGGTGCCGCTTATACAGCCACCGTTCATGAAGCTGTGTACCACGGAGGCGCAGCGCAAGATTAAAATGAAGAGTCTGCGTAAGGTCTCCAAGGGGGAGAAGCTCTTCTTCTGCTTCGTCGTCACCTTGGTCACCATTCTGCTGTGCCCGGATGCAGCACCGCTCCTCGGCATGCTGATGCTCGGCAACTTCCTGCGCGAGTGTAAGGTGACGGAGCGTCTTGTGAACTGCGCGCAGAATGAGCTGATGAACATCACGACCATCCTCCTCGGCGTGTCCGTGGGTCTCACCATGCAGGGCGAGCGCTTCCTGGAGGCTCAGACGCTCAAGATCATCTTCCTCGGCGTCATTGCCTTCGCCGTGGCCACGGTCTGCGGTCTTCTCTGCGCCCAGCTCATGAACCTGATGCCCGGCTGGCGCAAGAACCCGATTAACCCGCTCATCGGCTCCGCCGGTGTTTCCGCCGTGCCGATGGCTGCCCGCGTGTCGCACAACGTCGGCCAGCAGGCGGACCGCAGCAACTTCCTTCTCATGCACGCCATGGGACCGAACGTTGCGGGCGTGATCGGTACCGCCGTTATCGCAGGGTACTACATCACGACCCTCAGCCACTGAGTTTTTCCTGTCCATGACGAGAACGCCCGATTGCCTTGCGCGGTCGGGTGTTTTCAGTGCCCGGTGTCGGCGGATAGGACAAAGTTTTTTTAAGAAAAGCGAACTTTGAGAGTGACTTTCGGTCGCCGATGTGCTAAACTGGCGGCAGTTGGTATGAAGTCCAGAAGCTCATGTGTTGCAGTTATCTCCCTGTTCAAGGAAATGGCGGTGCGCGATGCCATGCAGCAGGTGCAGGCCGGTCGCACGCACTACGCTGCCAAGCGCTACAGCGATGCCGTGGATTGTTTCCGCAACGCTCTCTCCGTGTTACCCAAGGGCCCCGGCACGGTGAAGAAGGAGGCGTTCATCAAGCTCAGCCTTTCGGATGCGTTGATTGCCAAGGCCATTGACTACCGCAGTGTGGGCCGATATGAGGAGGCCGTCGCTTTTTTGGAGGAGGCTCGTGACTTGGCGCCCAAGAACAAGCGCGCGGAGCAGGAGCTGGTGCGCACGCAGGATCCCATTCGCCACAATCCCGCCCTTTCTCCGCAGCACGCCGGCGATGTGCATGAGGTGCAGCGCCTGCTGACCCTGGCCAACGGCTACATCGACCTGGGCAAGTACGACGAGGCGGACGCCACCTTTGACCGCGTGCTGCGCATCGATACCACGAACCGCGCGGCCCGTCAGGGTAAGGAGCGCGTCAGCAAGCTGCAGGAGCAGTACTACGCTTCTGCCCGCCGCAGTGCCCGCGCCGCCATGCTCACCGAGGTGGATCGGCAGTGGGAGGAGCAGCCCCCCAAGGAGGAGGCCCCCGTGGTGACCGATGAGAACCTGCCCGTGGCTGCC